>JAFMCU010000016.1 GCA_017857595.1 Thermoprotei archaeon
GTTACATTAGAATTATAACCTGACACGGTACCTATAGTATAAGAATAAGAACCTTCTTGAAGCCTAAATGTTATTGTGTTATTGCTTGAAACTACTTTAGTTCCGTTTACAGTTACACTCCAAGTAGTTCCTGAAGGTAGGCCTTGCTCAGTAAAGGTTAGCGTGTAGGTTATTGGAGTAAATTTAATGTTTATAATCGTATTGGAAGTTAATTGAACGCTGCCTGTAGTTATGTTAGATGAATAGCCTAGTACAGTACCTATAGTATAAGAATAAGAACCTGGAGTAAGTATGAATGATATGGAATTTGAGGATGAAGATTTGGTTGTGCCGTTTACAGTTACGCTCCAAGTAGTTCCTGAAGGTAAGCCTTGCTCAGTAAAGGTTAGCGTGTAGGTTATTGGAGTAAATTTAATATTGATCATGATGTTTTTATTTAAATTAATACTACCAGACGTTAAGTTAGAGGTGTAGCTTGGTACATTATTTATCGTATAAGTATAATATCCTTGAGTTAAAGTAAACGTTATCGTACTAGTTGAAGAGGATTTGGTTGTGCCATTAACTGTAACTGACCATGATGTTCCACTAGGTAAGCCTTGTTCTGTAAAGGTTAATGAATAATAACTTGCCAATTTTGAAAACGTAACATTAATTACTCTATTCGATGTTAAGTCGATATTCCCAGAGTTTGGATACACAGAATAACCTGTTATGTTTTTAACTATATAGTAATAATTCCCTGAAGGTAAGTTGATTGTCATTGAAGTTTTGCTTGTGGAATAATTTGTATTGTTTAAAATGATGCTCCAAGTTGTTCCATAAGGAAGGCCCTTTTCATTAAAAGTTAAGTTGTAGTAATTGATAGTTGTAAAATTAATTAAGTTAGATAAAGTAGTGAAGTTATTTGTATTAACAATACCTTGAGCTGGATTAGCTTTGTACCCTTTAGGTGGAACAATAACGAAAGGATAATTTCCTGCCGGAAAAGTAATACTGATAACCGTATGTCCTCCGAAGACAGTTGTTGTATTATAGCAAATGTCAGATGTTTCTATGCTAGAACATGATATAAAATTATCGAAATTAACGCTCCATACAGTTGAATTTGAAAGACCATTCTCAATAAAGGCAATACTGTAAAATAGCAAGTCTATAACTGTATCATTGTTATCTACAACAACTTTATAGTGATATGTGTTGGGAATAGGGGTATTACCAATATAATATGTATAATCGTAAATTCCATTATAAACAGCAAAAGTTATATTACTACCAATAAATGAAGAAACTACTGTTCCATTGAGATTGACAGACCATATTTCATTTAAATTGAAAGGACAGTTAGGATAATAAGGACAAGCATCAAAGGTAATCTTATGTAGATATGAAGAAGATGAAATTATAGAAATAGATGAAGAATAAAGATTAGATATGTATACATAGTTATTTTCAGGATCAAATAATCCTAAAAATGGATAATCGCCAACAGCTATATTCCCAATTATAATTTGTCCATCAATGACAGAAACTTCTCCATTAAGCGCTCCAAAATTTAAATCTGTAGCATAAACGTAACCATTTTGAATGTCTAAAATCAAACCTTCAACAGGCTTTCCTACATAAATTTGTCCAATTACTTTATAACTTGATGCATTAAAAACATATACTTTTCCTTCGTAAGTTGACGCATAATAAACAAAATTATTTAAAGAATCGTATAATATTTGTCCTGGTGAAATGCCAAGATTAATTTGAGTTATTAGTGTATTGCTTGAAGCATTAATTACAGATATCAAACCTTTATTATAACATACGGAATTTTGTGAGCAAATTACGTTTTTTGAATCACCTACAACATATATCAAATTATTTTTTGTATCTAAAGTGATGCTATCTTCAAAATATAAGCCATTATAAATTATACCTGTAGATACGTTTCCTATTATTTTATTAGTTTTAGGATTGATTATTCCAACTATTCCATGATAACTGTCAACATAATAAACTAAATTGTTATTCGGATCATAGAGTAAACTACTTGGATTTGATTCAAAACCTGTTGTAATATTCGCGACTGATGCAAAGCTAGTATCATTGTAAACTGTTATCGTACTATTAAAAGGATGTGATACGTAAATATAGCCATCGTAATAATCAACAGTGATTCCTATTGGAAAAGGATATGTTGTATTTGCTATATATACTAGAGAATTGTTTAAAGCATCGAATACGAATATCTGACCTACTTCTGAATCAGTTCCGTAAATACTACCTGTGTTAGGGTCGTAAGCTAGGCCACGTATTTGGATGATTAATTGATAATTAGCTATCACCGTATTATCTGTTTCATTCACAAAAACTAAAGTGCCTGTTCCTGGACAAGGAACAATTATATAGCCATTATCTAAGTCTACAGTAGGAGATACAGGCCTTTCAGCAGGAAGATGTATACTTTTAACAAATGTATTGTTTGTAGAATTTACAAGGTCTAAATTACCAAAACAGTGATAAAATTCTGAACAATACAATTGATCTGCTATATATATTCCTTCATTATTACTATCATACGCCATTCCAGTAGGATCGGGTAATGAACTTTTTGGTAAGAAAGTTAAGTTAGAAGGAGGCGCGTAATTGAAATCTCCAGTAGCGTTAAAATCTCCAATAAAAGCAATACCATAAGTTTCATTTCCTTCAACACCAGATGTTGTGCTTTGATATATTCCTAATCCATACAATCCATTATCTGTATATATAATTTGCTCAAAACCTAATTGATCGTATTGTTTATTAGTCATATTAAAAGTAGATTGACAGCTTGGATAAATATCGCTGCTATTTGCAACAAAATATCCATTTCGAATTTGTGTCAAATTAATATAATGAGGACATGATTCAGAATCGAGATAAAACAGCACTCTATCCTGATTATCAATAGTTATACTATATGTAGGATTATTTAATAGTTTGCTAGTATAATTAAGTTCAAAATATGTAAAATCTGTTATAGTTGTGCCTTGTATAACGTATAAAGACCCGAATCCATAGGTAATTAAATTTTTATTCACATCTACTAGGGTACAACCCACATAAATAGAGCTAGTATTAGAGTCGTAAGCTAGAGAATTTGGAATACAATAGCTCTCAAAAGTATATTGAAGATAGTTAATTATCCTAATCAAAGAAATATCATCAACAACATAATTATTTTTGGCGTCTATAATAAGAACAGAGAAGGTATAGGGTTGTGTTATATATATAAAGTGATCTTTTGGATCATCGATTGCTTGAGAATAATAATAACCCACGTGTGGTAAAGATACAGCTAGTCCATAAGCTGGTATAGATTTTAAGATTATGCCATTCGACTCGTTTACAATAAGAACATTTTGGGTACACCAATTTGGCACATATAAATCATTCTTAAAATTATCGAATGCAACAGATGTTGAACATATACCGTCATATGGAAGCACGTTTCCTGGTTCTATTGATTGGTTTAATAAATTTAAAGTATATTTTACGATGCCTGGCGAATATATGGTTTTGTTTGTAGATAAAGCGTTTACAATTAAATTTGTATAGTTATCACCAAGATTACCAAAAGGATCTATAGCCAATACGTAGACAGTAAAGTTACCAACCAATCCATTGAGGCTTAAATTACCTATAAACATTTTATCATGTTGATTATATATTAAAAAGATACTGTTTACTTGAATGCTAGTATTATTTGGTAAGTTTAAATAAATAGATGCAGTAACAGAGGAAATGTAAAGTATAGTTCCATTATTATAATGAACATTAGCAAATATTTCTTCTGATGAAGTATTGAGAATTGATGCTACGGGCTTACTTAATGTAACATTTACTTCAATATTCCTCATGCCTACATGTACAAAAGTAGTACCATATCCGTAGTTATTATTGCTAACGAATGAACCATAACGATAATCCACATGCTTTGCAAATACTGTTATGTTATAATATCCTGTAGGATAATTTGAATTCAAAGTAAAATTACCTTCGCATAACGTTTTTAATCCCATATTTACTGAATTGGATAACGATACATTAGCTATGAGCTTAGAATTTTCAGAGATTAATGCATATGATGGGAAACAAGTTTGATTTGATGGAAAACCAATGCTCTCAAAGGCATAAATATTGATTGTATCGCCCAACACATAATTGGGGCTATCAGTGAAAGGTGTTACATCAGCACCTATGTAAATATAATTATATACACTTGCAAGTTTATTATTCACATCTTTACCTTCAATTGTTGTTATCCACCAACCCTCAGAATTATTGTTATAATTAACTGTATAATTAAAGTACCAACTACAGCTTAAAGGAGTAATATCATTACATGGCATAAATCTGAGGGTTAAGTTAGCTTGTAAAGGACCTTGAGGATTATTTAAGTTTATAAGAACATTAAAACTTCCATTTGTTACTATGCTATTTGAAGGATCAAGAATAATAAAACTGCCTACAATAGAATCATTATAGCCAATAAAATAGCCATTAGATGGACCATAAAAGTTAGAGAGCGAAGTAATACTATCACCAACTGTTATAGTGTTATAACCAAAACCAAATTGGTTTCCGCTCGTTGCTTTAACCAAAATTTGCCATTCACCAGCTGCCTCATTATTCTGAATTTTGTAATATCCTATCCAAGAATTGATTGTGGAATTATAAGATAATGGAATATTGGATGCAACAATATGATTATTTGAATCAGTTATATTCGCTAATAAACTTCCTTGAGTTAAAACAGTACCATTTGTAGAATAAAGGTTTGCAACTATTTTCACAGTAGAAGTATACCAATAATTAGAAGTATTGTTTTGAGGGCCAAAAATAACCGGGCCTGCATATATATAATTATTATTATTATCGAAGGTAAAGCTAGTAGCGCTTAACCAAAAGTCATATGGTGTGAGTAATACTTTATACACTGTAAATGAAGTTAAGTTTATTAAAGCGGTTACATCACCTTGTAATATAAAAAGCATATTACAACCATAGATTTGATTTGAATTACAATTTGTGATTACTCTTGTATTAACGTTGTCATAGGATAGTAGATATATAGATTCAAAATCAGCAACTGTAAACCAATTGTTTAATGATATTGTTTTTGTTATTTTACCTAAAGTATTATTATATAACGCAACATATGTACTGTTAATCGAATCTACTGTAAAATATAAGCTATTTTCTCTCGAATAAAAATACATTCCTTGTATAAATGCTTCATGTAATAATGTAATGTTCGATAAGATCTTGAAATTGGTCTGATTCATAATTATTAGAGAACTATTCGTATTTGAACTATTTATAATGACAGAATTGGATGGAGCATTATATTCGCTTATAAATATAGTGTTATTACTAAACGAAATGGATGTTAGAGTATGAACAAGTGAGCCATTTAAATAACTGTTTTTAACTATAGTTATATTTGAAATTATTGATTGAGTTTTTAAGTCAACTACGTATAGAGAAAAAGGATTTAGTATGTAGATATAATTACTTTGACTATTATACTCAACTTGTAATGGAATAATAGTCCAACGAATAGCCGGTACGCTTAACGAGTATGTATCTGCTGTATAATTATTCACGTTAAATGTGTACAACCCATTGTAGCAAGTTAAATAAATGGTATTATTTACAAGAGTAAGATTATATAAAAGTTGACAATTAGTAGGGAAAGAAGCAATATATGATTTGTTTATCGGATTATACACATCAAAAGAGAAATATACGCCATGAGGAGTATAATTATTAGGATAATATCCATAAAGATAACCAGTCTTTGGATCATATACAGAGTCAGAGAAAATATCTGAACCTACTATAGATAAAGGCGGGGCATTATTAGCAAATAATTGATAGGTTTTTACAAGCACATTTAAGGTGCCCGTATTTGTTATGAAAATTGCTAATTCACCAACATTTGGAGAACCTAAGCCCGTCAAAGGATCCCATCCTTGAGTTGCTTGATATGGATCGTTATTACCTTGGGTTATATCATGAAAAGCTTTAGAATATTCTGTTTGATTTCGTAGTATTGAGTATAAAGCTGGATTAATAAAACCTAACTTATGTCCTGCTTTTTGATCAAATAAAGCTGTTATTGCAGCCCAGCTAGGGGCTCCATAACTTGTACCTCCTATAACTTCAAAAGTCTGTTGTATATTAGTGCATGTTATAGCATTACATTGAGCTATGACAGTATTAATAACCACACCTGTAAGAGGGTCTGCATCCCAAGCAACATCTGGAACCCCCCTTAAACTGTTATTAGATATACCAGTACCATATTGCCAATAGGGTCTATTAAATAATACACTGTAACCACCGCCAGTACCCCAACCGTAATAGTTGTTCCAGCTCCAAGCAGTTTCATATCCATAGGAAGCGTTTATATTAACAGTTAAATTATTATATCCGCCAGATACGGTATTCATATATAGAGACGTTCCACCTACTGAAGTAACATACGGATCAGTAGCTGGATATGATGCACCACCAAAAGGATCACTATATCCATAATTTAACTCATATGCTCCATTATCACCTGAACTAGCAAAAACAGTAATTCCTTCTGCAGCAGCTTGCTGAAAAACTTGATCAAGCCATGGAAAATTATATTGCAAACCGTTTCCAGAATATGAATATAAACCAGATGCTGTAATAAATTTTTCAGAAATACCCCAACTTAAGGAAATGACTGAGACGGAAGGATTATTTACTGCTGCTTGTACTGCGTCATACATTGCAGTATCATTATCAGAACCTGCAAGATAAAGATCAATAGTTGCTCCGGGTGCAGTAGCATGAGCCCATTCAACATCTAATGAAATCTCACCAGCCCATCCATTCATAATGCCTAAAGTTCCATTGCAAGGACCATCTATACAATATATGTTTAAAGTAGTGTTTGGTAAATTAAATTGTTGATCAAATAAGTTTAATTCTTGCTGAATATATGGATTGCCATAAGCATCAACAATTGCAATTGTTTCTTTTGAGCCATTAAACCCCGCTTTGATTAAAGGAGTTACATTATAAATTTTCATTATCTCAGAAGGCACATAGAATGAGAGTTCCCCTGTTGTTTGGTCAGGATTTTGAAGTGATTTTATATTGGTCAATACCTTTATAAATGGTACAGCTTTTAATTCAGTTAAGTTTTCTAATCCATAAACTAACTCTATGCTACTTAAATAACGAGGTAAAGATATAGAAGAATTTGCAGTAAAGAATGTAATAGAATTATACCAGTACAAATTTAGCTTTATATTAAGGGCTTTTTCAAAATTCTTAACAGTACCCTTTGCTGAAACTAAAAAACTAGTATCACTTGAGGTAGAATTAATATTGAATTGTTTTAGATAACTTATGAGCATATTTTTAAAAGACGGATTAATACCGAAATGAATGTTAAATTGTGCAGGAGTTAAATAATTTCTTTCATTAACAGGAGTATTATACAAATACTGAATATAATTGGATAATTCAGCAGAGTACTGATAGGGTAATAAAAAGGTAACATTCAATACCTTGCTAGGATTTAACGGACCAATAAATCTGGACTCATAAATAATCGAATTATTAGGTAACAATGTAGGTATTTTTGTTAAAACAGAGTTGGTATTTGCGTACTGTTTACTATTTAAATAATTATGAATAGAATTATTATAACTTAAGCTAGAATTTTTATTAAGGAAATTATAACTTAAAAAGATATTTGTAAGTAGCAAAAGCAATAATATAAAGAATACTACTTTAGTTGATATTCTATCATTATTTGCCATGAGATAAAACAAGTGCAGTATATTTAAAGTTTGGGTTTACCAAAAAGAAGTAAACCTACTATTTTCAAGAATAAATTTTACCCAATAAATTTGGAAAATTTTGATATAAAAATTGTATTTTAGCTAAAAATTTAATTTATATTACTGTAAGCTTAATAAAGGATTGATTTGGTTTAAGTAAAGATTTTAAAGATTCAACTTTTCTACTTAGCCCCAATTTCGAAAAATTATTTATTAATCTATAAATGCTATTTCTTGATTCTTCAGGATTTAAAAGAAAGTTTGCTAAAATGAGCATTTGACAAGATAAAATGTAAAAATAAATATCTTTTTTTGCAAATTGCTTTGATCTTCTAAAATGATAAATAGCTTCTTCATATTTTTTACTATAAAAATCCATAATACCTTCTAAATAATCCATTTGATATTGCGTTAAATAATTTCCATAACGGTCTTGTAGTAAAAGAATATCATTTATCGCTTCGTTAATTTTATTAATTTCTATCTTAAAAATGCAACTATAATATAGAGCTTCGCATTCATAAATCTTGTAATTTAACTTCCTCGCATAATTATACCATTTATGATAATATCTTTCTGCTTTTTCAATTAAACCGGCCTTGTGCAAAGCAAGTGCCATCATCATATTGTAAGCAAGAATTATTGTAGTATTATTAAACTTAAACACAGCTTTTCTAATTTCTTTAAGAATATCTAAGCTTTTTTCGTATTCGTCAATAACAAAATATACGTAAGCTAATCTTATTTTACCCAATAAAAGATTTCTTAAATTACCTACTCTCTCTTGATATTTAATTGCTTTATGATATGAATTTATACTTAAATTGAAAAAACCTCTTCGAAAATATAATTCAGCAGTTGACTGATAGAGATTCGCTGCAAGATGTTTATCCAATTCATTTACCTTAAATGTATCAGTACATACTTTTAAATAGTGTTCAGCTTTTTCTAATTCATCCACGTCGATGTATGATTGAGCAAAGCTTAAGTATATTCTAAACTGCAATTCTTTGTCATTTAAAGATAGGGATAATCTTAAAGATTCATTAATGTACTTTTCGAATTGATCAAATTCAAATGTAGAATTAGCTATAATCTGAGCTTTAGCAAATAAAAGCCAAGCTAAAACGTGCTTATTGTTTATTCTATCTAAAAAGTTTTCTATTATTGAATTAAATGAATTAGATAATCCTTCGTCAATAATTGCAGGTAAATAATTTCTTATAAAATTTATGATCTTATTTTCATCTTCGCTTAAACAAGCATGGTATAGTGCTTCTATGTAATCATCATATTCGCTATATTTTTCGTAAAACGAAGAAGCTAAAGAATGAATTAGTTTATTATCTTCTAAGTTTTCATACGCTATTAACCTTATAAATTCATGAAGAATAAATTTATAGCCCACTTTTTTAATGTATCCTTTCTTCACTAAATTATCAATAACTTTATAAACATTGAATGAACCTCTTTTAGTAATTAAAAAAGAAGCCAGTTCGTAAGTAAATGGTTTTCTAATTATCGAGATATTTTTTAAAATAAACTGTTCATCATCATTCAGTGATGAAAACAATAGATTTTTTATGTAATCTTTAGCATCGCTAATTACTTTCAAATCTATATTTTTATTTTTCTTTATATTATCACAAATAATTTCTAGCAATAAAGGATATTCATACAAACTTATTGATTTTCGCATTGAAATTAATAGCTTGTTATAATCTATTCTGATACTTTTCAATCTATTTTTAATAAATAATTCAATTTCATTAATATTAAAACCTTCTAATCTTATCTCAGTTAAGTTTTCTAAAGACATTATATTAGTAGGTTTTTGTCTACTTATTATTATGATTTTTAAATCGGTTTTATAATATAATTCATTTATAAATTCAATAATTCTTTTATCTTGACATAAATGAAAATCATCAAAAATGAGTATAACGTTAAATTCATTTATCTTCTTTACTATATAGTCAATTTTAGTGGATAAATCAATATTATTATTTTTTGCTAAATTTAAAAAGTAATTTACACCTAGTAAATATAAGAAAATTGATATTTTTGTAATTAAATATTCTACTGTATCTGTTTCTCTAAAATTGTACCAAAAAACTTTATATAAATCTTTAAGGTTGTACAGATATTTGCTTACTAAACTCGTTTTACCTATTCCAGGAGAGCCCCAAACAATAACTAATCTTTTACTTGAATTGAGCGTGCGCAATTCTTTTATTCTACCAACAAAATCAAAATTTGTCTTTGGAGGAGAAAAATCAGATAAACTGTAGTTTAGCATTGGGATGTTATGACGTGATTCGCCTTTTTTAAACTTAAGCTGGAAACCAAAGGGCATTAATTCTATTTCCCAAGAATCAACTGCTAGTTCATATAATTTAACATTTTTATTCCCAACTCTACGCCATCCAACTTCTTTAACTATCCCATATTTGAGAAAAGTCCTTATTCGAGACGAAACATGATTTTCTTTTATCTTTAATTTTTTAGCTAATTCTCTAGTATGCATGGGAGAATTGCGAATTTCAGTTAATATCTTTAAGTTAACGTTGTTTGATAAGATCTTCAAAATTTTTTGATCTATGTTATTATTTTTTAAGTTCATTGTAAAAAAATGAATTAAAATAATGACTATAAAAGATGTGTTTGTTTCGAAGGATATTATCTAAGATGTTCATTACTAGCAAATTTTTTTATAATATTATTTTTCTAATATAAAAATTTGATCTTTTTTGTTCCTTTAACTTAAGAGGGGAATGATTGTTGCTCAATTAAAAATTGTTTTATAATTGCGGATAAATATGTACACCATACATGACCTTTTTTTAGCTGCTGTTTCAAGCAAAACACTAACAAAATCATAAGAGATACAGTGATATTAAAAACATTTTCGATAACCAGAAAATTTAGATATAATATATCTGCAACTCAAAGTTATTTCTAAAAGATCAAAATTATAAAATTTGAAATACTTGATAATCTCACAAATGAGTATACAATAAAATACTATATCCCGAGTACTTTAGATACCGAATTTAAAGTAGCAAATGCATGAGCAACATTAAAGCATCTACCAAAGTTGAGAATAATATCATTGAGAAAACTAGAATATATATCTAAACATTATAGAAACTTAAGAAAAGTGTGAGAAGAAGAAGTAAAAAGAAATATTATATGCAATTACAAATATGGAATAGATTTCAAAGAAATCAAAGTTAGAGAATGAAACTATGAAGCTGACTAGGAAATTCAGAAATAAATTAAAGTACTTTTATTCAACTAAATTTTATCCGTGTCCTAAATCACTAAACTTTTAATCTATTATAATCAGATTACTTTTGTATTGAAAACTACTTCGCTAAAACTCTTACATTTAAATTTGAGTTATGAATAAAAGTTATGATTCAAATTGTTTTAGTATAACATAGGTAAGAAGAATTGATAAATGATATAATTAAAATAAGTTTTGAAAATTATATGTATAGTGAAAATATAATTCAAGTTGAACTAGAATAATTAACTACTCTAAACATTCTAAAATTAACTCGCTTTCTTCGTTCTACAAACTTTTTTAAGCGTGTTTCATAACATACAATTAATAGTGCTTCTAAACTGTTTGAAAAAGATACATAAGATACATAATAAATTGTAAAATGTTTAATATATAATGTATTCTTCATATCGAACATAAGTTTTTTAGAAATACTACCATTTCTATAACTGAAATTTATTTCTTAACATATCTGTCTCTTTCCAATCAATTTCCATCATTGTTGGATTTATGATCACTAAATATTTTTCTTTCGCCGTTTTTATATCTATAAACCCATTCTTGACATCTTCTAATACCATTTTTGGATCGCGCAGAAAAGGATTTCCCCAGCCACCACCTCCACCTGTTCTTATACTTACAATATCATTTCTTAGAAGCTTAAAAGATGAGATTTTTCTTGTTCTTAGTATTTCTTTGCCATTTCTTATTATAACAATATAATTCCCAGTACCATTTTCACCACCTTCTATTCCCCAAGGTGGAACTATTGATCTATTTATATCAGTTGTCAATTCTGTAACATCATTCAAAATTCGATAATCTTTGATGATTCCAAAGCCTCCCCTATATTTTCCATGACCGACACCGTCTTCAATATTCAAACAATATCTCTCAACCATTATTGGGTATCGTCTCTCTAAAATTTCTACAGAAGATGCGTATGTTTCACCATCAGCGAAACTAACTAATGCACTTTCTCCATCTTTATCGATTCCTGCCCCCCAACCACCTGGATTTGGTTCAACTAAAGCGAAAGGCTCGTTATTTTTATTATTTATACCAGCTATTATCTCTGCTACAACACTCAAGAAATGTCCTGCCGTAATTTTCTCTTTTACGACAGGGGCTACTGCTTTCCAAACAAGATCTGCTGCATAAGTCAATGATTCCCAATACACAGATACAGGTGCTGGTTTTATTGCGTTAAATATAGTACCTCTAGGAGCAATAACCTTCAAAGGTGATACAATACCCTGATTAAATACTATATGCGGATCAATTATTGACATATAGACGACTCTTACAGCAGCTACTGTTGCAGGATAAGTGGTATTCATTGAAAAAGGTAATTGATTGGGATTGTTTGTAAAATCTACAATAAACTCATTTTCTGTTATTTTAATCTGCGCATGAATTTTAATTTTATGACCATTTTCATCTTCCTCATCTAAGTAGTCAACGGCTTCATATAAACCATTTGGAATCTCATTTAATCTTCGATTTGCTATATATTTACCATCATTTAGAATTTTTTCAATTGATGTAAAAAATGAAGCTAACCCATATTTATCTATAAGTCTTAATATTCTCGTATTAGCAATTCTGAGTCCCGCTATTTGAGCTTCCATGTCACCTATTAGGATATTAGGAAGCCTAGAATTAGATTTGAGGATCTTAACTACATCTAAATTCAATTTGTTTGCTTTATATAATTTGCATGGTGGAATGAACAATCCTTCTTGAAATATCTCAGATCTCCCAGGGCCCCAGCTTCCAAACGACATACCACCAATATCCAACCAATGACCTTTGCTTGCAGCATAAGCAACTATCGTATCCTTATAAAAAATTGGGGCAATTAAAGCTACATCGTTAAGATGTGTTCCTGAAATATAAGGGTCATTTGTAATTATTATATCTCCAGGTTCAATATTCTCATTTTTGTAATGATCAATAATCCCTTTTACTGTATAATCAAATACCCCTATAAATAAAGGTATACCTGTAGCTTGCGATATCACATTACCTTGTGAATCTGTTATGCAAGTGGAAAAATCTAGTACGTCATAAATTATTGGGCTTTGAGCAGATCTAGCTGTTGTAGAAAACATTTCTTCTGAAATTGATTTCAATGCATTCTTAATTATTGTTATCGTGAAAGGATCGGACTTTAATTCACTATTCATTTTCTTTTTATTACAAAATTACCAAATTTATCTACATAACCTTTGTACTCCTCTCGAATAAGGATGGTCGTTGTAGGCTCTTCTATAATTGCAGGCCCCTCAATCTCTTTTAATGATGGTATGCTTTCCCTCTGATATATATTGGTCAAATAGAAATCCTTACCCCAATATACATTTCGCTGTTCTTTTATAGCTTTATCTAAGTTCCCATTTTTAATAACAGGTTTTATTTGTGGCTTATTACTTTTTATAATTAAAGTCATATTCAAATTTACAAGTTCAATTGGCGAATCTAAATTAAATCCGTATTCTTTTAAGTGGCGATCTTTAAACCTTTTTTCTATTTGTAAAAGTTCATCATCATCGATATTTTCTTTCATAACTTCTACTCGTACGGTATGTTCTTGCCCATAATACCTCAAATCCATAGAATAATCAAAATCAATGTTAGTTTCATCCATATATAGTTGCTTAGCTTCACTTAATAATTCCTGATATCCTTTGTTTATTGTGTCTATTATGTCTTTTTCATCAAACCGTTTAATATTAGTTTTACTAAAGTCATATCTTAAATCACTCATTAATAAACCCCAAGCAGAAAAATTTCCTGGAGGGATAAACGGTATTAAAATTTTAGGAATTTCAAGTTCCTCTGCAATAAAAGCAGAAAGCATCGGTCCGGATCCGCCATGAGCAATTAAAGTAAAATCTCTTGGATCAAAACCCCTTTGGACTGAAATTAATCTTAATAATTGTGCTGCATTATCATTGGCTATCTTAACTATAGCTAAAGCAGCTTCTTCGATAGATACATTATAAAAATCAGCGATATATTTTGTTACATTTCTTGAAAGTTCGGCATTAAGCTTAATTTTACCTCCTAAAAAATAATTTGGATTTAAATAACCAAGAATTAAATATGCGTCTGTTAATGTTGGTTTATCTCCTCCTCTATTGTAGCATGCAGGACCTGGATCAGCACCTGCACTGACTGGCCCAACTCTTAAAGAACCTACTTCGTCTATCCATGCAATACTACCTCCACCGTTACCAATTTCCACTATGTCTACAACAGGAACTTTTACAGGATATCCTGGAAAGAATTCACTTCTTTCTATTGAATAATTTGTAGTTGTTCTTATTTTTAAGTTCTCAATTAAGCTTGCCTTGGTCGTTGTACTTCCACCATCTAGCACAATAACATTCTTTTCGTCCAACAGTTTAGCTAATTCAACACCAGCTATAACGCCAGCTACAGGACCTGATTCTATTGTAGCGATAGGCACATGTTCAACATAATCTAATTTGGCAACTCCTCCATTCGATAACATCATTAAAAACGAGCCTGAAAATCCAAGCTCATTCATCATATATTTTAATCTTGAAATATAATTGCTCATTAATGGCATAACTATAGCATTCAAAACTACAGTACTTGTTCTTTCATATTCACCCCATTGTTTAGTTATTTCGCTTGATATGCTTATTTTAATTTTTGTTCCATTTATTACTTCTTGTAAAATATTCTTAATCTCTTTCTCATTATATGCATTGACATAACTGTTTATAAAACATATTGCGACTGAATCTACTCCTTCCCTTATTATATTATCGCATATTGCCTTTACATCTTCTTTCTTAACATGTCTTATTATTCTTCCTTCTGCGTCAGTTCTTTCATCAACTTCCCAAATTCTATACCTAGGAATCAATGGTTCAGGTTTTTTGTATTTTAAATTAAATATATCTCTTCTATTTGCTCTTTGAATTATTAACAGATCTTTAAATCCTTTTGTTGTAATTAATCCTACTTTAGCGCCTTTTCTTTGTATAATGGCGTTTATAACTAATGTTTGACCATGAAGAATTTGAGATGTTTTTTGTGGATCGATTTTACTGTTTTTAAAAACTTCGAGTACTCCTTCAATTAAATCATGTGGAGTAGTAAGAACTTTAGACCAGAAAGTATTTCCCTCATTATCTATAGCAAATAAATCAGTAAATGCGCCCCCAATATCTATTGCTACTCTATATGCCATTCAATAACTTTTCTCTTATTTTTTTAGTTTGTTCATAATCAACTTTTAAATCGTTTGTGATCACAACACCGTAGTCTTTCAATGCCTGTTCTTTACTAATATATCCATCAATTACATCGGACAATACTCTTTCAGGGTCTCTCTTATAGGGATTTCCGTAACCACCGCCGCCTCCTGTTACAATTCTTATTAAATCTCCTTTACTTAAAGGAAAAGCGGCAACTTTTCTAGCTTTTAAAGGTTCTTTTCCTTTTTGATATATTATGAAATAGTTTGGGGTGCCATTAGAGCCACTGTCCATCCCCCAACAGGGATATTTAGATCTTCCAAAAGACGCTGTAAAAATTGCGTTAGAATTATTTATTCTATAATCTTTTACAATTCCAAATCCTCCTCGATATTCACCCTTCCCACATCCATCATTTATATTTAATGTATATTGATCAACTATTATGGGGTATCTAACTTCAATTACTTCATTGGACATAATATATGTTTCGCCATCTCCAGAACAAACTAATGCACTTTCTCCATCTTTCCCTAAAGCTCCACCCCAACCACCTGGTTGAGGTTCGACTATTGCAAAGGGTAATTTGTTTCTGTCATCTATACCACCAACTATAGTTGCACAGACACTTAAGAAATGGCCAGCAGATAATTTGTCTGGAATATATGGGGCTAGTGCTTTCCATACTAGGTCTGTAACAAATGCCATTGATTCCCAATAAGTTGAAGTTGGTGCAGGAGGTAGCGGATTAAATATTGAACCAGGGCGTGCTTTAACATCCATAACTCTAAAGTTTCCGTCATTTGCAGGCCCGTGAGGATCTGTTATAGCTTTAAAAATGGTTCTGGCAGCTGAGATAGTAGCACATAAAGGAGAATTTATAGACCCTTTAGCTTGGTCTCCCGACTCCGTTAAATCTACTACGAATTTGTCATCGCTAATTTCAATCTTTGCTTTAACATCGATAGGATTATCCGATATGCCATCGTCATCTATCATATCTTCTGCATAAAAAGTACCATGAGGAAGTTCTTTTAATTTTAACCTAATTAATTTTTCACCCTTAGACATTAACCTTTCAATAGAGTCAAGAATTGCATTAACACCGTATTTTTTACAAAGCTCAACAACTCTTCTTGAAGCAACTCTTAACGCTGCAGCATGAGCTTCCATATCACCCATTGTCATATCTGGGGTTCTTACATTGGCTTTTATTAATTCTATTAGGGCTTTATTGGGTTTACCTCTTTCAAAAAGTTTAATGCCAGGAAATATTAATCCTTCTTGATATATTTCAGTAGAATCTGAAGTCCAACTACCAAAATGCATTCCACCCACTTCACTCCAATGACCTTTTATAGATGAGAAACCGACTAATGTCTTTTCTACAAATATAGGCATAACTAATGTAACATCATTTAAATGAGTCCCGCTAGTATATGGTACATTTATAATGTAAATATCATTCGGATATATTCTATCTTCGCCTATTTTTTTAATGCATTCTTGAACAGCTAAATCGAGCGTTCCAAGAAAACCTGGTACACCATTTGCTTGTGCGACGAGTCTGCCCTTATAATCTGTTATACCAGCAGCATAATCTAAAACCTCATATATGACAGGACTTTTACTTGTTCTACCGAATGATATAAATGACTCTTCTGCTGCCGCAATTAATGAATTTTCTATTATATCAAGCGTAAAGTCATCAATCATATTATTTAACCTCTATTATTAAATTCCCAAATTTATCAATATAAGCAAGTTCATTATTTCTCACTACTGTTGTTGCAGTAGGTTCTTCAATAATTGCGGGTCCGAGTATTGTTTCATCATATTGTATTTCATCTCTTCTTAGAACTTTCGCATTATACATTCCATCTTCTAATATAACTTTTCGATAATTTACTCCAAAACTTTTTTCTTTTGGTTTAAAAGTAGAAATTTGTGGTTTTCTTACTTTACCATAGGCAGATAATCTTACATTTACTACTTCTAATGGGTCATTTAATTTAAACGTATATTGCTTATAATGCAACCTATGAAATCTGTTTTCAATTATTTTAAGCACTTTACGGTCAGGATTCTTAATTGGAACTTCAGTAGATACTGTATGCTCTTGTCCTAAATACCTAATATCAAAATACGCTTCAAAGTACATATCATTTTTATTAATATATTCACTTTCTAATTGTTTCATAGCCATTTCTTTCATTTCATTAATAATATTGTATAATTCTTTCAAAGAATCCAGATTTAATCTCATAACCTTTGTTTGAACATAATCATGCTTAACGTCTGTCATTAGCATACCCCATGCAGAAAAAACGCCAGGCACTCTGGGTACTATAACTTTTTTGATCAGAAGATCTTTAGCTATTGCTGTAGCAAACATTGGACCTGCACCTCCGAAAGCGATCAATGTAAAATCTCTAGGGTCGAAACCTCTTCTCACCGAGATTAGTTTGACAGCATTAATCATATTAGCTGTTGCCAATCTTATAGCTCCCAACGCCACTTCCTCAACACTCTTTCCCATGATTTCAGATAAACTAGAGTATGCCCTGTAGGCCAATTCTTTATTTAATTTTATTTCACCCCCTAAAAAATAATCTGGATTCAATACACCAGTTATTACGAAAGCGTCTGTTAATGTTGGTTTATCTCCTCCTCTATTGTAGCATGCAGGACCTGGATCAGCACCTGCACTGACTGGCCCAACTCTTAAAGAACCTACTTCGTCTATCCATGCAATACTACCTCCACCGTTACCAATTTCCACTATGTCTACAACAGGAACTTTTACAGGATATCCTGGAAAGAATTGAGTTTTACCTATACTATAATCTGTATTTATTCTCAATTTACCATCAAAAATCAATGATGTTTTGGCTGTTGTTCCGCCAACATCTAAGGTTATAATATTTTTTAATCCTAAAGCTTTACCAATAGTTGCACTACCTATTACACCGCCTATTGGACCTGATTCAACTTGATAAATTGGTGCACGTAAGGCTTGTTCAAATGTCGAAACTCCGCCATTACTTTGCATAATATGTAATGGAGTTTTAACCCCAAAATCTCGTAAACCTTTTTCTAATGTCTCAATATATTGCTGTACTTTAGGTTGAACGAATGCATTCATAACAGCTGTATTAGTTCTTTCATATTCTCTCCACTCTCTTGTTAACTCATGTGACAATGTTATTGGCATGTTTGGTAAGGCTTTTTTAAATAAATTATAACATTCTATTTCATGTGCAGGATTAGCATAAGAATTAAAAAACGCGATTGCAACTGACTCGAATCTCTCGCGTTTACAAAATTCTATAGCCTTAAGAACATCTTCTTTATTAAGAGGTTTTAATATATTCCCTGAATAATCTATTCTTTCTTCAACTTCAATTCTATATCTTCTGGGAACGAAGGGTATTGGTTTTTGATACCTAAAATTGTATAGATCTGTTCTATTTGAACGCTGAATTT
Organism: Thermoprotei archaeon; assembly: GCA_017857595.1. Classification (GTDB taxonomy): domain Archaea; phylum Thermoproteota; class Thermoprotei; order Gearchaeales; family Gearchaeaceae; genus AAA261-N23. The sequence goes on from JAFMCU010000016.1 coordinate 18,870, forward strand.
CTAAAACATCTCTAAAACCTTTTGTTGTTACTAAAAGAACTTTAGCTCCCTTTCTTTCAGTTAAAGAGTTTATAACCATCGTTGATCCAGTTCCAATAAACCGATCAATTTCTTCACCTTTTATTCCGCTCTTTTTTAACACACCTAGTACACCGATAGCAAAATTACTTGGCGTTGTTAGATCTTTCACAAATACAAATTCACCCGTATCTTCATTAAGAGCGCATAGATCAGTAAAAGTACCTCCTACATCTATAGCTACTCTAGTTGGCATTATTATAACAATCAATCATATATTTATATATAAACATTACTTTTAATATTTAATTATTTTCTTTCCATTGCTTTAATTGACCAATAATTAAGAAGATTACACCTACAAAAAAGCAAGCAACTGGGATAGAATCTAAAATAGTTATGTTTAAATCTAACGTTTCACCAGTAGGAGTATAAAATATATTTCTGTCTATGGAAGAAAAGATAATATAAAATAAAATTGTTGAAAGGAACAACAATGCAGTTCCTAAATAAAAATATTTTGTTGATTTCATTCTTATATTATAATAATATTGAAATAATTTTTTCTTTATTATTTCTTTAATAGTAATTTAACAAGGAGAATGTAAGAGATTTCTAATCATGCATGAAGTAAAATTATAATTGGCTATATTAAATACAAACGAACCAACCAATTCGCTAAAGACTAAAAAGACTAACAATACAACTAAAGCAATATAATCATTTTTTCTCATTTTCATTTCATACATGGAAGTTCTTTTACCAGGTATATATCCGAATCCACGAGAAGATATAGCTGCTGCTAAATATTCTGCTCTTGTAAATGCTCTAACAATGGTTGGCACTATAGTTGGTATGTATAATTTTAGAGCCTTAATAGGATTTTTAGTATTTACTTTCCATCCGCGTGCTTTTTGAGATTCAAAAATGGATACAACTTGATTGGCAGCAACCGGTAAAAAACCAAACGCTACGCTAATAGCCGTTGTTATTTCAACTGGCACTTTTAATTTACTCATTACTTGAGTTATCTCACTAGGCGAAATGAAAGTCAATAACAATCTTCCTGCTAAGGCTATTATCATTAATCTTTCCATTGCTCCTATTGCATAAACTAAACTTTCTACGCTTAATCTGCCATAAGGACCAAAGTTACCTATCTTTGGAATTATATAACCAATAAAATATTGTTGTGTCCCAACAGTAGGCGAAATTCCTGAAGGTCCATAGAAGAATAGGTTAAAAATTAATAAAAATGCGAATGCAGGAGAAAGATAAACCAATGGTGTAAGTATTGATTTCAAGCTTTGCTTTGATAATAGACCAGTTGCTAACACTCCTAAAAATAGTAAAGTTAACCATATAGGATCGGTCCACGCAACAGCAGGCAATGTAACAGCAAAAAACCATAAAAAACGTATTCTAGGATCCAGATTATGTATTACAGATTCTTTCTTCTTGTATTTAAATAGATCTAATAGACTCATTGTGGTTTACTTACGCTTGCTACGCCTAATACTGAAATAGCTTCTTCAACACTTATTATATTATTAGGTAAATTAAATTCTTTTGATAAAATATTAAATAATTTAGTAATCATGGGCGGTTCAAGAGATGCTTGAGTTAATTTTTCTTCTTGTGAAAAAATTTCTCGAACAGGTCCCTTTAGGAGTATGTTTCCGTCTTTAAAAACAAACGCGTAATTACAATATTCGGCTACTAAATTCATATTATGACTTATAACTATCACAGTTTTGCCCTTATCATTGTAGCTTTTACAAATATCCATAACTGTTTTAGCTCTAAGATAATCTTGACCTGTTGTAGGTTCATCTACTATTAATATTTTTGGTTCCAAAGTCATTATTGAAGCAAATGCAACACGTTGTCTAAGACCTTGGCTAAGGGCAAAAGGTGAACTTTCTAAGTAATCATAGATTTCTAATTCCTTTGCTACTGTTTCTACTCTTCTTTTTATTTCATCGGATGGAAGTTTTAGATTTTTTGGACCAAATTCTAATTCTTCTCTAACAGTCTTGGCAAAGAATTGATCATCTGGATTCTGAAAGACATAACCAACAATTGATGATATATCAGCTGTGTCTTTTTTTGATATATCTTCTCCGAAAAGTAAAATTCTTCCTTTAGTAGGTTTATATAATCCATTAAGGAGTTTTGCAGTTGTAGATTTACCTGATCCATTTTGACCAATAAATGCTACGAAATCCCCTTCTTTTATTTCTAAATTTAAATTAGAAATTGCTTTAGTTCCATCAGGATATACGTATTCTACATTTTCACATTTTATAGCAACGTTGTCTTTTAACATACGCGGTTCTTTGTTTTTTAAATATACTCCTCCATCATTTACAGATATAACTATTTCCTTGTTTTTAATCAAATTCTGTATTAATTCAACACCTTCATTTAAAGTTATAGGTATTTTATCTATATTATAACCTCTTTTAATTAATTCAAATGCTAACTCTGTAACATCTGGCAATTGTATTTGCACGTCATTTCTATTAATTAATTCTTTTATCACGTTTTTAGGATCCCCATTTAATATTATATTTCCTTCATTCATTACAATCATTCGATTAGCTATTGGAAGTATTTCATCAACTTTATGTTCTACTATTATTAATGTTTTTTCCTTATTTCTGGATAATTCAATAATTCTATCAAAAACAAGTTTTGTACCTATAGGATCTAGGTTAGCTGTAGGTTCATCAAGAACAAGTATATCTGGTTGCATAACTAATATTGAAGCTAACGCTAAAGATTGTTGTTGACCACCTGATAAGCTATGAGGACTTTTTGTTTCATTACCAATTAATCTTGAAAATTTTAATCCTTCTTTAACTTTCTTTCTAATTTCAATTGGGGGTAAGCATAAATTTTCTAGTCCAAATGCAATTTCTTCTTCAACTGTAGAACAAAATAATTGATTTGATGGAGTATCAAACAGAAAACCTACAGTAGTCGATAAAACCGGGATATCATAATCTTTTGTATTTAATTCATTAACATAGACGTCTCCATCTTGTTCTCCTCTATAAAAATGTGGGATAAGTCCATTTATGCATCTGCATATAGTAGTTTTACCCGAGCCGCTTGGACCAGTGATTAATATTACATCGCCTTTACGAATTTCTAAATTTATGTTCCTTATGGCATATTTACTGGAATTTTCGTATTTCCATGATAAATTAATAAATTTTATAATTATTTGCCGATCATCAAATATATGATTATTAAATAAATCAGAACTCATCAAAAAATATTTATTTACTACTTTCTGAATCTTCAGTTTCGGTTGAACTAAATTTCCATTTTTTTGTAAATACGTAACCTAATACAAACACTATTACTATCATTATAATTGCTCCAACTTCTTGAAATAATTCTAAAGCCATATTTATGATTTTGTAAATGCTAATGCCATAAATAGAATCACTACTGCTAATGTGATCCAGCCTAATCTTGGGAACTTCCAATCTGGTTTAACGAATGATGGAAATAATGAAAGTATTATTGATGGAATTAATGCATATATTAGTAGAAACACCCAGTATGCACCGCCTAAAAAGTTATAATAAACTAGTGGCCAAATGGTTGATGCATATTTGAATACAACCACATATAACCAGAACCATCCCCAATATTGAATAAATAATGCTACAGCTGTCACAGCCCAATAACCTACAAATCTAACACTTTTATTCTTAATATTGTATATTTTAGGCCAGAAATATGCGAGTACAAAAACATGTGGCCAATAGAATGGTAAACCATAGAATCCTACACTAGATGTAAACGAATCCAAAATAGTAACTATAATACCTCCAATAGGTCCAGCTGCCATTGTGGCAATTGATAAATATGTTCCGACTAAATTAAAATTAACGCCTGGTAAATAACCAGGTAAGCTAAGCCCTAATGCCTCTGTTACTAGAGCCATGGCACCTAATATCGCAGATATTGCTATGCCTCTTGTTGTCAAGAGTGGTCTTCTTAGTTGAGATCTAACAGGTGAAGGGCCGCTCGATGTTGAAGGAGAACCTGTAGAAAATATTATCTTTTTAAATTCATTTACGTGCATAATATAAAAAAAACCTATATATATATAAATTTTACTTTTTTTTAAGTGACCTTCAACCTAACTTGATACATATAAATATATATGCATATAATAATATTCGTTACGTTATTTTAGCTCATAAAATATACAAAATACAAATATCTCATCATACTGAAATAGCAACATAAGACGATATAATTAAACATTGGAAAATGATACAAGATTCAAATGGTATATTTTGCTTTATAAAAAGTAATAAATTAATAACATATCCTTGATTTAGAATCTTATTATGAAATGGTAAATAAGAATTTCTGGGAATTGGCTTATTTTCTAAGGATAACTCCTTGGAGTTCTGATGAGTTACCAATAGAGTTAAAAGATTTTCTTGAAAAGAATAAGAATAGTATAAAATCTTATCTTGATATTGGTTGCGGAACTGGCAGTGCTGTCGTCAATATATTAAAATTAGGAATAAAAAGTGTAGGTATAGATATTTCTATTAATGCAATAAAACTAGCTAAAGATAGGTACAAAAAAATTAAGCTATCTTGCCAATTTTATAATGCAGATATCACGAATTTTGATCAGATTTCTAAATTAAACTTAGGAAAGTTTGATTTAGTTACGGATATGGGTTGCTTTCATAGTTTGCCTGATAAAGATGATAGCAGACAAAAATATGTTAATTCATTACTAAGTTTAACTAAAGTCGGTTCTTATTATTTACAATGGAGTTTTCCCAAGTTTAGAATTAGACCTATAGGACCTATAGGTGTTGAGAAGATTGAAATTGAAAGATTATTTTCAAATTATTTTGATATAATTAAAATAAAAAACAGATCATCTTTAGGCTTTGGCAGAATGATGTATATAGAAATGCTTAGGGTAAAATAAAATTTTTAATCTTATCTTGCTGCTATAATAAGTTAAGTGTTTATTTTTCACTTTGCATAACACTTATCCTTTTAATCTTTTTGCATTTTTGAAACAATTTAATTTTGTTTATTTTCTCTGAAACAATTATTTCATCGACGTTCGTTATCTCTTGTATATATTTATCTATCTCTTCTTGAGATAATTCAGATATATTCAATCTCTTAACGTTCCTAATCGCAATGGGCTTAGAAATTTCATTCAATTCTTGCTTACTAATAGTTAATTCTTCTATATCGCTAATCAAAACGATGTTTCCCATCCCTTCCTTTACACCTCCAATGAAAGTTTTACCGCTTTCAATTGCTCCAGTAATTGTTTTCTTTGCAGTATTGGATAGCTCTAAGAAAGATTTGAATGATTGATTTACAATTTCTCCAACAGTTTTACCTGAACTTCGAGCAACTTCCAATATTTTATTGTACAATCCCTGATCCACACCTCTTATTGTCTTTGTTTTCTTATTCTCTTCATTGTTAACATTTTCGCTCATATGTAATACATGTATTACATGTAATATAAGTCTTACGGTATAACTTTTCTTCAAAAATAAGCAAAATTGTATTACGATAATACAAAGCTAAAAGGATTATTTATTTCCTATTATTTGGAAAACCGTTATTTGAGAAATTAAACATTGCAATTATTGTTTAGATTGTAATCAAATAATAATTCTGGGACAGCACACTGACTTACTCACCACCTTGAAAGGCGAAGGTTCCTCTAATCGATTCGGAGCTACATCTCTCATTTGGTAGCAAGTCGAGAGGCTCAGAGAACCCCCATTTGTAAAAAGATTCTGAATCGATTCGTTGTATAATGCGATAATGAATTATCTTCAGTAGTAGCAATTTTCATAGCGATGCTTGCTCTGATTGCTTTATTGTTCTTCATCCAAAAAAATTATAAAAAACTATTTAAATCTCATCCCTGTCCTAAAGGACGAGGCTTTCAATTTATTTACAACAAATTGTTCTAGAATTGTATTACATTGTATTCCTTTTAAGTAAACATCAAATTTAAATGCATTGTTAATGAGTAATTTTTCATGCCATACAGTTTTAAATGCAAAGACGCAGGCATGAATTGTGGTTTTGAAGTTAAGGGAGCAACAAGCGAAGAAGAAGTTCTTTCTATAGCAAAAGTGCATGCAGAAAAGGCACATGGTTTAAGAGAAGTTCCAAAGGAAGTAGTTGATGCAGTCAAAAGAGTAATTAAAAAAGATTAAGGATTTTTATTCCTTTTTTCAAATTAATTATATAATAATTATTCGATTTTATACTTTAGGTTAAAAGCTTTAACTACAGAACCTCTACAAATAACTAAGTTAAAAGAAAACTTAATTAAACAAAGAATAAAAATAGAATTAGATAACTTTTATTATATTTGGCCATATGAAAAATAACTATTTGACACTTCTTACACTATTTCGTATCTTAAGGAGTATATCTGCAGGAATGATTATGATAATTTTTCCATATTATGTACTAAAGTTTTTAAATTATGGTTCACTCATACTGGGTTTTATTTATACAGCTGCAAGCATTGCTACTGCTCTTTTAGGACTAGC
>JAFMCU010000017.1 GCA_017857595.1 Thermoprotei archaeon
ATATAAGAAGAAAAATAAATTTATCAAAAGGAGCGAAAATAACATTCGAAATAATTAAAGATGGTATAATGATAAGAGTTATAGATGAAAAGAGAAAAGGAAATTTAATAACACTTGATAAATTAATAAGAGAATATTCATAATTTGTTTAATGCAACATAAAACCCATATCGAATTGGGTAACGAATTGGGAATATACATCATGCCAGAAGAAGTTGCTTCTGGTATGCCTATTTTTAAAAAGAATGGTTTCATAATAAGAGAAGAATTGATAAATCTGATGAGAAAATTCAATAAGCAATTCAATTATGAAGAGGTATGGACACCTCATGCATTTGATATAAAGCTATGGAAAATCTCTGGTCACTTAGCAAAATATAAAGAAAAGATGTTTATCTTCAAAACCAAAGAGAAAAAGTATGTACTTAAGCCAATGAACTGTCCTGGTCATTGTTTAATATATCGAAGCGAAATAAGAAGTTATAGAGATTTACCAATTAGGATTTCAGAATTCGGAACTGTATATAGAAACGAACAATCAGGCGAAATCACGGGTTTAGTAAGAGTAAGATCTATAACTCAAGATGATGGTCATATTTTTCTAAGAGAAGATCAAATAGAAGAAGAAGTAACAAATATTTTAAAAACAGCTATAAAAATTTACGAAATTTTTGATATGAAAGATTATAAGATAAATTTATCCACAAGACCTGAAAAATATATTGGTAGCTTAACACTATGGGATAAAGCAACGGAAGCATTAAAGTTATGCTTGGATAAGCTTAGCTTAAAGTATGAAATAAAGGAAGGAGAAGGAGCATTTTATGGTCCTAAAATAGATATAGATGTTAAAGATGCTTTGAACAGATATTGGCAATTAACAACAATCCAATTAGATTTTAATTTGCCTAGAAGATTTAAATTGTTCTATATAGATGAAAAAGGTAAACAGGCTGTGCCTGTAATGATACATAGAGCAATACTAGGTTCTTTAGAGAGATTCATCGGAATTTTACTAGAGCACTATGAAGGTAAATTACCACTTTGGTTGGCCCCTGAACAGATAAGAATTTTGCCAATTTCTGAGAAATACATAGAGTATGCTAAAGATATATCCTCTAAGTTGCATAACTATAGAGTTAGCACAGATACAACCAACGCAACTCTAGATAAAAAAATTTTAAATGCGTGGAAACATAAAGTTCCTTATATAATAATTGTTGGCAATAAAGAACAAAATACAAAAACTATTACTGTTAGAGATAGAAACAACAATCAAAAAAATAATATAACAATAGAAGAATTTATAAAAATACTAAATGAAGAATACAAAAAAATAGTTCTATAAAGAATTTATATTATGCAAGCTTTATAAGATCTCTTATATAAATTACACCTACAATTTGCTTCTGATCGTTAGTTATAATTACGTGCCTTATTCCTTTGCTATTCATTATATCTATAGCGTCCTTTACAGAAGCATTGTATCCTAAAGTTATAGGATTTGTTTTCATATAATTTTGAACAGGACTATCAAGATTTGCTTTATTTGAAATTGCAGCTGTGATGTCTCTTTCCGATATAACACCAATCAATTCGCCATTTTTATTAACTACAGGTAATAAACCCACATTATTTTCAGACATGAGTTTTATAGCTTCTTTCAATGAATTCCCTGCCTGTATCACGATAGGTTTTCTTGAAACTAATTCTCTTGCAGGCATACGATGAGTGACCGGTTTTTTAATTAAAGAGTTCATTACAGTTTTCTCATTTAACAGTTCTCTTGCATCTAATAATCCTACTGGTTTACCTGCATCGTCTATTATTGCAACACTACGTATGTTATATTTATTCATTATACCGATAGCATCTACAACAGGAGATTTAATATGTAACGGTTCAGCATTAATTGTAATTTTATCAACCTCTGTATTAAGAGATAAACCAGAAGCGAGAGCCTTTAAAACAGCTCTTTCTCCTGCAATTCCTTTATATTTTCCATCATTATCAATTACTACTGAAACTCTATTACCGCTATTTATAAGTTCACTAGCCAATTTTATAATTGGTGTATTTGATGAAACAATTAATGGTTGTTTCATAAATTTACCAGCGTCGAATTCTTCCCATATTCTGGTACCTAAAGTTTCCCAACCTCTTAATAAATAAAATAGTCCCATAATTATTGGAACAACTGTAGAATATAAAGTAATTGCTAAGACAAGATTTTTGATATAACTATAAATTGCAGTAATTATAAGTGGTGTCAATCTGCCTGTTATACCATAACCCATATTGTACGTGAATTCAACAGCCGTAGTTCTTATTCTAGCTGGAAACAGTTCTAAAAGAAAAGCTGACATTGCTCCACTATAGCCTAAACTGTTGAAATAAGTCATAACGATAAAGAATAAGAATACAGCTGTAAAGTTTTTAGCATCAGCGAATGGACCAAGTAGATAGAAAATTAAAGGGAACAGCAATGCGTTACAAAATATGCCTATTAAAAGAATAGGCCTCCTAACAATTTTATCAGATAACCAACCAAAGAATAAGTAAGTCCAAAGTGCTGCATATGTAGCTAATGATAAAACATAATTTGCATCTCCTGGACTCCATCCATGAAATTGCAAAAAGTAAGTATCATATAGCTGATTTGTGTACCAAATTGGTCCATGCGCTCCAATAACACCTATCCATCCTAACAATACTAAATATACATTTCTTTTATTAGCGAAAACTTCCTTTATTGGTGCACCTGTTATCTTTCTAAGAGTTCTCAATGAAGAGAAAATAGGAGTATCCTTATAAAATAAATACATTATTAAAGCGATTATAAATACTATTACACCTGCTATAATAAATCCGTATCTCCACGCAAACGATATTAAACCTGCTTTGCCAAAAATTGATTGTAAGTAAGCTAACAAATTTCCTGCAACAGCTAAGCCTGCTGCAGGGGTTGTAAATAAAAGTCCAGTTATCAGACCCCTTCTTTTTTCAGGAACGAATTCTCCTAAGTACACTATAGCACTTCCGTATCCACCTCCTAGTGCCAAACCTTGAATTATTCGTAAAAGGAAAACGCTTATTGAAGCAATAATGCCGATCGAAGCATATCCCGGTAAAAGTCCTATACCTAAAGTACCTGCTAACATCATGCTCATCGCAGTTACAAACGATATTTTTCTTCAAAATCTATCCCCAATATGTCCAAATATAAGAGCTCCTAGTGGTCTAAACAAGAAACCTATTGCCAGTGCAGCAAAAGAAGCAAATAGAGAAGCAATTGGATCATGGATGGAAAGAAAACAGATGCAACTACTGTTGCATAAACAGCGTATGTATAAAAATCCAGCCATTCTAAGAAAGCACCGCCCCAAGATATTGAAGCAACTGATGATAAATCTGCAAACTTAACTGTCTGTACGCTCTGTGTCATTAAAAAAATACATTATTATATATAAATCTTTTTTTAATGAAAATAATATTTATATATTTTTTAGGTTATGCATTAATATATGTCTGTTAATTGGGCCCTTCCATTTGAAGAAAAAATATTTCCTAAAGATAAAAGTAATTTAATTGATGTAAAAACATATATTGAATTACATAGAAAAACAGTCGACAATTTTAAAGAATTTTGGGCTAGAGTTGCAAAAGAGTTGCCATGGTTTAAATTATGGGATCAAGTTCTTGATGACTCAAATCCACCGTTTTATAGATGGTTTAAAGGAGCTGAAATAAATGCAAGCTATGTATGTTTAGACAAACACATTTCAACTTGGAGAAAAAATAAAATTGCATTCATATGGGAAGGTGAACCGGTAGATGCTAAAGGAATGCCAAAGGAAATTAAAAAATATACTTATCATGACTTGTATAAAGAAGTAAATAGAATATCGTATATGCTTAAAACGAAATTCAATCTTAAAAAAGGGGATACGGTTGGTATTTATTTACCTATGATTATAGAGCTTCCAATGTTCATGTTAGCTCTTGCTAGATTAGGGGTTATTTTTACGATGGTTTTTGCTGGTTTTTCTTCAGATTCTCTTGCCTCAAGATTAGAAGATGCAAACGCTAAAATGCTAATAACAGCAGATGGATTTTGGAGAAATGGTAAAATTGTACAACTTAAAAATATTGCTGATGAAGCATTGAATAAGGTAAGTAATGTAAAAGATGTAATTGTCTTAAAGAGATTAGGAAGTAATGTAACTATGAAAAATGGTAGAGATTATAATTTTGATGATTTAATGAATGATATTCCCGCTAATGTATATGTAGAACCTGTAAGAGTTAGATCTGAGGAACCGCTATATATTTTATATACTTCTGGGACTACAGGAAAACCTAAGGGGCAAGTACAGGGTGTTGGTGGCTACTTAGTTTTATTACATGCTACAATGAAATGGGCTTTCGATATCAGAGATGAAGATGTTTACTGGTGCACAGCAGATATTGGTTGGGTAACAGGTCATTCTTATACGGTTTTTGGTCCACTGATGGAAGGTGCAACGATTATGATGTATGAGGGCGCATTAACTTATCCCGATCCTTCAAGGTGGTCAGCAATAATCGAAAGATATGGAATAAATATTTTATATACATCACCAACAGCAATAAGGGGGTTCATGAAGTTCCCTAAGGAAATTTTTAAAAAATATGATATGTCATCTGTTAGATTGATGCAATCAGTTGGTGAACCTATTAATCCTGAAGCATTTAGATGGATGTATGATGTTGTAGGAAGAAATGAGATTCATTTTGGAAGCACTTGGTGGATGACAGAGACAGGTGGTTTATTAAGTGGTCATTTTCCAGGACTTTATACAGTTCCAATGAAACCTGGAACAAATGGCATGCCCTTATTTGGTGCAGATCTAGAAGTTGTTGATGAAAATGGTAATCCACAAGTTCCTGAACAGAGAGGCTATTTAGTTATTAGGAAACCATGGCCTGGCTTATCTCTAACCATATGGGGAGACCCTGATAGATTCATTCAAGTTTACTTCTCTAAATTTAAGCATTACTATTTTTGGACTGGTGATTATGCAGTTAGAGATAGAGATGGATACTTTTGGATATTAGGAAGAGCTGATGAAGTTATAAAGGTCGCAGGACATAGACTTGGAACTTACGAACTTGAATCTGCATTAATACAGCATCCTGCAGTTGCTGAAGCAGCTGTTGTAGGAGTACCAGATGAAATCAAGGGTGAAGTACCTGTTGCATTCGTGACATTAAAACAGGGATATACAGCGAATGAAAAATTAGCTAATGAACTAAACAATTGGATAAGAGAGAAAGTAGGGCCTATTGCTACTTTGAAAAATGTTTTATTTGTAAGTAAATTGCCCAAAACAAGAAGCGCTAAAATAATGAGAAGAGTTGTCCAAGCCGTAGCTGTAAATAAACCTATTGGCGATATAACTACATTGGAAGATGAAACATCCATTGAAGAAGTTAAAAAAGCATATTTAGAATTTCAAGCAGAGTTAGCTAAGAGAAGCGACCCTAAAAATAGCAATTAAGCGTAAAATTTAGCAAAGCTTTTTATTTATACTTTTTATTTTTTAGCTAATTATGAATGAAGTATGTATTATAGGAATAGGCAGTTATGGACCTTCTCCGACTTCCAAAGAAGTTTCTTTTAGAGAAGGTGTTTATGAAGCAGCCGTAAGAGCATACAGCGATTGCGGTATAGACCCAAGGAAAGACGTAGATGCATTTATTGCATGTGAAGAAGATTACAATGTTGGTATTAGTATTTCCAATGAATTTAGTGTAGATCAGCTAGGCGCAAGATTAAGACCGATATGTACAGTATGCAGTGAAAGCTTGGCAGCACTGGCCTCAGGCTATATGCTTATAAAAACTGGACAGTTTGATGTGGTAGTTGTAGAGAGCCATTCAAAATTTAGCAACATAGATACCTATGAAAAAATACTTGAATTTGCTATGGATCCTTTATATGAGAGATATTTGGAAATACATCCTTATTATTATGCATCTTTGCAGGCAAGATACTATTTGAATAAATTTAATTATAATGAAGAAGATTTGCATTTAGTAACAGTCAAGAATAAAAGAAATGGATTAAAAAATCCAAGAGCTAAATTTGCTTCTAACTTAGATTTAAAAGATTTAAAGAATGCTCCTAAAATATTTGACCCGCTAACAACAGCTGATATTGCACCTAACAGTGATGCTTTCTATGTAATTGTTCTCGCTTCTAAAGATTTTGCAGAAAAAGTTGATTCAAAACCTATTTGGATAAAAAGCATTTACTGGTGCAGTGAGACTTCATCTTTACTTCTAAGAGATTTATACGATTTGAAACCAATTAAACAAGTTTCAGAGAAAGTATATGAGAAATCGAACATTAGTAATCCGAGAAATCAATTAGATTTTGCAGAAATAGATGATAGATTTGCTCATTCAGAGTTACTGCATTTAGAAGGAGCAAACTTTGCAAAACAAGGAGAGGCATTAAAAGAGGTTAGCATGGGTAGTTTTGATTACGAAGGAGATTTTCCTGTTAACGTAAGTGGGGGATATTTATCTTTAGGTGTTCCTTTAGATGCTGGAGGTCTTTCTAGAGTATATGAAGCATGTTTGCAATTGAGAAAAGAAGCTGGAAGAATGCAACTAAGCAATGCAAAGAAAGCATTCATACTTACTTGGAGAGGCGTTCCTACTAGTACTTACTGTGCAGCGATATTAAGCAACGAGGGCTCAATATGAAAACTAATATAAATTTTAGGAATAGAGTAGCTATTATTGGTGCTGGAATGACTATATTCAGAAGAAAATTAAAGGATACACCACAAGAATTAACCTATCAAGCAACAAAGATGGCATTGGAATCTGCTGGAATGAATTTTAAAGATGTAGAGGCCTATGTCATAGGTTCAGCACCAGATGCATTTGATGGAGTTCACATGAAAGGAGAGTATTTGTCCGACGGTGCGCTTGCCCATTTAAAGCCTGTTAAAAGAGTATTTGTTGGAGGTGCAACAGGTGTTTTTACAGCAATATCTGCTTGGTGGCACGTTGCTTCTGGAATGTTCGATGTTGTTGTAGCAGTTGCAGAAGAAAAAATGAGTAGTGCAAAACCACACCCTCAAGCGGTTTTCTTACATATTTGGGATCCAATAACAGAAAAACCACTTAACCCAAATCTAATTTGGATATTTGCAATGGAAATGCATAGATACATGCATAAATATAACATTAAAAAAGAAGATATAGCTTTGGTTTCCGTAAAGAATAAAAAGAACGCTCTGGATCACCCTTCAGCATCTGCAGCAGGCAAATATACTGTAGAAGATGTCTTAAATAGTGAGGTACTTGTTTATCCTGTTCAAAGACTTGATATAAGTCCTGTAACAGATGGTGCAGCCGCAATTGTTCTAGCTAGTGAGAAAGTAGCTAGAAGGTATACAGATTCACCTGTATGGATAGAAGGAGTTGGATGGAATCTTGATTCAACTCATTGGACATCTAGAGAATTAGCATATCCATTGTATTTGGAATATGCAGGAAATATGGCGTATAAAATGGCAAATATTGATAATCCAAGAAAACAACTAGATTTTGCAGAAGTGTATGATCCATTTAATTATAAAGAACTGCATCATATGGAAGGATTAAAGCTTGCAGATAAAGGGAAAGCTCCTGAAATGGTAAGAGAAGGCATTACACAAAGGGATGGAGATTTACCAATATGTCCTAGTGGAGGATTGTTAGGAGTTGGTAATCCAATAGCTGCTGCTGGTATGATGAAAGTCTGCGAACTATATTGGCAATTAACATATCAGGCTGATAAAAGGCAAGTTAGGATAAAGAATGGTTATGGTTTAGCACAAGCTTGGGGAGATCTTATGCAGGTTAGTACAGTAATTATAACAAGAGGTGGATAAGATGCAAAAAATATATCAAAGCACACCTGTTAAAAAGGAAGATGAAGGAAAAGTATTAGAAATAACCTATAAACCAGAAGCAAAATATTCATTATCAGCAGGTCAAGCAATTAGTAGATTTTTAAATGAACTAAAAAAGGGAAGATTGATCGGTAGAAAATGCAACAACTGTAATAGAATACTTGTTCCTCCTAGAGTTTATTGCGATATTTGTTTTAGACCTACAAATGAATGGGTTTATGTGAAGGATGAAGGAATAGTAACTACTGCAGTTGTAAGCTATATAACTGTTGATGCTAGAAAAGCTGAAAAAGAACAAGTTGTTGGTGTAATTCAGCTTGAAGATACAAACGGCGCAGGAATTTTCCATAGAATAAATGTATATCCAAAATTTGTAATGAATAGAAAAATATTTGGTAAAAAAGTAAAGGCTGTCTGGAAAGAAGAAGAGGAAAGAGTTGGAGATATAAATGATATTTTATATTTCCAACCCGTTGAAGAGT
This sequence comes from Thermoprotei archaeon, assembly GCA_017857595.1. Classification (GTDB taxonomy): domain Archaea; phylum Thermoproteota; class Thermoprotei; order Gearchaeales; family Gearchaeaceae; genus AAA261-N23. Next base: position 8,435 of record JAFMCU010000017.1, read on the forward strand.
TAAAATGAGCTTCGAAAAAGAAACTAAGGAAGTTAATCTAAGGACGTATAAAATAAACATGGAAGCAGAAGAATATTCCTATACAACAGGAAACCTAGGAGAACAATTTTTCTTAAAAATAAAGAATGAAGGAAAATTAACAGCGGCTTATTGCGATAAATGCAATGTAAGATTCTTACCTGTTAGAGGATATTGCATACTTTGTGGAAATGAAGTAAAAAATTTAGTCTATATAGATATGGAAGGTGTTGTTGAGAGCTTTACTATTGCAAAAATATCCAGTAAAGGAGAAGAATTTGGTAAAGAAAAGATTATCGCATATATTAAGTTTCCAAATACCTTAGGTGGTTTGTTGCATGAACTAAAGAATGTAAAAATAGAAGAATTAAAAATTGGAATGAAAGTACATCCAGTTTTCAAAGAGATGAAAGAAAGAATTGGAAGCCTTACTGATATCTCATACTTCGAACCTAAAACATAAATTTTTATTTTAGTTTTTTTTAGAGAAATCTTTTCTAATGTTAAATATTTGATGTTATTTTACTCTAATAAAACTAAAATATTTTTACTAATAAAGTATCTAAGAGTACAAAAAATATTAAACTGCTTTATATTGTTCATCCCAACTCTGGTAAAGCTTGATCAACTCTAAAGAAATTGAAGGTTTTCTTTTACTAATAACTTCAATAAAATCATTCATATTAGGACTTCTTAGTCTTCCTTCACCCCCTCTATATTCAAAGACTTCTCTTGCCAAATTATTCTGTACTTGAACACAAACATCTTTTATATCACTTGCACTATAATATTCTGTAAGTTCTGCGAGCTTTTCAAAATCTACATCAGCTGCGGGATTCAAAGGTTTTGAATACATTCTAAATAAATCAGCCCTAGCCTTTTTATCCGGATTTGGTACGAAAAGTCTTAACTGGAAACGCCTTATAAACCCTATATCTAACTTCCAAGGTTTATTCGTTGCAGCTACTATGAATATTTTTCTATTCCTATTCTTTTCTAACAATCCATCCATTTCATACAAAAACTGATTCCTTAACCTTACTTCTCCTCCAACTTCATAGTTTTGTACACCAAATATAGAATCTGCTTCATCAATAAACATAATTACACTTCTTCCTTCATTCTCAAACTTTCTAGCTTTATTGAATAGGTTTGCAACATTTTTTTCAGATTCACCCAACCATTTCGAAAAAAGTGAAGATGCATCTATGTTAAACATAATCCCGTCTATTTCATTAGCTATTGCTGCACATAGCAGTGTTTTTCCGCATCCTGGAGGACCATAAAAGAGTATATTTCGAGGCCATCCTAACGGAAAAAGATCAGGTCTTTTTGAAGGATATATTATAGATTGTATTATTGCATTCTTTACTTCTGAAAGACCTACTACATCTTCCCATTTAACCAATGGGGGTTTCGTTATTATTAATGTGTTAATAACATCCTCATTATTACTTGGATAATTCTTATTTTCTAGAATATTTTGTAGATCTCTAATTTTTGCTTGACACTTACCTATTCTATCTATGTAAACAGCATTCAGCTTATATTGAGGATCCAGTTCAACAAGTCTATACAAATATTGTACAGCGTCCTTATATCTTTCTAAAGCCTTTGAGTATAAGCCTTGAGACTCTAATTTAACCGCTTCATTTATAGCTTTCGATGCCTCGTTCTGTAAATACAATGCAACAGCATTCTGGGACATATTTGATCACTTTCTCAGAATCTCAATTTTACCTTGTTTACTAAGACTTGTCAATATCGATTGTATTTCAAATGTGCTAATACCTAAGTCTAATGAGCACTTATTTAAGTCAATCCTACCTTTGTTTTCTATTATATACCTAAGAACTTTTTCTTCTTTGGAAAACGTTTCATCTTTAACAGGCATGCTAACTTTTTGTGCTACAGGAATATCTTGTACTCTGCCATAACCTTCAGCTTCCATAACTCTAACTGGTCTTTTATCTTGATAAAGTGGTATTTCAGGTAATTCGATTGCTTCTGCTTTGGATGCTTCTTTAGCTGCTTCTTTTAAAATTGATTCAGCATCATCACTTAGACTTGTATTAACAATGTTTTCTTCAGGATATGTTAAGTTTAATCCTTCCAACCCATTTGATAATTCATCCAACGCGATTCCAAGTTCTGGCGATAAGTTTGATACTTTCTCTCTTATAGATTGGATTAAAGATTTCGTTGCAGCTACGGCGCCTGTAAATTCTTCCATATGCATTATCGTTTCTATCCTTAACATTAACTGTTCTATTGAAAGAGATATACCTTCTAGATTTTTCTGAAGTTTTCTAATTTCTGCAATTTCATTTGCTATAATTGCAGCAATATCATTTTTATTATATTGCTTTGCTTTAACAACTTTTTCAAATAATTCTTTCTCTCTCTGATTTAGCTTATATTTTATTAAATTAATTTTATTATAATAGTTTTTTAAATTAATAAAAGCATTCTGGAGTTTATCCTTTAGAGAACTGCTTCTTTTTAGAAAGCTCATAAAAAAGCTACTGTACTAGAACTTCAACTATATTTCCTTTTACAAGGCTATCAACTGCAGAAATATATTTAGAATAAAAGCTTATTTCATTCTTAATTCTATCTTTAGCATCCTTTAATCTATTCAAACTTTCTTGATATTTTTCTTGAGATAAATTACCATTTATATAAGTCATCTTTAATTCAAGAATTGCTGAATCAATGCTCTTAATTGTATTATAAATGTTATTTAATCTTGCTTCAACGTTTGATTTAAATTTTTCAATAGAAGATGTGACTTGCCTATAACTCTCTTCTACCTTATTTTTCATATCCTGAGCTACATCGTTGCTTATTTCATCATAGTCAACCTTAGCTAAATTAGAGTATCTTATGTATACATTACGCAACTTTCTTTCAAGCATTTTAAATTCATATGAAATATTGGATAACATTACTACGGTGCTTTGTTTTATTTCAAATCTGTCTATGGGTACTTCATGAATCTCAGAAGCCGATCTTATGATTACACTTTTTATTTCGCCAAAGCCATCGCATGTATATCCAATTATAATTCCCAAAGTTTCATTAAATTCACTGTATACAGCATTTCCTATGTAACTATAGAATTCTTCAGCAAACATTTTATTTTACTTCCGTTTCTGTCTCTTTACTTTTCTCAGATACTGTTGGTATTTCAATAAATGATTCTTTTAATTTCTTTTCAGCCATTGTCTTAGCTTCGTAGAGCACTTTTTCTGCCTCTTCATTCTGTGTTTCGAATGCAAATTGTGATGCAGGTGGATGGCCAGCTTCTGTCAATAGATCGCTTATTACATTTCCTATATCAGCTAATTCGCGCTCCGCTTCAGGCAACACATTGGCTAATTTTGCTCTGACATTCCTTATTACGCCCAGCGCTGGTCCAACAGCCATCGTTACATCTCCCATTTCCTTGATTGTATCTAATCTTAGCCTTATAGCTTCTAATGCAAGTTTACTCTGTAAAATAACTTTAGCTAGCTTTCTTATTCCAGCGATTTCGTTGGCATAAACATTAGCTCTATTCATGTCATGTCTCAAATAGTAAGTAACCAAGTATTCAAATAGCCTTCTATCTCTTTCATAGAGCCTTGTATATAATTGCTCTAACTTCATCCTTTGGACATCTAACATTTTACAAACATAATCAATTCTTGGCTTTAAAGGAGATGAAGGATAGAATACTTGCTTTATTTTATTGCTTATAGGTACTTCCTCTTTAGGTTCCCAATTCTTTATAAATTCTGATGACATTGACTAACTTTCACAAAATAGGTAATAAAAGAAATGGTTTGATGGAAAAATTAAGAAAATATATCTTTTTTATAAGGTAATACTAAAATTTTAAGAAATAAATTTTAAAAAATAGAAGTTTTTAAATAAAGAATTATGGATATACTCTATTAGAAGTTCTTGGAAAAGCTATTGCGTCCCTTACATGATTTATCCCTGTAACCCATTTCACAATTCTTTCTATTCCCATACCAAATCCTGCATGAGGTACTGAACCGTATCTTCTTAAATCAAGATACCATTCATAATCTTTTGGATTTAAATTATTCTCTTCTATTCTTTTTAGTAATAGATTTAAGTCATGAATTCTTTGACCACCTGTCGCTATCTCTCCTTGTGTTGGAGCATAAAGATCAGAACTCAATGTAAGAGAATTATCTTCAGGATGAGGTTGATGATAAAAAGCTCTTGTAACTTTAGGAAAATACATTATAAAAGCCGGTCTATCAATTTGATTAGCAATTACCTTTTCTTCGTCAGCACCAATATCATCGCCAAACTTTATATCGAATCCTTTTCCTTTTATTATTTCCAACGCTTCTAGATAAGTCATCCTAATAAACGGTCTTTTTGGAGCTTCAAAATTACTTCTTTTTAATAATTCGAATTCTTTTTTGCATTCATCTACAGCATATTTTACCATATTATAGAGTAAATCTTCTTCAATTTCCATTATGTCATCATGTGTAGCGAAAGCAACTTCAGCTTCCAAGTGCCAAAACTCAGTTAAATGCTTTCTTGTCCTAGACTTTTCAGCTCTAAAAGAAGGCTGTATTGTAAATACCTTTTCAAAACCAAATATTGCAGCTTCTAAATAAAATTGGGAACTTTGTGTTAAATAAGCTTTTCTACCAAAGTAATCAACTTTAAATAAAGTGGCACCTCCTTCTACAGAAGCGGTTATGAAAGTAGGGCATTGTATTTCAAAATATTCATTTTCTAAAAACCATCTTCTTGCACCTTCAAGTAACTTATTTCTAATTTTTAAAATAGCCTGCATTTTTTCCCTTCTCAAATAAAGGTGTCTATGATCCAAAAGATAACTTACAGATACTCCTTTTCTAATAGGATATTCTTCACTTTTGCCTATTATCTGAATACTATTGCATGTAACCTCTTTGCCTCCTGGAGCTCTAGGATCTACTTTGATAATTCCTTCAATTGATACAGAAGCTTCTCTACTTAAATTTTTAATAATCTCCTCATAGTTCACATTAGTTAAATTTTGCTTTTTTATTGTTACTTGTATCTTCCCCGAAGAATCTCGTAAATCAATAAAAGTTAATCCTCCTTGGTGTCTAACGTTATCAATCCAACCTCTCAACTTTACTTTTTCACCTTCACCAAGTTTTAATGCATTAATTACTTTATGAAACTCTTGCTTTTGCATTACTCATTATTTATATCCTCATAATATATCTTTTTCAATCAATTCAATAATTTCTAAAAATCCTCTATAATAACTTTCTTTAGTAACAAACTTAGACAATTTTTTTAACTCATCTATAGAATTGTTTAAAGCGATCGGAAAATTAACAACTTTAAACATACCTAAATCAGTTTCACTGTCACCTATTGCATAAGTATTTTTTATTGAAATTTTTAATTCATTTATGATCTTAAGTATAGCATTGCTTTTGTCAACATCGGAATTTATTACTTGTAAACTATAACCAGAATCATAAATCTTTACACCTAAATTTTTATTTTCATCCAAGAAATTCTTTAAATCTTCAATAACTTTTTTTTCAGGCCTCATGAATGCATAATCTGTTAGTCTCATCGAATTTGTCCAACTATCTTTTAAATTAGGGAAATTTAGCTTAATAATATTTACGGCTTTCAGAATATTTTCTCTATTCGTTAAAAGATGAATATTTCCATCATAATCAATAACTCCACCATTTTCTGCAATTATATAGTCAGTTATTGCGAAGTATCTTCTTAACGTTCTTATTATGCAATAAGAATTGGCTGAAGCAATGCAAATTTTGAAACCTAATTCTATTAGTTTATGTATACCCTTTACTGATTCAAATGGTAGCCTGCCAGCTTCATCTGTTATAGTTCCATCAAGGTCTAAAAATATTATTTTTTGTTCCATTAGCTAAATTCAAATAAGTTCGGCATTATTAAATTTAAAAAAATTATTTTATAAAATTATTGACTTTATAATTACCAAAGTTAATTTTGAAGGAATTACAAAAAGGATTTTCTTATTTTCAGCTAAAAATTTAAAGAAATTTGAAGCTTATGGTTTGTTACGTATTTAACTGAAGGAATCAATTCTCCCCGTCTTACACTTCGTTCTTAGGACGAGACTTTCGATCTATTTTAAGCTTTTAGGCGTTCCTGATAAAAGAATAAATAAGCTTAATAATCCTAATTTTCGACAAGGTCTAAACCTGAATCTAGAATAGAATATCTTACAAATTGTTACATAAATCTCTTTATATACGATAAATAAAAAAATGGATGAAAATGAACAAGAAAATAATTGGATATATTTTTAAATTTAATAAATGATATACAAAATAGATCAAATAAAATGAACACTAAAGTAAAGATTAAAATGTTTCTGATTTAATAATATTTTTTTACATATTATAATATATATTAAGTAGCTATATTATATATTTATATACTATAAAATAATTTCGACTTATTTATAATTAATAATTATATTATCGTATAGATAATACTATATAAAATTTAAATATTTGATTATTAATAATTAATTCGTGAACAAAAATGTTTGTTGATATATTAACTGCACAGTTGTTAGCGTTAGCATTTGCAGGATATATAATAGTTTACACCTTCCTTCGAGCATACATTAGATTTAGAAGAGAAAAAGCAAGAGTTCTCGATGATTTAAGCTATGCAGCATTTCCTCTTGGAGCGTTAGGATTTTACATCTTCATTACAGGAATTTGGGGACAATTTGCTTGGCCATTACCAGGTCCTTACAATATACTTTTCTATGATATGTACCCAATATTGGGGCTAATGCTTATGGGATTTGCATTTGCTATTACTTATGAAACAGGTAAACCACAGGCTAGATATCTACACTTCATTGGATTCTTTTCAATGCTTACAGGATTGGCAACAATTTACTATGGCGCTTCAGGATATGCACTACAACTTACAAGAGAACCATTTATTATGTTCCTTATGTATGTAGCGCTAGGATTAACGGGTGTACTTTCTTATCCAGCTACCGTAATTTTAGAAAATATTGTTGCTAATCCAAACAAAAAAATAACCGCTGGAGAATATGCAGTATTTGTATTATTCTGGTTCTTCATAATAATAGGAAGCATTCTTGCAACATTCATTGCATTAGCATCTATTCCAGTGCATCTAGTCAGTCCTCCTTAAAGAAATCAATTTTTTTCCTTCTTCTTTTATTTTTAAGATTTGTTCTTTAGTAATATTTTTTGCATCCATTCCAAACTTTTTATAAATATCTATTTCAAAATTATACTCAGTATAAATACCATATTCATTCAATTTTTTATTCGCATCTTCTAAATTCTTAGCATCTTTAACGATTTCATAAATTTTAGATGTTTTTGCAACAATAATAGGATCAAGAACAAACATTATTGCCGATAATGGAGATGCAAAGGCTTTTCTTGTTCCTTTTCTAAGAGTAACTTCTCCATATAAACCTTTAAATGCTTGGAATGGAATCCGAGAAGCTTCAGTATTGCTAACTTTTAAAATTTCTTCCATTAAAGGAGATATATCCATATCATAACCTTTGATGTCTAATAATCCATTCAAGCTAGCTATTTCAGAAATTCTTTTCAAAATGTAATTTTGATCAAGTTCTCCATCACAACCTATACCTACAACAGCTAATAAGGTGTTAAAACCTCGATTTTTTAATTCAACAATACTACTTAACATCATAAAATCTATGAGGGGACTTTGAAGGTTAGGTTCAAATTCTTTCGCTAGCACATCTCCTCCAGCATCAACGCCTATAATTGTATCTATGCTATTTTTATTTGCAAAATCTTCTATGCCATCTGCTATAGCTTTTGGTGATTCCTTTATACATACAGAATAACCATTTGTATTTAGGATTTTCAAAACTTTAACTAAATTTGGAATAACCTTAATGCCATTCCTTATAGCATATGAATCAGGACTTAATTCTGTAATTATGCTGTTTATTGTTCTTGCGTTCTTAAATGCAGATGTGCAAATTGGACCTGGTACAGGATCTTCAATATATCTCTCCCATGTAACACAGCCCAATAAGATATCATATCCCTTGAGTCTATAGTAATGCCAGGCCAGAATAGCTGAAACTATATCACCTCCGCCTCCTATTCCTACCACAAATGCTTTCATGCAATCATTATGTTTAAAATAAAGTTAATAAATATGTAATTCAAAATATCTAACTATGATTGATATAACAATGTTGGTAGTAATTCTACTTAGTATCACTAATAAATTAATTAGTTTCATATCAACAGCAGATTTAACGTTTTTAGTAGGCGCCACTTTTTTTGTATTCTTGCTCGTTGGAGCTGCAATATATATGTTTAAAAAGTTTGGTTTGATTTAACTGCACGACTACATTGAAAGGTGAGAACGTTGCTCATCAATTTACAACTACAAATCGATTTGATAGTGGGTTGAGCGTCTCAGAGAATCCCTCCCATTTAAACTAAATAGTGATAACAGCACAACTTTTTTCATAAACACAAGAACATTTAAAGTAATGACAGCCAATTTCTTTCATTTTTTATTACATTTAGGACATAAGATAGAAGAATATTTAGTATTAAGTATTCAACAAGAAAACCATGCTTTAATGCTTACTAAAATACTGAATTAGAATAACTTGCTTAATAATTCATATATTTTCAAATATAATTCTTCATCAGCATATTCATTTTTTAATTCATGGATTTCTTTAAACATTGATTTTTTATCTAACTTTATGAACTGATCACATACTTTTATAAATTGTCTTAGAGCTTTTTTTGAAATTTCATACTGACAAATTGATAATATCTGCTCTTCAGAATCATTCAATATTAAATTTGAAAGAAGAAGCATAAGCTTAAAAGAAGTGCCTCCAAATTTGAAATAATTTCTAAATGTTTTTATCTTTTTCATAAATATCAATGTATTTAGATAAGTCAAACCTACAAAATTTGAAATAAGTTCGTCATGTAAACTAGCTTCTAATTCAATAAAATCAAACTCAAAAGGCTCAAAAATTTTTTTCAAATAAATAATATCCTTTTCATGGTTAGGAATTGGAATCACAAGTATTCTTTGTCCTTTTGTATCTTTTATTCCAGAACCAAATAATGGATGAATACTTGCAAGCATATTAGATGAATTAAACTTCTTGTAAATTGGGATTAAATGTGATTTGTATGAACAAATATCAAATATTAATTTATTCTTACATTCTTTTTGTAAGGCTATTAAATACAATATACGTTTTGTTTCAAAAATTGGGGTTGATAAAATTATTACATTATTCTCATTTATAGATTCTCTCAATTCCGTATAAACTTTAATATTGAGCTTTTTAGATATCTCAACACTTTTTTTATAATTCTTATCAAAAATACCTACATCGTAGTAATCTTTAAGCAGATTTGCAAAGAAAGATCCCATTTTACCCGCTCCACCTATTATAACTATATTTTTAGGGATCATTGGATGATGTTTTTTTTAAAAACTTTCATTTCTTCTTCTTTACACATAAAAATTATAAGTTCAAACAGCTTAGAAAATTTACCTGAACGAGAAAATATTGTCTTTTCTCTTCCAACATCATCGATTGGAATGCCTAACTGTTTTTTTATTAAAGCTATTTCTTTGCAAAGCTCAATTCTTTTTTCTAAGAGTTCGATTATTTTGCTATCTATCTGATCAATTTCTTTTCTTATTTTTCCAACAGTTCTTTCCATGATAACCACCTCAATAAATGGTCTGCAATAATTATAGAAGTCACAGATTCAACCACTGGTACTGCTCTTATAGCTATGCATGGATCATGTCTGCCTTCTACCACTATTTCAGTTTCTTTCATCTTTTCTAAATCGACTGTTCTTTGCTTTTTTCTTATAGATGATGCAGGCTTAATAACTACACGATGTATTAATGGCATGCCATTACTAATGCCTCCCAAAATGCCACCTGAATTGTTTGTTAAAGTCAGTACTTTTCCATCTTTTATTATATAGGGATCATTCGCTTCACTGCCTTTCATAACGGAAAAGTTAAATCCTGCACCAAACTCCACACCTTTGACAGCAGGAATCATAAAAAGTGCTTTAGCTAAGTCTCCATCTAAAGTGTCTATAGGTGGTTCTCCCAATCCAATGGGTAAATTTAAAGCTATTGTTTCTACAATTCCTCCAATTGTATCTCCTTCTCTCATAATTTCTTTTAAATAGTTTTCTATTTCCTCTACTTTAGATAAATCAGGAAACCTTATTGGACTTTTATATGTGTTTTTTTTAATTTCCTCTATTGAAGGATTACACTCAAATTTTCCGATTCTCTTTATATATGAATAGACTTCTACATCGAATCTTTTAAGGATCTTTTTAGCAAAGTAACCAGCAACGACCATGGGAGCTGTTATTCTTCCTGAGAATATTCCACCACCTCGATAATCATTGTATCCATAATACTTAATTCTTGCTACAAAGTCAGCATGGCTAGGTCTTGGTGTATTTTTGATTTTTTCATAATAAAATGATATAACATCTTTGTTATAGATGATTACTACAATTGGTGAACCGGTTGTAAATTCATTAAAAACACCTGATAAAATTTCAACTCTGTCTTCCTCTCTTCGAGGAGATACATAAATAGAACCTCCCGGTCTTCTTTTTTCCAACTCTTTATTTAGTTCTTCAAGATCTACTTTTATTCCTGGCGGACATCCTTCTATTAATACACCTACACATCTTCCATGGCTTTCTCCAAAAAATGATGTTTGAAATGATTTACCTAACATTGTATTTAACGCCTATTCGAGATAAATCACATAAAAATGAAGGATACGAATCCTTTATACATTCTATCCCAATAACTTCACTTGCATACTTTGCTGCTAACGATGCGATTGAAAAAGCCATTGCAATTCTGTGATCATTAAAGCTTAAAAATTTAGAACCTTGAAATTCTTCTTTACCTTTTATTTGTAAATAATCTTTTCCTTCTTTAACATCGATGCCCATTTTTCTCAAATTAAATGCTATAGATTTTATTCTATCACTTTCTTTGAATCTCAAATGTTCTATACCATATATTCGCGAAACACCTTTAGCTTTTGCAGCCAATACAGATAAAATTGGAACTATGTCTGGACAAAGTTTACAATTAACATCAATTGCTTCAAGATTGGATTGTTCAGCTTGTATATATTTATCGCCTTCATAAATTTTTCCATTCATATTTTTAATGATGTCAATAAATTGACTATCAGCTTGGTAAGGATCTTTAATAGTATTGATTAATTTTACTTTACCTTTCAATAATCCTGCAGCGATGAAAAAAGATGCTGAAGAGATATCAGAAGGTATGCTTAATTCCGTAGCTTTATATTCTTGCTTATTTACGTAAAATTCATTATTCTTCCTTTCAACTACTATAGAAAATTTTTCCAATATTTTTATAGTTAAATCTACATACGTACTTGAAACTAAATCACCTTTAACTTTAATTTTTAGACCTATTTTAGGAGCTATCATTAAAAGGCCTGATACAAATTGAGAAGAGACGTTACCAATTATTTCAACTTCTTTACCTTTAATTTTCCCACCTTTAATTGCTACAGGAGGAGAGCCATTTTTAGATATTGTTTCAACACCTAAGTCATTCAATGCTCTTTCTAAAGGCCATATAGGTCTATTACACAATGATTTGCTACCAGTTAAAATTGTAATACCTTTAACAAGCGAAGATATGCTACAAGCTAATCTTAAGGTTGTTCCAGAGTTGTTACAATTTATAATTTTTTCAGTTTTCCTTGGTTCTCCTATTCCTACAAAAACATTACTGTCTTGAATATGCCCTCCAAACTGATTGAACGCATTTAACGTTGCTTCAGTATCTGAACAAATAAGAATATTGTTGATAGTTGATTTACCATATGATAAAAGTGATGCAAAAATTGCTCTATGGGTATAGCTCTTAGATGATGGTGGATTTATTTCGCCTTCTACCTTTTTAGGAGGAATTATTTTAATTATCATTTACAAAACCTCTTGTACTAGAAATAATTGTCTTTAAACCCAATTCTTTCCAAAAATTAGAGACGGCATCAGCTTCTTTTGTAACCGCAACTACAGCAGGTCCTGTACCGCTTATTGTAGACGCAAGTGCACCATTCTCCAATGCAAGCTTTACAGGCTTTAAATCTAAATTTAGCGCAACTGCAACCAATGAAGAATTTATGTTCATGGCAGATGCCCAATCACCTTTTAGGATTAGCTTATAAGCTTGAATAGCTAAGTTATTTACATTTTGAAATTTCATTAAGTTAATACTTTCCTTTTTAATCGTTGAATTGCTATAACCAATAACGACATTATACTCTCCTATTTCATATTTCGTTATAATTTCTTGCGATGTATTATTAACTAAATATAATCCGCCCATAATAGTAGCACATGCATCATCAAAAGCTCCAGTTATAGTTATTTTTGCTTTTTTACATGCATCAACGCATAGTTTTGCAATTTCTAAACGGGTTGCTTTTATTTCTAATGCACTTAACATCGACTTTATTAAAGCATTTCCTACAGCACTACTACTTTTTAGACCTCGAGAAGGAGGTATTTCTGAATATATTTTTAATTTAAATCCTTTTTTATAGTTAAATTTTTCTTTTATAACATCAAAGCATGCAAAAATTAACTTGGAGTCAACTTTTTCTGTATCATTTATTAGTTTTATATCAAATAAGACAATAGGCTCTTCGATTATTTTACACTCTACTTCTACTTTTAAATCAATTGCCATAGAAGCACCTATACCTAAAAATATACCATTCAAAACTGAAACGGCTCCGAATGTCTTCGCTTTTGAGATCATTTTAAATACTTCAGAGAGAGATTTCTTACAAAATAAGCGTCTAAATCAATATCAAACCAAATTTTCATGTTCTCAATCAATTGAAATACAAATACCCAAAGTCCATCTATTGTTACGCAACCTAGCTTTTTAGCATGTTTTATAAATTTGGTTTCAATAGGATTATAAACTAAATCCATTACTATGTTTTCCTTTGATAAGTAGTTAAGTGGGATTGGAGAGGAATTAATATTAGGAAACATTCCTACAGGTGTGCAATTAATTATAATATCGCATCGATTTATAATGGAAGGGATTTTAGAATTCTCTATTTCTAAGAATTCAATCTTGTTTTTTATGTCAGCAAATATTTCCAATATTTCAATTTTTCTTTCTTTATTCCTTACAATGACAAATAATTTTGAACTAATATCTTTCAAAGCATAAATAGCAGCCTTTGCAACACCGCCTGCACCAATTATACAAGAATATTCAAATGAGTTTAAAGAAAATAATTCTAAAGTCTTCTTTATACCTGTTAAATCTGTATTGAAACCTATCAACATTTTATCTTCAATCACAACATTATTAACAGAACGTATGAATGCTGCTTCCTTTTCTAACCTGTTTAAATAATTTACTATTATAGTTTTATACGGAATTGTTACATTAAATCCTTTAAAATTGTATTCAATAAAGTATTCAATATATTTATTTAGATTGGGTTCTTCTATTTCGTATAATTCATACGAAGCTGTTATTTTCAATATTTTAAATAAATCATCATATACATTTTTCCCAATAGAATGCTTAACAGGCATTCCTATCAAGGCTAGCTTAAGCATTTAATACCACCCTCTTAGCTTCATCTATAGCAACTTTAATCACATCTTCATCAATTTCTTCAATTACAAATTCCCCCATTTTTCTTGGCAAAGCCATAAGCAAGTTACCTTTTCTCCTCTTTTTGTCAAGCATTACGTAATTTAGAAGCTCATTAACTTCATAGTCAAAGTTAAAATCGAAGTTAAGCCTGTGAATTAGATTCATTATAAAACTTACATCTTCTATAGGAAAGTTTAAAATTCTATTAGCTATGAACGATTCTACAATTAATCCATATGCAACTGCAATACCATGCTTTACATTGTAATTGCTTACAGCTTCAATAGCATGACCTATTGTATGACCGAAATTTAAGATCATTCTTTTATTTTTCTCTTCTAAATCCTCTTCTACTAAATTAGCCTTAGTTTTTACAGATAATTGAAGAACTTTCAATAGAACATCATTATTCCGTGTTTTAATTCTATCTAAATTTTCTTTGAATAATATTGGAAGTTCTTTTCCTTCTATAACTAAATATTTTAATACTTCACCTAATCCGTTTATGAATTCAATATCTGATAAAGTTTCTAAAAAAATAGGATCGATTAAAACTAATTTTGGTAAATAAAATGTTCCTATAATATTTTTTGAAACAAAGTTTATACCATTTTTACCACCTATGGCTGCATCAGCTTGAGCAATTAGAGTAGTAGGAATAAGAAATAAATCTATACCTCTCATAAAAGTAGATGCAACAAAGCCAGCTAAATCACATAAAGCTCCACCGCCTATTGCTATAAGCAATGAGTCTCTTTCAAGTCCGAAATCTAATAATTCTTTAATAATTTTTGAATAACATTCTAAACTTTTAGCAGCTTCTCCTTCTTTAACTTCAATTAACTGATAATCTTTATTGATTTCAAAGAAATCATCAGCACTGTTTAGCCATATATCTTTAACGTTTTTATCAACAAGTACGGATATTTTATAATAATTACTTTCCTTTAGTAAGCTCTTTAATAATTTGCGGCAATCTCTTTCAACGATTATTTTAGAATTAATATGCTTTGTGTAATTTATATTAAATTCCATTTTCTTAAGTCCCTCATTAATTCTTCAAATTGTTCGAATGTTAGACTTTGAGGACCATCAGAAAGAGCGTTATCTGGATTTGGATGGACTTCTATTATGATTCCATCAGCCCCTGCAGCCAATCCAGCCTTTGCTAACGGAGGAACAATTGAACGTTTACCTGCTGCATGACTTGGATCAACGATTATAGGCAAGTGTGTTATTTCTTTTAAAACAGGGATAGCGTTGATATCTAAAGTAAATCTTGTTGAATTTTCGAAAGTTCTTATTCCCCTTTCACATAATATAACATTAGGATTTCCTTCATTTAGTATATATTCAGCAGCGTTCAAAAGTTCATCTATTGTACAACCAAAACCTCTTTTCAGCAAAACAGGCTTATCTATTTTACCCAATTCTTTTAGTAAAGGAAAATTTTGCATATTTCTTGCTCCTACTTGAAATACATCAACATACCTCAACATTATTTGAATATCCCTTATGTCAAGAATTTCGGAAACGACGGGTAATCCAGTCTCTTCTGAAGCCTTTTTCAGGAACTCTAATCCTTTTATTCCTAAACCCTGAAACGAATAAGGTGATGTTCTAGGTTTAAATGCGCCACCCCTTAACATATGAGCCCCACAACTTTTCACAAACTTTGCTGTATGTAAAATTTGTTCTTCACTTTCAACTGAACAAGGGCCTGCTATAACTACAGGTTTTAAACCAATCTTTATACCTTTCACATCGATTATTGTCTTATCTTTAGTTGATTTATCCACTAACCTATTGGGAATTAAACATCACCTCTATTCTATTTGCAATTTGTTCAGGCATCAAATTGAAATATTGTAACAGCTCAAAGTAGCTTCTTGCACAGGTCCCAAATCTATCCAAAATGCCCATTCTTATAATCTTGATTGGATTATTTTCTGATAAGAATTCAGCTATAGCACTACCTAGACCGCCTAAAACATTATGCTCTTCTATTGTAAATATTAATTTAGTTTTTTTAGAAATTGCCATAAGTGTATCTTTATCCAAAGGTTTTATTGTATGAAAATCGACAACTCCAAAACTTAATCCTTTATTCCTAAGTATATTTGCTACCTCAATGGATATACCTAGCATTGTTCCACAGGCAACTATAAAGCCGTCCCTTCCATCAGAGATTATTTTAGCTTTTCCGATCAAGAATTCTTCATCTTTTTCATAAACAGGAATTTCATTATCTCTCCCTATCCTAATATAGCAAGGCCCTTCAAAAGAAATGGATTGATTAAGTAGAGATTTTAATGCCACAGAATCTGCAGGTACCATAACCTTCATATTAGGCAAAACTCGGAATATAGCTATATCTTCTAGGCTTTGGTGAGAATATCCATCTAGGAAATCTGACAAACCCGAATGTGTAACAACAAATTTTACATTCAGATTATCCTTACAAATTGTATTCCTAATTTGTTCCCATCCACGAGCTAAAAACATTGAATATGCACAAACAATGGGTATTTTACCTGCAATAGCTAATCCGGCAGAGACTCCTATAAGATCCTGTTCACTAATTCCTACACTAATGAAGCGTTCTGGAAAGATAGATTTAAAAATGAGACTCTTTGTTGATTTAGAAACGTCAGGATCAACAACAACAATTCTTTTATTCTTTTCTCCTATTTCAACAAGTATTAATCCTAAACTCTCTCTTATACTTCTTATTCCAGATATGCCAGTCTCTATAAATTTACATCACCTCTTCCTTTAGCGAATCTTTAGTTTCGCATATAATAACTTTAGGTTTATGTGTTAACATGCTGCATATATTAAGACACTTAGAGATCTCATAAGCAGATGAACCATTACATGATAGCACAAACCATCCGAATGCTTCGAACTTATTTTCTA
>JAFMCU010000018.1 GCA_017857595.1 Thermoprotei archaeon
AGCAATAAAGCAATCAGAACAAGCATTGCTATTAAGATTGCTCACTCTATGCAATACAGTATTCAATGAATCAATATGCAGAACACTCATCGAATGGTAGGGGTTTTCTGGTCCTCTCAGCTACTTTACATATGAGATATGTTGCTTCGAATCGATGGGAGAAACCTTCGCAATTTATGGCTGGGGGTTAATGGTAGAAGTTCTCGAAAGAACTAAATAACTAAGAATTATATATTGTATGAACATGTAAGTTTAGATTCTTGAGCTTAATCCTAAAGTTACTTTATGAACATACTAGCCAATTACAAGGTTTGTTTATTCTATTTAATTGCCTTAAATAATAAAAAAATCATTACAATTCATAAAATGAAATCTTCAAAGTTTCAAAAAATTCAAGAATTATTGAATCAAGGTCATTTTCAAGAAGCTTTACATTTAATCGAAGAAATCGAAGTTCCTCAAGATTCTTTAGATAACTTTTTAATATATTCTATGAAGATAACAGCTCTTATGGGATTGGGAAGATATTATGATGCAATCGAAACATCTAAGGAACAATTAAGATTGATTAATAAGTACAGAGCGCTTGCCATGAAAAGTCTTTACTATATTTATAGCAGTATTGGAAATAATGAAGAAGCTTTGCGAGTTCTTAACGAAATATTAAAAATGCCCAAAATAAATGAAGCTCAGGCTTTTTATGACAAAATAGATTTGGCTATGCTTTGGGCTAGAAAAGGCGAGTTTTTCAAATCCATTGACATTTTACAAGAAGAAATTGAGAAAACTAAAGATGCTATAGCTCAAATTGAATTATGTATTGCTTTAGGTGATATTTATTTTTATTTCGTTCAAGATATGGATAAAGCAAGAGAAGAATATTATAAAGCATTTAATCTTGCCTTAAGATCTGAAGGCAATATAAGAAATAAAGCTTTCATGAGATATGCTGAAATGTTGACGAAGATGGGTGATTTTGATGAAGCTATATCTATATTGAATGAAATACAAGAAAAAACAAGCTCAGATTTAGAAAAAGCAGAGGTTCTTAGGATATTAGCTTTATTGGATAAGTCTAATACAAAAGAATACCTTCGAAAGGCTTTAGCAATATATGAAAAATTTGGGATAAAGAACAGTGAAGCAGATGTTTTACAAGAACTGGCTGACGTAGAAGAAAATATTGAAGATTCTATTAAGATATTCAATCAGGCTATCTCGATATATGATTCTATTGGCATGAAAGAAATGAAAGTATTAGTGCAAAACAAAATAGCCCAAAAGCTCTTAAAATCCAAGAAATATGAAGAAGCAGAATATATAATGATAAATTTGATAAATGAAAAAGAAATTTCTAAATTTACTCTCGCTTTTTGTTATGTTGGATTAGCTGCTATAAAAAAGGAGCAGGGTAAATTCAGCGAAGCCTTGCATTGGCTAATACGAGCTGAAAAATTGCTTGATGAAATCCGTCATGAACTTTTTTTTGAAGAAAGAGTTATGTTCAGCAATGTGTATACAAAAGTTAAAAGAGTTATGGCTAGCATATTAACAAAATTTGACAATGTTTCAGCGATTAGGAAAGCTGAGGAGTCCAAATCTAGGTCTTTAATTGATGCGATTTCATTATCAAGGCTTCCTAAACCATCTAATGATGAAATTTTTAATCTTGAAAATAATTTAATTGATGAATACAACGCAGCATACATTTCTCGAAATCCTGTAGCAAAAGATATATACAAGAAGCTTGAAGGATTATGGTTACAGATAGAGAAGAACCCTGCTTACTCTGAATATATAAATTTAAGATTAGGCAAACCAGTTGAAATTGCTAAAATAACTGAACTTATAGAACATGACACTACTATAATAGATTATCTAATTCTAGACCAGGAACTTTTGATTTTTATAATCGATAAAAACGAAATTTCTGTTTCAATAATTGAAAAGAAAAAGAAAGATATAGAAGCTCTTTGTAACAAATTCAGAGAATTGAAAATAGATGATAAGCTAATTGAAGAAGCGAGCGATGTTTTGCTAAAACCTGTTGAAGATAGAATTAGCAAAGCTAAGCATATTTGTATTTCGCCTGATTTGTATCTTTATTATATACCTTTTCATGCTCTCTATTTGGATGGAAGTGAGCTAATCCTAAGTAAAACGGTTTCTTATATGCCTAATTTAACTTCTTTTACATATTGTAAACAGAGAAAGTCAAAGGGGAATGTTTTGATAATTGGTGGTTCGCCGAACAATGATTTGAAATTTGCAGTTCAGGAAGCTAAAGAAATAGCTGAATTGTTAAAAGGTGAAGTTAAAAACTACAGTAGAGAAGGATTGTTAGCGAAGCTAAATGATAGCAGAATAATATCCTTTTCATGTCATGCTTTTTATTCATTCCATGATTATGGTTTAGCATCTTACATTCTTCTTCCCAATGGTCAAAGTATCACCGCAAGAGATGTTTTAAAAACAAGATTGAGTGCTGAAATCGTCTCATTAAGCGCTTGTGAAACAGCAAAACTAAGTTATTCTGAAGGAGGAGATGTTCTTGGTTTACTTAGTTCATTCCTATATGCAGGGGCTAAAAGCGTAGTAGCGAGTTTATGGAAATTGAATGACTATGCAGCATATTTATCAATGAAAGAATTTTACTCTAATCTGCTTGCTGGTCTTAATAAAGCAGAAGCTTTAAGATTAGCATTATTAAATACAAAGAACAAATTCCCTGAAATTCACAATTGGGCTCCTCTAATCTTAGTTGGTGATTATTCAACTACTCTCAACATTAATTGAGAAAAGACCTAATGAAAGGCTTAATTTGAATTTTATATTTAAATGTTTCATAACATTTTTAACAATTTCGTTGATCATTGCTTTATTCTTTTCTCTAAGATATTTCTTAATAGCTTCATTATTATCTTTAATAAAAATTAGCTGTAAGAGATTAGGCAAAATTTGCTTGAGAAGATCTATATTGTTTATGATCCTAATATCACTGATTTTTATCAAAAAGGAATTAACATTTGGTTTATTCTCATCTGTAAGAACTAAACATGGTAATTTATCGAGGTTGATATCCTTTGATATTTGTATATAAGAAGGATCCCCTATATCCCAAGTAGCTACGAATAAATTTGAGCCGTAGTTTTCTCCCCATTTTGCTAAAGTATTTATAAGATTTTTTTCAAAATCTTGGTCAAAACCACTGGGAAAGTAAACACAATAGGCCATATAGCCTGCAGGGAGCTCTTTTGCTTTTTCTACATAAGCTCTTTCTTTTTCCTCCATAATTTGTTATCCTTTTAAAAATATAAATACGTTGGAAAAATGCATATTTAATTAAGTAATTACAAAATTGATAAATTTAAAAAAGTATGTTTAAGATGAAATTAGATATAACTAATCAACTTTTTCATCCATAATCCTATTAACAAAAGATTAATTTTTTAAATTTTTAGTTATCATAGATGTCTTATTAATTCCAGTCTCTGATCATTCTTAATAAATAGCAAATTACAATAGTTGACTAACTTAGTAATTAAATTATAATTGATTAGAAAGATAATTCATTATCGCAGTATATAACGAATCGATTCAGAATCTTTTTACAAATGGGGTTTTCTGAGCCTCTCGACTTGCTACCAAATGAGAGATGTAGCTCCGAATCGATGAGAGGGGCTCTCGCCATTTATGGCGGAGAGGAAGTCAGATCATAACCTTTAATGTACCAAGCAATAGTCGCTACATTTCTTTTGGTTATAGATAAATTATATTAATAATAACGAGTGTAACGTGATATTAGATCATTTTTGCTTGTAAGAATTTAAGCAGATATTAGTTAATTTTTTTAAGTTCTGGAAATTCTTCATAATAGTATTCATAGGTTTCTTTAATTCCTTTCGCTTTTTTATCCTCTTCAATTTTTCTAAGCTCTCTTCGTAATATTTTACCGCTTATTGTCTTAGGAAAGTCATCTACGAATTCAATTATCCTCGGTACTTTGTAATAAGGTAGTGTTCTCTTTGCAAATTTGAAAATATCTAATGCCAATTCACTTGAAGGTTTATATCCTGGTTTTAAAACTATAAAAACTTTCACGATTTGATATTTCTCTGGATGAGGACTTGCAACAGCTGCGATTTCAGCTATAGTAGGATGCTGGATCAAAATACTTTCCACCTCAGTTGGGCCTACCCTGAAATCACTTGTTTTTATTACATCATCAGCTCTTCCTACAAACCACCAATATCCTTGCTCATCGAAGTAAGCTTTATCTCCCGTTAAGTAATAATTACCCTTAAAAACTTCATTATTTCTTTCATTTTCCATATAACCTTTGAATAAACCAATAGCCCTCCACGGGACCAATTTAACAGCTATATGGCCTATTTCACCAGGTTTCTTTATTTCAACTCCATTATCATCTAATAAAACCATGTTATACATGAGCAAAGGTATTCCCATTGAACCAGGCTTTATTTTACCTTTAAACCAAGGAGGATTCCCTATCATTGCTGTCGTTTCTGTTTGTCCATAAAAATCCCTTACTTCTAATTTTGTTTCCTCTAAAACTTTTTTATAAACACCTATTCCGAGAGGTTCTCCTGCTGAGACTGCATCATGAAGATTATCAAAGTTAAATTCTTTCATGTTTCCCTTAAGAAATGCCCTCCATGCAGTGGGTGGAGCGCAGAATGTAGAGACTTTAAGCTCCTCTATTGCATGTAAATATTTATTCGGATCTAATTTATCTGTATAGTAAAAAGCTGAAGTTGTTGCACCAACATTGAAAGGTGCAAAGAAAGAGCTCCATGCAAATTTGGCCCATCCCGGGGCACTAAGATTATTATGTATTTCTCCCGGCTGAACATTTATAATTGAAGCTGTTGATAAATGCCCTATAGGATAACTTATTGCCGTATGAACCACTCTCTTTGGCATTCCTGTTGTTCCGCTTGTGAAGAAAACAAATATCGCATCATCTTTTTTTATTTTTGCTGGTTCAGCATATGGTGATTCTTTTTTAATAGAATCATAGCTTTCCCACCCTTTTTTCTCACCTACAACTATCTTTATCTTTGGGTTTATGTTTGTTTTATTCAATACATCATCGATTAAATTTGATGTTTGTTCATCTGTTATGATTCCATTAGGCGGATAAGTACTAAATCTGTAAGTTAAATCGTTCAATGTAAGTGTTGTAGCAGTAGGTATACCAATTAGGCCAGCCTTTATTACAGCAAGATTAACAATGAATAATTCGGGTAACAAAGGCAATATAAAATAAAAATTATCTCCTTTTGATAAACCATTACCTCTAAGAAAATTAACGAGCTTGTTTGTTTCATTCACTAAATCGCTGAATGTATATTTCTTTTCATTCCAATTGTTTAAATCAATCCAATAAAGTGCAATTCTTGCTCCATTTTCTTTTGCATGAATACCTTCGAATATTTCAAATTCCCAATTAAAATATTCAGGAATTTCAATATCATTCAGTTTTTTGAAGAAAAAAGACAATAATGTCTCTTTTTCTTCGTTGTTTTGAATTTTAATAATATCAGTAAATTCTTTGTAAATGTGTTTTAATTCTAACTTATCTGAATTACCCATTAATTATATATTGATCTAGAAATATATATTAATAGAATTTAAACTATATATTTTAACTAATTTTATTATTGCCAACAACTAGTTTGAATGTTCGAAATATTAATGATAATAAAATACTAACCGTATCTTTGTAGCATTAAACTATTCAAATATCCAAACTTGCTAGGAAAGTTGGTATCGTTTCTTTGTTCAATAAAATAATACTTTTTATATGCTTTGGTTTTCTCCAACTACCAGCCCAAGTCTTAACCTCTACTCCGACTTGTATTTTATCAAGTCTTATTACAATATCAACTTCCGTTTTATTTCTCCAGTAGAATGTTTCATACTTTCTAGCTAAATGAGCTGCAACAACCGATTCTAATATTGAAGATTCAAAAGGTCTCGCTCTAACATATTCTGCTATAGAATTGTATAAAAAGGGATCAGTTATGTGAACTTTCTTATTCTTTCTGTATGCTATTTTAGAATCAGGTTCAATTAAATTAAGAATAAGTAGAATGAACAAATCTTTCATATTTTCTACATAAGATTCAACTGTATTAGGAGACGCTATTGATGTTTCTTTAGAAATACTGTGCCAGCTTACAGGTGTGCATCTAGAATTTATAATATAAGCTAAAATTTCCTTCATGTAACTTTCACTTTTACCTAATTTTACTATATCATTTTTAATCCAATCAATGTAGGTCTTTCTTGTTTCGTATGAAACCTTACCTTTTAAGTAGAATTCAATGATTGGCAGAGGAAAGCCACCTGTTATTAAGTAATTTTCAAATAAATTTTTTAGTGCATCTTGATGTATTATATTTAAAGAATATTCTTTAGATCAGAAGAAGTTTAAATGAAATAAGTGTTACTATGGAATCCAATTTATAGGTGAACTTTTACATTCTTCATATTTCATATCCGTTTCTCCATACCACCAAGGATTTGTTCTTCCATTAGCAATATAATTGCTAATATTACATTAAATAATTTGCATTAATATTACAAATTATTATTTAAGAAATTTTTAAAAGTTTAACAATATTTTGAATGCCTTCTTTTACGTCTTGAGTAGATGTTGTATACGCAATTCTAATGAAACTTTTATATTCACTTCCAAAATTTTCTCCATCAATTACACTCGCTTTTGCGTTTTTCAAAACATATTCGGGCACATTCACAGTATTTTTTAGGTATTTTTTTGTGTCTAGAAAGAAATAAAAAGCACCATTTGGTTCTACAAATTCAAAGCTGATTTCATTCAACGCATCAATAATTACTTTTCTTCTTCTATTGTATTCATTTACCATCTCTTGTACATCTTTCTTACATTCTCTTAAGGCTGTTATTGCTGCATATTGAGCAAAAGTTGAAGGTGTTACGACTGTGTGAATTTGAACTTTTTTCATTTGATTTATTATCTTATCATCAGCTAATGCATAACCTAACCTCCACCCTGTCATTGCAAAGGTTTTGCTAAAGCCATTAGTTATTATTAGTCCATCTTCTAACTTCATGAATTCTTTGATCGAAACGAATTCTTTTTCATAAACTAGATTACTATATATTTCATCGCTTATTACGTAAACATTGTTTTCCAAAGCTATATCTGCAATCTCTTTAAGTATTTTTCTATCATAAACTATACCGGTTGGATTGTTAGGAGAATTAATAATAATAGCCTTTGTTTTCTCATTAATTCTTCTTCGTAGTAAATCTATGTTAGGATTAAATTCTTCATCTGAAGAGACAAAACATGGTTTAGCTCTACATAAATGAATCTGTCCTAAATATTCTAACCATCCTGGTAAGATTATAATAACTTCATCATTTGGTTCTAATATTGAGCATAGGGCATAATAAATAGCTTGCTTTGATCCGGGGGTTATGATTACATTATCAATCTTCTCATTGTATAAGCTTGCTATCTCTTCTCTTAGTTCTTTAATGCCAGCAGGTGGGCCGTAGTGAGTGTAGCCTTTTTTCATGTATTGGTATGCAGTTTCTATGATCTTATCAGGAGTTTTGAAATCAGGATCACCTATATCAAACCTGTATATTTTGATTCCTTTGTTAATCATTTTTTCAATTTTTCTTGAAAAGTTTAAAATTTTTGATTCTTCTAATGTTGATGTTAATTCTGAAGTTCTGATTTTTGAATTCATTACTGATAAATGGTGTAGAAGTTATATTTTACTGTTTAAATAATTTACTCATTTCATGCATTTGCAGTGTAAATATTTAAATATAAATAATAATTTTTAATTGTATGAATTGGAGAGCAACTATTGGTGGAACACTTGGTTGGATGGTTGATGTATATGATTTGACTTTGATTCTTTTCATTACAGGAATTATAGCAAGCGCTTTTTTTCCTCCTACAAATCCAGTACTTTCTTTACTTTACGTCTTCTCTTCGTATGCTCTATCATTATTATTTAGACCTGTTGGAGGAATAATATTTGGACACATAGCTGATAAAATTGGTAGAAGGATAACAATGTTTATAACTCTCCTTGGTTTAGGTGTATTTTCAGCTCTAACAGGCGCTTTACCAACTTATGCTGAAATAGGAATATTCGCATCTATACTTTTTATTGTATTAAGAGTACTTGTAGGTATATTTGTCGGTGGGGAAGTATCTGGTTCTCATTTGATTGCAATAGAAGGTAGTGATAGTAAAAGAAGAGGACTTGTTAGTGGAATTTTGCAATCTGGGTATTATTGGGGATATGCTCTTGCAGCAATTACATTTCTAGCCATGGCTAGCTACTTTGGGAAGAATTTTGCAACTGTTGGCTGGCGCTATGCCTTTTATATAAGTTTAATAGTTAGTGTTGCAGGCATTATATTAAGATTAGCTGTTGGAGAATCTAGGCTTTTCGATGAAGTTAAAAAGGACAAGTTGATTTTGAATATTCCTATATCAGGCTTATTCAAAAATTACATGAGTGAGGTACTTGTAGCTATTCTTTTAATGAGTGGAATTTATTGGGTTGCATATTCAATTTTAGGTTATCTTCCAACATATTTAACTCAATTGAAATATGATAGGATATTTATCTTTTCCGGTTTAGTATTTGCTGGTATTATAGGTGGCATAATGACAATTATAGGCGGTGCTATAAGCGATAGACTTAAGAGGAAATGGAGCTTCATCATCTATAGCGTCCTTGGGTCAATTTTGAGCATACCTATGATCTCATTTTTATACATAAATTCATTCATTAGTGTTTCTATAGCTGCAGGAATAATAACTGGCTTAGTAGGGCTTTGTGGTGGTGTTATGCTTGCTTACCTTTCAGAATTATTCGCAACGAATGTAAGGGGCTCTGCAATAGGCTTAATTTGGAATATAGCTAATATTGGCTCAACAGTTGGCTTATTATTAGCTCCTATATTATCTTCTTATTCTATATTCTGGGGATATTCTTTTCTTTTATTGGGAGGATATTTGGTAACAATAATTGGTGCTGCTGCGACAAAAGATAGAACAGGCGTGGATTTAAGTATTCTAAAGACTGCAAAGCAAAATTAAAATAAAGAAATAATTTATTTTATTTAATAAATTTTCCTAAATATTTAAATAATAAGGTATGATAGTATAAAATTCAAAATATATGAAAAAATTTATCCTTTAATATATCAAAATACAAATTATATACGTGAGAAAATTTGAAGTTAATAGGAAGAATTGCTGATGGTTCAACAGAAACAAAGGCAAGAGTTATACTAATGAAAGAAAAAGAATTTGAAATATCATCAGAAGAGATTGTAATTATTAAAAATGGAGATAGAGAAGATCAACAAATCTTAGGCGTATTAAGAGAAGGTTTAGGTAAGAATGAATTTTTAAGCCATACTTCATATAAACCGGACGTTGCCTATATGAAATACGGTGGTGAACCATCAGGCTCAAGAGAAGTATATTCTTTTTTAATACAGCCTATTGGTTTGATAACAACGAATGGTCTTGAACCAAATAAAAAGGTAATACAGCCAAGGTCTCCTGTGTATTTATGTGAAGATGCTGACAATCCATTCAACTTAATAACAAAAAATATAGAAAGCGAGTTAATTTGGCTTAATGCTTATTTGGAAGGTCATGAAAGCTGGAAGATACCAGCTCTTAAAAGATTCATACCCTATCATGTAGGTGTGTACGGCACAACCGGTAGTGGAAAATCTTGGTTTACAAGACATGTACTAATACCTGCTTATCTTAATTCTGGTTTTAATGTGCTAATATTAGATTGGAGCGGTACAGATTATGTCCCATATTTTAAAGAATCTGAAAATGTGGAAATCTTAAGCATAAACGATTTAATATTAGATGAAGAATCCATTCTTAGTTATTTCAGAGACAAGACAAATAACTTTGGTAAAAATACGAACATAGAGGAAGCTTTTGATGAATTCATAGAGGGTTGGAGTAATAAAATTAGCAATCTATACGATGATGAAAAATCTGTTGAAGAACTTTACAATCAATTGAAGGAGAGCGTTAAGTTATCGATTTCAAATATTGAAAGAAAGGATTGGTATAGTGCTGCTGAAAGGGCGATGAGAAGAGTATTTAGAAGATTGAAACCCAGTGATTTAAAACCTTTGATGGGCAAGATTACAATCGAAGAAATATTTGAAAATGTATCAAACAGAAAAGTTTTGCTAATAGACATGAGTAATGCTTTATCGGAAGCAAAGTTGGGATTTTTCCTAGCAATTGCTAGGCATTTATATTCTAAAATGGAAAGCGGTCAGAATCTTAATCTTTCTATTATCATTGATGAAGCTCCTCAGTATGCACCTTGGTCAAAAAGTTCTTTCAATGATATTCAAAGAGAAACAACTGAGATGATAAAAAATCTAGCTGCTTTAGGAAGAAAAAGAATGCTTAATTTAACGTTAATTGCTCAGGGAATTAGAGGCGAAATTGGGATTGATGCATCTGTAAGAAGAAATTTGAATACCCAATTTTTTGGTAGAATACATCCTTTGGATGCAGGTGGCGAAGGTGGAGCTGCTGAATGGCTTTCACCCTATGGAATCACGCCTGATGCAATGTTGCAACTAAAGCAAGGGAGATTTTATTTCTCTGGTTTAATGAACCCTTCTCCAGTTCCGTTATTGATAACTTACAA
Organism: Thermoprotei archaeon; assembly: GCA_017857595.1. GTDB lineage: Archaea > Thermoproteota > Thermoprotei > Gearchaeales > Gearchaeaceae > AAA261-N23. The sequence continues at coordinate 10,746 of JAFMCU010000018.1, forward strand.
TCCTATATAAGATGGCTGAGGAAATAACTGATTGGATAAAATTACCTCATGATCTGCAGCATAGATTTTTTCTACTAGCTAAAGATGAGGCTAAAGAACTTAAGCAGAGAATTTTAGACCTAAAAGGCCAATTGAAATATGCAAGTCAATATTTTGATAAGTATTTTAAGCACGTGGAAATCAAGAATGAAGAATTATCAGAAATTGCAGCAATAGATAGTTCAAGATCGTTTAGTTTAAGCGAACGATTAGGTATTAGATACGGTGTAATTGGTGCAGGAGCTGTTATATTAAAGGGTACTCAGAAGAGAGAGGAAATATTTAGGGCAAAAGTATTTCGAAGACACCAGGCACTTTCACAAGATAAAAGTAAATATTTATTCGATCTGTTATCTACGTTGACTGAAAGAGATTTAGCTCTTGAAATCTTAGATAAATGTGATCTATTGATTTTAGATGGAAGCTTCTATAGCTTTGTTTATACTGCTCAAAGGATGAAAAGAGAAGAATATTTGGGAGAAGAAGAAATAAAAATTATTAAAGAAATATACGATAAAACGGAAAAATTGAAAAGAAGTGGGAAAGTAATTTCAATAATAAAAAGAAGCCATACAAGAGCGATTGGAGGTTATTTGGCTTTTATAAACAAATCAAACAACCCATTTACCAAGATAATAGATAAATTAATTCTATCTGTATTGATGAAAGAAAGAGAATACTTCAACTATCATGATTTAATTGAAAACAGGCCTGTACAACTTTTTACTCAAATAGCTTTACTTGTAACTTCAGCTAACTTAGAAAACATTTATGAGGAAGCGTATTCAAAAATTTATCATCCTTTCGAGAATTTAGGATTGCCGAAAGAAACTATTGATAGCATGAGAAGATTACAGATAAGAATTTTCAAAGAATTGCCACCATGTGAAATTGAATACCCTAGTAATATAGACCTAAATAAGATTCTTAATGTATTGAGTGAAAAAAATGTGTTTAATGAGTCAACAAATTTGCCTTTAGCCTTAGATTTAATAGATAATTTAGTTGAAATTCCTTCAAAGTTTACAGAAGAATTTGTTTCAGAAATTGAAAGCAGATTGTTAGAAGAAATGCAAACAGATATAAATGATCAGGAATTGATAAAGATTTTCTTTTCTTTTATAAATCCTCAAAAGAGATTTTAAATAATTATTCAAGATATAGCACTAATTAATTCCTTTACTCTAATTTCAGGCTTTTCAGATAACGCTACATATCCTATAGAAGCAATTCCATAAGCATCTTTGTATATTATGTCCTAAATGCAATGGTAAAATGAAAGAAATTGACTATCGTTATTTCAAATGTTCTTGTGGTTATGAAAATGATCGTAATGTTATTGCTATAAATTGACTTAAATGAGGGCTCTCTGAGCATCTCAAATGAGAGATATAGCTACGAATCAATGAGGAGTCCTCGCTATTTATGGCAAGGAGGACTTCAGCTAATCTCGATTTTATCTCCCATCGTTGTTGAAGGTGTGGCAAACAATTTTTTAGGTATTCTACCAGCAAAATAAGCAAATCTTCCTGCTTCAACAGCTAGCTTAATAGCTTTAGCCATTTTAACAGGGTCTTTAGCTTGGGCAATAGCAGTATTAACAAGCACTCCGTCACATCCTAATTCCATTGCTATGCATACATCAGAGGCTGTACCAACACCTGCATCCACTATTATAGGTACTTTGCTGTTTTGTTTTATAATTCTTATATTGTAAGGATTCAGTATACCCATTCCAGATCCTATTGGAGCACCTAAAGGCATTACAGCAGCACAACCAATCTTCTCAAGCTTCTTACAAACTACAGGGTCGTCATTACAGTAAGGCAAGACTACAAATCCTTCATTTACTAACTCTTTAGCTGCTTGAACCAATTGCTCTACATCAGGATATAAAGTTTCTTCATCCCCTATTACTTCAAGTTTTATCCAATTTGTTCCTAATATTTCTCTTGCTAATCTAGCTGTTATTACTGCTTCTTTTGCAGTGAAACATCCTGCTGTATTTGGTAATAATTTCCATTTTTTACTTAATAACTCTAATATATTTTCGGTTTCTGTTTGAGGCTTAATTCTTCTAATTGCAACTGTAACAATTTCAGCACCGCTTGCTTCAATAGCATTTAACATTACTTGTACATTAGGATACCTAGCTGTACCTATGAACAAGCGAGATTTAAATTTTTCTCCAGCTATTTCAATATAATCTTCCATTTTATCCACCCACTACAATTTTTACAACCTCAATTGAATCCCCATTCTTTATCCTTATTCCATTACAATTCTTTTTTGGAATAACTTCATTATTTAATGCTATTCCGATATCCCTTCGACTAGGATCAATACCATTAGCTTTCAAAAATTCTTCTAAGGATAAATTTTCTGTGACCACTTCTTTACCATTAAATTTAACTTTTATATTCATTCCATGAAGTATTGAATCTATCTAACGTAAATCTTTTTATATAACTCGGTAATACTCCTTTTACAATAAATTCTGTAATACCTTTTGCAGTTATTGGTGCAAGCAATATGCCATTTCTATGATGTCCTGTTGCCATAATTAAGCCCTTTATTCTAGTAGGTCCCAGAATTGGGGCATCATCTCTACTGCCCGGTCTAAATCCTGACCATATTTCCTTTATTGGGAATTCACTTATTGAAGGTACCATTTCCCAACATGCTTTCAACAAAGAATAAACTGCGCTAACAGTAATATTATTATCAAAACCTACTTCTTCAACCGTTGCTCCTACTACCAATCTTCCATCATTTTTAGGTACTAAATACGCTTCTGGTCCCCAAATTACGTGCTTTATTATTGGGTTACTTGGGTCCATTTGTATTGAGAGAGCTTGACCCTTAACAGGTCTAACTGGAGGTATTACATGTTTTGGAATGCCTTCTATTAACGGAGACCATGCTCCAGCTGAAAGAACAACGAAATCAAATTTATAAAATTCATCTTTTGCAATAATTCCTTCAATTTCATCATTAGTTATAACTACTTTCTTGACTTCTGCCCTCTCTTTCAATATTCCTCCCGATTTAATAAAGGCTTCTTTTAACGCTAAAGCTACTAACCTATTATCTACTTGATGGTCTTCTTTACTATACAACCCCATTATTAAATTAGGATTCAAAAAAGGCTCTATTTCGAGTATTTTTTCAGAACTTAAAATTTCAACATCAATTCCAATCTTTTTTAAATAGTTGTAATGTGACTTTAATTTACTTGCATCATCATAATCTAAAGCAATCAATATTGTTCCTTCCTTTCGATAGCCTATATCTATTTTAGATTCTTGGATTAACTCTTCAGCAAAACTTGGCCATAAATTTTTTGAATCTATTAATAATTGAAGTAAATATTCCTCGCCTGGCTCGATTTCGCTTCTTGCTGCAAGCATACCTGCTGAAGCCCAAGTAGCACCTTTGCCTGCTTCATTTTTTTCGAAAATTGTTACATCAATACCTTCTTTTGAAAGATACCAGCCTATCGATAATCCAATGATTCCAGCACCTATTATTCCCACTTTCATAAAAACTTTTTACAATATTTAGTTAAATTGAAATTGATAAATATTTAAAATACAGCTTCAGACTTGAAATAATATTAAAAGATTATCTATTAAATATCTGCTTTATAGAAAGTATCAAATCGCTGAAAGCTCCGTAAGCAGTATTGAGAGCTCCCGCACCTGGACCAGATAGAAGAATTCTACCGTATTGTGTATCAAATTCTACACAATTATTTATTCCTATTATATTGAAGAATATATCATCATCTTTCAACATTTTGGGTTGAACAATTAAATTATCTTTTTCAGCTGATGCAATTAACTTAATTCTACTTTTATTTTTAGTTGCTTCATCAACTTGACCTTTACTTATAGATTCAATACCAGAGATTTTAACATTTTCTAAACTATAATTTTCATCAAAATAAGTATTTGCTAAAATAACCAACTTAGCTGCAGAATCGATTCCTTTAATATCTATGCTAGGATCCTCTTCAGCATATCCCAATTTTTTTGCTTCAAATAGCGCATCTTCAAAAGTGAATCCTTCCTCCATTTTTGTAAGAATAAAATTTGTAGTACCATTAAGAATACCTCTGATTTTATCTACAACTAAGCTGGGCAGTATTTCTTTAAGATTTACCGCTGGGGTCCCACTCATTACAGTCCCCTGATATCTTAAGATTTTATTTCTTTTTTTAGCTAATTCGATCAACTCCCTAAAATGTAATGCTAAAGGTGCTTTGCTTACTGTAATCACGTTTATTCCATTATTTAATGCGCATTTTATAAGGCTATACCCTGGTTCACCGTTAGTAAAGCTTGAAACAGAGAAATCCATTAAAAAATCAATATTTTTAGTTGCCATAATATCGTTTATATCATCGAATCTCTCTCCTAAATTATCTAATGAAAAAATTGCTTTATCTAATTCTATTCCTTTATCATTGAACAGTCTATACTTTCTTGTATATATACAAACTACTTTAAATTCAACGTTGATTTTTTCTAAAATTTTTTTGTTCTTAATTAACAGCGATGCAAATGATCTGCCTACTTTTCCGAAACCTATTAGACACGCTCTTAATTCCATCCATCTTTATATTTTTATTTAACTTTTTAATATTATTAATAAATAATTCTTATTTGAATTTTTCTTTTTTTATATGTTTATCAATGAAAATTTATGTAGAAATATGCCATTAGATTACAATCAATTGTAGGTGTATAGCAAAAATATTTTTAATTCAATATAAAAAATTATAAATAAATTATTAAGTTGAAAAATAAAAAAGATTTTATTCTATGTTAATTTTAATCTAACGATATCTTTTAAATTATTAACTATATAATCTGGTTTTTGAGATAATGTATCTAAGGGAATATTATACCTATTCAAATAAATAGCTTTCATACCTACATTTTTTGCGCCAGCTAAATCCCATGCATTAGATGAAATTAAATAAGAATTGCCATGTTTATTCATAAAATCTTTATAAACTTTTGGCGAAGGCTTATATGTTCTTACTTCCTCTACACTGTATATTTTTTTGAAAAGATCTAGAATATTTGAATTTTTGAGAAGTGCTTGAATACTTTTATAAGTTCCGTTTGATAAAATAAATAAATCGTATGATTCGCATAGAGATTTTAATTCAGAAACATCATCAAAAGGTTTGAGCATGAGCCATTCTTCTAAAATAGAATCATTGAAATTCAGATTATTTTTCTCGCATATATATTTAAAAGCGATCTTTGTTACTTCATCAAAATCTAGCCATTTTTCCATTAAAGCTAAACGCCAAGTAAATTCTAGTTGCTTTTGTCTCCATTCATTCATTATGTGTTCAGGTATATCGGGTATTTTTATTTGAAAAAGTGTTCCATATACATCAAACGCTAATATCAAATTCCTTCTATCAGAATTAACTATCATCTATATATATTTTAATTATCCTGCTATAAATCCAACATTATTTAATTATTAAAAGAAAAATATAATAATTAAAGTTATACCTAGAAATGTAATTATAGCTTTAACTTACAATGCAATAGATATTCCCTTAGCAATATTAGGGTTATTATCGGGAGCTTTTGCAATGCTGCTCATGATATTGAGTTTAGTATCCGTATTTAGTAATGCGAGATTATAAGTTATTTATGCATAAATTTTTTATCATTATCTAAAAATATACCTTTCATATAGAACCTATAGCAAAATTTGTAATTAAGAAAATTAAAGTAATTTGTAAAACACGTTGAAAGATACCTTTACCTAAAATTTATCTTCATTAGTTTTAGAAATTTTTTAATATTCAGTATAATTCAAAAAATTCGAACTATTTTTGATAAAATCAATTGTTAATTCAATAGTAAGCATGATAAAAGGCATTCAGCTTTTTTATTATCTCTCTAAATTTTTTTACGATTTTTATGCTTTCATTTTTAAGATGTAGAATTTTTCATAATTTTTTGTAAATATGTCATTCTAAAATTTTAGAAGATCTGCTTTTATCATCGAAATAATTATTATAAAATAAACATATGTTTTATTTCAAAGGCTCTCTACAATAGTTATTTTAGCTTTAGTATACATCCATACCAATATTCTCCATTAACTATACTCGCTTGCAATTTTTGCATCTCACTTATTACTTGGCTCATTTTTATTTTTAATTCATCTGCTGAATGAGGATTGAATACGCCTGCAGCATTTGGTTTCCAATCAACAATGATCAAAATTTTCTTTGAGACTCTCATCATTTCTCTTATTCCCTTAGAAATATTTGATACGTGATGCATAGACATCATTGAAATGGCAGAATCGAAGTACTTATCAGCGAAAGGTATATTTTCACCACTAGCTTTGTATAACTTTAGTCTTTGTTGCTTAATGTATTTTTCAAAATTTATTTTAGCTTTTTGCAAAGCCAATTCATCCGGATCGATAGAAACTATTTCAGCATAAGTATTTTCAAGAAGGAAATTTGTTAATGTTCCGAATCCCGTTCCAACATCAATTATTCTAGAACCCAAATATTGCAAATAATCTTTAATTAAGTTAAATGCTTCATTCCACGCATCGGGCATATTATATTTTATAAAAATATTATTTATAATTAATATTCAATAATTCATGAAGATGAAGTTTCTAATGTATGTGCAATTACAGAATTTATGTATGTTAAATGATAAAAGTACTGTTAAAAAAAATTAGTAATAATTACCTAGCATAAAAAAATATATATTCTATTAAATAGTAAACGGAATAATGATTGATCCTATTTTTATGTTCATCATTTCATTTTTAGGAATTATTGGTGTTCAGCCTTATAATCTAAGAATTATAAAAAAACTTAATAAAAATAAAATCAAATACATCGCTTTAGCATCCTGAGTTCAACTAATAATTCTTATGGCAATATCCTCATTCAAAGGATCATATTTTGCAAACAAAATAGGATTTGTTTTTCTACCTTTAGATGAGGGTATTGACGAAATTTATAAATTGTTAACTATAAGTATAGCTCTAGGTTTCATCGTTGCAGCTATACTGTACTTATTGATAAGAAATTTTTCTTAAACATAATAAACAAATTTCCTTCATATCTAATTCCAAAAAATTGGAGATATTTGGGTTAGCACTTTATGGATGTATATGTGAAGAATTGTTATGTAGACTTTTTGCGTTATCACTTATATTCTACATATTTGCTTGGACAGGAATATTATTAGGTATTATAATTTCAGTAATAATTTCTTCTTTAATATTTGCTTTAGGACATTTACCTACAGCGTTAAATTTAATAGGCGGTCATAGAGAAGTTGTTAAACGGACAATATATTTAAATATTATTGGCGGTGTAGTTTTCTGTTTTATTTTTATATTCTTTGGATTATTCTTTTCAATGGTTTCTCATGCTACTTCAGATATAATATTAAATATAATGAATTTAAAAATTAAATAACATTTTTTTAAATATAAATTATACTATTATAAAGGCTAATATTCTAATTATATTATAATAAAAAATGTTAGGAGGCTATAATAATAAGATTGCAAAAGTTGATTTATATGAGAAAAAAATTGGTTATTATTCTATTGACTATGATGACGTTATTAAGTTTATTGGCGGTAGAGGTTTAGGTGTAAAATATATTTTCGAACATAAAATTAAATCAGATGAGCTTTTCTTTGGATTGTTTGTAGGACCTTTGGTTGGAACAGGAATACCTTTAGCAAATAGGTTAACGTTTATTTTTCATTCGCCTTTAACAAATACAATCGCTTATGCAAATACAGGCGGCTATGCAGGAACAAGTTTAAAAAAAGCTGGGTTTGATGCAATAATTATTGAAGGCGCATCTGACAAACCAGTTTATTTATTTATTAAAAATGAATCAATATTCATTGAAGACGCTCAATCTATATGGGGTAAAACTGCATCTGAAGTAATAAAATCTTTAAGAAATAAGCATGGAGACGCTCGTATTCTCTCTATAGGACCTGCAGGTGAAAATCTCGTAAAGTTTGCTAATGTTGTAAATGATGGTTCAAGAGCTTCAGGTGTAAGGCATGGAGCTGGCTATATATTAGGAATGATGAAGCTGAAAGCTATTGCAATAATTGGTGATTATGCAAGGTCTATTCCTATAATTAATAAAGAGAAGTATAGAGAAATATTAGTTAGATTATCTACGAAAATTAAAGGTTCGCCGTTGCTTAACATGGAAAAAGGTCATTTTGCACTTTATGGAACTGACTTGGCAGTTATACCATTGAATAAAAATTCAGCGTTACCTGTAAAAAACTACACCTTAACAGAAATGAAAGATGCAATAAAATTAAGTGGTCAAGAAATGTCAAAGACAATATTGATAGGTAGACTTACATGTACAGCTTGTTCTGTTCAGTGCAGAAGAGAAACTGCAACTTTTAAAAAATTTTATTTCCGTACCGAAGGGCCAGACTATGCCCAAATAAGTTCACTCGGGTCTAATTGTTTAGTTGATGATATAGAGTCTGTAGCTTATATGAATTATTTATGTTATGAATTAGGAATAGATCCAATTGAGGCTGGTAACTTACTTGCTATTTATGCTGAAGCTACAGAAAAAGGTTTAATCAAAGATTATAAAGGCTTAAAATGGGGGGATGTTTATAGAATGATAGAATTGATAAAGCATATTGCATATAAAAAAGAAGATGGAGTAATTTTCATAGACGGTATCAAGGGATTATTGAATGAATTAAGCGAACCCCTTTTGGATACCTCAGTTATGGGAATCACTATACAAAATACAGATCCTAGGGCAGAGCCTGCTTGGGGACTTTTAAATGCAACAGAAAATACTGGTTCTTCATGTCATATTTGGGTTTATCCAGACCTTATATTTTCGTTTAGGGAGCTTGATGGAATTAAAAGCTTACTTCCAAATGACTATAACGATTACGAAGGTATAGCAAAAGCTGTAAAATTTAAACAAGATTTAGTAGCAATTCTGGATTCATTACAAATCTGTGCTTTTTCTAATATGGCTTTTGATACTAAGGATTATTTAGATTCATTTAATAGCATTGTCGGTTTAGATCTTAATGAAGAAGAATTTCTAAAAATAAGAGAACGAATCTTCAATCTAGAAAGGTTATATAATTTAAGATTTGGGATCAAAATTGATTATTTGCCTGATAAATTTACTCGATTACCTATAAAAGAAGGAAAGAATAAAGATAAAGTTTGCTATATAAATGAACTACTAAATTACTATTATAAATTGAGAAATTGGACCTCAGGTAAGCCTGTCAATAAAAAAATTGAAGAATTAAATCTTTCAGCTTTCATTAGGTAATAACATAATCTTTAGTATTGATATTGCAAAATCTAGTAAATCTCTAAAGGAAATTATTCCTATAGGTTTTGCTTCATTGTCTATGACAGGAAGATGTCTAACATTGTGATTTCGCATTTTATATATCGCTTCATTTATGTTACTATCTGCGCTTACCGTTATTACATTTTTACTCATTATATCTTTAACTTTAAGTTCATCTTTTTTGAACAAACCTCTTGAAGCTGCATAAATTATATCTCTTTCAGTAATAATTCCCGCCATTTTACCCGAATCATCAACTATAATTAAACTTCCAATTTTTTCTTTTGCCATAACTTCTACAGCGTCATTTAAGGACGAGTTGATTCCTAATGTAATTACGGGTGATACCATAACATCCTTTACCTTAACATCGATTATTTTTTTATATCTTTTATGTATTGGCATTTATAACTTCATCATAAATAATGGCTTTATAATATATAACTATATTTTTTAATTTTTTGTTTAAAACATTGTATTAAAACATTTAATTCATTGTAATTATGAATCATTGAAAATCTCATGAATTAATCATGAAGGATTATCAATTAAATTATATATTTATATACATTATGTTTAAAATATACCTTAATATATATAAATAAATTTATACTTATTCCAGTATAATTGAAAATATGTTTATAATTACATAATATTTATATTAATACGCTAAAAATTTTAAAAACATGGTATCTCCAGGTTTAGAAGTTGCGCCTCACGTGTTTACTGGCGTATTTGCTGTAATTTTATCTGCAATTGCACTTGGACTAGTGTATTCTAATACTAATGTTAAATTGGTAAGAAGCATTAGAATATTATCAATAGTTATTGCTGTATTAGTTTGACGCAATAAGTAATCAACCTGGGGGTAATAATAATAGTAATATTTTCAATTACAATAACTATACGTTGTTAATAATGATAGGTATAATAATAGTATCTGCAGCTCTGCTTTCTATATTTTTAATAAATCGTAAAAATAAAAAATATAATATTTTATTTATTTTAAATTTAGAGTATATTTTTCATTATCTTATTTTATAAAAATTAATATTCAACGATCCTCATCTTTCTTAGATGAATATATCTATGAGAAGAAGCAAAATGACAAATTTATAAGATTTATGGAATAAAATTTAATAATGCAAGAATTAAATTCACCTCCCAATCAAAGATTCATAAAGAGTTTTATAATATATGCGGAGTTTGGCATACCTAACGTTGATTTATCAAGCTACAAGCTAACTATAAAGGGAAACGTGGGAAATCCATTATCTTTTACTTATGAAGAACTTTTAAAGCTGCCAAGAAAAGAAATAATTGCAGATTTTCATTGTGTTACAGGATGGTCGGTTAAAAGCGTAAAATGGGAAGGTATCCCCTTTAAATTCTTGATAGAATTAGCAAAGGTAAAGAATAATTCAAAATGGGTAATGTTTTACTGTTTGGATGGATACTCCACTATAGTACCATATGACAATGTTTTAGAAGATAACGCCATCTTAGCACTGTATATGAATGGTGAAAAATTAACTATAAAGCACGGATTTCCCGCTAGACCATTAATTCCTAGCTTGTATGGATGGAAGAGTGCAAAATGGCTCAACAGAATAGAATTCTTAGATGAATACGTAGATGGCTACTGGGAAGAAAGAGGTTATCATAAAAGAGGTAACGTATGGAATGAGGAACGATTTAAGAATGCTTTTGGTAGACACTTAAGAAGAAGAGCAATTTTATGAATACCATTAGATAATATGAAAAATCTATTTACAATAAAATGAAAGTATCGCCTTTATGGTAGAAAGGAAGTCAATTCTCAAACACCTTAAATATGGATGATATAATTTTAAAAATCATTATTGTATCACTATTAGCAATATCTCCAGTGGGAGAATTGTTAATAGCTTATCCTATAGGTATAGCGTTAGGATTAGATTCTTTGACCTCCATAATAGTTTCTCTTTTCTTCAATATCATACCTATACCTTTCTTACTTATTCTTTTCGAGAAGTTGCTCAATCGTTTCCCAAGGTTCGCAAACATATTTATAAGAAGAAGCGTCTTTTATAAAAAATACATACATAAATTTAATTTAATAATATTTTTAATATTTACCCCTATTTTTGGTGTATATGCTACAAGTTTTGCTATGAAAGCTTTAAATTTTAAAAATAAAATAAGCTTTATAGTTCAATTAATAAGTCTTTTTATTTATTCTTTAATCATATATTATGGATTTTCAATAATTTTTGATTTTTTATTGTTAAAATAGGCTAATCGATTTTATTCCTGCAAAAATAAACCTGAATGATTTATATTATAAATTCTTACATAACCTTTTTCAAATATTGATTCGATTATTTTTATAGCTTCTTCTTTTCTTGATGTTTCGGTTAGAACGTGAATGCCTCTTGAAAAATAATTATATCCTGCATAAAATCCTGCTTTATTCAGTAAATTTATAATTTCGTAAAGATCGCTATCTATAAGTCCTGCATCGAAGGCAATTCTTTTATTTTCTTCGTATATTTTACTTAAAGTAAAGTCGTTTTGAATTATGCTAAAACTTTCATTTGTGTGATGAGCTAGCACATTCCTGTAGTTTTTATCTTTAATTATATCAAAAAAATCATACGTTCCTTTTTCCAATACAATCAAGTTCCAATTCATATTAATGAAGGGCAATCTGTGAAATAATATACTTGTTTCATTCTTAGAATATAAATTCATTCCGCCATTGAAAAGTATATGTGAAATTCCTAAGTATAATTTATTTTTGAATAGTAACTCATCAATTAGATTGATAGTTTCATAGATATTTCTAATCTTATTTATCCATAGATACGAAATTGAACATGCAAGAACTATTGCGCTGATATAATTAATAGAATTTATCTTATCTAACTCATTAATTTCTATTTCAACAGCCTCTAAATTGAAATAGTTTTTTAAAGAATTTAGTAACTCCATAAAATTCTCTCCTTCTAAATCTTTAATTTTAAACTCACTTGATTTTTTAGTATGTACTTTTAACATAGGTTCAATAGCCATTCCAATACATGCAAATTCTTTTAAATTACCAGTGTCATCAAATGATAGTTTAGGAAGAATAATTATTGCATAAGGAGTATAACAAATTAATTCTTCCATAAATTCTATAAAGAATATTAGCTTAAAATAATTCGATTTATTTTGCTTGTTAAAATTTCTTTGAATACAAAAGTTAAATATCTAAGCACTAAATTTTGTCTTAGGATTATTTTTTTAACCTTCGAATTATTAGCCATGCATATAAAATAAGTAAGATTGTGCCAATGATAATTATGATGGAAACAATAATTGGTGTAGTCAAAAGTAACAATATACCGAGTAAAGTAAAGATAATTGTTACAAGTGTAAATATTAGTTTACTACCTTTGACTCTAAAATATTCATAATCTTTCATTTTTCTGGCATGCCAAAGAGCACTATAACCTATTGCTGCATACATGAATGAATCAAATCCTGCTGCAACATATAGAGGTATTGAAAAACTTTGAGTAATCGTTACCAATATTAGCATAGCTACTGCAACGAAATAGAGTAAAAGAATACCTATGTACGGTGTAAAATATCTTGAGTGAACCCTTCCAAATAATTTAGGAAGTGTGCCTTCTCTTCCTAAAGCATATATTAATCTTGAAGTACCAAGCACACCTGCATTGAAAGTACTAAATGTCATTAATATGCTAACAATTATCATAAAAACAGCTCCTCCTCCACCTATTAAATATTTTCCTAAAAAAACTTGAGGAATTAAAAATGTAATCAATGTGCTTATTGGTACTCTTAGTAAGAGTGCTGTTGATAATAAAATGAATATAGTACCTAGAATTGATACACCTGTCGGTATAGCTAAAGGTAGGCTCCTTTTATAATCAATTGCTTCTTCTCCCAAAGTTGTCACTCTACCAAAGCCTAAAAAGAAGTAAACACCTATTGCAGCAGCGCTTAAGGCTGCTACTATATCGAAATTACCAAATCCGTTATTATATGATAACGTTGAATTCTTTAGAAATATGAGACTTAAAATCGATACGATGGCTAAAGAAGCTGCAATAAAATATGTTATGATCATTTGAAAATTTCCCGATAATTCAACACCTAAGATATTTATTGTTAGTATTATGGTCATTACAATTAACGAGAGAATGAATGGAGAAAATATTTGAAGTAAAGGTCCTTGATAATATAAGCTAATTAAATAATTGATTAGATAACCAACAACATATCCTTCAACACCAGCAGCGCCAAGAATTATAAATGTC
>JAFMCU010000033.1 GCA_017857595.1 Thermoprotei archaeon
TAAAGAGGAAAATGGATGAATTAAGTTATATAAATTGGAGTGAAGTAATAAGGAGGAAGATAGAAGAAGTTATAAAGGAAGAAGAAAGGAAAAAGAGAATAAAGAAAGATTATAAAAGGATTTCTGAGGCTTCTGTTAAATCCTATGAATTCTTCTTAAACTATGGCGATAAAAAGTGAGAAGATTATAAGGGAATGGCGTGAAAGAAATTGGCAGTCATAGATGCCTCAGTTGTAATAAAGTGGTTCGCAAATGAGGAGTATAGTAAAGAAGCTCTACTTTTAAAAGAAGCTTATGTGAAAGGTTTAGAAGACTTGTCTGCACCTTGTATTTTACCGTTTGAGATATTGAACGGTTTTATGTGACTAATTCTTAATCTTACGTTTTATTTCCAGAGCAGTAGAAGAAAATTTATTAATAAATTCTGAAAGAAAAGAGGGCCCGTATTGTACCCAAAAAGGAATAAGTCTTTATCTTAGTTATGCAATGCTTCCATTTGAAATAGGCATAATTATCTATTTCATTTATTACATTAATGAAGAAGCTAGTTGGTTCTTCAATATGACTTCTTGAAGTCTTTGAAGCTTTTAATCTTCATAAATTAAAGCTATGAGAAAAGTCAGCATAATTTTTTTATTAAACGTACTGGTATTATTGATTTTCCAAATCTCTGAATTTGTATTTTCCATTTTAAATTTTATCTCTTTAAACTTTTTTTATTCATAGAATAAAATATTAATGTGTATAGTGATCCTATTTACTACATTTCGTTAAACAGAAAATACACAACAAGGGATACTTTTAGTAATGATATCAGACCAAAATTAATTATCTTTGCTACAAATGAAGATACAAGAGTCGAAAGGATTTGCTTTTCTGTTGCTACCACTTTTATTAGCTTAATTCTAAAATTAGAAGAATTTAAAGTAAATATCGAGAAATCATTTTTAGTAATTTCATATATAGTGTTGGAGGCTTTCCTAGGATCATTGATTAGAGCAATATGATAAAAGTTCATGACTATTGAAGCATTATTCCAAAATTTATGCCCGAATTGTGAAAAAGGGTATATAACTTCAGAAAAGCTTGAAAAGGGAGAGGTTTGTGAGATTTGCTCCTTAGATCTTAGGCAAAAACAAGATGGCCTACTTTATAATATTAAAAGAATTGAGAATGAATTAGATGAAATTGATAAAATATTCATTAAGTTAACAAACTCAAGTATGTGGAGTTTGCAAAAATTTTGGTGTAGAAAGTTTCTTCAAGGAATAAACTTTACAATATCTGCTCCTGTAGGAAGTGGTAAAACCACCACATTGATAGCATTAGCTTTATATTCTGCAATTAAGCTTAAAAAAAGGGTAATTCTAGTACTTCCAACTCGACTTTTAGTTGAGCAGGTGTATAAAAGAATTAAGAGAACAGAAATAATTAACGAAAATGAAATTATGATATATCATTCAGGATTAAGCGAGTATGAAAAGGAAGTTAATCTTTCACGAATAAATGATGCTAAGATAGTCATAACAACGAAGAGTTCCTTAACTAAGAAGGTGGAAATAAACTCCCAAAAATTTGATATAATTTTGATAGATGATGTCCATATTATTTCTAAAAAATTTATTCATACAATATTGAAAATATTAGATATGAATGAAGTTATTATAAATGAAATTATAAACATTTCATATAAGGATAAAAATTTAAAAGATGTTAAAGAAAAAATTAATAGTCAGATAAAAAATAAAATAATAATAATTAGTGGTGTAGTAAGAATAAATCCTGTTTTAGGTTCAATTTTAGGCATACCAAGCGGCTTAAATATAGAAATTGAAAGGAAAGTTACAAATTCTTATATTAAGCCTAATTCAAACCTCAGCACTGAAGAATTGCTTCTAGAGCTAATTAAAAAGTTAGGCGGTGGTTGTATAATTTATGTATCTAAAAGAAATAGTAAAGAATATATTAAGTATTTGGTAAATCTTCTAAATCAAAAAGGAATAAAAGCACTTGATCTTCTCAGGTGGAAAAGTAGTATTATTCATAAATTTGAGGCAGGCAGCATTGATGTATTAATAGGTGCTGCTTCAATAAGAAGCCCCTTAGTAATAGGATTAGATATGCCAGAAAGAGTTAGATATGTCATATTCTTGGGGGTGCCCAAGAAAAAAATCGAAATTAATTTGTCTAATATAAGAACAGAATGGAGAAAGATAAAACAAATAATTTATTATTTAAAGAGTATATTCCCATATAAAGTTGATTTTAAAAGAATAAATGAAAATGTAATTAATGATTTTATAAATATTTTAGAAAATGGTCAATTACAGAACCAAATCCCCTATCATAAAGAAAACAATAATTTTATTTTTTATATTCCTAATTCATCAGTTTATCTTCAAGGCAGTGGTAGAACAAGTAGACTTTACGCTGGAGGACTTACAAGTGGTTTAAGCATCGTGATCATAGACGATGAAAGAACGTTCAATCTTATGAAAAATGATATAGATTTAATTTGTAAGTTTAAGGACATTAAAGTAGATTGGAAAGAATTTCATGAATTGAATTTAGATATGATTATTAAAGGAATAGACGAAGATAGAGAAAAAGTTAAGAGATTCAAAGATTCATCTTCTGTTTCGAATCCTAAAAATTTGATAAATACAGCATTGATAATAGTTGAATCGCCAACCAAAGCTAAAACGATAGCAAGTTTAATGGGAAAGCATGTTTTCTACAGATACAATAATCTTAGAACATATGAAGCTTTTAAGAAGGACTCTCTTTATGTGATTGTTTCATCCGAAGGCCATATCGTAGATTTGGTTCATTATCATAATTTACAAGAGGGGATATTTTATGGTGTAGCATTTAAAGATAACAAATTTATACCAATATATTCTCCAATTAAGGTTTGTGTTAGATGTAATAAAAAGGTTGAAGAAGATGAGGAATATTGTATTTACTGTAAAGCTAGTGATTTCAAAGAAAAAAACTATGTGATTCAAGGATTACGATTGTTAGCTAGTTTCACTGATAAAGTGCTAATAGGTACCGATCCTGATAGAGAAGGAGAGAAGATAGCTTGGGATATTTATTTGCTCTTAAAGCCTTTTAATAACAATATAAAACGGATTAGATTTCATGAAATAACAGTTAAAGCAATCAATGAAGCGTTATCGAATCCTAGTATAATAGATGAAAATTTAGTCAAAGCTCAATTAGTTAGAAGAATTGAAGATAGATGGATAGGCTTCAAATTAAGTGAAATTATTCAAGTCAAATTTAATAAAAAGACTCTTTCTGCAGGCAGAGTTCAAACTCCTGTACTTGGTTTTATAGTAGAAAGAACAGAACAGAACAAGAAAAAAATCTACTCAATTCAGCTAGCAGCTCCAGATCTAGATGGGTTGGTATTTGGACCGTTTAAATGCAAAAGAAGGGTTTTCAAATGGTTGAAATATAATCAAAAGGTAATAATTCGAAAGTTAAACGAAGAAAAAATAGAAGAATATCCTGATCCTCCATTTAATACTGCTGAGCTACTTTCTTTTGCTTCTAAAAAATTTAAAATGAGTCCTGAAGAAGTGATGAGAATCGCTCAAAGGTTATTCGAAATTGGTTTAATAACTTACCATCGAACTGATAGTGTGCGTGTTAGCGATGAGGGTTTAAGAGTAGCTAAGGAATACATATGTGTCAAATTCGATGAAAATCATTTTAAACCTAGGCGTTGGTCTGATAAAAATGAAGAATCTGCTCATGAATGTATAAGACCGACAAAACCTATAGATGCAGAGAGTTTAAGAGAACTAATAAATAAGAATGAAGAAAAATCGTACGAACTACTAAATGAAAATGATATTGTTCTATACGATATTATATTTAAAAGATTTATGGCCAGCCAAATGATTTCAAGAGAATCATTTCAAATAGAAATTGAAATAAACATACCTGTTAAATATGAAGGCTTTAAGCCTTTTACGAAGAGATATCTAAAAAATATAATTAATCAAGGTTTCAGGAAAATAGATGGTTTAGGCGGTGAACCATTGTATCCACATGATAAAACCATTTTTAACATTCCTGAAGGGGAGGTCAAGGTAGAAGTCATTAATATTAAACAGATTGGAGAGCAGCCATTATACACGTACTCGGATATAATAGAATTAATGAAAGAAACAGGTATTGGAAGACCATCTACTTTTGCCTCAACACTTTCTACTTTATTAAAGAGGGGATATGTTTTTGAAATCAAAAATTATAAGGGTAAACTTGCCGCAACAAAGCTTGGAAAAGGGGTGCTCAATTTTTTAAAAGAAAATTATTATGCCTATATAAGTGTAGATACAACTAGGAAGTTAGAAAATAATATTGATTTAATAGAGAAAGGTGAAGCAAATTATATAGAAATTTTAAAAGAGTTATATGAAAAAATGCTCAAAATCAATTAAATACGATTAATTGCGTAAATACCATTCAGCTAACTTAAACTCAGAAAATGATTTAAAGATATGCCGTCTGCTTATTATCACCCAAATTACCTTTCATCCATTGAAAAAGTTACCAATACTAATACCAACCACTTTTACAGGTAATGTATCAAGAAGCACGCTCGGACATGGAAATGGCAAATATTTGTTTTAGACACTTAAGAATTTTTGTTCAAACTTTATTGAAATATTATATTTCCTTATGGAAGACCTGCTGAAAATAATTGAGAATAAAAACGAATTTTACAAAGAGAAATTAAAGAAAGAAGAAGGCTATAAAGATAGACTATAATGTTTTGCTGGTACCTTAATTGAAATATGGGGATCATAACTCAAATTAAAGGAGGATTAACATATATCGAAGATGCGGTTAGATACGTTAAATTGCTATTCATTGCATCACAAAAGGGAAGATTTTAGGAAATAAATATTTGTAAACTATTATCTGTGCTATCGCCTCATAATTAATACTTATCTTAATTTCAATTATCATAACTTTGTCTCTCTCTTTTTATCTCATTCAATGGTTTCTCCACCATTCTGATTTCATGATCCTAGGCTCGTATCTAGCTCTAAGCTTTCTACAAAAACAGCATCGATAATTCCCATATATCATCTGTGCAAAGACAAT
>JAFMCU010000034.1 GCA_017857595.1 Thermoprotei archaeon
AGTACCTGTGCTAATTACAAAGAATTTCTTTCGTTGATAGTCCATGATAGTGTAAATTTATAAAAATATTTAAATTTAGAAAAATTGTGCTTATTGAGTTTTATTTCAAATTGTTGAAAGTTATATTTTTAATATAGCTCTACAATGTAAAGAACATTTACTATTTCAAAATAATGAAATAAAATTTTATATAGAGAATTTTTACTAAATAATGAATAGATTATGGGGTTAAAATATAAATTAAATTTGAATGATAAAATGATTCGTAAGATTAATGTAAGGAATTACTTGTTAAAGAAAGAAAGCTTGTCAGTGATATACCATGCAATCTAAAAAGATGGAATCTAGTAAATTTGAAAATAAAATCCAAGAAATAAGAAAAAATTGTGTTAAAAAACAAAGATTTTGTCCTAAATGCGGTTCTTTGCTTTACAATCCTTATTCTAAAGATGCTTTGTATGTAAAGTTACTTCAGAATTTTGGATTGACATGCAGAAAGTGCGGATATTATCTTCCTTTCGATCCTAATTTTATTGAAGATGATTGTTTCCTATGTTTCTATTATGACTTACTTAACTATGAGAAAAGAATTGCGTTCAAGGAAATTTATGAAAACATGATGAATGGCAATATCAGAAACGTTGGAGAATATTACGTTGAAATAGAACTTGATAAGCCTTTATTAAAAGAGGGTGATTATGCTGCTTTAATCGATTCGAATGACCATATATTGTTTCTAGGAGTCGTAGAAGTAGTTTATGGAAACAATATTTTAGTCAGAATAAATGATTTTAGTATTAAATGTAAAAGATGTAACGAAGAAGTTTTTTTAGATGCTGGAAAAAGACTTAGAGTTGTTGAAGCAGAAGCGTCGATTTCTTACGATTTGCAATTACTTTTAATTGAAGAATTGATAAAAGGAGAAGATGATAATTTAAAGCGTATTTATGAATTGATAAAGGGGAGTTTTTCCTTTGATAATATAAAGCAAGATGAAATTTCAATTGATGATGAATTTGATACAACAGGAAAAATAAAGCTTGATGCATCGAAGATTGAAGTTCTTAAAGCAATATTGAATTTAAAAGATGGAGAAATTCTGCTTGTAGTAGGCCCTCCTGGAACAGGAAAGACAACGTTAATCGCAAAAGCTGCTGAAATGCTTGCAAAGAAGGGCGAAAAAGTTTTAATCGCATGTCATACAAATCTAGCAATCGATAATGCAATTAGTCTTTTGAAACGGGACCTTGATTTTACTTTAAGAATCGGTGTTCCTGAAAAAATAAGTAAAGATGTAGACCCATTCACGCTTATGTATAAAATAAAGCATAAAGTCGGTGAAGAACTTAAAAAGATAGATGAAGAAATTTCAAATTTGAAAAAAGAGTTGAATGATTCACTAAAATTTATAAAAGAATTTGAAAATGAAAAAATTAATTTTAATCGATTATTATTTTTTAAAGATAAGATTAATGAAATTAAAAAAGTATTGATAAAACATATTAAAAAAAGGTCGAATATAATTAAAGAAGAAAGTAAAAAACTTATTTATGAAGCAAAAATAATTGGCTCAACTATTATAAAAGCTTCACTACAACCCTTAAACGAAGTCTTCTTTGATATAGTGATTATAGACGAGGCTAGTCAGATTTCATTAACTCTGGCTATGTTAGGAATAATAAAGGCAAAAAAATGGATTCTAATAGGCGATCATAAGCAATTATTGCCAATATTTAAAATTGTTAAAAAATATGAAGCAAATGTTAAACTAGGTATCTTTAGTAGGCTTTTTGAAAAATACTCCAATAGAACAATGTGGCTAACTGAGCATTATAGAAGCAATCCTAAGATAATAAGCTTAGCTAATCGATTATTTTATGAAAATAAATTAATAGCAAGGACGAACGATGATTTGGTTATAAATCTGAAAAAGTTTACACATAATTTCTTAGATCCTAAGATACCATTTGTATTCATAAACGTAGATTCAAGGCAAGAAAAAATTAAAAAATCAGTTAAAAATGAAAATGAGATAAAATTAATTGAAAGCATAATCCGAGATATCATTGATGCGAATTATAATGAAAGTGTTGGTATAATTACTCCCTATAGAGCACAAAGAAATGAAATTAAATCTAGAATAAATTATGAAAATGTAGAAATAGAAACGATTGACTCCTTCCAAGGTAAAGAAAAGGACCTCATTGTATTTTCAATCACGGCAACAGAACCAAAGCAATTAAATTTTGTTTCCAATCCAAATAGATTGAATGTAGCTTTAACAAGGGCTAGGAAAAAGCTTATCATTATTGGCAACGGAAATGAAATAGAAAAGTCTGATACAATATTAAAGGAGTTGATAAATTACGCGAAATCTTTAAACTCTTTTTATACTCTTTAATTACTATGTATTAACAAATGAAAAATAATAATGATGAAAATAGTTATTAACTTAATGAATCCAAAATCAAATATTAGTCATGCAATACCAAGAATCATATAGATCATCAGATTCTTCTGATATTAACAATAATGTTAATAAAGAACAGTCTATTCCATTAAATAAAAATAATAGAATTAAAAACAAATATAAGAAAATTATAAATGAAATTGAAATAAAGGAATTATCTGAACCGAATCTACCTAATTTAATTTTTAAATTGGTATATATTAAAGGTAGGAAATACTTAACTGTTTATTATAATAAAAAGCGAATTGGTGCAGTAAGAATAAGAGATAATTTAATAAAAAGCCTCATTGCTTTTATTATATTCATTAAAAATTCTATTAATTATGATATAAGCATTGATCTTGCAAAAACAATTTATTTAAAGTTTGGTAATCCTATTAATGTAGAAAATGAAGTAATAGAAAAGCTATTGTTAAAGAAAAAAATATTTAAAAATATTAAATATAATATTCCATTTACAACAGTATCTAAGACTGAAGACATCTTGGCAGAACATTTAAAAAAGCTGAAAATTCCTTTTAAAAGGCAAGTATTGATTGGCAATTATGTAGTTGATTTTTTAATCGAACCTAATATAATTATTGAAGTTGAAGGTCTTGTTCATTATAGAAAATACGTTGAGAAAAAAGATCAAAGGAAAGTTAATTTTCTTGAAGCCCAGGGTTATGAAGTTTATAGGCTCTATTCTAAGAATATAATCGAAAATCCTAAGAGCATGGCTAAATTTGTTTATGATATGTGGCGAAAAAAGAAAAGATAAATAACTAGGTTACTTTAATTGCGCTTTTCTTTCTAACTATCCATTATTATTTTATCTTTTTAAGGATAAATTCCCTTACTTTTTGAGCTATTTCCAAAGCTTCTTTTGCATCTTCTTCTTTAACCTTTAATAAAGGAGGATATCTAGAACCAGTGTAGTACTTATCCAATTTGAATATCATCTTCTCTTTAAGAAATATAAAATCATCATCTATTTTTAATATTTCAATTAAAAGTCTTGATATTGAATGAATAAATGGATATTCTCCTCTTTTAAACAATAAATATGCCTTTAATAGCTTTTCAACTGCTTGATGGAAATGGTATGCTGCTAATCTAAATAACCCCGACTTGTGTGTTAATTCGCCAGCTTTAATATTTTCTTCCGCTGATATTAACAATTCGTTTAGTTCCGTATTTTCATTCATTCTATTGTAATGCCTTCCTTTAAGGCCCAGTAGTATACAAACCCCTTGTATTCTGAATATTTCTTCAAACTTTCGTTATCTATTATTATTATCTCTGGGACTATGTATTTAGCCAATTCCCAGTCTAAAATTTCCCAAAATTCATCCAAAACTTTTTTATCTAATTCTTCTCTTGTAACAATTAATATATCCCAATCAGAATAATCTTTGTAATTTCCTTTAGCTCTAGATCCAAACAAAATAATCTTCTCTATTTCAATATCATACTTTCTAGCAGCATTTAAAATGATTTCTTTAATTAATTTAAGTTTATCCTTCACATTATTATTTTATCTTTTTAAGGATAAATTCCCTTACTTTTTGAGCTATTTCCAAAGCTTCTTTTGCATCTTCTTCTTTAACTCCTTTTAGAAAATTTATATCATACCTACTCATAATTGCAAATTTAGTAATTTCTTCTAACTCCTCTGTTTTTAATATTATTTCAAAATCCTTATCCTTTAAGTAGGGAGGATTTCAGCAATAATTTTAACTCTTTTAAGCGTAAACGATAATCTTTAATTCTTTTGCTACTTCTGCTTGCTTTTTATCCAAAGTTAACAAAGGTTTGTTTTCCTTCAATGCTAAAGCAATATAAAGTGAATCGTAAATGGGAACGTTATAGTTTAGGGATATTTTGAAGGCTTCATCAAGATAAACATCTTCCTGAATTAGCTTCATGTTAAACTTTGAATAGCTTTTAAAAGTTTCTATTATTGTATTTGCTTCATCAATACTTATTCTTTTAAAATAAACCGCTTTATATAACACGCTATAAAATTCTTTCAAAATAAGATCCGAAGAGATCGTATTCTTCATATATTTAACCAATTTTTCCCAACCTTCTTCTCTTAGGAAAAATGCTGCCAAAGCAGATGCGTCAATGACTATCACGATCTTCCCTTAAAATATTCGCTGAAAAACCTTTTGGAACATTCCAACTTGCTTTTTTTAGTTTTTCTAATACGGTATCAAAATTCTCTTCAGCTTCTAATTCATTTATTTTATTAATTATAGCTTTCCTTATCTCCTCAGCCCAATTTACCTTATTTGAATATTTGAGAATTTTTTCTTTTATTTCCTTTTTAACTCTTACACTGATAACTTCCATAGGTAAATATCTTTTATTACATTAAATAAACTTTTTGTAAACAAATTGTATAACTTTGTTTTATAGAAATAAAGGCTCCACCTTTCAAAGCAAGAATAATCTTATTTTTTGAGCTATTTCCAAAGCTTCTTTTGCATCTTCTTCCTTAATAAAGGATGATATCTAGAACCAATATAATCAGAAATCAGAGCTTGAGTATATGATAAAAGATACGAAATTAGTAGAGGGAGATTCTAAATTCTTTTAAAGGGGTTACAGAAAGTAACCTTATAAAGGTTATAACTTGTGCAAGAATGTCTGGCAAGT
>JAFMCU010000035.1 GCA_017857595.1 Thermoprotei archaeon
ATTAATTATTAGTTTACTCATTGATCTAATATTGATCATTACATACTACTGCATCAAATTCGTAACTTTGAATTAAAAATTTCATGTGATAGTTTCAAAGAAATTAAAATCGAAAAAGAATCTCCGAAATTTACTGTTAAATTTGACTCCATTGGAAGTTACAACAAAATAGGCTAATGATCTTCAAGGATGGCTTGCCTTACTTAAGTAAAGAAAAATGGAATATTTTAAAATACGTTAGGAGAAATCCACATAGGGTATCTATAAGAGATATTTCGAATAATGTTGGTATAGATATTGATGAAATTGTAGAGAGTGTTGTTTATAAAGAAAATAAGAATGCTGGTACAGGATAGCAGAGATGTAGTCCCACCAACACATCCAGATGAAACCTTTTACACGAATCCGAACATAAGGAGAATGATAAACTTGATCTTGGATTGGTTAGGCTGATAATAAATAAGCTAAGCTAAAAATTGCTTTATATTAAATTAATTTGCCCGTCTCAGCATACCAGCAAAATATTACAATACAGAATAAAAATACATAAGTGTAGAAAGTAGATATATAGCGAAGGTGAGATTATAGACGCTCTATCGATTCTGCAAGATTACATCTCTAGCTTGATGGCTACGTTTTCAGGCTGTGCTTATAGCATAGAGGTATATGAAGATGAGCTCTACGGAAGAGTGGCCAGAATTACAGTAAATCTTCCAGCTAAGGAGGCTTTAGAACTATGGTTAAAACTCGTTGATTATTTTCCATATGATAAGTATAAAATTGTTTTATTAGTTAAGTGGTTAGGAGAAAATAATGTCAGCGAGTCTGAATTAATCGATTATTTGGTTAAAATTATGATCAAATCAAAAGTGAGACCGAGAGCTTTACCTGGCTTTGATGCTACACGTATAGTTCAGGAATTACGTGAATAGTAGTAATGTCTTACTTAGACACTTCTGTTATTATTGCTTACCGTATTGAAGGATATCCTCATCATAATAAAGCTGTAAATATTGTAGAAAAACTTAGACAAGATAAGTTTTACGGTTCGCCAATTACGTTGGTAGAACTCTACTCAGTAATATCGAGAAATATTCAAATATATAGGTTGCCTCCACGCATTGAAGAAATAACAAATCATAAAATTAAACTATTAATAACAGTCAAATATTTCCTTTAACTCATTCCTCTTCATTTAATTTCAGACGAGGCTAAATTGAGAGATTTTGACCAGTTGAAACTCTTTCACAAATTCCTTGATGCTATTGATTTGGCCGATAACCTGAAATTGAGAACATTAAATCTTCTTCATATTGTTTATGCGGATCAGCTAGCTGAGAAAAAGCTTATAAAATACTTTGTTACCTTTGATTCTGATTTCCTAGATAAAAAAGAAGCCATATTAGAAAATACAGGAGTTGAAGTAATAACCGAATAATTTTGAGAATACCTATTGTGTTAATGAGATAGAAAGCCTAAGTTAAAATTATGTTGGCAGAGGCATTAAAGTTAGGAGGACTCTCTACTTATTACAGCGAACATCTTAGAAAGTTGCTAAAGTATATTTCTTTACATATTGTGTATTGTACTTTTGCTAACCACAATTAATAAAGAAATTAGTAAAGTAGATAACAATAAATACATCGAAATATTAGCTTATATAAAAAACTTAAGGCTCTAAACTTAAAATAGAAGCTAAAGAAATAAGATACGGAGACTAAACTATCTTATTTTTGTATTAAGTTCAACTAATAAATTTTTATTTACATACACTATTTAACATAATGTAATATCGATGGAAATTTTTGAAAGAGTTAGCAAAATAGCTCAAAATATTCGTTTAATTATTCCTAGTGAGCTGGACGAGGTAACAAGAATACCTCTCATAAGGGTTCCTATAGACGAGACTAATTTCTTAGGCATATCTTTAACGGTTGCTCCTCCTAAATCAGATTTCACCAAATCATTTTTTATTACTTTTCATACAGTAAGACCTAAGAATCGAATAAATCTTAAAAAATTTAATATGGTTGATGAGATGTATTGTTTATTAAATAATATACTTAATTTAAAATATATAGGTTGGAAAGAATTTTTTGCGAAAAATTTTAAATCTTTAGATATAAAAAGTAAATTATCAAAAATAAGTCTTTCACATTTAGTTTTTGATATCGAGGAAGGTCTGGAATGGAATAAAATCAATATTGACCCACAGCAACTAGAGAAATTAATGTTTGAAGACATCCAAGCTCAAGACCTATTAAAATATGTAGGACTTGAAGGTATGACATATGAAGAAATTGAGAAAGAACTAAGCGAATTATTAAAAGAAGGGAAATGGGAACATTTTACTCTATTTAAAACCAATAATTTATATCTCGTATTAAGTGTTACTAAATATGGAGGGTATACATTCGGAATTACAACAGGTAATCCAAAGAATTATATCAAATTTAAAAATTATGATTATATTACTCAAGCAATTAATCTTATAAAAGTATTTAAATATTTGCTTAAGATATATCCTAATGTTAAAAATTATATTATAAGTAATTTAATGTAATAATTTATAATTATTGTTTTTATTGACACTTCTATCTAAACTTGCTAACTTTGCCTTATATTAAAACTTAATTAGGTGCAAAAAATAGTTTAGAAGGCATCAGTAACTAAGGAATTATTAAACGACAGTCTATATTTTCAAGTTTAATCTTCAAAAAAAGTTTATCGTAATTCTGCCATAACCTTCTATTTAATGCTATGATAGTATTCTTTTAGTTCCTTAATGAACCCATTTAGTTTTAATAGAGTTATCTTTCCATCCTTCTCAGCAGGTACCATTATTTCTATCTTTTTATTATATTTCTTCATTAGTGCCTTTCTTACTTCTATAACTTTTCTCAGATAAATTAAAAGCGGTAACGGTCTGAACACAACCCATATTTCATCAGCGCTGCTATGATATTTTTCTACAACATCGATCATCTCAATTGGTGGAGTTATGGGATTTCCATCACTTCCCACACTTGTCTTAACATCTATTATTACATTTGACCACCTAATGTCTGGCCTCTTCCCATCTAACTCTTCTTCTATACGAATATCTTCGAGCTTAGCATTCTTTTCCTTAACTAGGTAAAGAATTGATAAATTTTCTAATTTCTTATGCTCGTCTCCACCTTGAACATTGAAGATTTTTAGTAATAGCTCAGGATTCTTAGCTTTCATTACAATATCTTCTAATTCTTTTGCTGCTCTTCTAAGAAGATTATAAAAGGGATTTTTATAATTACCTAAAGAACCATAACCAGGCCAATTTTTGAAAGTCAATCCCGAAGCTCCGTAAGCCATGGTTTCGATGACATTTACGTTTGCTTTAAAAGTTGTTTTAACACCTTCTATTTTAATGTCAGAATCAACAAGTATCAAATTAGCCTTTCCTCCTATGAAGTGAAATAATTTCTCATACAAACAAGAAGGCATTAAGATAACACATGAAGTGCCTATTATTCCTTTAATAGTGCTCTGTATTGTACTTACAATTTTTTCTTCTTCTTTACACAATTCATTTCCCACAACGAATAGTTTTGTCATTGTTCCAAGTTGCTTTATATACTGTTCAAGCTGTTCAAACTGTTTTATCACCACTACGTTCGGTAAAGATATTCCATGATTCTTCAATATCTCATTGGCTATTACTTGTAAGGAGTCCTCTACTCCTACCTTATTTTCATCGTAAACTATTATAATTGACTCGTTTGGCGTTATATAACTAAATGGCCCTATTCCCTTGTCGATCTCTTCGATAACATCATTATATTCTTTAAGTTCATCATTTGGCTCTTTAACTTCGCTAGTTGGTTCCTTATGCGATACGTCAACAATTGTTTCAGTGTTTAATGATGTAGAGATAACATTAGGCTTTTTAGGAAAAGGTAATCTTGGCCATATTTTAGTTGAATAAGATAATAAAGTAAGATCAAATTTGGTTAAATCAAGTTTTTGTGTTGAAACAACTGGAAGTTTATTTAAAACAAGAGGCAAATACTTTTTAGTAATTTTGGTAGTAGTAAGAGTACTACTTAAATCTAAAGGTTTAACTGAAATAGCGGGGAGTTTAGCGAAGTTTAATCTAATCTCTTTAAAACGCAGTTTAGATTTTGTAGGTTCTGTTAAAGTAACTTCAACATCTAGTTCAGATGAACTTACCTCTGGTGGTTTATTAAAAATTAATTTGGATTTTCTCTCCTTAGTCTTTCCTCCAACATCTTCAGTTTCTTTAAGACCGCTTACTGTAATATTTTGAGATTTAGAACTTGCATTCATATCTAGTTTCTTATTTTGGCTTTTCTCTTGTGCACCCTCTTCCTCTGTTGAATTTTCAGATTTCTTCTTTAAACCCACTTGTTCACTCATTTTATCTCACCAAATAGGTCTTAACCGTTCAATTTCTATCTTCTCAAGATTTATTCTATTAATTTTTAAATCAATAAGCAATCTATATGATAAATCCTCTAGCACATCTACCAAGTTTTTGGGGTTCCAAACACCTCCGGCATAGAATTTAGCGGTATAGCCAGATATTTCATATCCAGAAATATAACTATCATAGTTTATATTGCATGTCTTAAGAAATAATTTATAATCGTCAACTATATTTGGAGTAATTTGGATTAAATTTTTAAATCCGTATTTTTCTATATCTTTTAGCATATTGTAAACTTCTACATCTAAATTTGTTATTTCATATCCTATACTATTTTCTTTAAATCCATATATTTTATAATCCTGATTCTGATTATTAAAGAAGTCTATTATTAATTCGACTCCAAACAGAGAGAATAAATTCTTTCTCGCTTCATCGTCTTTGAGCTTACTGTAAGCTTCAAAAAATGCTTTAAGTATGTTTCCTCTTAGGCTAGTTACAAAGAAAGTCCTCGGATTATATACCGCAGAGAAATTAAGCGCTGACTGAAATAGATTTTTAAGCGAATTAA
>JAFMCU010000019.1 GCA_017857595.1 Thermoprotei archaeon
ACTTCTCTTACGCCTACCTCATTGTTTTTTAGGACGTATAAATAGACTTGTAACAATTTTCCCTTTAATTCCATTAGCTAAATCATAATCTTATTTTAATTTTATAAATTGTTTTAATTCATGTTCAAAAATATTTTATTATATTAAACGAATATTTATTAACTATTGTGAGCGAGTTAGGAAAAACAAGAATTGCAATATATGTAGTATCTTCTATTTTATTGGCTCTTGTTGTGGTTGCTGTGGTTAATAATTATTCTTCAAGCAATTACATAAGTCCTGGGCTTATACAAAGCCCACAAAACAATTTTGTAATCTTGATGAATGACCCTCCTGTTCTTCCTTTAGGTCAAGTTAATTCACTTTATTTATATTATTCGAATATTTTATTGCATTCATCAAGCGATAAATGGATATCTTTAAATGAATCTGGAAGTATAAACTTGTTAGAAGTTCAAAATGTTGCTAGAATCATCGCAGTTGAAAATATTCCTATGGGTAAGTATAATATCATAAGACTTGAAAATTTAAGTGCTACAGTTAATTATTATGGACAAAATTATTCTGTTGAAGTTTATCCTAAGAATTTAGACTCTAATCCAAGCAACAGTATAATTGTCAATAGCAAAAATATTACATTCGTAGATATTGCAATATTCCCAAAATTATTCATATTAGGAAATGAAAAAGGCGGTATTCAATTTGATATGATTCTTAAGTCTAAAGCATTTGGTACAAATGATGCTAGAAGCATTTTCAATTTCGCTTCAACCACTCAATTAAGTGATTTCCTCAAAAAAGGCAATAATGTAACAATAGTAGGAACAGAAATTTATAAGCATATATATTCGAATATTGCTAATGCGAAGGTAATAATTACTAACGTAACAATTAGTGAGGATGAGCTAAGTATTAATATAATGAATGTTGGCAATGCCACTGTTGAAGTGAATTATATTTTAATCTATAGTTTCAAGAACCAAAGAAGCAATGCGCCATCTTTTATTTCTACGATATTTATTGTAAATAAAGATGGAAGCTTACAACAGATTAACACTTTAAATACTACAATTTTATATTCCAATTCCACTGGTTATATTATACAACCAGGAGAAGAAGTTACACTTTATTATAACGGTGAGCTTAATTTCGTTGAATTCAATAATTCACATGGGTGGAAGTCATCGCATGCCAAGCTTGAGTTAATTTCAGGAGAAAAATTCACAATTGTTTTAGTAGGTGATTATTCAATTTTAGCATCTACTCAAATAATTTTGATAAAAGAGTAATTAGATTTCAATTGGAAGATTATCAGTTTCAAAAATTACGGAACCGTTTGCCTTTAAGTAAAATTTTATTGCATGTATTTCAATAGATTTACTGCTGTAAGCTTCAGAAATAAGATAGTATAATTTTTCATCACCTTCTTTTGAAGGTTTAAATGCCTTAGCTTCTGGATGAGCTGAGATAAATGCGATCATACTTTTCTTTCCTTCATTGCTTATATTAATTAGGTCTATAACATGCTTTCTTCCTCTTAAACTAGGACAATCTGGGTACATAGAATAATATCCATCAAATAAGACTGCAGATTTAATTTCTAAGTAAACATCTTCTCCATTATTTTTTTTAAAAAGATAGTCTATAAAAGAATTGAAAACTTTCACATTCCGTTTTATAAAGTTTGCATTTTTTAACCAATTGATTTTTCCTTCATTAAAAAGTTTTTCGAAAATTATCATTTGGTACCTTGTGTCGATCAATGTATAATTATCATCTTTTACATAAGTTCCCAATAAAACATATCCCAATTTTTTAACTTTATCTTTTTTTAAACAAATTCCAATATTGCCTTTATATATTATATCCTTCAATCTCCCTGTGTTTGTTAATAAAGCTAAATCTTCTTCGTTATTTTTTAAAATTTTTACAGTAAATCTATTAATTCTTTCAAGAATTTGACAATGAATAATATTTTGGAATCTAAATATTTCCTCCATTTTTCAATATATTTTGTAAACTTAAAAGTACTATAGTTTATTGAAAATTATGGCACAAAAGTTAGTAAAAGATATTATGAGGCATGACATACTTGTTACAGCTTCTTCAGATACTAAAATATTAGAAGTAGCTAAAAAAATGTCTAATTTTAACGTTGGAAGTGTTGTAATATTAGATAATGAAAAAATAGTAGGTATAGTAACTGAGAGAGACATTGTAAGAGCGATTTCCAAAGGTATAGGTTTAGATGAAAAAGTATCAGTGATTATGACAAAAAATCCAATCACAATTCTATATGACGAATATATAAATAAGGCCAGTTTGATCATGAATGAAAATAATATTAGGCATCTACCGGTAGTAAATAAGCAGGGTCAATTGGTTGGAATGTTATCTATGAGAGATATAGCAAAAATAAAATATGAGTGGATGGAAGAATAATTAAAAAGATAACAAAATTTTTCCACAATTACCACTTTTTAATGTTTCGAACGCTTCTTCAAAATTATCAATTTTAAATCTATGTGTAATAAAGTCTTGAAAGGGAAAACCGTACTTTTTTAAGAACTTCTCCAACTTATACCATGTATCATAAATTTTTCTACCAAAAATACCTTTTAACCTTATTTCCTTGAATATGATTCTATCAGCAACATTTAGAGAAATTTCCTTAGAAGGTAGACCAAAAAGAATAGCTAAACCACTGGATTTTAAAGTTTCTAATCCAATATTATAAGCACTTTGAGCACCCGACATCTCAAAGAACACATCTACACCAATTCCATTCGTTGATTTTAAAATTTCTTCTTTCAATTTTTTATCCCTAGCATCCAATACCGTATCTGCTCCCATTTTATATGCCATTTTCATTCT
Organism: Thermoprotei archaeon; assembly: GCA_017857595.1. Classification (GTDB taxonomy): domain Archaea; phylum Thermoproteota; class Thermoprotei; order Gearchaeales; family Gearchaeaceae; genus AAA261-N23. Next base: position 2,875 of record JAFMCU010000019.1, read on the forward strand.
ATATTCTGAAATATCAACAGCTATTATATTAATAGCACCCAATTTCTTAGCCATGAATATCGTCGCTAATCCTATAGGACCGCAGCCAAATACTGTTATATCTTTTCCATTAACATTTGCTTCAAAAATAGCATGGATAGCATTTCCTAGTGGTTCTAATGCGCTTGCATATTGTTTTTCAATATAATCTCCAATCTTCCATAACGATATTTCCTTGGTCTTACAATATTCTGCAAAGCATCCGTTAATATCAACACCTAATACCTTTAAATTCAAGCATATATGCATTTTACCTGTTCTGCAATTATAGCAAGTTAAACAAGGAATGTGAGATTCTCCTGCAACAATATCACCTATTTTCACATTCTTTACGTATGAACCCACTTCAACAACTTTTCCTATCATTTCATGTCCAACTATTAATGGCGGCTTTATTCTATTTTTAGCCCAGTCATCCCATTCGTATATATGCAAATCTGTACCACAAATAGAAGCTCCTAAAACATTTACAATTACATCGTCCATAAATTCTATCTTTGGTTCCTCAAAATCAGAAAGAATTAAGCCTTTACTGTTAGTTATCTTAGCTAGACACTTCATCAATACTACTTTATTAGTTTAAGTATAAATTTGATTATTAAATAAATTTTTCAAAATTTTCTACTTTTATATTTAAACCTGTATATTATATTATGTTATCATTTTCTAGAGGTGGTCTATAATGGAAGGTGCAAGAACTAATTCTAAATTCCAATATATGGTCAAAGCTTTGGAGGAAATGGAACAAAATTATTTAATTTGGGAAGAGAACATTTTAGAAGCACCAGCCGATGCATGGACAGTTGTAAATGGTAAAAAGGTATTAATGCTTTGTTCGAATAATTATTTAGGACTAGCTAACGATGAAAGATTAAGGCGTGCAGCAATAAAAGCGATTGAAAAATATGGTGCAGGTTCAGGTTCAGTAAGACCAATTGCAGGAACAATGAAAATCCACATAGAATTGGAAGAAGAGATGGCTAAATACAAAAGAAGAGAAGCATGTGTAGTTTTCCAAACAGGATTTACTGCAAATGCAGGATCTATTCCTCAACTTGTTGATCAAGGCGACTTGATTGTAAGTGATGAACTGAATCATGGAAGCATAATAGATGGAATTAGACTTAGTAGAGCTGAGAAAAGAATTTACAAGCATAAAGATGTATCTTCATTGGATAAAATTCTTCAAGATGAATCGAGGAAATATAATAAAATTCTTATTATAACTGATGGCGTATTTAGTATGGATGGAGATATTGCACCGTTGCCTGATATAGTTAAGATTTGTGAAGAATACAATGCAATCTTGTATGTTGATGATGCACATGGCGATGGCGTGCTAGGAGAAAATGGAAGAGGAATAGTGAATCATTTCAAATTAGAAGGCAGAGTTGATATTGAAATGGGAACCTTTTCAAAGGCATTTGGATGTGTAGGTGGATACATAGCAAGCTCTGAAATCGTATGCAAATATCTAAAAAATAAAGTTAGGCCTTATTTACTTACAGGTTCGCATCCCCCACCTGTAGCTGCTGCATGTTTAGAAGCTATCAAAATAGTTCAGCAAGATGAAAGCTTGTTTGAGAAACTTTGGGAAAATACTAGATATTTCAAGAAAGAGCTAGTTAGCTTAGGTTTTGATATAGGAGAAAGCCAAACACCCATTACCCCAATTATAATTGGTGAAAACAAACCTACAAAGGAACTTGCAAAACTTTTATTCGAGGAAGGAATATTCGTTACACCAATCTTTTATCCAATGGTTCCTAAAGGTAGGTCTCGAATAAGAACCATTGTTACCGCTCAACATGATAAACAAACATTAGACATAGCATTGAATGCTTTTGAAAAGTGCGCTAGAAAATTAAAAATAATTTAAAATGAAAAGATTAGAGATAACTAGACTTATATACCAATAATCAATCAATATCATATATATGCCAACTCTTAATACTGGTACGATAATTGCGGGTGCATATGCAGATAAAGTTAGGAGAACATTATTTGCCACTACTAAACAATTGCAAGAAAGTGGAGTTTTAAAAAGTGAAGATGTTGCATATGGTTCAGCTGTATTGAATCAAGTACTCTATAAAATAATAGTAGAAACGTTAAAATGTGATAAGGGAGATGTTGTAAGAATCACAGTAGATTATGATATAAAGGATTCAAAAATAAATTGGAAATTAGATACATTAAAAATTGAATGGTTTGTTCGTAAAAATCAAGAAGAAGTTGATAAATTAGTTAAAGAAACTTTAACAAAAATAAATATATAAAAAAAATTTATTTAAATTAATTTATTTCTTAAGTTTTCCTATTCTGTATACTGTACCTCCGCAGATTGGACAGGTGCCTTTTACAGCTGTCCTTCCATTCTTTAGTGTTACTTCCTGTGGATTCTTTACTTCAACAGATTTCTTGTCCTTTACGCAATAGGCTGTTACCATGTTTCTCTATAGTTAATAAAACTATCTTAATATATAAATCTTATTCTTTTTATTCCGTAATTATTCGTTTTGTTATCTTACAAAAAAATCGTAAAAAAAATAGTAAACCTTAAATATTAAAATCATGCATACTATTTAAATGTTGATGTATATTTATTTATATTTCTTTTTAAAATATGCGTAAAGTCTCTTTAACCTTTCCGATTCTGCTTTCACTAATGAAAGATAAAATTCTTCACTTTCTTCTTTATACTTATTTAATAAATTTAAAGTATCTTTAATCGAAGCATTTGAAGCAAACGCAATCATAGCAATTTTGCCCCTTTCTCTAATGATGTTCGCAATCCTTTTTAGCTTATTCTCAAACATTCTAACCTTTCTATTTTTTTCTTTTTTTATGATTTTTTCAATAATTTTCTGCATTTTATTGAATTCAAGTTTACTTATAGCTATATTTTTTGAATTGCAATATGGGCAAATTAATTCATTCGTATTTAAAAGCAAAATTTCATCAATATATTCCCAACAATCTGTACAAACTACAGTTAGAGGCTTATTTAATAATCGTGTTTTAAATAGTTCTATTATAAATTTGTCCTGTGCTGATTGTAATGGATGGCTCATATATTCAGGCAAAAATTTCAATAAATCTGAGGAAAGCTTTGATAATTTATTCAAGATTTTTATTTTAATTTTATTCTTTCCGATTTTCCTTGCTAGATTTTTTAGTCCATCTAAATCTAAATCTTTAGACAAAATTTCCTTAATTGTTTCTTCAAATATTGGCGAATTCTTATAAGCTGCTATAAGACCTTCAAGGATTTTTCTTTCTACGCTTACATCATGTTTTATTATTCCAAATCTTTTTGCTACATGAAGAAATCTGTATCTTACTAAGCTATCGTCCTTTGTCAATATCCTATGCAATAACGAATCTATGTCTCTTAAATAAATTTCTTTTATCGAACTTTCTACAATTTTAGCATCAATATTCTTAGATAGAAAAATAATATTATACGGCGTTATGAACAATCTAATTCCCTTTCCTCTTTCAAAAGATATTAAATATCCTATTATTTTGCCTAATGTCCGATTTATTTTATTACCGTAGCAAGAATTTATAACAACTATTCCATCTCCTTGTTCTATCGTAATTAATTCTTCATTAGCAAGCTCTAGCTCTTTTTCTTTTGCATCATATAGGTAACTTATTACATTTTTGAGACTTTGTTCATCAACGATTTCTGAATTTATTCGTTTTCTTATTGCTGAATAATTATCAAGGTTGTTATACACGAAATTCCTCAAATTAGCCGCTTTAATTGCAATTTCTTTAGTTACTGGTATCTCTTCTCCCACCCACGAAGGTATTGCACCGAGTATATCTTCAGCCATTTTGCATTTAACTATTTTTTCGTCTTCATTTATATTTGTAATTTCCCATACTTCTCCTTTTAGAACAAACTTTATGCCTTCTTCACCATATTCTGCTACGAAAGATTCATCAAGTTCACCTATATATTCTCCTTTGTCATTTATAACTGAAAATTGAACTTGGTCTGGAATCATACTAAGATTTGATATGTAATAACCAAGACTTCCAGAAGCTCTAATTATTATATTACCATCTTTTATTAGCGGTTTGGGTTTAATATTTTCGAGTAAAGATATTACATCTTCGATCTCATTTAAAGTTATATTCCTAAATGGATATGCTTTTTTAAGAGTTAATAATAATTCTTCAACGCTAACCTTGTTTTTATCGATTAATACTCCTACAATTTGGTGAGCAAGAACATCCAATGGCTTTTCAGGAATATCTATTTTTTCATAATTTCCTTTAAGTGCATCTTCAACGATTACATAAGATTCAAAAAAAGAATCTATGTTTGCAGGAATTATACCACCTTCAGCTATTCCTTTAACAAAATGACCACTTCTACCTATTCTTTGAACAAGTCTAGTAACCTGTCTAGGCGAATTGTATTGAATGACATAGTCAATGTTTCCTATATCAATTCCTAATTCAAGTGAGGAAGTGCATACAATACCCCTTATTTTACCAGTTTTTAGAGAAGTTTCTGCAAATGTCCTAGAATCTTTTGATAAAGAACTATGATGCACATAAAAGTTTAAATTTAATAATCTTAATCTACTTCCTAAAACTTCTGCTTCTGTTCTAGTATTTGTAAATACAAGACATGCTTTTCTATTTTCACTTAACTCTTTAATCTTTCTTAATCTAGATATTACATCAGGATATATGAGTAAATTGCTTGAAAGCTTGAAATCTTCTTCATCGGCTGAAGGATAAAAAACTTTAATCTTCATTTTTCTTTCTTCAGAAGCATTTGCAGTTTCACAGCCTTCATCGTTTCCAACTAAAAATTTTGCTAATTTTTCAGGTTCTCCAACGGTGGCTGAAAGACCTATAATTTGAAAATTGTTTGATAAATTCCTTAATCTTTGAATCGCAATTGATAGTTGACTTCCCCTTTTATCTTCAGCTAATTCATGAACCTCATCTATAATTAATATTTTAACATTTTTCAGATGTTCTTTCATGATTTTACTTATTAAGAGAATTTGAAGTGTTTCAGGAGTAGTAATGAGTATATCTGGAGGCATTAAAGCTTGTCTTCTTCTTTCTGAAGCAGAAGTATCTCCATGTCTTACAGCACTTCTTAAATCTAGCTTACTGCACCATAAACTAATTCTATCTATTAAATCCCTATTTAAAGACCTTAAGGGGGTTATATATAGTAAGCTTATTCCTTTTCCTTTATAGCTGTGAATTAAATCAAATGAAGGTAATAAAGCAGCTTCGGTTTTACCTGTTCCTGTTGGAGATATAATAAGAACGTTCTTTCTTTGCAGAATTAAGGGTATTGCTAATATTTGAGGGGCAGTAGGTTTATTAAAATTAAATTCTTTAAGGACAATTTGAATTCTTTTAGATAATAATTCAAATACCACTATCAAAGAATAAAAATATAACTATATATAAAATATAGTTGATAGTTGTCAACAATTAATAGATATATTGTATTTGCAAAGAAAGGAAAGTATGATGTTAAAGACAGGATAACTTTAATTAGAGAACTGAGAAAAAATTATTCGGTGTATTTTAGGATCGTAGACATAAGATTCGCTAGTGAACATATAGAGATTGACCTTATTAGTAATCAACTTTCAAATTTAAGTAAATTAAAATCTCTTTTTGAATTAACATGTATTAGAGACTTGAACATTGAACTAAAAATAGATGCATTTTTATTAGCTAAATATTTTTTTAATAAGGAAAGGTTTTGGGAAGTTCATGAAATTCTAGAAAATGTTTGGAAGAAAAAGGAAGGAAACGAAAAGAAAATATTGCATGGATTGATCTTGTTAGCTGCAAGTTATGTCCATTTACAGAGAGGTAGAGAAATGGTAGCTTTAGAGGTATTGCAAAGATCCTATGATGAATTTATTGATTTCAAAGTAAAATACAGAATATTTGATTTAGACTTAATAAAAAATATGATTGAAAGAATGTTAAAGGATAAAAAGATGGTTATGTTTAAAATTTGACTTATTTAAAAAGCCATTTTTCTTCATGCATGTTCAATAGCTTAGCAGGTTGATCTTCATCAATAACCCTTAAACCTCTTATTATAACAGCAGGAATGCTTTCGTCAGCTTGTCCAATCAACAACTCTGCTGCAGAAGCTATCTCATCAGCTTGAGCAATGTTTTTAACATGCAAAATATATCCGTATCTATCTTTTTTGCCTCTATAATCTCTGAACAGAGAGACACCTGAAGCTCCAATTGCAAAATTTATCTGTCCTTCTCTTAAAGGCCTTCCATAAGTATCAGAAATTATTACGCCTACTTTTTTTCCAGTTAAACTTTGAATTCTTCTTCTAATTTTCATTGCTGATGCATCAGGATCTAAAGGCAAAAGTATAACAACATCTTCTCCTTCAGCATTTGACTTATCAATTCCTGCATTTGCGCATACAATCCCTTGTTTATTTTTAACTATTAAATGCCCTGGTGCAATCTTTATTACCTTTTCACTTTCCTTTAAGACCAATTCAACAAATTCCGGATCTTTATTACATAGTTTACTAATTTCAATAGCTTTTAAACTCGGTTTGATATCTTTAAGATTAACTATTCTTCCTTCGCTTTTAGAGACAATTTTCTGCGCAATTACAAAAATATCGTTATCCTCTACTTTTATTCCTTGTTCTTCTAAAGATTTAATTAAAATATTTGCAACATCATCATTAGGTTTTATTTCAGGAATACCTTCAATTGCTATGATTCTGATTTCCTTCATACAAAGCACCTTTTAAATATTTAATTGAATATTTATCAGCATCTAACATAGATAAATATAATAATCTAGTATCGTCGTCTATATCTAGTGCAATTCTTTCATTCGAAATTACTTTAACATTAAGCTTTGATTCTATAGCATTTTTTAAATGTGAAATAAAACTTTTCTTACCTTCTCCAAATTCGAGTTTAAAATCATTAACTCCTTTTATACATAGTAAGTTCGTTCCTGAATCACATGAAGGTGATAGAATTATATCATATTTTATAGCATTCTCTATTATGAAATCTATATCATAACCTTCCAATAACGGTATATCACATGGTATAATAATCTTTATATCATATTCTCTTAGCCTTAATATTGCATTCTTTATGGCTTCGTTTAATTCACCTGAATCAACGATAATTTTTATTTCATCTCCAAAGTCGCTGAATTTTATATCATCTTGAGACACAATGAATATACTGTTTAATCTTTTTGAATTTAAGCACGCATTTATGACATCTTTAAGCATGCATAATGTTAATTCTTTTCTTTGTTTTTCATTTAAAATTGCTGAGAGCCTACTTTTACTGTATAAAAGTTTCTTCAAAGGAATTATTGCACAGGTTTTCATTTTAAAAAGAATAAAATTTATCCAAAATTATTTTAGCCAATCGCTTTTTATCATTCATATTTTGCATATCTATGTTCGTCTTGATTACATCTATTCCAAGCTGTTTTATTCCCGAATCATCATCATTTTCATCGATTACAAAATAATCTATGATATCTTGGTATAGTTTGGCTACTTGAAGAGGTGAAACTTCTAAACCTAAACTTTGCATTAATTTAGCTGCTGGCCCGCTATAAGGGTTATTACCTTTGATAGGACTTAGAGCTACTTTTTTAGCTTTGCTATCTTGAATTGCTATCTTTATTTTATTCAAGCTTAAAATAGGCCCGATGCTAGTAATTGGATTACTAGGACCGATTATTATCAACTTCGAACTTAAAATTGCATCTATCGCTTTTTCACAAGGCTGGGCTTTTTCTATACCTTCAAAAATTACTTGCTTAATTGGCATGTCTCCTCTAAATAGAACCCAAAATTCTTGAAAATGTTTTTTATTAATACCATCGAATATAAAAGTAGTAACTTTATCATCGGTCATTGGAATTATATTGCAATCTACATTGAATTTATTTGCTAAAAAATTTGTTACTTGGCTTAACTTCATACCATTTCTCAATAAATCTGTTCTTATCACATGTATTGCTAAATCTTTATCACCTAAATTAAACCATGAATATGTTGGAACTATTCTTGTTATCATATTATGGAAATTAAATGTATCATCTTTAATTCCCCAACCTCTTTCTTCATCAAAAATTCCTGCAGCAGCATAAAGTATAGAATCTACATCTGGGCTAATATGTAATCCATAAATCTCAATATCATCTGCAGTGTTGCAGATTACACTTATTTCTTTTTGAGGCAGAATGCTCATTAATCCTTCGAATAATTTTCTACCTCCTGTTCCTCCTGATAGTAAGGTGAGCATTTATTATTAATCAAATGTTTAACTATATCTTTTTAAGCTGTAGTCTTGTTTTCCTATATTAAGTGATATCTAAAAGAAAGTTTTTGAAAACAGGAGTAGGATTATTAATCTCATTTAATATCATTGTTTTTATAATAACTGTTGTAACAGCTGGATTAAATTTTACTGATATTTATGGTTGTGGAGCGTCACCATTTCAAGTTTTTATTGGTGAAGGAGTTTCAAGCTTGCAATGTGAATTAGGACAAATAAATTACCTTGTTTTATATAATTTTCAATATTGGCAAATTTTTACTTCTATGTTTGTACACTTTGGAATTGTTCATTTAACCCTTAATATGATAGCTTTATTTTATTTTGGTTCAATAATAGAAATGAACTACGGTAAAAAAAATTTACTTTTAATTTATTTTTTATCAGGAATAATTGGTAATATTGCTTCACTATTTCTTCTACCATTAATTTTTGGTTTTCCTAATGGAGATTTCGTTTTATCAGGAGGAGCATCTGGTGCAATATTTGGTTTAATAGGCGCTTTTGCTATTTTAGGAAAAATATCTGGTTCATTTTATTCAGCTTTAATCTATGTCATAGCAATATTTATTATGAGTTCTTTTATACCGGGAGTAAATATTATAGCCCACTTATTTGGTCTTGTATCTGGAACAATCATTTCCTATTTATTTACGAAATATTATGATAGAAGAATTTCATTGATTATTTGAGAATTTTGCTGCGATTATATATGCGATTGAATAAGATATTAATTTTGTAGTGTAATTGTTTAAATCGTAGAGAGGAGCAAGTTCTACAATATCTACCGCTTTTAAGTTTTCTATTTTACAAATTTCTTTAATAATATTTAAAAATTCCATAGAATTAAGTCCATTAATACAAGGTGAATTCGTTCCTGAAGCGTACAACATGTCCAAAACATCAACATCGATGCTTAAGTAGGTAACATCAGATTGTTTAGCTGCATCAAAAGTCATACTTAAAATTTTTTTTATACCAACTTTCCTTATTTTATCTACGGTCAATATTTCAATACCATAATCTTTAGCTTTTTTGTAATAATAGTAATTATTGTAAAAATCTCTTATTCCTATTTGGAAAATATAGCTTGGTTTATTTTCTTCATAAATTATTCTTCTTAGAAATGTTCCACTAGATGAATAAGGTTCATTTATTTCTCTTATGTCATGGTGAGCATCTAAAATTATTAAGTTAAGTTTACCGTAATTTTCGCAATATGCTTTAACTAAAGGATAGGTAATGCTGTGATCTCCTCCTATATAAATTGATAATTTTGAATTTTTCATGCATTCCTTTGACGCCTTAAAAATATTTTCAAAGGTAAAATTGAAATCTGTATTTGATACTTTTATATCTCCAAAATCTAAAATTTTAAGTTTTGATAGATCAAAATCAAATTCATAAGAATAGGTATTTAAAGAAAGTAAATGCTCTCTGATATATTTTGGCGCATATCTAGCTCCAGGTCGACCGAATGTTGCACCATCAAATGGAATACCTGCTAAGCTTACATCGCATTTATCTTTACTTTCTGCAATTACATCTTTTAATGTAAGTTCATTTTTATCAATTCTAGAAATGCTATAATTTGGCTTATTGAATAAATTCATAAACATTTTTATATTATATTTATAAAAGGTTATTTTGTAATTAAGCTAGAGACAATTATTCCATATGGAAAATCAACTAAATTTCACATACTTAATTAGATTTTCAGGCGATGTTACTTATAGAAGACATAATTCTAGGTCTCTTTTTGAGAAACTTGTTTTGAGAAACATAATTTTGGCTATGAAAAAGCACAATGTCTTTTTCAAGGTTTATAAATTATCTTCAAGAATAATTTTAAAAACGAATAAAGATGTTTCAAACGTATTAAATAAAATTTTTGGTATCAGCAGCTTCTCTTACTGTAATGAAATAAATTTTGAAAATCTAGAAGAACTAGCAAAAAAAGTTTTCGAATTAAACAAAAATAAAATCAAGAATAAAACATTCGCTATAAGATGCAGAAGAGTGGGTAAACATGATTTTAATTCAATGCAGGTTGCTCGTTATATTGGAGGTTTATTGAATCCTTTTTCGAATGGAGTAGATTTAGAAAATCCTGAAGTAGAAATAAATTTAGAAATTAGAGGCAAAAAAGCATTCGTTTACGATAATGTTTTCGAAGGATCAAACGGCTTACCTATTGGCTCTGGAGATAAATTGATTTCTTTATTTTCAGGAGGTTTTGATTCACCAGTTGCAGCTTGGTTTTTAGCTAAAAGAGGATGCAAAGTAGATTTTTTGCATTTCGCTTTTGGTAGTTTAACCGATACTATTGATGTAATTAGTGTAGCTAAAATTCTTGCAGATAACTGGTTTTACGGTCATGATTCAAAATTTTACATAATACAAATGAATTCATTCATAAATGAAATCATGAAGAATATAGAACCAAGAATTTGGCAAGTAGTACTTAGAAGAGGAATGTACCTTGCATCGGAGAGATTTTCAATTATGAAAAATTATGAAGGAATGATCACCGGTGAATCTGTTGCCCAAGCAACAAGTCAAACAATAAGAAATATAAGAGTTGCTGAAGAAGGAATACAATTACCAATATTTAGGCCTCTAATAGGTTGGGATAAAAAGGATATAATTGACTTATCTAAAAAAATAGGAACTTATGAATCTTCATTGAGAGTTCAAGAGTTATGTTCTATAGCAATAGGTCCTTTAACTCCAAAGGCAGACCCTGAAAAGTTTAGAAAAGATTTTGAAAAATTGGATTTAAGCATCATTGATAAAGCTATTAACGATTATATTGAGATTAACTTAAGTAGTTTAAACGAAGAGCAAATATTAAAATTAAAAGAAAAAGAGGATTATGTTATAAATTATATTCCAAGCGATGCTATTGTTGTTAATTTGATGCCTGAAAAAATGAAGATACCCAATTCTTTAACTTTAATGGATTTAAATGATGAAAAATTAAAGAACAATATGGTAATCTTCGTTTGTGAGAAGGGTCTTACCAGTAAGGGTCTAGCGAAGCATTACAGAAGCTTAGGTATCAAAGCATATAGTCTTTTTGAGGGATTTGAAGGATATAAAAAGCTTCAAAAGAACGCTATTCTAAAATCTCAACCTTAACTTTATTGTCCTCTATGAATCCTTTAACAAACTTTCCATCTCCAATTTCAATCCAATTATCGTCATCTAAAGGTTCTGAAGCAATTATCAATTTTTCTTCATCATAAAAATATACCATTCTATAATACTCTCTTTTTTCATCCTTCAATCCTTTTCTTAATCTATCAATATATCTGTTATAGGCATAGATTTCATTTCGTTTTGTGATCATAACATTTAAGCTGGAAAAGGGATAAGGACGGTCTGATTTGGTTCTTTCAAATAGATTGAACATTAGATTTTCTACTTTCTTTAAAGCTTTAATAACATTATCATCTTCTTTGTAGAATTTTATGAAACTTGCAAAATAAACTTCGCTGTCATTTAAACTCTTTATAAAAGTCTTGTAATTACTTAATTCATTCTCTAATTCATCAGGTATGTAAACTGTTCCATTATGGGCAAATAAAATATCATCATAGCTAAAGGGTTGTGTAGCATCAATCGTCAACAGTAATTCTTTTTTTAAATTTCTAGGATTGCTTGCCTTCCTTATAAAGAATAAATATAAATTAGCATTTGTAGAATTGACAATTGATTTAGCTAATTCTAAATTTTTATTTAAGGGTTGTATACTTTTTGCAATGAAGCTTATTTTTCCATCTTCGTATGATCCAAAGCCCCAGCCATCTAAATTTTCTTCTTTTACAGCTTGTTCATATAAACTATACTTAGAATCAAATATATAATAAGAACACGAATTCTTATCTTTAGATAAACTACCAAATAGTCTGCACATACTAATTCAAACTATCATAATATTTTTTTAATAATAATGAGTCGTCTTCTAAGTTTGGGCTTTCGCAGATTAAAACACCTTCTACATTAAATTCTTTTAATAACTTTAGAATTTCCTTCCATTTTAAATCTGACTCATTCAGATTAACATGCGTACCCGCTTTATCCAATTTAATTCCTGATATATGTATATGCATAACTTTTAAGGAATCTTTACCTAATCTATCTTCAATTTCTTCTAACACGTTTCTGAATTTTATCTTTGTATTCCAATGATTCCTATATCTCAAGTGAGCAAAATCTATACACGGTTGAACGCCTTCAATTTCTTCAGAGAGCTTAATAACTTCATTTAGGTCTCCAAATTTAGAGTCCATTTCCATTGTTTCAGGTCTAATCCAAACTTCATAACCTTTGTCTTTTACTTCATTCATAGCCACTTTTAAAGAATTTTTAACTCTTTCAAATGATTCATCCTTAGGAGTTTTTTGATACCATCCTGGATGAAAACATGCGGAATAACCTCCTGCTAAATAGAGAGCTTTTGCGCTTTCGACTATAAAATAAATGCTTCTCTTTAATTTTGCCTCATCTTTACCATTCAAATTTATGTAATAAGGTGCATGTGCTGTTAAAACAACATTACTTGAGCTTGCAACTTCGTTAGCTTGTTTTGCCTGTTCTTCATTCATTTTTACACCATATACAAACTCAAGCTCCATCGCATCTAGACTTAATTCAGCAACTCTTTGTATTCCACTTATGGTATCTTTTTTCTTAGATGAATGTGGTACACCTGCAGGTCCAAAGTGTAATCCTTTTATGAACTTCATTAAAAATAAATAAATTCAATTAATTAAACTTTAACGTATAGTTACATAAAATTCAATGAATTCAAGAATAAAAGAAATTATAGACGAATATATGTCTAAAGTTGAGAGTATATCAAGCTATTGTAACAAATGTTTACAAACTAGAAGATGGGGCGGTAACGTAGTTTTAATGGTTGTAGATGCAAGTTTTACATCAATCGGATTAAATTATTTTACAGCTGTGGTGCCAAAAGTTTTAGAATTTGACAGGCTCTTTGTTAAAACTGGTTACATAAAAAATCTTAAGGGTTTAAGTCTAGCACCTTTAGATCAATTAAAGGTTGTATGGAAGAATCAAAGGTCATGGAATGTCGCAACTATGATAGCAAGAGTTTTGTCTAACATTGATTTAGATGATAGAGAGGCTTTTAGAAAGTGGGCTAAAGAATCTAATTTAGAAAAATGGAAAGAAGATCCCATTGGAAGAATAAAAGGAGTTGGGCTAGTAACTTATCAATATTTAAGAATGATGGGTGGAATTGACACGGTTATGCCTGATAAAATAGTGAAAAAAGTTTTGAATGAAATATTAGAGAAAGCGGGTCTCAAGAAGATAGAAAATGATATGCATTTCATTCTAAAGATAGAAGAAATAGCTAAAGAAACAGGCTATAGACCTATTGAATTAACATGGATGACATGGCTGATACAATCTGAAGGCGATAAAATAAGAATGAATAAGTATAAATTTATACTTGATTTGATCTAATAAATTTTTGCATTTTTAATTCGAAAGATATGAGTTTTGTGATAATATAATTCCATATAGAAATTAAATCTTTAGTATATTCTGTTTAAAATAAATTTATAAATTGCTAAATTTTCTATAACAAGTGGATTACAATATTCTAATAATCGGCGGCGGTGCATGGGGATTAAGTACAGCTTATAATTTATCTAAAAAAGGCGTTAAAAACATAGCAGTTTTAGAAAAAAATTACATTGCCTCTGGTCAAAGTGGTCATACTAGCGCAATAGTTAGGCAATTTTATTCTAGCGAAATAACTGCAAAAATTGCACAGCTAAGTCTTAACTTTTTTAAGAATTTTAAAAACAACATTGGTTACGATGCTAAATTCAAACAAACTGGTTTAATTGTTGTTAGTTATGATAAAGATTCTATTATGAATACTGTTAATAAATTAACTAAATTGGATATCCAATATCACATTCTTGATAAAACATCTTTATCAAATTTAGATCCCAATTTGAATTTGAAGGAAGATGAAGTTGCTGTATATGAACCTGAAGCAGGTTATGCTGACCCTATAGAAACTACTTGGGCTTTTGCTAAAGCTTCCAAAGAAATGGGAGTAAAAATTTTAGAAGGCGAAAAAGTTGTTTCAATTCAGAAAGAAGATAAGTATGTTGTTAAAACATCTACAAAGGAATATAAAACTTCAAAATTGCTTATCGCAGCAGGCATCGATTCACCGAAAATTGTTAGTAATCTAAACATTAATTTACCCATATATTTAATTCCTTTTCCAGTATGCTATATTAAAAGACCTAATAATTTTGAGTCATTGAAATATGTTTTCTTCGATTTTTCAGTTAGCTATTATACGAGGCCTGAAGGTGAAGATCAAATAGTAGTAGGTGCAGTTCATCCACAAATGAGCTACAGCAGCGCAGAAGGATATGAACCAGACGAGGCCTTTCATTGGTCTAAGATAAATACCGAAGTGGCTTCTAGACCTGATTATGAGACATTAAAAGCATATACAGAAGGTTTACTTGCTCGGTTTAATAACTTGAAAGACGTAAAAATTGTTAGAGATTTAATGCCTTATATTGATATTACTCCAGATTGGGAGCCCATTATTGATGAAGTTGAAGAAGATTTATTCGTTGCTTGTGGCTCAAGCGGTCATGGATTTAAGCTCTCTCCAATCGTAGGAAGAATTTTAGCTGACCTAATTTCTGAAAAGGAAGTTAAATTCATAGACATAAATCCTTATTCAATAAAAAGATTTAAACTATGAGCAAGACATCAATTGAAGGCATATATACAGTAGCACATAATAAAGAGCGAATATTTTCTTTCTTAAGTAATATGAATAATGTGTCAAAATGTCTTAAGGGATTACAAGATATAAAAGAGTTGTCAAGTAACTCCTTGTCTTCTAAAATAAAAATAAGTGAGGGTATAATAAGAGGTCTATTTAATATAGAAGCTTCTGAAAAAGTAGAAAATTCTAGTATTATAATATACTTTAAATTGTACGGAACATTGGGGAGAGCAGAAGGCGAGATTAAGATTCAACTTGAAGAAGTTGAATCTAAAAATACAAAAATTCTCTACAAAGCTGATATAGAAGTTAAAGGTCTCGGTGCTACTTTGGCAAAAAAGCAAATATCTCAAATCGCAGAGAAAATATTGAAAGATATATTTGAATGCTTTGAACAAAGTTTTGTATAGGTTAAATAAAAAAATTTAAGTCAGATAACAATTTTTTCAATCATTAATGAATTATTCAACAAAAATTTTGCTCAATCTTACTTCAATTGCTTTACTAATTAATTACGTTGAAACTATGGTTGTTCCTGCATTGCCAACAATACAAGAAGAATTTGCGACCACCTCTTCATTAGCTGCATGGGTCACTTCTGCTTTTATAATAGTTGGCGCAATTACTTCTCCCATATTTGGAAAGCTTGGCGATATGTTCGGTAAAAAGAAAATGTATCTAATTTCTATGTTATTTTACATACTATCAGTGGGATTAGCAGGGTTCTCTTATAGCATATACTTTTTGATTTTTGCAAGAGCTATTCAAGGAATAGGCTTTGCTATGTTTCCTATTAGTTTAGCAATAATTACGGATGTTTTTCCAAAAGAAAAAGTCGCAGCTGCGCAGGGTATAATAAGTGGTATGATAGGAATTGGAACTGCATTAGGTTTAATAATCGGTTCTTATATAGACCAATACTTAGGTTGGCGTTTTGCTTTTCATACAGCTTTTATAATATCTATAATTCTAGTTTTAGTATCTTATTACATAATAAAAGAAGATGAAAAAAGACAAAGAGGAAAAATTGATTACATTGGCGCATCAACACTTGTATCTGGGATATCCTTAATTTTAATATATCTTACTGAAGGACCTTATCTTGGTTGGTATACGTTTGAGGAACTGTTATTTCTAATACTTGGTCTTTTCTTAACAATCTTCTTTTTCTATTATGAATCTAACAGAGAATATGACCAATTAATTAGCATTGACCTTTTAAGGATAAGAAATTTCATGGTAGCTAATATTGTAGGCCTTCTCTCAGGAATATCTTTATTCCTTATGTTCTTCATGGTCATATATTATTCACAGCTTCCTAAGCCTTACGGATTGGGCTTAGATATAGTATCTGCAGGATTGACTTTGGCACCAGCAACTATCGTGATGCTTGTTATAGGGCCTATAGTAGGTAGGTTAACATCTAAAATTGGTCCAAAGCCAATACTCTCGATTGGGTCGCTAATATCTATATTGGGCTTCTATTTATTAATTGTTAATAGAACGGATCCTTATCAATTAACAGAAGATTTGCTTATTGCAGGAAGTGGAATAATTTCTTTAATAATACCGATTGTAAACATGGTGGCTATTACTGTTCCTGAAGAAGCTAGAGCTGTGAGCTTAGGAATGAATACTCTAATAAGAAATCTAGGCGCTTCTATAGGACCTGTTGTTGCTTCAGTATATATGGCATCTTATCAAACGCCTGTAATATTGTTTTATGGTAATACCATTTTAAATGTTTCATTTATTCCTTCAAACACTTCTTTTAATTTAATGATGCTTACAGCAATCATGATCACTGTATTGATATTTTTGATCGTTGTTGTTTATGCAAAAAATTATGTATTTAAGCAAGGCGTGTATACTTTAACTTAATTCTCGAATAGAAATTAATATTAAATTTATTTGCAACCGAATCATTAATTCTAAATTATGCATAAATTAAGCACTTCCATTGCTATTATTTCGATTGTAATTATTGCT
Source organism: Thermoprotei archaeon (assembly GCA_017857595.1). GTDB lineage: Archaea > Thermoproteota > Thermoprotei > Gearchaeales > Gearchaeaceae > AAA261-N23. The sequence continues at coordinate 20,065 of JAFMCU010000019.1, forward strand.
ATTTCACTACCTTCAGCTTTTTCAATTAACCTATTTCCAGCTTATTCACAATGGTTAACATCCAATGGTTTAGCAGCACCAGGGCAAACAAGTTTACCTATTAAAATAAGTATTACAAACTTGTATTCTTCCATCAGCTTTGTAAATTTAACGTTTATTAACACGTACCCTTTCAAAATATTCAACGTTAGCTCAAATAATTACACATTCTTTATACCAAGATGGATTCAAGGTCAAACACTAAATTTTACATTGTTGTTGAACATAGCAAATAATCTTAAAACGGGAATATATGCAATGAATTTTTCTGTTTATTCTGGATCCTTTAAATATAGTAGTTATGTAGCAATACCTGTTGAAGGCTATGTAGAATTTAGTCTTCAATCTGTTTGGGGAGAATTAAACAACACGCTAATGGCTTCTCCTGGCCAAAATAACTTACCCTTTACTATAATAATAAAGAATGAAGGAAATGTTCTTGCTAATAATGTCACTATTATTTTGAATAACTCTCAAACCTATCCCATCTTATTTTATGAAAATGAACTTAAAGTTGGCTATGTTCCTCCAAGCAGTTTTAATATTGCTACCGACATAGCTAATATAAGTAATGGAATCAGAGACGGATTATATTATTTACCTGTGGAAGTAAAGTACTTCAATAATTCAATTGTAAATGAATATCTACCTGTGTACATCTTAGGTCATGTAAATTTTGATCTACAATCAATCTGGGGTAGTTTAAATCAACAATTTGCAGCTTCTCCAGGAATGCAAGATGTACCTTTGACTATTTTGATAAAGAATATCGGGAATGTATTGGTATCAAATGTATCTTTATTCATTCCTAATCAATTTCCTCTTATCTTATTTAGCAACAAAATAGAAATCGGTTATATTCCTCAAGGCCAATTAAATTATGCGATAGTTTATGTATCAATTAATAGTGATGCAAAGCCAGGACTGTATTATTTAAATGTTACAATTCATTACTTTAAAAATCAAACAATAAATTCTCAATTACCCGTTTTAATTTATTCTCCTAATATAAACATACAAGCATTTACTTTCCCACCCCAATTGTTTCCTGGTTATACAGATGCTCGTTTGAACGTTATAATATCAGATTTGAGCAATGCAATTGTAAACAGCGCTAATTTAACTGTAAATTTACCTTTTCAATTAATATCTTCAAATCAAATTAACATTGGCACAATACCCTCTTTCAAGCCAATAAACGTTACTTTTCTATTTAATATTCCAAATAATGTTACACCAGGATCGTATTCTTTAAATTTAACTCTGAAATATGATGGAGGCCAATACAATTATATATATAATGTTCAAGTCTATCCTAAAGCAAATTTTGAAGTAGTTCATTTATCTTATAATCCATTAACTCCAGGAAGTTCAAGTAATATAGTAACAATAGCTTTAAAAAATATTGGTTTAGCTGAAGCTAAGAATGTAAAGATAATTTTACAGCCTAATCAAGTAATTTATCCTCATGTTAGTAGCTCAAATCCTTTAATGGCGTTAACAATATCTTCGATATTTATTGGAGATTTGTATCCTAATCAGGTTTACAACATTAGTTTGGTACTAGATGTTAGTGACGGTGCTTTACCTGGTTATTACAACCTAGAATTAACTGTTTTGTGGAATCAAACAGGCTCAATATATCCATTTATCCAAAATATCAACGTTTCATTGAAGGTAAGTCCTACTTTCGAACAACAGCTATTAAGCCCTTCAATAACAAATATTTACTTTGACATCCTTTTATTGATAGTAATTGCAATAATAATTGTAGCTGTATTAGCCATTGTTAAAAGAAGGAAAAAGTAATTTCTCTCATTAATTCTTATAAAAAGCACACGATGCTTAAGAGTAGATTTTTCACAAATTTCATAAATAATTTTTGCGCTGAATTATGCATAGGCAACTTCTTAAATTAGAAACTTAAGCTAAAAGTAAACTTAATAATTGAGCATCTCATCTTATTAAATCATTTATAAATATTGTAATCAATAAAATTCGATATGAAAACAAATCAATTCATTGCACTTTTAGTTTTAATACTTTTAACCACAATATTTTTATCTCTAACGTTATATTTTTTTGACATATTTAAAATAATTCCACCAGATTATTCGTTGTATATTTATGCTGCAATTTGGTTTGTTGGCGCTTTATTAATATTTTATTTAATATCCTATTTCATTCATGGCAAGCTCACTCCTATTGTAGGTAAAACTAACGCAGCAACGTTAAGTTTGCTTGTAAGATTGCTTGGATACATAATCGCAGTCACGGGCTTTCTTGCACTAATTAAGGTAGGTTTAGGAACAGCTTTAGCCGTAGGTGGCTTTGCAGGTTTAGTAATTGGTTTAGCAGCTCAAACAGTATTGTCTAATGTAATTGCAGGCCTTATGCTAATTATATCAAGACCTTATAAAATAGGAGATAGAGTAACGGTTTCAACATGGCAATATGGAATGGTTTTTCCAATTTATCCACCAAAATATTATTCACATAACTATCTAATTCCAGGATACACAGGAAGAGTAAAGGATGTATCTTTATTATACACTATAATACAAACAGATGAGCTTGTTGAATTAAAAATACCGAACAGTATAATGATTCAAGCATCTATAGAAATTCATACTAAAGACGAAATAAGAAAAATCAGAACAAGATATGATGTTCCTAAAGATTTAGATATTGAAGTATTAATTAAAAGAATAAAGGAAGATTTTAAAGGATGGAATCTTATAGTAAGCGAGCCTGAAGTTTATATATTGGAGTCTTATCAAAATATTTTTTCTTTAGCTATTGATGTTGTTGCTAAGACTTTTTATGAAGAGCCGATAAGAAGTGAGGTAATAAAGAAAGTTAACAAAATATTAAAGGAAATAAAGACGTAGCTATCCTAATTTTTTTAAACAGATATTCGTGTTGAATTGATTTAATATAAGAATTTGAACAATTTTTCGATAATATCTTAGTTGGATTTTAGTATTAAACAATATTATACTTCATCTATGAAAATGTAATCCTGAGATTAATTGAGAAATGCTTTAAAAAGTGTCAATACGATATTATAAGAAGAGCTATGACTAAATAATTTTAATTTAATAACACAAAGCTTTTTAGTTAATCTAATTTTAATATTATTAAAAATGGAGTATTATCCAAGAAAAATTGAGGAAAAATTGGATAAATGGATGAATAGAAATGAAATTATTATAATTAAAGGTCCAAGGCAAAGTGGAAAAACTACTTTGCTTCTCCATTTGAAGGAGAAATATGGAGGAAAATACATAACTTTTGAGGATTTGGATATGCTAGAGTCATTTGAAAATTCACCAAAAGAATTTATAAAACGTTTTTTGGAAAACAAAAAAGTAATTATTTCAAATATTAAGTTTGACTAAGATTTATCAAAATATTGTCAGTCA
>JAFMCU010000036.1 GCA_017857595.1 Thermoprotei archaeon
GGCTATTGGACCTTTAATAGCAGTTATTACTTTATACATAAATTCAGTTGTACTAGGTCCTACAGCTTTAGTTAGTTATGGATGGAGATATCCTTTCTTTATAGCAGCGGCCTTAGTATTAATAGGTTTAATTATGAGATTTTTTGTATCAGAAACGCCAATATTTAGAGAATATAGCAAGAAAGGAGAGATCTTAGATGCTCCTATTGTTGTTGCTTTCAGAAAAGTTTGGAAAGAAATGTTACTAACACTAGTAGTTATGGCAGGCCAAGCATATGTCTACTACGGAGCTTTTGTAACTTCGTTCTCAACATTCTGGACAACCGCCTTAAAAATTCCTATAGCAACAGCTTCGCTTTCTTTTATGATTATATATATAATAAGCGCTATAATTATGCCCATCTCAGGCTACTTTGTAGATAAATATGGAAGAAGACCTTTTATAAGATGGGGTTACCTTCTATTTGCAATCTTGCTATTACCATTATATTCAGTTTTTACAATAACAAAAGACATATTTACCTTAACAATAATTACTCTAATACCAGCAGTAATTTCGCTAATTACATATACTAGTGTAAGTTTAACTTTTGCTGAGCTTATGCCTGCTAATGTTAGAGTATCGGCATTCAATATTGCTTACCAAATAGGTGTAGGCATTGTAGGAGGATTTATACCATATATAAGTACAGCTATTTTAGCATTAACAAACAGTATATTGTGGTCTGTTTCTTATTTGGCGGTAGCATCACTCATAGCTTCTCTAGTTGGCTGGATTTGGTTGCCAGAAACTAAAGGATGGGATTATTCCAGAACAATTGCTAGAATAATTAACAAATAATCTTTCAAATTTTTTATTATGATAATTATTTTACTCTATTTCAATTTATTAGCAAAATTCTATAGCTCATAGGGAATTCAGGTATCAGTGCAATTGTAATTATCATATTTTAAAAATTTTCTTAAGATTAAGAGTCTAGCCATTTAGAAGAGATGAATAAATTTAAATAATTATTCTATGTTTTAAGAAATTCGGCGAAGCTCCTCCTAAGCTCGATTGAAAGCATTATAGGACTTAAGGAGAACATTAAGAATTATTTTTAATGAAGGATTCTCTTTAGAATCCAGATTTTGAGGTGACTACTCTTTATATGAAGGTATATTTAAATCAGATTAATTTCAATACTTCAAAATACAGATAAGCTAATTATTAATAAATTTCGTTGTCGGCCCATTAAGTCGAGGAGTTATTCTGTTTTAGGTACACCTTCTTTCATCTTTTTTACTTCTTCCATCAATATTGGAACACCCATTGTGCATGTATGAATGCCTAAGACACTTACCAATTCAAATACTTCCATTACTTCTTCCACCGTGGCTCCATACTTCAATGCGTTTTTTATATGTTGTCTTAGTCCAGGGGCATAAAGATGAGTAGTTGATGCATCTATTGCGATATATATTAGCTCTTTTATTTTAGGAGGCAAAACGCCTTTTTTCCAAGGAACAGCAGAGAAATTTAGGTATGCTTCAAAGAAATCCGGATCGAGCTTTAATATTTCACCCCATAGTTCATCTGACCAATATCCCCTTTCTTTAATAAAGCGTTCTTTCAATGCCTTTCTTCTTTCATCCAATTCTTCTCTTTGAACACTCATAATATTTCTATTGCAAGAATGTATTTATTTTTTACTAATTTATTTATCAAGTTTGTTTTCTAATTCCATATTATAAGCATTTAAACAATTGCTTAAAAATAAAGCATTCTGAAACCTCCTATACTATGGATTTTTAGTCATGAATAGCAAGGTATTTCTCAAATACTATAACCTTAATTCGAAAAATGTAATGAAAGAATTTAAAATTGGATTGTTTTATGTATGGTATGGAATATCCTAAATTAAAAACAACAATAGAAAATAAAATATTAACGATATTTCTTCAAGATGAGAAAACAAGAAATGCTTTATCTTTAGAAGTTCTACAAGAACTGTCTTCAATTTTAAACGAGGCAAGCGAGAATAAAGAAATAGGGTGTATAATATTGGCAAGCGCACTTGATAATGTATTTTGTGCAGGAGGAAACATTAAAGATTTTTATAAATTTTCGATACTCGAAATGCGAAATTTTCAAGAAGCTTTAGAAAGATTAGAAAACAGTATAGAATATAATAAGAAGCCGGTCATAGCAGCTGTGAATGGTTATGCCTTAGGTGGAGGAAATGAAATTTGTTTATGTTGCGATTTCGTAATAGCTTCTGAAAAAGCGAAATTTGGGCAACCTGAAATAAATCTTGGAATATTACCAGGTATGGGAGGAGTACAAAGACTTATAAGACACATTGGTTTCTTAAAAGCAAAAGAGCTCATAATGACTGGAAGGATAATTGATGCATATGAAGCTGAAAAGATCGGCATAGTTAATAGAGTTGTACCTCATGAAAAGTTAATGGAAGAAGCCAAAAAGTTGGCTAGTGAATTAATAGAAAAACCAAAATTGGCTTTATGGATGGCTAAGAATCAAATAAACACAGCTAGAGAAGCAGATCTCAAAACTGCTTTATTACTTGAAAAGGTTATTGTTAATTTACTCTTTGGTACACCTGATAAAGAAGAAGGAATGAAAGCGTTTATAGAAAAAAGAAAGCCTAAATTTTCATAGTATGATAAAAATTAAAGATTTAATAACTAAAGATGAAGCAAAAGCTTTATTAGAAAAGATGATTTTATGCAGAGAATTTGAAAATACTGTAGCTAAATTATTTAAAGAAGGAGCTATATTCGGCTGGACTCACTTAGGTATAGGTCATGAAGCTGTAGCCGTAGGCGCGATCTCTGCGATAAATCAGGATGATTTCATAGTAATTACATATAGAGGACACATCCATACATTAGCTAAAGGATCCGATACTAAAAGAGTATTAGCAGAAATTCTATGTAAAAAAACAGGAATAAATGGAGGATTTGGAGGTTCGCTTCATTTACATGATATGACAGTATATAACTTCGGAAGTAGCGCCATTGTTGGTGGAGGTGCTCCAATAGCAGTAGGTATAGCATATTACTTGAAATATTTCGATAAGAAAAAAAGAATATGCATAAATTTTTTGGGCGACGGAGCTTTAGCTACGGGGATCTTCCATGAAGCAATGAACCTTGCTGCACTATGGAAATTACCTGTAATATTCATTTGTGAGAATAATCAATATGCTGAAATGACACCTATAATTACGCATCACCCTGTTACTGATTTATCTTTGCGTGCAGTACCTTTTGGCATTCCGAGCGAAACAATTGATGGTATGGATGTGGTCGAAGTTAGAGAAGTAGTTAAAAAAGCAGTGAAGCATGCAAGAGAAGATAAAGGTCCTTATCTAATAATTGCAAATACTTATAGATTTGTAGGGCATTATGAAGGGGATCCACAATACTATAGAAGTAAAGAAGAAATTGAAAAATGGAAAGCAAAGGATCCGATTGATTTATTCGTTAATCGGCTCATTGAAGAAGGTTATTTGAGTATTGAAGAATTAAATAAAATTAAAAAAGATGTACAACTCCAAATAGATGAGGCGATTAATTTCGCCAAACAAAGCCAAGCTCCAACATTAGAAGATTTGTTAAATGTTGCTAAGAAAGTATATTATCTATAAAATATGGCAATTCTAAGTTATAGACAAGCAATTAATAAGGCATTGGAAGAAGAATTAGAGAGAGATGAAAAAGTTTTCATAATAGGCGTAGACGTCGGTGAGCCTGGAGGCCCTTTCTTAGCAACTAAAGATCTAAAGAAAAAATTTGGTGATAGGGTTAGAGATGCCCCAATAAATGAAGCAGGTTTCGTGGGGCTCGCTATTGGTGCTGGAGCTGCAGGCGGGAGACCTGTGGTTGAAATCATGTTCAGCAATTTTTCTTATTTAGCAATGGATCAATTAGTAAATCAAGCAGCTAAATTACCATTAATTTCAAATGCACAGATAAAATTACCCATTACTATTAGGATTCTTGAAGGTGCTGGACATTTTGGAGCTGGTCCTCAGCATTCAGATTTTGTACACGGAATATTTTGTAGTATACCTGGCTTGGTTGTAGTTTGCGCTTCAACACCCTATGATGCTAAAGGTTTATTAAAAGCTGCTATAAGGGATGATAGACTAGTTATATTTTGTGAACATTTAGCACTATACAGAGATAAAGAAGAAGTGCCAGATGAAGATTATGTTTTACCCTTAGGAAAAGCTGAAATAGTCCGGAAGGGAGAAGAAGTAACAGTTATAGCAACACAACTGATGCTTAAATATAGCTTAGAAGTGGCAGAAAAATTGTCTAAAGAAGGGATTGAGATTGAAATCATAAATCCAAGGACTTTAAATCCATTAGATATACAAACGATTTCTTCTAGTGTAAAAAAGACAGGTAAAGTGGTAATAGTGGATGAAACACCTACAAGCTACAGCACACAAGCAGGAATACTTGCGAAAATAATGGAAAATTGCTTTTATGATTTAGAGGCTTTTAAAATCGTTGGCTCGTTGGATTTACCAATACCTTCTGGTAAATTGGGTACAGAGGTTCTCCCTTCAAAAGAGGCTATAGAAAAGGCCATTCGTTCAATGTTGTAAAAGTATAAGTTTCTGCAAGATCAAATAAACATATTATGGACATAACTTTAGAGTTGAATGAAGACGAGAAATTAATTATAAGTCCTATTGAGGAAATATGTAGAAAATTCGATGAAAAATATTGGATAGAAAAGGATCAAAA
>JAFMCU010000037.1 GCA_017857595.1 Thermoprotei archaeon
GTGAAGGGCCGAGATGGAGATTGATTCCTATGGAAGAGGTGGAAGATATCCGTAATGCTATTACATTTCTTCAAAGTAGGCCAGAGGTAGATAAAGAAAAAATAGGTTTATGGGGAACAAGTTTAGGAGGTGGTTTAGTTGTTTACGCCGCTGCTATGGATAGTAGAGTAAAATGTACAGTTTCAAATGTACCTGTAGCAAATGGATACAAATGGATGAAAGAAAGATTTACAGAAACCGAATTTAAGCAATTCCTCGAGGAAGTAGAAAAAAATAGAAATCAGCGCGTTTTAACAGGCAAATCCATGCGTGTAGACCCATTTTCGATATACTTACCGAGACCGACTCCAGAGGCGATAGAATTCTGGAAGATAACGAGAGCGCAACATCCTGAACGTGCAGAGATGCAAATTGATTTCGAATTTTTTGAGAAAATATTGGAATTCAACGCTTGTGAAATTGTGCATAAGATATCGCCAAGACCTATAATGTTTATTTATGCGAAGAAAGATCCTTTAAGATCACATGCAGAAGAACTATTTGAGAAGGCTGCGGAACCAAAAAAGATTATCGGATTTGATGTTCATCATCATGAAATATATAAGCAAGAAAACCTAAAAGAAGTAATGAAAGTTACGTTAGAATGGTATAATCAATGGCTGGGGCATTCTTGAGGATAAATTTATGAGCAAGCTTTTCTTTGATATCGGTAAAAGTTGGTGGTTTAATTGTAATATTTGATTAATGGGTCCCAGTTAGGCATTAAAATTCCAAAATTCATCTATATCCCTTTATGCTCAAAACTTCTGGATTTACCAGATTCTCCAAACTGGGCATTCCGCCATTTAAAACTCTTTTGACCTCCTCTACCGCCATACGACCACCTCTAAGTCATTCAACAGTTAATCCTGCAATATGTGGTGTTACTATGCAGTTTTTTAATTTTAAAAGTGTTTTATCTTTCGGAGGTTCCGATTCTAGTACATCTAAACGGCACCCGCGATCCATTTTTTCCGAAGAGCATTATATAAAGCTGTTTCATCAACTATACCTCCTCAAGCTATAATAATTAAAAAGGCAATTTTTTCATCATACGAAGCTCTTTCTCACTTATCATATGCCTTGTTTCTTTCGTTAGAGCGGCTGTCAAACGAACATAATCTGACTGATCAAGCAATTGGTAAAGGCTTGTAAGTTTAATCATTCCATTTATCCGTGTCCAGCTTAAAATCTAAATGTATTTATTCCACACATCGGCTTAGTTGCTGAAACTTTACCTCCTGATCAAAAATTATTAATCTGGACAGAATTCCTGCTAGTCTTGATGACTTAGTTAAATGTTGAGGTCTATACTTGTGAATACTATAAAAATAACAAACAATCACTTAGTAGTGCACTGCTTGTTAAAAATTGGCACGCCTGTCTTAAATTTAAAATATAATATAATACTTTACTTTAATACTTAGTTCTTAACAATCTTCTCATAATTTTACCAGTTTCTGTCACAGGAATGTTATCAACAAATTCTATTTCACGTGGATATGCAACCGTTGAATAGTTATTTTTCACGAAATTTTGAATTTCATTTGCAAGTTGTTGTGAAGCTTCATATCCTTGCTTAAGAACAATATATGCTTTAATAATTTGTCCTCTTATTGGATCCGGTTTGCCAATTACTGCTGCAAGTTGGACAGCAGGATGCTTTAATATTGCAGATTCAACTTCAGCTGGACCTATTCTATACGCAGATGTTTTAATCAAATCGTCCACTCTTCCTATTATATAAAAATATCCTTCTTCGTCACAATAAGCTAAATCTCCTGTTCTGAAATATCCATCTTCTGTAATCCTTTTCTTCCATTCTTCTGAATTCATCCAGTAGTTACAAGCAAAATGCCAAGGAGATAATTTAATAGCAAGCTCACCTTTATTGCTAGGCTTCCCTTCTTCATCAATAATTTTTACTTCGAATCGAGGTAGAGGTTTACCTACACTTGCTACTGTTTCGCCAAACTTTATTTTAAAGTCAGGAAAGTTTATATAATTATTGATAATCATTCCTGCCTCAGTTAATCCATAACAATCTAATACAGGACATTTAAACAATTTTTGTGCTAAAATTAAAGATTCAGCTGCAATTATTTCACCAGCCACAACAATACGATCTAAATTAGATAAATTGTATTTTTCAATTAAATTGGGTTGAGCTATTATCATTCTAAGTGCAGTAGGAGAACATGCTAAAACATCAACTTGATAATCTTGGATTATTTTAAGCCAAATTTTAACATCAAATTTTCCATTATAAACTAGCATTGTACGACCCATTAACCAGTTTGCTGTGCCAGCTGTAAACATTCCAAATGTCCATGCAGGATCACCTGCGTTGAAAGTTATCGAATCTTTATTTACAGGTAACAAACTATAAACAATCCATGGATAAAGCCATCTAACTCCGCCACGATGAATAACAGTTCCCTTAGAAGGTCCTGTAGTTCCTGAGGTGTAACAGATTGTTATTGGATCATTTTCATTCGTTTCAACTATATCATAATGCGGAGAAGACGATTCAATTACTTTCCAAAAATCTATTTCGTCCTTATGATATTCTTCTTCATGTTTATTAACAACAATAAGATGAAAGTTCTTAAGCTCATTCATATCAATTTTAAATTTGTTAATTTGATCTGTTATTGCTAACTTTGCTCCACTATCTTTTATTCTATACATAACTTCGTTCTTTCCAAATGCTGTAAATAGAGGTACACATATTGCGCCCACTTTCCATATAGCAAGCATTGATATATACATCTCTGGAATTTTTGGAAGTAGTGTACATACACGATCCCCTTTTTTTATTCCAAGTGAGTCGAGTACATTCGCCAACTTATTTGAGAGAATGCTTAGATCCCCGAATGTATATCTTTTATAATATCCTTGTTCGTCGATCCAAATTAAAGCTGTTTTATCCTTTTTCTCTAAGTTTCTTTCTATACATTCAAAAGCGTAATTTTCAGATACATCTATCTTTTCCCATTCAATTTCATTATAGCATCTCTCGTAACCTAATGAAGGATCGGGTACAAGACTTACCCCAATTTTTAAATATTGTGTCATTATTAAAATTATTTTCAATCTGATATATATAGAATTATGACTTATATGATGAAAATGGCATTACATAAAACTAGTCATAACCTATTTATTTGATTTAATATATTTTATTCTTGGAATATAATTTTATTTTTGCTATAATATATATTTCTTATGAAAGTTTTATACGAAAAAAGGGGAAGCGTTTCTTGGATAATTTTCAACAGACCAGAAAAGCTAAATGCTTTAGATAAGGAATCTTGGGATCTCCTTGCTAGACATTTGAATAACGCCAAAAACGATCTTGAAGTTAAAATGATAGTAATAACAGGGAAAGGAAGAGCTTTTTCTGCTGGAGATGATATTCATGCAATGTACGAATTGGATTCAACAGATAAAGCTAAAGACTACTTCTTAGCATTGTACAATTCAATTGAATCATTGATAAGCATAAATAAACCAACAGTTGCTTTTGTAAATGGTTTAGCATATGGGGGAGGATGCGAGATTTTGCTCTTATGTGACATAAATATAGCTTTAGAAACTGCAAAATTCTCAATTCCTGAAGGGAGATTAGGATTAATACCAGCTATCTCAGTTGCTATAGGATATAAAGCATTGGGTAGAAAAATAGCCCGACTAATTCTAACTGGAGAGGAAATCGATGCATATAATGCAAAGGAAATTGGCTTAATAGATTACATTGCTAAAGATAGCGATGATGCTTTAAAAATTATAGATAACTTTAATAGCTTAATAAGCAACATGAGTATTAATTCAATAAATACTATAAAAAAGTGGATTAGTTTGGAAAGAAACATGCTGGAGAAAGCAATAATTGAGTTGGCATTTCTATCCCAAAATAGTGAAGCAAAGATAAGAATGAAAGAATTTATAAATTCTAGAAGAAGCAAAAAAGTTACAGGTATGTTTGAATAATTTGTATTATATTATCTAAATATGAAAATCTTGAAATACCCTATTACGCAAGTTGTATACGGATATAATTCAATTGAATGGCTTAACAATATTAAAGGAAAAAAGATTGCAATTGTTACTACACGAAGCCTTATGAGAAGCAAAATCCTTTCTGAAATTTTAAGCATTATTTCTGCAGAAGTAATAGAAGGCCCTAAGCAACATACCCCAGAACAAGACTTAATAGATTTGCATGAAAAAACAAAGAATTTTGAAATTTTAGTTGGGTTGGGAGGCGGAAGCATAATAGACGGATTGAAATTAGCTACGGAAGAAAGTAAAAGCATTATAGCAATCCCCACCACTTTATCTGGAGCTGAACATACAAGTATTGGAGGCTATACTGTAGAAGGATTAAAAAAGGTAAAAGCATCTAGGGAAGTAAACTATATAATTCTAGATCCTAAAGCAACATTAGAAACTCCAAAATGGTTACTGTTATCATCTGCGGTTAGAGCTATTGATCATGCAATTGAAGCTATATATTCATTAGATTCAACATCCTTTACAGATGCTCTTGCAATTGAAGGTTACAAAAAGCTAATAAAAAATTTGAAAAAAATTGATGATATTGATAGCAGATTAGAATGTCAAATAGGTAGCTGGCTTGCCTCATTAACGATAAGATACGTAA
>JAFMCU010000038.1 GCA_017857595.1 Thermoprotei archaeon
TAGTAATAGTTTCTGTATCTCAGTAAATTGCTGTATTTCAATATTCATTTTTTTAGCAGCATTAATTGCCTTTTTGTATAGTGTCCATATTTTTGTGTAAAGGTCAAGGATACCTCATATCAAAGATATGCATTATTTTATTCCCATTGTTAATTTATAAGAATTTTATGGGGATTGACGAAAGAGAGTTCAGAAATACATTTCAGTAGAGCCATACTGATTGGATTTCTAATCAATATTTTTCAGAAATGGCTGAGCATTCTTTTATTTTTATTACATCAATTTATACAGACATAACAGGAATGGACACGAGCCAGTTTATGAATCAAATACAATAAAAAAGATATTCTTTGAGTCAGTTTCAATTTTAGTAACTTTGGAAAATAATTTCAAAGTGTTCCTAAAATTTTTAATTTGCTTATACATAAAATATTGAAATAAAATTATATATATTTGACATTTGTCGGATTATTGTCCCATAATATTTAAATATTGGAAACTTATAAGTAAATAAATAAATACCTTATCCATCCTTTTGGTAATCAGTAATATCCCAGACCTTAAATATTCGGATAAAGAGAACATTATAGTAACAGTCTCAAGATTTGCATCAGAAAAGAAATTGGAAATAATAATTAAAATAATTGAATATATCCCTTATGAACATTATATTATTGGTTTTTCAACTGATTTATTGTGCCTAGAAAAATTAAAAAATCAGTTGAAGAAAACAAAGATTATTCTAAACGCCTCTGAGGATGTGAAAAATGAATACCTCAGGAGAGCCAAAATATTTTTAAATACCAGTGAAAATGAACCGTTTAGTCTAGTTATCATTGAAGCAATGGCTTATGGGGCCTTGCCTATTGCACATGATTCTGGTGTTCCAAGAAAAATACTACCTCGAGAATTTTTATATTATGAAAAAACGCGAGAGAATCAATAGAGAAATATATAATAGAATATAATGAAAAAATTTTTAATCAAATACGAGAAAGGGCCAAAGAATTCACAACGGATAAGGTAGAGCATCAATTACATCAAGCGATAACAGATACCTCCGGGAGACAAGATAGTTAAGGTTCCATTAATTTTTAAAATTATAAATACACATTGTAATTTAACAATGTGGTAATTTTCATTAATATAGCAAAGCCAAACTCCGGGATGTACAATCTTTCTAGAAGTTATATGAATTTGTTTATACAGAAAAAAATGCATTGCGAATGGATTGATCTGCAATGGGATAAAAATATAAAATATGGTGGGAGGACAATCAATTATACTCATCCTATAGGAAGTGGATTTATATTCAATTCATTTCTAAACACATTTATTCATAATCTCAATTTACACGATATTAAGATCTACACATCACCTGATATAATGCCTGAAGATGATGGAAAGGCTTTATCGGTTATACATGATTTTTTTCATTTAAATGAACCGGAAGTTTCGAGATTTGAAAAATGGAAGAAGGAAAAAGTAATAGCATTCATTAAAAAAAGAAATATTGGGGTTATAACCAATTCTGAATTGGTTGCAACCGAAGCCAGAAACAAAAATCTTAGAGTTGTATCACCACTATATCCTTACATTACAAGCATGTATAATGGGGAGGAAAAAAATAAAAAATTAATTCTGAGTATAGGGACCAACGCGCCAAGAAAAAGACCAGATGTTATCCTCAAATTTTTGAATTCATTATCTGAAGATTGGACATTCGTAAGAATTGGTGACGATCTCAGTTTAGTTGGAAAGATTAATACTAAAGCTAATTATATATATGAAAAATATGTTGATCCGTCAAAATTATTATCTTATTATAATAAAGCTTCATATTTATTCTTTCCCTCGGAAAGGGAGGGAATTGGTTTACCCATGATTGAGGCTATATTTCACAATGTAGTAGTTATCGGAAACAAGGACAATAAAATATTCAATGAATTAAAAATAAATGATTCAATTTCGATACAGGATATTAATGATCCGTACATACCAGATTATCCTCCACCGTCAGTTTTTTTAGAATTCAGAACATGGTTCCAGGAAAGAATCGAGGAACAATTTTCTAGGGTTAAAGAAGAATTAAAAAGAATAAGCTAAGACATCGGATCATGATGATGTATAACGTATGTTATACATCTTAATTCGGAATCTCAAAAAAAAATCTATACAGATAATAAAAGGATATTGCTAATCAGAGATTTACAGTTACATTATTCTTTTAACTGAAAACAACCGATCTCTTAACAGGAATGGTAACCGTAATAACATGGTATTATGATTTCAGATATTATTATAATACTGATTTTTAAAAATGTTTATTTTCAAATTTTCTTATCAATTTGAACAATTAGCTCAACCAATTGAAGAAAATTGATTCTTAGATGTACTATCATCTTTAGTTTACATAGTTGCCGAATTAAAAAAAGGTAACAACTAAAGCAATGGATTAAATTTGCAATAAATTTAAAACCATTACCAAATAAATGCAATAAATTTATAAGAATAACGTTAGAAACACTAACCTAATACATTTATTCCATTTTATTTACTTCTCTCTTCCTAATTTCTGCTTGCAATATGCATAGAGTGCATTATACAAAGGGAATTGTAATTTCATGTTTTCGTAATCATCCTTTGATATTATTCTGAATCCTTCGGCCGCTGCCTTTAAACCTGCTGATTCTGGAGGCGCATCTGGAATATCAGCATCAGCCCCCCTTACGATTTTAGCTAGTTCAAGAAGAGCCGGATCTTTCAAATTATATTTTTTAATGATTGCATCGAAGCTGACATATTTATACTTGTTTTCTTTATAATGTGTTAATTCCGCTCCACTAACATCAAATGGAATTGCACCTGTTAGTTTCGCTACTTCCAAGACCTTATCTTTGGGCACAAAAATGAATTCTGGATTTTTATCTATGAATCTCGATATTAGCCAAGGACATGCTATCCTGTCAACCTTTGCCTTTTCTCTAGTTATCCACTTCAAATTATATCAATTAATTATCATAGGGAATTATTTAAATTGTTACCCATTTCCCGGAGGCTTTCACTGAAAAATAAACAAGGTTTGGTTAAGAATTAACTGAGATATAATAAGTCAGATTTCGTTACTTCCAATATCCTATAAACTTATATTCGTTACTACTCGAAATTAGCTAATCGATGATCAATTAAATATATGCTAGTTCAAGAATTGAACTCTTTTCTATTTAATTGTAAACCAAGCCGTATGTAAATCATGATAAAAATCGTAAATTTAATTATACGTATAGATAGAAAAAAGAACCAACCTAGTTATTTCAAATCTAGAATGTTAACTTTGAAGGATCAAAGAATGGCACTATTAGACTAAAAGGATCTAAAATCCTTCCTTGCTTTAGGCAATGCTTGGTAACATCAATTATTATAAATATATCACAGGATGTTTTATCGATATTATTGAATGTTATTATGATTAATTCAGCAAGATCATCGAAACCATTATAAATATCGAGAAGAGCTACATAGAGGAGGTAAGGTTCATATGAAAAATTATAATGAACATATAGTTAATTTATCCGATATTATAGATTTATTATAATCCTTTGAGAAAAGGGTAACTAAATTTTTCTTTGTTCAAGGCGCTATTTTTATCCATTATTGATGGTTTCTAATTGCATTTCATTATTATTTTTATGCGTTCCCTGCATACATATTTTATTTGACTGAGAGCATAATTTTAAACGTTATTTGCCTAATACTTACAAACTCTATTTTTAATCTTATTAGGGGATTTCATCTGCTCGAAATCATAATTACCAGAAAATTTTTACATTTAGATTAACGGTAATTCATTATTCTTTTCTGTCCAACTTTTTTACCAATCGCTACTTTGACCCGATATTTTGCACTCAGGAAGAGTATTGATATATTTCTTGATTATTTGCTTAATGCGAGACATAATACTCTTTATAATGGATTATTAGGTAATAGGGGTAATTGTCATTTAATTTTTGAAATTACTAATTTTGAAGTTTATATATCTGATATTTCTAATTTAGAATTTATGTAGAGATTTTATTCCTTTCCCATGTATTCTATGGGATCAGATATAGCTTAATTTTTACAATCTTTACTATCGTATCTAAAAATTAGACTTTTATAGGAGTATTTTCCTTCTTTCTTTTGAGTTAAAGAGCTTATTGAGGAACCAGTAAATGATAAAGATAATGATGGTGACGTTGCATCTTGTTCGAGCGTTCAATACATTTTTATAATGCCGGATGAAATAAATAATAGAAAATCTCGTAAATATACCACTAGACTAATAATTTTATTAATGCTTTCATTAAACAAATGGATGACGTTTTTGAATCTCGTTGAAGATATTCGTTTAAGCCAGGGCAGTATGAAGAATCGTCTTGACTTATCGTAAGAAGACGGACCTATCCGTGAAAGTGATGTTTTATTTAGTAGGACCGAGACTAATATATGGAATTGTAGGAGAGGGAAAAGAAGTAAATTTAGAAATTAACAAATTTTATCGTCAAGTAACAAATGTTGAGTATTATCTTACTTAATTAAATAAGTTTTGGAATTGATTTAACTTAGTAAATGTTTAATACATTTATATACAATTAAACTATTAAAATAGCTACTCCCGTTACTT
>JAFMCU010000039.1 GCA_017857595.1 Thermoprotei archaeon
GTTTATAACAACATGACAGGCAATAATCCTTCTGGCTCAAAAATCAATTTAAATTCAATTAACGTTTCCATTATAATGGGAGGTTCAACATTCATAAATCCCCAAATGCAAGCATGGATACAGAAATTTTCTTCAAAATTTCCTAATATATTAGTAACTTATCAATCTGTGGGTAGTGGAGCGGGAGCAAACAACTTTATCAGTGGTACGTATGATGTAGGTGCTACAGATGCACCAATGCCCACTGAACTTTGGCAAAAGGCTACAGCATTAAAGGGAAGCGTAATCACTATACCAGATATTGTTGGCAGTGAAGCGATCATTTTTAACATTCCTGGCTTTGATCCATCAAAAAACGGTAATCTAAATTTAACTGCAAGTATTTTAGCTAGAATTTATTTAGGTCAAATTAGTTATTGGGATGACCCTTCAATAAAAAGTTTAAATCCAGGTTTTAATTTTCCACATCAAAAAATTACTGCTGTTCATAGAAGTGACGGTAGTGGTACAACCTTTGTTTTCACAGTATGGCTCTATCTTACTTCCATTGAATGGAAGACTTCAGGTGTTGGATACGGTTACACAGTCAATTGGCCAGTCGATAAATTAGGAGGACTTGGTGGCAAAGGTAACGAAGGTGTGACTGCTTATGTAAAACAAACTGAATTTTCCATAGGATACGTTGAAGTACAATATGCAATAGCAAACAATTTAGAAACTGCAGCTATCGAAAATCCAAGCGGAAAATTTGTTTTACCCAATTCGAATAGTATTTCTTTAGCTTTACTTTCTTTGGATATAACAAAGTTTCCACAACCTACACAAGATTGGAGCAATATTACAGCTTTATTATTGAATTCCCAAGACCCCAATTCTTATCCTATAGTAACTTTTTCTTACCTTGTTATTCAGAAAAACTATAGCGATTTAAACAAGGCTGCAGGAATTTACGCCTTTTTGAATTATATTTTCACAGAAGGACAAAGTAATGGAAACATTGTTACAGGTTATTTGCCACTGCCTACAAACGTTCAAAATTACGTTCTCAATGAGATAAAGCTGATAAGCTATAATTCACAGCCAGTCTATCAGTTAATTTCAAGCTAGCTAAAATCTAAGGCTATAGTAAAATGAGGTCTAACAAAGTTTATTATTATTATTTTGCCGGTTGTATTGCAGTCTCTTCTTTACTTTTTCTTATAATTATTTCACTAGTCATAGCATCTATTCCTGCTTTTGATTTCTATGGGGTAGGATTATTTGCATCGTATTTTCCCGCAATATACGGGACCATAGTTGTCTCTATAACTGCGATTTTAATAGCTACTGTTTTATCCATTGGTAGCAGCATTTTTATAGTCGAATACGTCCCTCAAAGAATTAAAGGGTTTTTCATAAACTTAAACGATTTGATGGCTTCTTTTCCCACGATAGTTTATGGTTTCTGGGGGCTTTATGAATTGGGGCCTTTCTTAAATTCAACATTATTTCAATTTTTATACACGTATTTAGGCTTCATACCTTTATTCTCAACCCCTCCAACCGCTGTTTCATATCTTTTAGCTTCTATAGTTCTAGCAATAATGATTACTCCATTTGCCTCCTCACTAATAAGGGAAGTTTATTCTAAAATACCTGAATCAATGGATGAGGGAATATACGCTTTGGGCTTAGGAAAGTATCATGTAATTAAAATAAAAATATCATACATAGCGAAATCAATACTTGGAGCATTAACTTTAGCCTATGGTCGAGGGTTAGGAGAAACAGTAGCTGTTGATCTGACAATTGGAAATTCATTCATTGCGTCTCCAAGTCTTTTATCCACTGGAATTACAATCCCTGCATTGATAGCTAATCAATTTGGCTCAGCTTTTACAGAACTCGAGTTATCTTCGCTTTTCTCTCTTGCGCTTGTATTGTTCATAATCGGCTTGGTCTTCATAATAGCAGGAAAACTTCTATTTTATAAAAGACAATGAAGGATAAACTTATTTTCTTGTTTACTTTAATTTGTACATTAATCATATTTTCTCCTTTCCTATGGCTGGTTTTAGATTTGATAATAAAAGGTTTAAATACGATTATTGCTTACGGAATAGATTTTCTAATCGCAGAACCACCATTACCTGGAGATGGTCTAGGCGGTATAGGAACAGTCTTAGAAGGAACACTTTTTATGGTCCTAATAGCTTCTTTGATTTCAATTCCTATTTCACTTTCTACAGCTGTTTATGTTGTGATGAATGAAAGAAGTAAATTTGCTTTTTTGTTCCGTTTTCTTACAGAATCTTTACTTGAATTCCCAACGATAATCATTGGGATTTCAGTTTTCATAATATTTGCAAAAGGATTAAAATTGGGTCTGAACGGTATAACCGCTGCAATAGCTTTGAGCATAATCATGATTCCATACACAACTATTCAAGCTATAGAGAATATGAAGCAATCTAGAGATAAATATTTAGAAACAGGCTATGCATTGGGTCTTAGCGACTCTAACGTTATTAAACTTATAGTATCTGAAGGAAGAGAAGGTGTTATAACTGGTATATTAATCGGAATGGCAAAAATTTTTGGTGAAACTGCGCCTTTACTTTTTACCACAGTTACTTCTTTCAATATATTTCTGAAAAATTTATTTTCTCCTGTTTCAGCAATACCAGTATTGATATTCGAATATGCTTTTAGCCCATATGAAAATTGGCATGATGTAGCTTGGGGCGCCTCTTTAACCTTAATGTTTATAGTTATCGTTTTATTTACGTTAACTAGATTCTTAATTAGGAGAAAGATATGATGGAAGCTAGCAATGCCTTTGAAATATACAATTTAAATGTATGGATTGAAGAAAAACATATATTAAAAGACATTGACAATCTCCAAATTCCAAAAAATAAGATTTTCTCTATAATGGGGCCTTCTGGCTCAGGCAAGTCCACTTTTTTAAAAGTTTTAAACAGAATTCTTGAGCTAAAAAACAGGGTAAAAATAAGCGGTGTAGTAAAATTAAATGGTGAGGATATTTTCAAAATGGATCCTGTACAGCTAAGAAGAAATGTTGGTATAGTTTTTCAGCAACCTAATCCTTTTTATCATATGAGCATCTTTGATAATATTGCATATGCATTGAAGGCAAATGGTTTTGTGAAGAATAAAAGGGAATTGGAAGAACGTGTAATAGAAGCTTTAATAAAAGCTAATTTGTATGATGAAGTTAAAGACAGATTAAAGAAGCCTGCTTCAGTTTTATCTGGGGGACAGCAACAAAGATTAGTTATAGCGAGAGCTTTAGCTTTAAAACCTCAAGTCTTGTTATTGGATGAACCTACTTCACAAATAGACGTTGTAGGTGCTAGGAAAATAGAGGAACTTTTGTTAAATCTAAAAGAACAATTAACAATCGTGCTTGTTAGCCATATTCCACAACAAGCAGCACGTATCTCTGATTATGCTGCCTTACTATATGATGGCAGGTTGATAGAATGGGGCCCTTCTGAAAGAATTTTTACACATCCTCAAAACGAACTGACTGAAAAATTCGTTGCAGGTAGATTGTAATGGTAAGACCCATAGATTTGGCTTTTCAAAAACTTGAGTATATTTTAAAGGAAATGTCAATTGAAGCGCTTAAATCAATGGATTTGCTTACTTATTTTAAAAGACAACAAACTGTAAAAGATTTAAAAGAAATCAGTGATAGACTAAGGAAACTTAAGGAAGAAGCAGGAACATTGATACTGGAAATTATAGTAAGGTATCAACCTGCAGCCACCGATTTAAGGTTTGTAAAATCTTCTTTGGAAATAACTTACGACCTTTACAGAATAAGCAGGTATTCATACGATATAGCTTTAGCTTTAGAAGATGCAAATCTTTCGCTAGAAGAATGCTTAGATGAGGATATTCAATCAAACATCGAAAGAGTTAAAAATATGCTGAACTTAACCATAAAGGCTATTGTAAAAAGAAGTGTTGAATTGGCTACAGAAATAAAAGAAATGGATCAATCAATTGATGAAGCCTATAAGGAATACTTTCATAAGGCATTAGAATTCAAAGGGGGAAAATGTGCCGTAGCCAATTTGTTGATAATGAGATATTTAGAAAGGATAGCTGATCATTGTTCCTACATAGCTGACGAAATATTATTCATTATAAAAGGAGCGAAATAGAAACAAATAAAATTTTATTCAAATTTGTTTATTAAAAATATCTTAAATTAATTTCTTAAATAAAAATTTAACTTAAGTTAATATTTGTATTATCTTATTAATTTAATTGATTATTCTATTTCAATTTAAAAATCATATCTGGTTCTGCAATAGAGTTGGTAAAACATAAAGAGTTAATATCGTTTATAGGGATGTTTTAAAACTGATTCCTAGTTTACCGTTTGTAGCTTGTGTAGAGGACATTTTTATGAATACGAATTTTGAAAGAATAAGGGCATTCATGCAAATTCTTAACTGATATTAGTAGAATTATTAAATTGGAATATTATTATCTATTAATATCATTATGGATAAGCCAGATTTTAACGATGCTTTATACAAGATAGAATCGGAA
>JAFMCU010000040.1 GCA_017857595.1 Thermoprotei archaeon
ATATTCTGCAAAGACAAATTTTATATTTGGGAATTTTTCCAAAACTCCAC
The DNA here is from genome assembly GCA_017857595.1 of Thermoprotei archaeon. Classification (GTDB taxonomy): domain Archaea; phylum Thermoproteota; class Thermoprotei; order Gearchaeales; family Gearchaeaceae; genus AAA261-N23. Next base: position 51 of record JAFMCU010000040.1, read on the forward strand.
TTAAAACTAGGCTTGCAACATTAACTTCTTGAACAGCAGGAAAGTTTACATGATGCTCGAAGTAACTTTCACTTTTTAGACCAAGTATATGATATTCATCGTTAGTTGCTATATGGAAATATATAGGGAGGTTCATTTCATAAGCTGCCTGATATATTGGCCAAAGCAATCTAGATCCTACAAGGATCCTTGTAACAGGTATTTGCACGGCAACAATCCCTTTCTCTTTACCCACTCTCTTAATCTCATCTACGGAACTATATGGATCCCAAGGAGATACGATCATTGCATACTTAAATCTTTCATCATAATCAAGCCATTTAGCTATGAAATAATCATTGTAAGCAGAAGCTAACTTTAAACTTAAATAAGTACCACTTTGTGATACCATCCAACATGCTGATAAATCATTGAGAATTGTTGCCTCAATAGGATACTTGTTAAGATAATCCTCGGTCACATCCTCAGGATAGCTTCCTGCAGGTTTGCCTTCTCTACTCTTGGCATCTTTTCTAATAGTTCCACCGCTAGGGTTTCGGGTCACGACGGTATCAGTACCCATTGAGATTTCCAATCCAGCTATTTCGAACTTTTTAACCACCGCAGGATCCATGTAATTGTATAAATCTTTAACACTAGGAACATATGGATGTACATCACAATCTATTATTTTAACCATAACGTAAAAATGTAAAAATTATCTTATAAATTTCTCTACTTAATTCAATATTCTTTTTAATCATAGATGTTTAAATTTTTTGTTTTTATTCATAATTTTCCAAATTTTTTTGCTTAGTTTCATTTATTATATACATTGTTAGAAAGGCAAGAGTGGCGTAAAATATCGTCAACGTTGCTATATAAGGGTATGCTGCTACAGCTTTTACATAGCCGAATATGTAAGAAGCTATTATGGGCGCCATACCTCCTCCATAAATTTGAGAAAGTTGGAAGGACACATTTGCTCCGGATGCTCTGTATCTTGTAGGAAAATATTCTGGATATATAGATGTGACTGAGCCAAAACCTATTCCGAATCCTGCGGAAAACATCAATATTACACTTAACGTTGCAAAAATTGTATTCAAAGTATTTAATACTACAAAATACGGTATGGAGAATATTAAAACGATAGTAATTGATATTATAATCGGCACTTTTCTGCCGTATTTATCAGCTATTATTGAGCCTATCCAAATCATAAAAAGCATTGCTAAAGCACCAATTGCGATAATTTCTGTAACAATGATTGGTTGATAACCTATTCCTATCATGTAGCTTTGACCGAATACATAAACTAAATAAAATAAAGCTCCAAAAAAGGCGTTTATAGTTGACATGAGAAGTACTTGTTTTGGCATTTCTTTTAAAACCGCAAAAGATGGGTAATTTAGAATTTTATTCTTTATTTTCAGCTTCTCAAAAATCCAGCTATCATCCAATTTCAATCTAATTATCAACCCTATAACTGCAGCAACAAAGCCCGTGTAGAATACTATTCTCCATCCTGCATAATAACTTCCTGAAGCGAAAAAGGACGTTCCTTGATATAGTTGTAAACCCAATACTAATCCTGCAGCCAAAGCAGTTCCAATTGCTACACCAAAACCTACCCATGAAGCCCAAAATGCTCTGTTTTTAGATTTATCTGCGTATTCTCTTATCCAAGTTGAGGCGGTTCCGAATTCAGCTCCTATACTTATGCCTTGAAGTAATCTCATTAAAATTAATATCACTACAATAATAGCTTGAGTAGAAGCAGTTGGGACAGGAAGTAATCCTATTACTAATGTAGAAATACCCATAATTAAAATAGCATATGCAAGACTATCTCTTCTGCCTATTTTATCAGCTAAATGCCCGAATATTATGGCACCAATTGGTCTGATGATTATACCTAGGGCAAATGTAGATATGGCTCCAAATATTCCTCCGTAAGGACCAAAAAACAATTTAGGCCAAACCAATATTGCTATCGTGCCTGCCGCCAAGAAATCAAAATATTCTATTATGGTTCCTATAACACTGCCGAAAGCTATTTTAATTAATTTATTTAGAGCAACTTCTGTCTCGTACTTGAAGTTCATATACATTTTCGTTAATATAAATAGAAATATATAAATATTTCTGAAAATTGGTTTTCATTAATAACATGAGAAGAGTTGAAATGCCTCTTCAATTTTTAAATTTACCTTTTGAGACAAAGTTCACTTATAAATAATTTATTAGACTAAACAAATTCGAAAAAATTTAAATTTTTTGATTACGTGTTTTAGAGGTTTCCTCAACAAAAAATAAAAACCATTTTTTAGAATTTCAAACCAAGAAATATAAATATTAAATACGCAACTTTGTGTTAATACTTATGGCTGAATGGAAAAATAAAGTAGCATTAATAACAGGTTCGAGTAGAGGAATAGGAAAAGCAATAGCTATAAAATTTGCAACTATGGGAATTAAGTTGATATTGAATTACAGGAAAAGAGAAGAAGAAGCAAATAAAACATTGGAAGAAATAAAGAGCGCAGGTTCCGAAGCAATTGCCATAAAGTGTAATGTTGCTAAATATGAAGAAGTAAAGCAACTTGTAAAACAAGCAAGAGACCACTTTGGAAAAATCGACATATTAGTTAATAATGCAGCTTTAGGAATAGCAAATTCCTTTTTGGAAATGGATGTTGAAAGTTGGCAAAAGCAGATCGAAGTTTCATTGAACAGTTGCTTTTACGTAACAAAGGAGGTCGTTAGTGATATGATCAATCAAAGATGGGGAAGAATAATAAACATATCAAGCTTAGCAGGAATATATGGTATTAAGTACTTATCTGCCTATAGCGCTGCGAAAGCAGGCGTGATCGCATTAACTAAAGTTCTTGCTGCTGAACTTTCCCAATATAATATTACAGTAAATGCAATTGCGCCAGGCTTTGTTGAAACAGAAATGGGATTGAGCTACTTCAAAGTATTAGAACTTATGAAGGGAATTAAAAATCCCCTTGAAAAATTTTTGAAATATTCTACTCTGACTAAAAAGCTTGTGAAATCTGAGGAGGTTGCTGAGGTAGCTTCCATGCTTGTTTCTCCTCTAGCAGAAAACATAACAGGACAAATATTTATAATAGATTCTGGAAGCACTCTTTCAATTTTAGAACCTGTTGAGAATTAAAATGTTAGTAAGACGACAAAATATTGAGTGGATAATTAAATGAGCCGGCTCTATCCTTGGAGAATTATATAAACAAAAACAACTAAAGTAAAAATCAAATTTACTTGCCGTTTCTTAACCTATTTCTGATCCTCCAGCGACTTGCTGGATCCTCTGCAAGAATGGAGGTGGTCACTGTGCATATTAGCCATGCAACTGTAGCAAAAACTATAACATTCATATAGGTCAACCTGTTATTAAGGGTAATGCGCCTATGAGAGGTGCGAGAATCCTGCCAGCCTAGATAATGCCAATGAAACACCTAAACCTTCCCTCGTGGATAAGCAGGATATCCTTAAACATCAGTTAATCAATGGTTATTAAAGGATTATATAACAGGTAAGAATAAAATATGTAGCAATGAGTTCATGGGCAACTGTGTTTACAAAGGTCAGGAAGGAATTGTTGATAAAGCTAGAAGATATGGAATAAATGTAAGCTAAACATTAAGAACCGCTTTAGAGGAGGAAGTTAAAAAAAGAAATTGAAGAAAACAAGAGATTATTTGAAGAAGCTTCTAAGGAACTCAGTAAAATAAGCACTGATGAAATAGTGTCTGAAATAAGAGAGATGAGAGAATCAAAATGACTTTTCTATTTGACTCAAGTAGTATTTTTGAAATAATTAAAAAGACCAGAAGCTCTTCACCATGTCAAAGAAAATTACACAATAAGCTTAGTTCATTATGGATTAGGCAACCTACTATGGAAGTATAGGAATAAAATAAACATAGAACTCGTCTTCAATGCAATTTCTAAGCTTTTAAGCGAAATGAACATGATTCATATAAACATTGATAAAGAAATTTTAATGAAGCCATAAAATATAAGGTTACTTACTATGATAACGTTAAGCTTGTAACAGAAGATAAAAGATTAATGGAATTTGGAGGAATAAGAGTTTCACAATTAAACATTTAAAAAATTTTAATTAACCATAATTTTCTTAGCTAGATTTTGCAACTCCATAAAATTCATTTTTGCTTCTGAAAGGATACCTTTGATCACTTCTATAGGTTCTTCTTCAAATTTAACATTCTCAATGCTATTCAACCATTTTTCTATGTCTTCTTCTGCAGCCTTATTTAAAGCTCCTTTTTATAACCAAATTTTATCATAACTACTTCCCTGAACAGTTATTCAAATCTTTTCTTATCCGAATTTTCAATACTACCATATATCATTGTTTTCATAAAACTTTATTCCTTGTAATCGCTTAAGATAATGAAATTTAAGATAAATTCCTATAAGAGAAATGAACATTACCATGTTAAGTAGTTCT
>JAFMCU010000020.1 GCA_017857595.1 Thermoprotei archaeon
ATATAATATGAATTATTTAAGTAGGATATAAAAAGAAAAGTATATATAAAACAGAAATTTCATATAGATATGAAAAATTCTCAAGAGGGATTAACTGAAAGGTATTCTAGATTAACTTCAAGGTTTGCTGGATTTCTAGTACTAGCTATATTGGCTGGCACGTTTTTAGCATTTTATAATAATTTCATAATTGGTTTTGTAGTAACATTTATATCTAAATCATGGAAACTTGATGCTACAGAAGTCGCTTGGCTTATCGCTTCAACCGGTGCTGGAATATTTGTAGGAGCATTTATAATTGGGAGATTAGCGGATATGCTTGGTAGAAAGATTGCATTTATGATTTCAGTGGTATTTTATTCTTTATTTTCTATTCTTAGTGCGTTTGTACCTGAAGGATTTTGGCAGTTATTAACTATACTAAGATTTATTATAGGTCTTGGAATAGGGGGTGCTTTCACAATAACTTTTCCATACGTATCAGAATTTTCACCTACAAAAGTCAGAGGACTTATCACAGGGATTAGCGCTGTTGATGTACCTGCAGGAACTCTATTAGCATCATTAAGCTCAGCTTATTTAGAACCTATTATAGGTTGGCAAGGGTTGTTTTTAATAGGCGGAATACCATTGGTTCTTTTGCCTTTTATTTATTTATACATGGAAGAATCCCCTAGATGGTTAATAAGTAAAGGAAAGTTACTAGAAGCTAGAAAAGCTATAGCAAAAATGTATGGCATTAAACTAGATAGTATATCAATCTCAGAAGAAGAGATTAAACAATATACGAAACCAAAATCTAGTTGGCAAAATATATTCAAGTATCCTAAGTCTGTAATAACTACATGGAGCGTGAGCTTTGCATTGCAAGTTGTTTCTTATAATTTTACTGTATGGGGGCCTTCGTTACTTGTTCTAGTTTTAAGCATTAATTCAAAAATAGCCTCACAATTGTTTGTTTATGTCTCTATCTCAGGACTATTAGGTAGATTAACGTATGATTTACTCTTAGATAGGTTAGGAAGAAAAGTTGTAGGTTTAATTGTTAGTTTTGTATCAGGTACGTTTCTTTTATTATCAGGAGTATATTATTCAGTTGTAATAAACGGCATCTCATTATTTTACATATTCGCAATTGTTGGATACTTCTTTTTAGATGCGTTATGGCCTACATTAAGTGTAATAGGTTCTGAAATCTGGCCACAAGATCTAAGGTCTACTGGATGGGGCTCAGGTTATGGCTTTGGAGCACTGGGTAAAATTGTGGGTTCAATTGTTATTGCATTAGTGTTAGGTGAAGGTTTACTAATAACGCCTAAACCTATTCCTGTAGCTGTAACTCCCATATTCATATTTTTCGCAGCAATGATGTACCTAATTTTTATAGTGTTTCTTTTAGTAGCATTTGAAACTAAAGGTAAATCCTTAGAGGAGATTGAAAGAGATCTAAATAAGTAATTTTTATTTTAATGCTTCATACCATTGTAAATTAAATCCAGATTCTAGTGTAAATACTTGACCTGTAATACCACTTGCATTATCTGAAACTAAAAATGAAGCAAATTCTGCGACTTCTTCAGGGGTTATTAATTTTCTGTTTGTCGTAAAATAATTTAAATACTTAATAAGTGGCTGTTCGTAATTCATTCTTTTTTCAAGCCATTCAAAATAACTTTTTCCCATGTCTGTTTCAACGAATGCAGGAGCAATTGCATTCACTGTTATATTATATTCTGCTAATTCTGAAGCCAATGCTTTCGTGAAACCTATTATTCCTCCCTTTGCTGCACTATACGCTGTTAAATATTTTAAACCGTTTATTCCGGCTATACTTGACATATTAATGATTCTACCCCATTTTTGTGATATCATATCATTTACTACTTCTTTTGTAACAAAAAATATACCGTTCAAAGAAACATCGATTTGTTTATACCATATTTCGAAACTCATATCCTTGAATGGAACTGCTAAACCTAGAGCTGCATTATTAACTAATATATTAATTTCTCCGAAATTATCTTTCGCTTCTTTAATCATCCTTTTAACTTCTTCTTCCTTAGAAACATTTGTCCTAATAACTATAGCTTCAGCTCCTAGATTCTTTATTTCATTCAACGTTTTCAAAGCTTCATCTTCATTTTTTCTGTAATTCAAAACAACTTTAATTTTCATCCTAGCGAATTTTATTGATATTGCTTTGCCTATACCGCGACTGGAACCTGTGATTAAAGCTACTTTTTCTTTCATTATTAATAACATTGTAATGAGAAAATTAAAAATATTTTTTATTTTTTTAAATATATACTTTATTTCATCTTATAAATTATTTATGAATACTTATTTTTATAAAATTCTTAACTTTGTGAAATAATCTTAAATTCTTCATCATCGATTGGTCCTTTTCTTAGATAAGATAGATCTTTAACTTTCTTAAGTAAGTTTAGAGATATTTTTTCGTCTAAGTTTAAATTCAATTTTTCAACCTTGTACAATATAGAATCCAATCCGCTCTTTTTTCCAAGTATAATTTTAACAGGTTCATGACCTACCATCTCAGGAAGGAATGGAAACATTTCTAAAGGCTCATTGATTTTTTCCAATCTCTTCCACCAAGCAACAAGTATTCCTGATTCTACAGTAAACAATCCATCTCCTACAATTGCCTTCTGAGGAGTATAGTTTATTCTGGAATATTTTCTAACAATTTGTGCAACTTTCCTAAGTTTAGTCGTATCAACCGAAGTTTCAATGTTATATAAACATTTTAATGCCATTACAACTTCTTCAAGTGCTGCATTGCCACTTCTTTCACCTATACCTGTTACAGAAACATGGACAGTACTTGCTCCACCTAAAACAGCAAAGATAGAATTTGCAACACCTAAACCAAAATCATTATGCGCATGAATTTCAATTGGTTTATTTACTTTTTCTTTTATTCTTCTTATAAAATAATAAGCTGCATGGGGATTCAAAACTCCAAATGTATCCGCTAAAGTTAAAGAATCCATATATCCTTCTTTAATTACTCCTTCAATTATTTTCCAAAAAGTCTCAAACGGTGCTCTTGTTGCATCTATTGTGAAGAAAGTTACTTTAAGACCATGTTCATGGGCATAATTGGTTGCATCGATAGAAAGATCTATTGCCTTATTAACGTCCCAACCATAACCAAGTTTAATTAAATGTTCGCTTGATGGTATTTCCATAACAACTCCATCTACATCGCATTTCAAAGCGAAATCTACATCATTCCTCATGCAACGAGCAAAGGAATAAACTAAGGAGCCTGTTTTCAAGCTAGCTATTTCTTTTACAGCCTCAAAGTCTTTTTCATAAACCGTTGGCATTCCAGCTTCTATTCTATCAACACCAGCTTCCATTAACACTTTAGCAATTTCTAATTTTTCTTCTTTCTTAAAAACAATTCCAGCTTGTTGTTCGCCATCCCGTAAAGTTACATCATGTATATATACTTTATTAGGAACTGTAACGTTACCAAGAACTTCTTTTTCATAATTGTAAAAGCTGACATTAAAAAGCTTTTTATCTATGTTCATATGATAATTTCAAAGTTAAATGATTTAACTTTAACCAAATAATAGGACTTTGGATTTTCTTCTAGATTTTGGTACAAGATCATCATTAAGCTAGCTAGTATAGATAAAATACTTAATATCATTAATGTTTCTGATAAATTTATATATGAAGAAATAAATCCGACCATGATAGGACCAATAACACTACCTCCGGTAATTCCCAATCCCCATACAACTGAATTAGAAAATCCAATTAAATTTTCTGATACAATATCTCCTGCTAAAGAAAGAATTAGAGGAAACCCACTAAATGTAAAAAGTCCAAATAAAATAAGGAATGAAATATTGCTTGTTTGAACAAATAAATAAAACGATATTACTGCGAGAATTCCGGCAATGAAAAAATAAGCCTTATACAAATAGCGTCTAGATATCCCAACCATGATTGTCGAAATACTGCTATAATATATAGTTTAATTCGTTAAATTGCATAATAAATTAATTAAGGCTTGGTTAATTTCTCAGATTCAATGTTCTTTTTTAAATTTTGTATTACTTGATTTACAATTGCTTCTAATGAGGCTTTTAAGACAGGAGAGCCAAGAGATGCTGCAAGACCACTAACATCTCCTTCAAAAAACCAAATAATTTTAGTGTTGTCCTTTTCTTTTTCAAGATAGAAATTTAACTCAAAATTTATAATACTTTTTAAACCAGAACCTTCGCCCTTTAATTTTGCTAAAAGAGGCTCTTTCCTTTCTACAAATTTTAATTTCAAATCGGCATTTCCTTGAATAATTCCTAGCTTTAATTTAACTTTAACATAAAAATTATTTTCATCTATCACATTAACGTTCTCCACCATAGGAAATATGGAAGATACTTTGTAAGGATCAATTAAAAAACTGTAGACATACGCAGAATCTCTTTCCACTTCAATGAAGCCTGAATGTTGAATTTTAACCATGTTTTTGAGTATTAAAACTAGCATATATACTTTCTTTAATCAAGTTTTCAATACTCCTTATGCAATAATGGTTATTAATAAAATAGCTTATATATTTAAATTTTTTTAATTTTAAGTTTATTTAAGATAGGTTATTTATACATTACCTTTATATATAAAGTCTCTGGTTCATAAACTAGACTTCTTGTTATAGATACTCATTGCTGTTCTCAACCGCTAAGTTGGGTAGGATATATATTATCTTTAACGGATAAACCTACCAAATCTAAAGCTTTTTTAATCCTCTATATTATTAGACGAGCCTCTTAGTAGTTTAGATTTAAGAGTTAAAGAAAAAATGCGTAGTGAAATCAGAGAGTTATTAAAAAAGCTAGGAATAACTGCTATATATGTTACTCATGATCCAGAAGAAGCGTTTTCAATTTCTGATAGAGTTATAATAATAAATAATGGAAAAGTGATGCAAGAGGGCACTCCAAACGAAATATATATAAAAAGCCGGCAAATAAATTTGTAGCTGAATTTATCGGAAGGTCCAATATACTTAGAGCGGAAATAAAGGAGATTTACGATAACGATGTATATAGTAAAAGTGCCCGATATGAATGCAGATTTAATTTGTAAAACTAACGATAAATTAGAATAAAAAAACCAATATACACATTCTTATAAGAAATAATGAAATTGGAATATATGATTAGAATCCTGAAAATAAAGAAAATATACTACAAGGGCAGATCATTCATCGAGAGTATAGAGGTTCAGTGACCGATCATAAAATAAGAGTTGGTGAAACTTTTATAAACGTAACTACTCACAAATACTGCGGCTTATATCATAGTCGTGAAGAAATTAAATACATTTTTATCTACATCCCCCCAGAGGCAATAAGAATTTTAAATGAATGAAAATAAAAATTTATTTTATTGCTAAAGCTTCTATCAAAGGTTTTATAAGTTTTGAACTTGCAGGTCTTACTATTGGTATTTCAACACCAGCTTTCCTATATTCTTCAATTTTATTTATAACTTCTTCTTTAGTTCCATATGCGGTTAATCCTTTAATTACATTCATGGGTATATCTCTTGCCAACTGTTCTTTTCCTCCTTTTTTGTAAGATTCAAGCAATTTATTGATAAGTTCTTCAGATACGTAAGGTTCTCCAACTCTTAATCTTGGTCTTACTGCAAAATCTACTTGTAAGGGCTCAAATTTACTAGCAAGTTCCCATCTTAATGCTCTTTCTGCTTCCTTTGTTCCATCCTCAATTCCTGCAACAACAATACCTGTTATAAGAGATTCTTTAAAATTACGTCCATGTTCTTCTGCACTTCTCTTAACTATTTCTAAAGCATTCTTCGCATATTCTGGTGATGTGGTAGCGTTTACGACAACGCCATCGCCGACTTTCCCAGCGATCTTCAACCCCGTCTTGCTTGTAGCAGCAATTAACAAAGGAATTTTTGTCTTTGGTCTGACAGTTAAACCTTCTCCTTCAACTTGTATCGTTTCACCTTTAAAATTAACAGATTCTTCATTCCAATACTTTTTAATCAATATAGCATGTTCTTCAAGAACTTTTGCTGGATTTTGGAATGGTAGACCGTGCTTCTTACAATGTGACTCTGTACAAGCTCCAATTGCTAAAATAGCTCTTCCATTTGATAATTCATTCAATGTAGTAAATGTTTGCGCAATAACAAGTGGAGTTCTTAATCTGAGTATTTGAGTAGCCCCTAATTTTATTCTACTTGTTTTTACAGCGAACGCTGATAACGATGTAATAGCATCTCTAATTGTCATTATTGTTTCGGAGAAGAATGCTAGTTCGAATCCTTTCTTTTCAGCCTCAACAACATGTTCAATCATATCATGTATTGTAAGTTCTGGACTGTATCCTAAACCAAGGCCTACTTTTGACATATAGATTGAATAATTTCGCTTGTATATATACATTCTCATTTCATAATTAATACAATTCAATTTTAACTTCATATATTGATTGTTATATATTGTTATGAAATATTATATAATATTTATAATTATTTAAATAAGATAATTTTTGTTATCATGATATGAAATTTGGGTTTATACCGAAAGAGTGGAATGATTACTTTGAAGATGCATATAAGCAATTAAAAGCAGCAGAAAATTTTAATTTTGATTCAGTTTGGTTTGAAGAACATCACGAAAATGAAAGATATTTACCTTGTCCTATCTCTGCATTGAATTCAATATTTAGCTATACTAATTTGAAGCTAGGAGCCATTGTTATTTTGCCTTTATATCATCCATATAGATTAGCTGAAGAAATCTCGCAGTTGGATTGTATCTCTAAAGGTAGAGTTATAATAGCAGCAGTAGCAGGATATAGAGAGAAGGATTTTAAGAATTTTGGAATAGGATTGAATAAGCGTTCTAATTTAATGGATGAGGGTTTAAGATTGCTAATAGAGCTTCTAAGCAATGAAGAAGTAAACTTCGAAGGTAAATACTTTTCTATGAAAAACGCTAGAATAATACCTAGACCGTATCAAAAGCCTCGTCCCCCTATTTGGGTTGGAGCCTGGAAAGAGAGTGCAGTTTTAAGAGCTACTAAATTAGCTGATGCTTGGTTACCAGGGCAAACTGCTAAATTATCAGAAGTTGCAAAAATTAAGATTTGCTATGAAGAAATTTTAAAGAAGTTGGGAAGATCTGTGAATGTATTTCCAATTTTAAGGGATGTTTATGTAGCTAAAAATAAGGATTTAGCGTATGAAGAATCAAAAGAGTCAATAATAGAAATGTATCAAATAGATTATAGTTCTTCACAACATCCTTTAATAGGTGGTGAGAGAAAAAGTATTGAAGAATGGATTGAAGACAGGATTATAATAGGTTCTCCTGATGACGCAATTGAATTCATAGATAGAATAAGAAAACTTGGATTCAATTATTTGATTTTCAGAACATCGTTAAGAAAATTAAGATCTGAACAGATAATTTCCAGTATAAAAATATTAGGTGAAAAAGTGATACCTTATTTTATAAATAATTAATTATTTTAATAAAATTATATATAAATAAAAAATTATTTTATTTATTGCAAAAACTTATATTACAATAAGTTTATTTATATGTTAAATATATGAATAAACAAGCATTAATTGAAGAAATTGAAAAGCAATATTATATAATTGGCAAGCCTGTTGAAAGAATAGATGCTAAACCAAAAGTTACTGGTGAAGCAATTTACGGTTATGATTTAGTATTTCCAAAGATGCTCTATGGAAAAATTAAACATAGTAGTATACCCCATGGAATAATAAAAAGAATTGATACAAGTAAAGCTGAAAGCTTACCAGGAGTAAGAGCAGTTATTACAGGAAAAGATATTCCTGATCATCGATATGGTTTAGTACTTTTTGACCGTTATTTAATCGCTAAAGATAGAGTAAGGTTTATTGGTGAAGCTGTTGCTGCTGTTGCAGCAGATACGCCTGAGATAGCTGAAAAAGCTGTAAATTTGATAGAAGTAGAATATGAAGAATTGCCTGCAGTATTCGACCCTGAAGAGGCTATTAAACAAGATGCACCTATATTGCATCCAGATTTAAGGAAGTATGGCACGTCTAAGGTAAGTGCTCCGTGGATACCTTTTGACATGCCAAATTTGAATAATTATAGGAGGGTTGTATTTGGAAATGTTGAAGAAAGTTTTAAAAAGTCAGATGTTATTGTTGAAAATATATATGAAACTTCTATGGTTCAGCATGCACATTTGGAACCTCAATCATGTGTTTGTATTTATAATTATGATGATACATTCACTGTCTATACTTCAACACAAACTCCTTTTAGACTTAGATTTGAGTTAAGTTTAGCTCTTAATGTTCCTGAAAATAGAATAAGAGTGGTATCTCCTTATGTAGGTGGAGGTTTTGGAAATAAATTAACGATTTATGCAGAACCAATCGCATGTATATTATCTAAGAAAACAAGAAGACCAGTTAAAATTGTACTAACAAGAGAAGAAGTATTTACATTTACAACTGTTAGGCCTCCAACAAGAATATACGTAAAGGATGGAGCATCAAGAGATGGAAAAATTTTAGCAAGACAAGTAAGGTTTTATATTAATGGTGGAGCATATTCAGGTGGTTCTGGCATAGCTGTTTATACTTATCTAGCTGCACAAGCACTAGCTACATATAAACCTGAAAGTGTAAAGTTTGAAGCTTTCTCAATTTATACAAATTTGCCACCCCAAGGTCCATTGAGAGGTGTTGGTCCAGCAATTCTTGATTTTGCCTTTGAAAGACAAATGGACATATTGGCTAAGAAGCTTGGATTGGATCCTATTGAGATCAGGCTTAGGAACATTTCTAAACAAGGTGAAGAAAATATATATGGAGAAATAGTGGATGAAGATTACAGTAAAGTTTTGCTTACAGCTTATGATGCTTTAATGAAAAAAATAAAGGAAAGTAATGAGGAGCCTACGCATCCTTGGAAAAGAGGAATAGGATATGCATTATCAAGTAAATATTCTTTAGCACCTACAGCATCATCAGCTACAGTAAAATTAAGAGAAGATGGTGTTATTGAAGTCTTTATAGGTTCCACAGAAATAGGTATGGGAAATTATACAGCAATGCAACAAATAGTAGCAGAAGAATTTCAAATTCCTATGGAACGTGTATCTATTGCAGCTGCTGCTGATACGGAATTTTCACCATTCGATGAAGCACAGATGTCATCAAGAACAACTGTATCCTTAGGTAATGCTTTAGTTCTTGCATGTAGGAAATTGAAGAGAAAAATCGCTGAATATGCAGCTAATAAGCTTAATGAAGATCCTGATCATCTAGAAGTAAAGGAAGGTTTTGTTGTATCAAAACGCAATCCTGATAAAAAGATAAGATTGGAAGATCTATTTGCACGGGGGAAGATAAGAACAGGCACGTTTTTAGAAGGAGAGGGAGAGCTGATAGCTTCAGCAAATTGGTTTATACAAGCAGGTATAGATAAAGAGACGGGAAGAATCTACGATAAATACGGAAATAAGGTATTTGAAAGAGTGGTAAACTTTTATACGCCAACAGGTGTAGCTTCTGAAGTATGGGTAAACGTAGAAACTGGTCATATTAAAGTAAAAAGATTAGTTACAGTTGTTGATGCAGGTAAAGTAATTAATCCAAAGCTTGTAGAAGGCCAGATAATAGGCGGTAGTGCAATGGGTATTAGTATAGCTTTATTCGAAGGTCTACAGTGGCAGAACGGTTATGCATTGAATCCGAATTTTGCAGATTACAAATTGATTCAACATGCTGACCTACCAGAAATCATAGCAATTGCAACAGAGACTCCTTTACCCCATGGTCCTTTTGGTGCAAGAGGTGTAGGTGAAGCAGGTTTACTTGTTTCCGATGCGATACCCAATGCAGTAAGCAATGCTATAGGAAAAGAAGTTAAAAAAATACCTTTAATGCCTGAGTATATTCTTAAATTGTTAGCTGAATAAAATGGTGCATTACGAATTAAAAGATTATATTAAGCCAAAAACTTTAGAAGAAGCTTTGAAGTTATTACATGATTATAAAGGAGCTGCGAAAATTATTGCAGGTGGAACAGTTATACATGAATTGTCGGAGAGAAATTTACTTGAAGGAGTTGAATATTTTGTAGATATTGAAAATTTAGGCTTAAATTATGTTAGAATAGAGAAAGATGGATTGCATATAGGAGCTACAACTACATTCAATCAAATTGTTAATAATTCTTTGTTTACCAAACCTAGTTATTATGCACTATACTTAGCTGCTAAAGGTGTAAGTTCTTATCAGGTAAGAAATGTAGCAACTATAGGAGGTTCTGTCTGTAGTTCTATATCTTTTCTTGATGTTCCTAATGCATTAGTAGCTCTTAATGCAAAAGCTAAATTGGTTTCTTTAAATGGAGAAAGAATAGAAAATGTAGAGAATTTATTCTTGGGCATGCTTAATCCAAATATTTCAGAAGATGAGATATTAACAGAAATAATTTTGCCATTAGAGGAAACTAAAACAGCTTCATATTATATGAAATTGACAGAAAGGGCTTTTGACTATGCTATTGTTAGTGTTGGAATTAAAGTTAAATTAAATGAAAATGGATATGTGGAGAATATAAGAACAGTATTTGGCAACGTTCAACCAACACCGTATATCGAGAACAAAGTTTATGAGATAGCGAAAGGTAAATATATAAATGAGGATTTGATTAAAAAGATAATGGAAGAAATTCCAAGTGTTGAACCCATAGATTCTATAAATGCTTCAGCTTGGTATAAAAAGAAAGTCTTAAAGGTTCTTTTCCGTGACGCTTTAAAAGAAACTTTAGAAATGATAAGTTAATATGTCAAAAAAACAAATAAAGCTAATTGTTAATGGCAAGGAGGAAATAATTGAAGTAAATCCTTATGAATCATTATTAAAAGTATTGCGAGAGTATTTAGGATTGACA
Organism: Thermoprotei archaeon; assembly: GCA_017857595.1. GTDB lineage: Archaea > Thermoproteota > Thermoprotei > Gearchaeales > Gearchaeaceae > AAA261-N23. The sequence goes on from JAFMCU010000020.1 coordinate 10,996, forward strand.
GGAGCTAAAAGGGGTTGTGATTATGGAGGCTGTGGAGTTTGCACTGTAGTTGTAAATGGAAAGGCTGTTTATTCTTGTATGTATCCTGCAATTAAAGCTGAAGGAAAGGAAATTACTACGGTTGAAGGACTATATAAAAATGGAAAGTTGCATCCAGTTCAAAAGGCATTTATCGATGCCAACACTGTTCAATGTGGTTATTCAATACCAGGTGCTATAATGTCTGCATATGCTTTACTTTTAAATAATCCCAATCCTAGCGATGAAGATATAAAAGAAGCTTTTTCAGGTAATCTTTGCAGATGTAGTGCAGGTTATTATTGGCCTGAAGCAATAAAGCTTGCAATTAAGTATATGAAACAAAGGGAAAGTTAAAAAATTTCTTTCCACTTATTTTTTACTTCTCTTTGCAACTCTAAGCTAGGTTCAACTACCCTTGGAAATGTATTTCTAATTACTTGATCAAAGGGTTTGCAAGCAAGAATAATCACTCTTCCTAAAGAATATTCATCAGCATATTCTTTTCTTTCAGCTATTGGATCCAATGGAGTATCAGACATTTCTCTTAAAATATCAATTCCATTTACAGGGTCGCATCTACTACTCATTGCCCAAACAACATCGTATAAGTTTGAAGGATTAATATCTTCGTCAACCACAACAGTAAATCGGCTACCGTGAGCTGCTGCATGGCATGAAGCTGCAATATATGCTGTTTGTCTTGCATGACCTGCATAAAGTTGTTTTATTGAAATTACGTTGAAAGCTCTACTAAATCCTGCTTCATGAGCCCATACTCCTTGAATACCAGGAATCCCAGCAGCCTCTAATTCTTCCTAAATCAAAGCTGCACGTACAGGACATCTGTAATATGAATAATCATACGGTGGCCTCCCTGGAGATGTGCCTAAAATAATTGGATCATCACGATAATATACAGCTTCAATTCTTATTACTGGTTGTTTTGTTCTACCACCTGCTTAATATCCACAATATTCACCGAAAGGTCCTTCATCTCTCATTTCATTCGTTATATATCCTTCTAATACAACTTCACTGTCGACAGGAATGGGTAACCCTGTAATAGGTCCTTCAATTACTTTCCAATTCATATCTAGCATTGCTCCTAAATAGTTAAATTCTGATATACCGTATGGTACTTCCATTCCACTCATTGCAAATAATGCAGGATGATTTCTTAAAGATATTACAACAGGGACTTCTTCATTTTTCTCAAAATATTTCTTCATGTGTAATCTTGCATGCCTAGCTGAAGCTATCCATGTACCTAGTTCTTTTTCATTGTGCACCATTAATCTATAAGTTCCTGCATTTACCCAGTTTGTTTCTGGATCTTTAGTTATTACAACTCATGCTGTTCCAATATAATTACCTCCATTATATTCATTCCATTTGGGTGCAGGGAATTTTAATAAATTAACATTTTCACCTTTATCGACATTTTTCATAACGTCAAATGTCTTTACAACTTCAGGTTCATATTTTTGATTATTTTTCCTTGCATATTGCATCTTTTCTTTGAAAAATTTCATGAGTTCTAGATCGCTTGTTTGAGGTGGTAAGTTGAATGTAATTGAAAATCTCTTTGCATCCAATAAAGCCCCTACTAAAACTCTGAAACCTTCTTTGTAACCTTTTATTTTATCAAACAAAATAGTCCATTTTTTTGCTTTTTGCATTCATGTGTGTTATTGTACCCAATTCAAGATTTGCATCAACACCTTCAAGCTTTTTTCGTAATCCTAATTCTTCAACCTTTTTCATCCAATCTCTTAAATCATTAAATTCCTTTCAAATGATGTTTAATTCAATGAATATATTACATCAATAAAAACTTTTCTATTTGAATTAAGATTCTCGTGCATATTTAACCTTATGATTTAAAATTTTAAAATTTTGATAAAAAAGGATTATAAGTTTGATAAATTAAAACTTAATAATAAAAAATATTAACATAAAATCTATTTTTAATGTAATGTCAGAAATATTAATAAAAGGAGGAATATTAATAACATTAGATAAAGAAAGGAGAATAATTAAAAATGGTGCAGTTGCTATAAAGGAAAACAAGATTGTTTCTGTTGGAAAAACTGATGAACTGTTGAAAAACTTTAGTAAGGCTGATGAAGTGATAGACGCAAAAGGAAAAATAATTATGCCAGGATTGATAGATACGCATATTCACCATATACAAATGTTAGCAAGAGGTATTGCAGATGATGTAGATTTAGTTACTTGGATCCACGATAGAATTTTACCTTATGAGGCAGCATTGGATAATGAAGCTACTTATTTAAGTGCTATGCTTGCAATTTTAGAGATGATTAAAACGGGTACAACTACTGCAATAGATCCAGGTGGTTATAAAATGGAAAATGTTGCCAGAGCTTTGAAAGATAGTGGAATGAGAGGGTTGATTGCTTGGGCTAGCATGGATACTTTTACAGAAGATAGACCCATACCTAAAGAAATATACACCACGACTGAAGAAGCAATAAAGGCAAATGAAAAGCTTATAAAAGAGTTTCATAGAACAGCCAATGATAGAATAAGAGTAAGAGCGGCTATTAGAATAGAAACAAATGCCTCAAATAGATTAATTAAGGAAATAAATCAACTAGCCAATGAATACAACACTGGTGTTGAGATGCATGCAGCGGTTTCAAAGGAACAAGTTGAGTTCATAAAACAAAAAACCGGCTTACCTGTTGTGAAGTGGTTAGATTCTTTAAATGTTCTTGGACCTCATTGGCTATTAATCCATATGGGTTGGATAGATGATGAAGAAGTTGAAATAATAGTCAAAAGAGATGTTAGAATTGCTCATGTACCTGGTGTTAGTATGAAGGGGGCTTATGGAAGTGGTAGATTTGGTAAATTTCCTGAATTACTAATTAAAGGTGTCATCGTTGGATTGGGATGCGATTCCAGTGCTGCAAATAACAGTCTAGATATGTTTAGAGCTATGTGGCAGGCTGCTTGCCTGCATAAAGAAGTAAGATATAATCCAACTTTGATTTCTCCAGAAGAGGCGTTGGAAATGGCTACAATTAATGCAGGAAAGTCTGTACAGTGGGATGATCAAATAGGGTCAATTGAAGTTGGAAAGAAAGCTGATTTAATTATAGTAGATTTCAATAGATCAAATTGGATACCTATGCATAATTTTTCTCTTGTTCCCAATATTGTTTATTCTGGAGACGGTCATGATGTTGAAACGGTAATTATCGATGGGAAAATTGTAATGAAAGATAGAAAATTGTTAACAATTGATGAAAATGAAATATTGAATAAAGCACAAAAAGCAGCTGAAAGAGTATTAGAAAAAGCTGGATTAAAAGACAAACTAAAATCTAAATGGCCATTATTTTAAAACATTAAATTTTTAAAAACAACATAATTTTTATCTAAATATATAAAATATAATATATAAATATAACTAAAATTATTTTTTGAATAGATATTTAAATGCGTAAAGTATTTATATAATATAAAAATGAGAGAAAATTTCCTATGGCTGCAATCTATAATGAGAAAGTATAAAATTGATCTTATGGTTGTTACAAGTCCTGAAAATGTTTTCTATGTTTCTAGTGCTCCAACAAATTATACTGCAGCTAATAGATTATTATTTTCCTCGACATTGAGAAGAGAAAATCCAATAACTTGTATAATTCCAAGTGATGGAGAACCATGTTTAATATTTCATGCTGCAGCTCTAGACGTGATAGAAAAAAATAGCTGGATTAAAAATTATAAACTATATCCAACTGGAACTTATGTTTGGAGAGAGAACAAATTAGATATTAAATACAAATCTTATGAAGATGCGCTGTTAAGCACGATTAAGGAATATGTTAATAAGAATACTACGATTGCAATTGAATACAGAGATATTAGCCTTATTTTATTTGAAAAAATAAAGAATAATTTCAATCAAAATAATTTTGTAGATGCATATAAGACGCTGATGGAAAGTAGAATGATAAAGAATCCGGAAGAAATTTCAAGATGGAAAAAAGCAACGGAATCATTAGTTAAAGTAATGAAAAAGTTGGAAGGAGCATTTAGAGATAGGTTAACGGAATTGGAATTGGATATCTTTTTAAAAACTGAACTTTTAAAGGAAGGAATAGATTCATGGCATCAAACGACGATAGCTATCGGAAAAGAAAATGGACCTGATATTTATAATCAACCAGACCCTAACAAGAGACCTGAAAAGGGAGATTTGATTAGAATAGATATAGGAGCTGTTTATAAAGGATATACTTGTGACTTATCAAGAACCTATGCAATTGAAACAGTCTCTGAAAGAGCGAAGAAAATTTACACTGTAATTAAGGAAGCTTACTATTTAGAATTAGAATCTGCAATTCCTAATATGAAAGCTTCTCAAGTTTATGAGAAAGCCGTGAATTATGTTAAGAAAAATTTGGATCCAGAATATTATCGGGGAAATGTTGGTCATGGTGTGGGAGTTGAATTGTACGATAATCCTATTATATCTGCAACAGATGATACACCTTTACAGAAAAATATGACTCTTTCATTAGAAGTACCTTATCATGTGAAGGGTCTAGGGGGTTTCAATGTTGAAGATAGTGTTTTGATAACAGAGTATGGAAATGAGATAATCTCAAAATATGAGAGAGACAATATAATTGTTATTTAACATGTCCAAATACGTACCTAAGATAATAATTCATGGTGGAGCAATCAATCCAGATTCAGGCGAATTCTTAGAAGGTATTCAAAAAGCCATTCTAGAAGGAATGAAAATATTAAAGTCTGGAGGCAATGCATTAGATGCTGTTACTGAAGCTATATATACGCTTGAACAAAATCCAATTTTCAATGCAGGAAAAGGTGCTTGGCCAAATTTGAAAGGTGAAGTTGAATTGGATGCAATAATAATGGATGGTAAAAATCTTAAAGCTGGAGCAGTTGCAGCGGTGAAAAACGTTAAAAGCCCTATTAAATTAGCTAGAAAAATAATGGAAGAAACGGATCATATCTTGATTGTTGGTTCAGGTGCAGAGGAATTAGCAAGAGCATTCGGTTTATTTGAACAACATAAGGTTCCTGAAGAAAGATTAAAGCAATGGCAAGATATTAAACAGAATTTAATGCTAGGAAAGGATGTTCCTTTAATGAGTTATTGGAAAAAAATTTCAAAATGGGCAAAGATTGGAGATACAGTAGGTGCTGTAGCTATGGATAAAGAAGGTTCTGTTGCTGCAGGTACTTCTTCTGGAGGATTTCCAATGAAATTACCTGGTAGAGTAGGAGACGTTCCATTAATAGGTTGTTCTACTTATGCAGATAATGAAGCTGGTGGTGTTTCAATAACAGGTCATGGTGAAGTTGTTATGACCTATACATTAGCTAAGAGGATTGTAGACCTTATGAGAGAAGGTTATTCAGCCAAGTTTGCAACAGAGTGGATGGTTAATTATATAAATGAATTAACAGCTGGAAAGGCTTTATTAGCGGTAATAGCAATAGATAAAAATGGTAATTTTGGAAGTGCTAGGAACACTGATAAAACACCTCATGCATTTATGGATGAGACAATGAATAAGCCAATGTTTCATTTTTCAAAAATTATAACGACACAATAAATATGGTATTATCTAATAAAGCTCAAGGCCTTAAACTGTCAGGAATAAGAGAAATTAATGAGCTTTTGCAAAAGATACCCGACGTAATTAGATTAGAATTTGGAGAACCAGATTTTGATCCTCCTGAACATGTAAAAAAAGCTGCAATCGATGCAATACTACAAGGTAAAGGAAAATATGTTTCAAGTGCAGGAATTCCTGAGCTAAGGAGGGCAATCGTAGATAAATTAAAATCTGAAAATAATATAAACTATGATATAAGCGAAGTTGTAGTTACGAATGGTGCAAACGGTGCTATACATTATTCATTGGAAGCAATTGTGAATGAGGGTGAAGAAGTATTAATTCCAGATCCGGGTTGGGCAAATTATGAACAAGCTGTAAAGGCTATAGGAGCTAAACCAGTCTTTTATCCTTTATATGAAGAAGATAATTTTGAACCTAGAGTAGATGAAATTGAAAAGTTAATTACTAATAAAACGAAGGCAATAATGATAAATTCCCCCAATAATCCAACGGGTGCAGTTTACTCAAGGAAGACGATTGAGGATATAGCTAATCTTGCTTTACAGCATAATTTATTTGTGCTCACCGATGAAGTTTATGAAAAGTTTATATATGAAGAAGTTTCGAGTGAAAACAAACATGTTAGTATAGCTAGTTTAAATGACGAAATAAAGCAAAAAACACTTACAATAAATTCATTATCAAAGACTTATGCAATGACTGGCTGGAGAATAGGTTACGTTGCTGGTCCTCAAGAAATTATGAGTGCTATTATGAAACTTATTTCGGCTGAAGAATCATGTGTTAATACAATAAGCCAATATGCTGCAATTGCAGCGCTAAGAGGTCCTCAAGATTTTACAAATAGAATGATACATGCTTTTTCTGAAAGAAGAAAGTTTTTAATTAAAGGTCTAAGTGAAGTAAGGGGTTTTAAAAGCTTTATACCTAAAGGAGCATTCTATTTGTTCGTAAATGTTAAAGAATTGGGAATGGATTCTTATTCATTAGCTATCAAAATATTGAAAGAAGCTCATGTTGCTTTAGTTCATGGTTCGGCATTTGGAAAGAACGGTGAGGGATATTTGAGATTATCTTATGCTGCATCGATAAAAGATCTTGAAGAAGCTATAAAAAGATTAACAAATTTATTTAATAGATAATTTCTATATAAAAAATCGTAATATTTATATACAAGAATAAAGTTATAAGCTTGGGTTATCCTATGGAAACACAAGTTGAATTGTATCCTTTAAAAGAAAGAGTAAAAATAGCTGCATTAGCTGTATTCGGTTCCTATGTAGAATGGTATGATTATTTCATAGCAGCGACAGCAGCAGCGCTTGTATGGTCTGATGTATTCTTTAGTGCTTATCCATATTTATCTACAGCCTTCTCTATAGCAGCATTTGGAGTAGCATATTTTACAAGGCCTGTTGGAGCCTATATTTTTGGTCATATAGGAGATAAATATGGCAGAAAATCATCTTTAATTTATACATTATTAACTGTTAGTGTAGCAATGTTTGGAATCTCGGTTCTTCCTTCTGCGAATTCCATTGGCGTTATTGCTCCAATACTTTTGTTTGTTTTTAGAGCGATTCAAGGAATTGGATTTGGTGGAGAATATGGTGGTGCAGCAACTTGGGTTTTAGAAACTAATGCATATAGCAAGTTGAGAGCAACATGGACTTCTTTGACAATGGCAGTTATAGGCTTAGGTTCTGGTACTGGTGCAGCATTATATTATTATCTTTCGACTCACTTTTCTAGAGCAGATTTATTGAATTTTTGGTGGAGAGTTCCATTTTTTATCGGTGTAGTCTTAATAATTTCAGCAGCAATAATTAGGTATTTTGCATTAGAAAGCAATTTATTTGTAAAATTGCAGAAAGCAGGTAAGGTTTTGAAAAATCCAGCTAATGTTGCAATTAAAACTCATATAGGCTTAATGCTTTTAATAGCTACTACTTGGTTATATATATTCTGGGTTAATCCTGCTACGATTCAACTTTTTGCTACACCTTACTTAGCAAAAATGGGGATTTCAAGAACATACGTTACCTATACTTTAATAATATCTAATTTCATCATTCCATTTACAACTATATTTGGTGGATTTTTATCTGATCTGATAGGCAGAAGAACAACGATCGTGATTAGTGCTCTATCTGTTGCAATTTTCATATATCCTTATATTATTTTGTTACAATCTGGTAACCTATTTAATATATTGATCGCACAGATAATATTGAATGCCCTTGCATTTATAGGTGAAGGAAGCTTTACTGCCTATTTCCCTGAACTTTTCAGAACGCAGTTTAGATATACAGGAAGTGGTGTATCATACCAATTTACTGCTATGTACATGGGATTTGTATATTCCTTCTTATTACCTGCAATTCTTCTTTCAGGTAATCCAACTATTTACGTTATTATTGTAACAATAGTATTCTGTGGATTATCAATGCTGATAAGATTAAGACTTTGGCAAGAGACTGTAAAGTCTGATATTTCTCACGTTTAATATTTTTTCAATAAGTTTAAAAATTAAACATAATTTTTTAGATAATTATGGCATTATTTAAAAATTTATGGATTTGGTCTATAGAGAATATAAGGAAAAAGCTTAATTGGTATTATCAAGTTTCAGTTAATAAAAAACCTGCTAAATATTTAATATGCAAAAGATTAAAATGCGATATTAATTTAAAAGATTCTGATGAAAAACAACTTTGGGATGAACATGAAAGGTTATCTGAAGAATTTTTGAAATTATTTGAAAATGTAAAATCTTGTAAAGTTAATATTAAAGATATCGAGATTAAAAAACCAAGCTTTCTTGACCTTAAAGTTGAAATAACAAATAGAATGCTAAAAAGTTGCGAATTTTGTAGATGGAATTGTAAAATCGATAGAACTAAAGGAGAAAAATTTGGCACTTGTCAGTTGGATTCAATAACTCGTGTAAGTAGTTATTTTCATCATCGAGGAGAAGAATTGCCATTAAGAGGAACGATGGGTTCTGGAACAATATTCTTCTCAAGCTGTAATATGAGATGTGCATTCTGTCAGAATGGAGATATAAGTACTGACAAATATAATGGAATTCCAGTTAACTCTAAATTACTTGCCCAAATGATGAAGCAACTAAGGCTTGAAGGTGTTCATAATATAAATCTGGTCGGTGGTGAGCCAACGATACATCTACACACGATAATTGAAGCTATATCTTATCTAGCTGATTGCGATTTTAACTATAATGATCATTCATATATTGCATCTGCTTATGCTGATTATTTTAAATATAAATTAAAAAAGGAATATGCTATGTATGAAGGTGAGTTCAATGTTCCAATATTATGGAATTCAAATTTTTTCATGAGTGAAAAGACTATGAAGATCTTAAGAGAGGTCATTGATATTTGGCTACCTGATTTTAAGTTCGGTTCCGATAAGTGCGCTATAAAATTAGCAAGAACTCCTTGGTATTTCGAAACAGTAACAAGAAATCACAAGTTGATTTATGAATGGAATGAAAATTTTCTGATAAGACATTTAGTTATGCCAAATCATGTTGAATGCTGTACTAAAACGGTTTTGAGATGGATAAAATATAATATGCCTGATGCACTTGTAAACATTATGTATCAATTTCATCCAGATAATTATTGTGATCCATTTTCTAAAAAGTTTGATATTAGATATAATATAATAGCAAGATATCCAACAAAGGAAGAACTGATAGAAGCATATAACTATGCGAAAGAATTAAATCTTGATTTTATTGTAGTCAGCTTTGATAAATTTATAAAAAATTTAGATGAAGAAATAGAAAAAATTGTTGATGAAGTTATAATTTATAGATAAACTATTCTTCAAAAATATCTAAAGGTCTATACCTTTTCTTAATCATAGAAAGTCTGAATATATCGAATCTATTGTATCCACCTGTAATATCGTGTACCTTCTTCCATTTTATACTTTCAAAAAGATTTATATTAGCTAGCGAAATTCCTTCCTTTCCTATAATTGGTTCTGATATTAAATCACTTGTTGGACCAAAAATTCCTGAAAATGAAGGTATAGATTTGTGCAAAATTTCTTTCAGTGAAGAATCATTTTTTGAAATAAATTCAATAGCATTTTCATCCAAACAACTGGATGCTACTACAGTAAATATTTTCCCTTCAAATGAATGTGCTGCTCTCTTATTTTTATTGATTCAGTAGGATTATAATCTTTTCTTTCAAATCTATCGAATGGCCATGAGGGTGGATAAGTTGCTATATGTATTTGTTCGCCTTGAGCCAGTAATGCAAATCTAGCCAACGTATTAGTGTTTTCTCCCCACTTAGCTAAGGTATCAATAATATTTTTTCAAATTCATAATCAAACCCACTTGGAATGTAAATACAATAAACAGGGTAGCCTTCCAGCAACTCTTTCACTTTGGCCTCAAATTCTCTAGTACTTTCTTCATCAATGAACATAAATTATTTTTAAAGTATAAAAATTTGAATCTTAAGAATTTTAGCAAGACTTATTTTTTCAATGTTTTCGATGATTTATTTTAATAAGCTCAAAATTCTTTACAATGATAAATTTCGTAAAGTCTTGTAGGAATTCTAACATAATCATTTTCATTTTTACTAGTTAAGGAATTCGTAGCATTCTTTCCATTTGCTTTTTTATAGAGTACCTCAAGTAATATGTTAGCGTCAATTAAGTACATTTATTCTTTTCTTTAACGCTTCAACTAAATCCTCGCCTTCCCATTTGTAATCAGAAAGATTTCCTAAACCTACAAGATTATCTATATTAGAGTTGAAGAACTTTGAAGATC
>JAFMCU010000021.1 GCA_017857595.1 Thermoprotei archaeon
AATTAAATTTAAATCTCTCTTCCTTGTTCAAAAGATCTTTATTTGTTATAAGAAACCATATGAACGATTTAGGAGCTATTGTTGCATCAAGCGATAGTGATATATTAAAATCAACGAGGGATGAATATTATTACGTTTGGCCTAGAGATGCTTCAATTGCAACTTATGCACTTATTTTAGCGGGTCATTATTCTGCTGCAAGAAAATTCTTCGAATTTGCAAAACGAGTTGTATCACCACATGGATATTTTTTCCATAAATATAGAGCTGATGGAAATTTAGCTAGTTCTTGGATACCTCTAGTATATAAGGAAAAAGATATTTTACCTATACAAGAAGATGAAACATCTTTAGTTGTATGGTCAATTTGGAATTATTTAAAGAAAACTAACGACGTTGAATTCATCTATAGCCTTTATGATTCAGTAATTCTTAAATGTGCAAATTTTATTCTGAATTTTAGAGAAGCAAATGGATTGCCAAAAGAATCGTTCGATGTTTGGGAAGAAAGATATGGAATTCATACATACACTGTTGCAACTACATATGCAGCGTTAAAAGCTGCTTCCGACGCAGCAATGAAATTTGGAGACGTAAGTTATGCGATTGAATTCGAGAAGGCTGCTAACGAAATGAAGAATGCATTTGAAAAGTTCTTTTATTCTGGCAATAAAGGATATTATGCAAGAGCATTAATTGATGATCAACCCGACTTTACAGTCGATAGCGCTACAATGGCTATATTCCTTTTTGGTCTTAAGGATCCTTTGGATAGGAAAGTTCAAAATACAATGGACAAAATAATGAATAGATTGTGGGTAAAAACTATAGGTGGTCTTGCGAGATATGAAAATGATTATTACCAAAGAGTAAAGCAAGATCAAGAAATTCCTGGCAATCCATGGATGATAACAACTCTATGGGCTGCACAATATTTTTTGGATATTGGATATGTAGATAAAGCAATCGAGTTGATAAAATGGGTTACAGATCATGCACAAAGTTCTGGAATTTTATCTGAACAATTAAATCCATATGACGGAAGCCCTCTATCGGTATCACCTTTAGTTTGGAGTCATGCTGAATTAGTAATTACATTGATTAAGTATGATGAAGTCCAAAGATTAAAGGAAAGTGAAGTTTAAATTAGCAATACGTTCTTTGAAAATCTTCTAAAATGTTTGTGTAATATATAAAAGCTAAGTAGGGTGATTTATAAGGATTGAAATATTCGTGTACTTCTTGATCCGAGAAATGCTTAGTAGACATGTAATAAAAATGATCCGAGGTTTGTAATGAACGCCATACATGCATGTTTTTATTGCCTTTCAAAGATCTCATAAATTCGAATGCTTCTTTTTGCAAATCATTACCCAGCCAAGCGCTTAGATCTCTCTCAGTATCTGCCCACGAAATGATTTTTTGAATACTTATTTGACCTTTACTTCCAGAACTTTCAGCAAAGGAATTTATTGTAGATAATTCTATACCGTACTTTCTTAATTCTTTAGGCAAATGTTTCATAAATTCAAATATTCCTGTTTCTTTCCATTGATGTTCACCGAAGGTTTCATAATCCATGAACAAGTTGATAACTTCACCTGGAGTTAAATGGATCCACTTTGCATATTTATCTGCAAATAATGGATATTCGTTCCATGTGGTATTTGAAAACCTAAAAGAAATATCATCGCTCAATCTATAATTTCTAAGAAATAAATTAAGATTTGACACTGAAGTGTATTTGTAGTTCGGATTATATTTTGAGATAACCTCATCCGTTCCTTCAGCCAATATATTTTTATAGCCTAACTTCTTAACAACTTCAGATATGTGGTCGCTGTAAATCAATTCTGTATTCCTGAATGTTACTGGCTTAATACCAAAAATTTTAATTAACGTTTCCTCCTGAAACTTAATTTGGTTTGAAAATTCTTCATCGTCCCAAATAGAAGCTAAGCTATGATAATATGTCTCTCCAACAAGTTCACCCAATCCTGATTTAAAATAATCTTTAAAAAGATCAAGTATAGGAGAATTTAATTCAATTAACTGTTCTAAAAGAATGCCTGAAATTGAAATTGAACAAGGAAAATTGTTTTCTATTAAAAATTTTGTCATAGGAATATAAGATTTTGATATTATTCTGCTTAAAATTTCTTTATTTTTATCATGCCAAAAATATTCATGAGCTTTACCTATTTCATATCTCCTATATGGCCTAATTCTTCTTGGTTGATGAACTTCAAAGAAAAATATTATTTTTTTCATAAGTATCTTTTATAAACTTCCAAAGTATTTAATGCTGTTCTATCCCAATTAAATTTCATTGCTTCGAATTTGCCTTGCTCACCCAATTGCTTCCTCAAGGCTTTGTATTTAAGTAAAGAAATTATGTATTCAGCTATTAAATCTGTATCCCAAAAATCTGAAATTAATATATTTTTCAGAGCTTCTGCAACTCCTGTATTTTTACTCGCTATGATAGGTGTTCCTGCAACCATAGCTTCTAATACTGTAATTCCAAAAGGTTCAGATACAGCTGGCAAAACAAAGGCATCACTTTTTGCATACAATTCCTTGGCTCTTTTTAAACTAACAAAGCCTTCAAAGAAAATGTTTTTATTCAAGTATTCAGTAGCAATAGATTTGAGTTTATCCATTTCTTCACCTCTACCAGCTAGAATAAATTTTACTTTTTCATTTTGATTTAAAACTTTTATAGCAGCTTCGATAAAAAATTTTGGACCTTTTTGAGGAGTAAGCCTGCCAAAATAAATTATTTGATTTTTTAAATTATAATCTTTATTTGTAACATAGAACAATTCTAATTCTACCCCATTGTAAATTGTAACTATATTATCTTTAGCGCATTTGTAATTTTTCAGCAGTATACATTTTGTATAATTAGATACCGTTATTATAGTATCAGCACTATCTATTCCTATTTGTTCAATTTCTATTATCCTTTTTTGAGGATAAAAGTTTCCTGAGCGATCGTACTCAGTGCTATGAAATGTTATAACAAGAGGAATATGGTACTTTTGTTTTATTCTAGAAGCTGCAATAAAAGTTATCCAATCATGCGCATGTATTAAGCCCACATTATTCATGTCAAATTTTTCTACTAATGCTTCATTATAAGCTCTAACGATATCATAAAAATCTCGAGAAGATTCATATGAATATGAAAACTTTCCTCTAAAATCAATGAACTTCAAATTAAATGGATAATTTATATGGACTCTTTCGAAATAAGGTAAATATAGATCGATGTCATAGAATTTTGCTAATCTTTGATAAAGATTCAATGTATGAATTCCAAGTCCTCCTGTAAAAATAGGAGGCAATTCCCATCCTAAAACAGCAATTTTTTTCATTCTTTTAAATTGGGTAATACATCTTCATAGTAAGCCCTGATTAACTCTGCATAACTCCAAGCTTGTATAATGCATCCCTTTGGTGTACTGGGTTCTAAGCCGTCAAAAATCTCAGGCAAATAAGTCATGCTATATAAAGGTTTAAAATAATTGAAAATTTCTTTTGCATCTGAGCCTGATTTAACACTTGCTGTGATATAAAAACCAGCTAACCAAGGCCAAACAGAACCGTTATGATAAGCTGAATCCCTTGAAAACCAATTGCCTAAATACTTTGGCTTAAAATTAGGATCTTTGTAGGATAAAGACCTTAGACCATAAGGAGTCAATAAATGTTCGTCTACTATATTTTTAAAATCTTTAAAGTTACTTAATACTGGGAAAGGTAGAGAGAAACAAAGTATAAAGTTAGGTCTTATTGATGGATCATCAGGATCGGCAACATCTAAAATTATATTATCGTTCATGAAAATAGAACTAAAATAATCTTCTATTTCTTCTTTTATTTTTATATATTTTGGATTTAGCCTTTTCCTTAATTCATGACTAAAATAATCTACGCTACTAAGAGCGTTGTACCAAAGAGCGTTAATTTCTACTGGTTTACCAATTCTTGGTGTAAATACATTATCTCCCAGCTTTGCATCCATCCAAGTTAGAGGTGCTTTTTTAGTCCTTACAAAAACTCCATCCAAATCGAAAAATTCATTACCCTTTATATAAGCATCGATTATTTTTAAACAGTATTTATAAATTGAATTCAAGAAGTTCTTATCCTTTGTATATTCATAATATTTATACAACGCATAAATAAACCAAAGAGAAGAATCTGCAGAAACATTATCTTCATCATTTGAAAACTTTTTAGGAATAATCCCATTGTTCATCATTCGAACATAATTCATTAAAAGATTTTTAGCATGCGTGAATTTTTTATTAACCAGTAAAAGGCCTGGTAAAGATATAAATGCATCTCTAGACCATGCTTCGAACCAATAATAACCTGCTAATATGTTATCCTTTACTAGCAAAAGATTTGAAGCCATCAACATGTTTTTCATAAAATCAGGAGCTTGTAGATTAAATTTCAATCTATTTAAATACTTTTTTTCTAATTCATCATAGTTTATAACATCTAAAGGTTCAGAAGATATTTGAACTATGAATTCTCTTTGATTAGATACAGCAAAATAACCAGGACTAAACAAATCTTCCTCTGAATTGGTTCCTCTTTCTATTTCAACTGGGTATTGAAAATTGTAATACCAATCTTGTTTTTCAATGAATTGACCCGGTGAATTAATGTATAATTTTACATCTTGTTCTTCAAATTCAACTAACTTTTCTATTATTATTTTAAAATCTCTCATACTTTTTCTAATTACATTATGATGTGTACGAAAAGATAGCAAAGGATAAAGTTTAAGTTGATAATTGTCTTTCGAGAAAATATATCTTACCAATACACAATCTAAATCAGGATGAATCAAAATTCTCTTTTTAATTCTAAGATCAGCTAAAACATATTCAAATTCAGGAATAGGAAAAATTTCATAACTTTCTATTAATTCATATCCTTTAGGATAAATTGTTCCAGGATAATAATTTGTATCAAGAAGATAAATATTCCCGTTATAAATAATTTCTTCGAATAATTTTGATAAACAAACAAATCTTCTATAATAGGGCAAAAAGCTTTTCACAAATATGCCATGATAAGTTCTAGTATTTGCAAAACTTACAGTTGAAGCAGAATAACTTCCATTATTATTCGTTATTATCCATTCCTTGTTTATTTCATTCATTCTCATAATACTATATTAATCAAGCCTTCAGAAGTTGTTCTTTTTTAATTTCTTTGGTAATAAGATAAAGCTTGTATATTGAATCACAATTCTGTTCAAGATACTTCACAAGCTTTTCAGAAGTAAATTTAGTAAAAGATCTCCATAAAGCCCTTTTTACTTGCGAAATTCTTTGCATTGACCTGCTTATTTCGATCGATAAATCTAATAAGTTTACTTCTCTGCTAACGCTTAACATCTTTTCTACTTCTTCAATCGGAGCTAATTCAATTTCTAAATTATTTTTTAACAATTCCTGTACATTGATTAGTTTATTATCTGATTCGAGATTTTGGATTAGATATAATAATGTTTTAATATTGTACTTTTTGGAAATATCGAATAAATTTTCTTTATTATAAGTTAAAATTGTAAAGTCTTTGTCTATCAATTTACTAATGTAGCTAATTACTTCATCAAAATTTTCTACGATTTTATCTTCAACAAACAGTACTTTTGTAAACTTATATTCACCATCGAAAATTGAAAATCCCAATAATCCAATCGATGAATCTTCATTAAATGGTATATCCATTATATCTATTGAAGCCAACTTAAGCGCTGTAGATGGTTTAGGTATAGAAATTTCCATGTTTTTAAATTTAGCCAGTATTTTCTCTTCTAGCAAGATATAATCTATAACCTTTAAAGCAGCCTTCTTTGCTACATTCCAATCAAGATCATATTTTAAAAAATCTGCATAAGAATATTCATCTAACATTTCAAAAAGAACCTCATCTATATCCCTTGGAGTGTATTCTTTTAGCAACTCCTTTATTTTAATCCAATCCAGCTTATTAATCAATCCTGCTGCTTCAGGCTCATGAAGACCAAAGAATTTTTTATCTCCAAACTTCCCAACATCATAAACTATAGTTTCAAAAGGTATTTGCATCTTCATTCTTAAAACAAGCACCAAGTATGTTAAACCTATTCTTATAATCGAGGTATCTTCTTTTGGGTCTAATTCGTAAAATGAGCCATAAGTAAAATCAGAATACTTACCATAGGTTGCACTAGGAATGTCAAATATTTTTCTATCATAATAAATAATGCTTCTATCTCCTACAATTTTTACCCTAGGTCTAGTACTTTTTAACCTCCAATGAACTCGATTCGGTAACTTAAGATATTGACCAAAGCCTTTTCTAGGAGGAAACACTACACATGCAACTTCTGAATGGAGCCTGCCATAGATGAAATCATTTATTAAAGATACATTTTCTTTCCATTTCAATTTAGTTTCTTCATACTCTTCAATGACCTGTGCAAAAGTTTCATTTTTGTATAAATTGATTTCATTTAGTTTTTCTTCTATAACTGCAGTTACTACTCTTCCTGAACCTCCTCCCAATTTATGCTGCATTACAACAGCTTCCTGAGAATAATCAATGCAACCTATTTGGAATTTTTCTACAAGATCGCAATGTGAAATTTCTTCTAAAAAATACTTTTGTCCGTTATCTACTAAGATTCTATTTATACCATAGGGTGGAGCGAATTCATAAAAATTCAATTTGTTCATTACATCTTTACCCTTTTTCGTTAATTCTCCTGCAGAAATAAGATAATGCTTTTTTAAAAAATCAATTTCTTCATTTGTTATTTTGTCTTTTAAAAAGGGTGATGTATATTTTATCAATGACTCAAACAGGATTCGGTATTCATTTTCATTATTCACTATCACTTTTTCAATAGGCATGTTAAGCCAATCTTTCAAAGAAGTCACACCTCTAAGTAATAAAGTTCTATCCCATTGACCGCTTGGTATTATGATCGTTTCAGAAAATTTAAGTTCCTCCCTTCTACCTTTCCTTCCTTCTCTTTGATAAAATTCTCTCAAACTTTCAGGTAAGCCAAGATGTACAATCCTACCTATTGTGCCAATATCTATTCCTTGTGATAAAGTTCTTGGTGAAATTATTACTTTAACCTTTCCCTTTCTAGCCCCTTCTTCTATTTCTCTTCTAAATTCCTTTGAAACAAGATGATGATGCGTAGCTATTTTTATTCGTTGATCTTCAGGAAGAGATAACTTAATTCTTCTAGCTATTTCTTCAGCACGATTAATGCCCCGAGTAAAAACAAGGGTTACACAATCATCATAAACATAATTTTTAATAAAATCTGCAACATCGTATTCCATCGAACCAAGATCTATACCTTGAGCTTTCGCAAATTCAAGCATTTTATAATAGTTCTTCTTAAATTCTTGAAAATCATCAATACATTTTTCTACATCTTTAGGTAAATTCTTAAAACTGCTAATTGTAACTTTAAATTTTTCCCAATATTTTTTTAAGTTCTTACCTAAAACAACGTATGTTCTATTTTCAACTCTGAATTGCTTTCCTTGAATAATGGAAGTTTCTCTACCATTAACTTTCTTAAAAAAGATTGAAAGATCTTCAGGATTTTCTATCATAGCTGTCAAAGCCATTATTTGAAAATTTTTTTCGCAAATCAAACTAAGAATGTTTATAATGCCTTGAATTAATGCTACTTCTCTAGGAGAATAAAAGTCTATTTCGTCAAAAACTATGAAATCTAAATTCTTTATAAAAGAGCTTAAGATTGATTTTAAATTCTTTGAAATTCTCTTCAATTCATTCATTAAAAAAGCTGGATTCGTAACGATTATTGTTTGTTCGGAAATAATTTGGTGTAGCTTAGAAAACTTAAATTCTTTAATAAGTTCAGACTTCCTAAGCGCATCTATAGCTAATGATTGTAATCTAAGCTTTTCAGAATATGTTTCTATTCTTTTTATTTGATCTGAAGCAAGAGCTAATGTAGGATATACAGCCAATGTTTTCAACCTATTTTTCATCGCATAAATTATCCATGCTTCTGTTTTTCCAGAACCTGTTCCTGACTTTAATATTACATTTTTGCCCGCATTTAATTCATCGAAAGTTTTCTTTTGATGTAAATACAAATATTTTTTTGCTATTTCCAATCCTTCAAATTCGGAAATTAAATCTAAAAATTTAATATCTGTCTTTTCAGGTAAAATGGGGTCTTCTTTAAAAAAATAATACTCTAAATTGTTTTCTTCTAATATTTCCTTTGAATCTATCATTATAATTTTAACTTATGATTTATTCAAACGTTACATTTAAATAATTTACAATGAATTTTCTTTGCATGGATACAGAACAAGCAAAATATCATAGAAAAGGAAGAATACAAAGGGAAGAAGATGGGACTTTAGTTCTAATAAATGAGGAGAATCAAGGTTATATAGTTGATGAAGCTGTTGCTTATGTTTGGGCTGAATGTGATGGTAAAAGTGAAGATGAATTGGTTGATACATTTAGTCAAGGAGTAGACGTTGATAGAGAAGACTTGAGAAAAGATATAAGAGTTATAATAAGCAAGCTAAAAGAAGTTAATTTGGTAGAATAGATATTTAAAAAAATTTTTTATTTTTTTCTTGATGCGTGAATTCATTTTATTTGCTAGAAAAGCTCTTACAAAGCCATTTGATTTAAATGATTTAGTTAATGCTAATAGAATGGATTTAGTAGCAAGAACAATTTCCAATGCACTTTTCTATTCCCATGGAATAAGGAAAGATACAATAATATATGCGTCATTAAACGGACCACCAAGGCCTCCTGTATTTGTTAAATTTGATGGTTCAAAAATTTATGGCTTGTTACATGATGAAAAAAGTATTGCTAAAATTATTAATGAATGTTTAAGAAAGGCGAAATCTGAAAAAGAAATTGAAGTTACAAATGGAGTTTTCGTAAGCAGATTATCGTTTGAAGAATTCATAAAATCAAATTACAAGGAAAAAGTTATTTATTATTTGCACGAAAATGGTGAAGATATCAGAAAAATTGAAATTTCTGACAATAATTTATTCATTCTAGGGGATCATATTGGCTTACCAAAAAAATTGGAAAAATTTTTAATAAGACTAGGTGCCAAAAAAGTATCTTTAGGACCTATTAGCTATTTATCTTCCCAATGTGTTACAATAGTTCACAATGAATTAGATAGAAGAAAAATCTATTCTGATTAAGCATTTCTTTATTATATTTATTGGAACTTAATATTTTATACGTGAATATTGATACATCATATTTTCCATATAAATTCAGAGAAGATCAAGATAAGCTTTTTAGTTTTATTCAAGAAAAAATTAGAGAAAAAAATCTAATTATTTCTGCTCCAACAGGATATGGAAAAACTGCTGTTATTCTTGCAGCTATTTTACCCTATGCAAAGGAGAATGATTTAAAAATTATTTGGACTGTAAGAACTGGACCAGAGACTGATAGACCTATTGAGGAACTTAAAAAAATAAGTCTACTTGAAAAAATTCCCAAAAGGGTATTTGGAGTTTCTATTCGAGGCAAAAAGGATATGTGCATGTTGAAAAAAGAAGTTAAAGGAGAGTTTGATTATGAAGACGTATCTTTCTTTTGTAAAAATATGATTAAAAACAAATCATGCGAGTACTATAATCGTTTAAGTTATGCATATGTTCCATATGAAGACCAACCTTTATTATATACAGAGATATTGGAATTTGGAGAAAAATATAAAATCTGCCCATATTACTATCAGCTTTACCAAATATTTGACGCAGACGTTGTAAGTGTTAATTACAATTACATTTTCAATGAATATATAGGTTGGTCTATTAAAAGGAGAATGGATTTTGAAAGATCAATATTAGTCGTCGATGAAGCTCACAATTTACAATTCCTGCTCGCGTCGTTAAATAGTAAAGAGATTACAATAGGAACTGTTAAGAACGCATTAAAAGAATTTGAAGAATTCGAATTTGAAGATAAAGAAATTATGAGTTTCTTAAAGGAATTTGAAAATCTATTGAACAAAATTTACAAATTTCTTAAAATAAGAGGGAAGGAAGATATAAGAATAACTTACGAAAAGATTTTGGAAAAATGCAAAGTAAAAGATGATTCCATCTTCTCGAGAATGGTGGAGCTTGGAAGTAAAGTTAGAATTAGAAGATTAAAAGAAAAGAAATCACCACGGTCTAGCTTGTACAGGTTAGGAGAATTTATGAAGAATATAAAAGAAATTTCTAAAATCGAAGGGATTGAAGTAATAGCTGGATTGAAAAAAGACCATATTTATGTTGAGATATTCGATATGAGGTCTAGAGAGATTTTTTCTCAAATTTGGAAAAATTTTCATCGTGTTATTTTACTATCCGGTACTTTAGGATCTATAGAGCAGTTTGCTGAAATTATAGGTTTAGAAAATTATGAAGGAAGTTATCATTGGTTTAAGCCAAATGCTAAATTACAAATGTCTATCTTAACCAAATATCTTACAACAAAAGGAGAAACTCTAAGTAAAGAGATGGCAATAAAATATATAAATTCAATTAAAAGTTTTGTTCAATCCTTAAATGAAAACATAGCAATATTTTGTGCAAGTTATAGAATTATTGAAGATTTGATTGAAAATTATTTGATTGAAAAACTAAATGTTTTCGGAAGAAAAATCTTTGTAGAACAACAAGAAATGGATGCTTCTGAAACAAAAAGAGTTTTAAACGAATTTAAGAAAGCAGCATATGAAAATAAAGGAATTTTAATTGCATCAGCTGCAGGTAGATTCGCAGAAGGAACAGATTTTCCCGAAAAAGAATTAGAAGGTGTATATTTAGTTGGAATTCCCTTTGATAGATTAACAACAAAAACTTTACTTTTAATAAAGCATTATAAAAGCATATTTGGAAAAAGTAAGGGAAGATTTTATGCATATACATTACCTGCGATAAGAAGAGCTTCACACGCATTAGGGAGAGCTGTAAGGTCTCCTAGTGATAAAGCAATTTTCATTTTAGGGGATAGAAGATACAGAAGACTTTTAAAATACTTGCCAAACTTTGCTAAATTTAATCTGAGAAATGCAAACAATGATAATGATTTGATTTGTTTTGTAAAGAATTTTTACTCTTCATAATAAATAAACTTTGAGTAAAAACTTTTATGATCTTTAAATTTAAATAATTATTGCTTCATTCCTGATAAAAATTTATCTTGGTCAAAAATTTGTCAACGACATCATTAAACTCATCATGTTTTTCCCAATGTGGCACATGACCTGCATTTTTAAAGATATAAAGTTCACTTGTTTCAATGCTTTTATTTAAATAATGAGCCAACTCAACAGGTAGTAGCTCATCCATTTCTCCCCAAATAATAAGCACAGATATTTTGATGTTATTCAATATTTCAATAAATTCTTTGTTTAAAGTAGAGTCATGTAGTGGAATGTAAGAATCTTCTAAAACTAAACATAACACATCATCGCTATACTTAAAATAATATTTTATAGCAACATATCCTCCAAAAGAGTTGCCTATTATACAAATTTCATTTGCTTCCTCAAAATTTAGAATTTCTCTAATTATCTCAACATAAATTTCAGATAATACTTCATAACTTTCATTTCTTGGGACTGGTAATGAAGGAGCTATAACTTTACATTTTTTTGAGAAATAAGAAATGTTATTACGCCAAGTTCCTGAATGACCATATAAACCATGAAGAAATAATAACGCTTTTTTTCCAAAGCCTTCTACTCTATAATTGAGTATTTTGTCATCTCGCGATATTCTTTTATTATCGAATGAAATCATTAAGTTAGCTATTGTTCTTTATCTTTATCTTGCTTTTGTTGTTTTGCAGCAGATGTTAGATCAGAAACGCTAACCAATCCCATTGGAGGAATTGTTCCAGGTCCTACGGTCATCATGTTTGCAGGTATTAGCATTAATGTTCCCCTTCCTTGCAATCCAAGCTCATACAATATATTCATCCATCTTAGTTGCAAGCCGTATTGGCTTTTTTCATAAAGCGAAGCAGCCTCAATCATTTTACTTGCTGCCTCATATTCAGCCATTGCCAATGTAACTCTTGCTCTTCTTTCCCTTTCTGCAGCAGCTTGTCTTGCCATAGCCTCTTGTAAAGCAGGAGGAATTATTATATCTCTAATTTCAACAGATGTAACTTTTATACCCCATGTTTCAGTCTTCTGATCAATGATCGACCTTGCTTGCGCACCAATTTTTTCTCTTTCTGCTAATAATTCATCTAAAGTAACACCACCTATAACTTCTCTCAATGTTGTTTGTGCTGCTAATTGTGTACTTAAAAGGTAATTTTCTACGTTTAAAACTACCTTAGTTAAATCTACAGGTTGGAAATACATTACAGCGTCAACATTTACAGGGACATTATCCTTTGTTAGAGTTTGTTCAGTTTTAAAGGCTTGTGTCTGAAGTCTTGTAGAAATGACAAAAGGTATACGCCCAATAATTGGTATTATATAAGTTACTCCTGGTCCTTTAAATCCTCTAAATCTACCTAAAACTAAATAAGGAGCTCTTTCCCATTCTTTAAATATCCTTATTCCTGATAAGAAGAATATTACTATTATTAGAACCAAAATGGAGATTGCGATTGTTGTAGCTAAGTCCATATCTATAAATATAAATTTCTAACTATTAATTGTTAAGTTATCTTCTCAACCATAAGCGTTAAACCTTCGATTTTTACCACTCTTACTTTTTGACCTTTTTCTATTTTTGAGTTGTCTTTACTTTTTGCTCTCCAAATTATTCCTTCTACTCTTACTTCTCCTTCAGGTTCAAGAGTAGTATAAACTATTCCTTCTTTTCCTATCAAAGATTCGGGACCTGCTTGAGGTTTTTTCTTTATAGAAATTCTAATGTAATTTAAGTAGAAAGCTACGATAACACCTAATGCAATGATAACGCCAAATATTGCATAACTAAGATCTGTAATAGGACTAGGCGAATATGGAACACCATAAACTAATAAAAGTGTTGCGAAAGCACTTAAAACTGCACCAGCTAAAAGTAATATGCCATGACCTGTTTTAATCTCTAGTATAATAAGTGCTGCAGCTATTATAAAAAGAATAATTGCAAGTATGCTAGCCTGTATCAATTGTGCACCGTATAATCCTATGCTAATTAAAATTATTCCTATTACCGTTAACAATATGGTAGGATGATAGATATCTAGAAGTATTGCTAATAAACCAATCGTTATAAACAATCCTTCAACTGTAGGATTGCTGATCACACTTAAGAATTGGTCGTAAAAAGAAGGATTTAAAATAGTTACTTGTGCATTCGTCATGTTTATTAGACTTAAGAATTGATTGAAATTATCAGCAATTCCTTCTATCACATGGATCTTGTAAGCTGTTTCAGCACTGTAAGCAGTGTTATTCGTAACCATTGGTATAACTGCAGTTACATTTCTGCCATATTTCTGAGCTAAACCTTCCATCAATGCCAGCATTGCATTTTGTACATGCTGCTGTTCAAGCTGTGTTCCACCTACTACAATAGGTGTTGAAGGACCAATTTCTGTTCCTCTAGCCATGTAAATTCCTTCTGTAGCCATTGCGATATAGCTGCCTGCAGAAGCTGCTAAGCCGCCGGGAGGAACATATGTATATATTTTTATTCCCTTACTCTCAGCCGCTTGAATATTATTAACGATATTAAGCATAGAATTAAGAAAACCACCTGGTGTATTCATCTGAATAACTACAACATTGTAGCCATTGGCTTGTGCATATGCCAATCCGTCTGAAATGAATTTATCAGAGCCCGGGTCGATTTGCATGTTTAGGTTTAAAACTATAATAGAATTAGATTGTTGAGCTTTAGCGCTATTACTAAGAAATATTAAAATGAAAATTGTTAATATTAAAATAATTAATACTCTTCTATTCACTAATTAATTAATAATATTCGAAGTTATTAAAATTCAAAGACTTACTTTAATACCGTAATTCTTCCGCTTTTACCAACGTTTAAATTAAGCTCTCCTCTAAATTCTCTTACAAAAGCTCCTTCAACTTTTATTTTATCTCCTTTTTTTATTTTATCAATTTGATCTCTCCATAAAGTTAGATTTATTCTTCCAGTGTCATCTTCAACCACAGCAGTAGCTACCTTTGATTCTCCATATTTTGTATTTACTATTCTAGCATCTTCTACAGAAACCACTCTTAGAACTAAAGTTATATTTTCCATACCCTTTTTTACATCCTTTACTTTTATCTCTACCATTCGTTTATTGATTCATATTTTTTTCGATATTTAAATTTTATCCATTGCCTGTGAAAAATCTTTTTCAATATCCTCGTAATCTTCGATACCAATAGATACTCTAACCAATCCTTCGCTTATTCCAAATTTTTTCATTTCTTCTTTTGAAAGTTGCCTATGACTCGTTTCTATTGGTAATGTTACAAGCGTCTCAACACCACCCAAACTTGGTGCTGCTATGCAAATTTTTAAATTTTTTAAAAATTTCTTTACTGCCTCATAACCACCTTTTAACTCAAAGGATAACATGCCTCCAAAGCCATTTAAAACCTTTCTTGCAATGCTATTATATTTATTGTCTTCAAGTCCTGGATAGAAAACATTTGCAACCTTTCTATTATCTTTTAAGAATTTGGCCAATTTCAAAGCATTTTCTTGATGTCTTTCCATTCTAAGACCAAGCGTTTTTGTTCCTCTTAAAGTTAAATATGCGCAAAATGGGTCAGGAACAGAACCAAAATTGTTTCTATTTTCCACAAGCTTCATATACAATTCCTTTGAATTGGTTGAAGATAATCCTATGATTACATCGCTATGACCTGATATGTATTTAGTTCCGCTATGAACAGAAATTCTTGCTCCAAATTCTAGTGGCCTTTGGTTATAAGGTGTAGCGAAAGTAGCATCAACGATTAAATTTGATTTAATTTCTATTGCATATTTAGAAATTACATCTAAGTCTACTACTTGTAATGTTGGGTTTGTTATAGATTCAACATAAATTAGCTTGTAATTCTTTTTCGATATGTTCAAACTGTTAATATCATCAACACTTACAAAATCCACATCGATGCTAAATTCATTTTTTAGCTTCAAAAAGAACTCATACGTTTGCCCATATAGCTGATTTATTGCTAATACTGAATCATTCTTTTTCACAATGCTTAAAATAGATGTAGATATTGCTGACATACCGGATGAAAATGAAAGTGTATAAATTGCATTTTCCAAAGATGCAATTTTACTTTCCAAAGAAGTTAAAGTAGGATTGCCCAATCTAGTATATAAATATGGCTTATTCCTTGTTGGATCAATGTAAGCTTCTTCACTTTCATTTGGATGCAAGAAAGTAGCATTTTGAAATATTGGTGTAACAACGTTACCAAACCTCTCATCTATAAGCTCTCCAACATGGATTGCTTTTGTATTAAAACCTAGTTTTTCCATAAAAGAATATATTCTAAATAATATTAATTAGAAAGCTTTTAAAAAAGAATAAATCTTATTAATGAAAGGAATACGTGAAACATTATCAAGATAAAAATAGGAAATCCATGATCCTAATAGCCATCCTGAAATTATATCAATAGGCCAATGAACACCTACATAAACTCTGCCATAACTTACAATGACCGCTTCAATCAACATTATATAAAAAAGAATTTTTTGTTTATTTTTAAAAAGCATAATAGCTCCTGTTGATACAATTAATGCATGACCTGAAGGATAGCTAAAATCATTTTGTTCATTTATTAAAAGATTAACTTGAAAATAATCAAAGGGTCTTAGCTGAGCCATTATAAACTTTGATAGCTCTCCTAAAATAATTGCTATTATAAAAGCTCCTGCAAGGTCTACGGAAATTTTTCTTGTTCTTTTAAATACAAAAAGTATTAACATAAGAGGTATCCAAATATATTCTCTTCCATAAACTGCAAAGAAAATAAAAAAAGAGTTTAAAAAATTAATTTGATTAGAATTAATTTCTTTGAATAAAATATAATTTAAAGGAAAATTTAATTCGCTAGTTATTTTTAAAATGATAGATATAACTACAAATAGAATTAACAATACATAATATTTTTTCATAAAAAATTTATTGTGACTTAAGAGATTCAGTTATTACTAACTCTTGAAGACTCTTAATAATTTCATTATGTGGATAAATCCATTTACCATCAACGAATAATTCATAAGGTATGATTTTTGATTGTATGTGATCTATATCTATTGTTCCAAATAGAAAGTTTTCAACTAAGCCTTCTTTTACTAAATCCCATAGGAATCGATTAAAGTTCATATATTCATAGTAAGGAATATGTATTGTTAAAGCTAATGAATTGCTATTAGCTATAGAAGTTGCTTGCCAAACAAAATGTTTGTTTTTTATTGCATGAATGAACTTCTCTCTATTCTCTTTTGTTGTAAAATCAATTATCGCATAATGTAAAGAAATCAGTTCTTTCTTTTTAAATAAAACTACTTTAATAAGAAAACTTTTAATTATTCCGTTTTGAATCAAGTGCTTATCATAATGATACTTAACTAAAGGTATCGATATTACAATTTTCTTTGATATATCAGTTAAGGATATTACAGGATTATCGTCAATTTCTTTTAAAATTTTTAAATCAACTTCATCAGGATCATAGAAATCCTTAACAATTATTCTTTCATCTTCAATTTTAACATTTGTATTCTTTATTTCATGAATAAGTTCTTGCCATTTATAAACTGGTTTATTATTTTGAAAATCATACCAATCTAAATTAAATTCAGTCTTAACGTAGTTTCCAACGTCATACATTTTATAATTCTTTGCCAACCCTAGAATTACAAGCGCATCTAAAAATTCTCTAAATTTCTGCCTGTATCCGAAAGGTACAGTAAACTGCGTTATATAGCCATTAACTGAACCATAAAACCTGGCATAATAAACCAACGTTTTATTTAAAGAAATAGCTTTCTCAAAAATATTAGCATGCTTTGGATTTACTTCGAAGAAAACAATAATACCTTCCAAGCCAATTCTAAATGGATCTATTTTTGCATCAAAATTAATGATTTTTTGCTGAATTAATTTTTTAACTCTATAATAAGAACGTCCATAATTCAATTTCAATGTCTTATCTTCTTGCATTAATTTAACAGCCCTTAACAAACCTTCTCTAGGTCCTATTTTTTCCAAGTATTTTATAATTAAATAATCATTGAAATCGATTCTATTGAATTCTCCAATATCCTTGTATTTCATTTATTATGATTATAGCTGCTTTTTTAATATATAAACCTTGCTATACTATCATCTTTTAAAATTTTAAAATCTTGGGAATGAGGTGTTTTCGTTCATATTCTGAATCACTGAAAATAGTTATTTAAATTTTTTGAAAAAAAGGATAAGTTTTTTTAAAATTTTAAAAAAATTGCCTCTTTGTTCCACTGGAAAATGCTCTATTACTAATATGAAAAAATATATAAATGTATTTTTCTCATATTTCTACGTCCATCTTAATTTCTTTGTTAATAACATTCTTATGCTTGAGTAATTCGATTTCCTTTTCGTTATATCCAATATTTTTTAAAATTTCTTCAGTATTTTCTCCTAACATAGGTGGAGGATATCTAATTTTAGCCTTTGACCTTGAAAATTTAAAAACTGAACCTAACATCGGAATTTTTCCATACTTTCCTGTTACATAAGTTAGCATATTCCTTGCTTTAACTTGTTCATTGTCCAAAGCTTCTTTTACATTCAAAATTGGTGCAGCAGGTATGCCTTTTTCTTTTAAAATTTTAAAAAGTTCATCTCTTTTGAATTTTATAAGCGTTTTTCCGATCTCATTAGCTAACAATTCTCTGTACTTTACCCTTTTGAAATTATTAGAAAAATTGGGATTTTTAAGTAAATCTTCTCTACCTATTATCCTACAAAAATCTTGCCACATTCGCTCGGTAGCTACACCTATTACAATGTAACCGTCTGAAGTTTCAAAAGCTTGATAGGGTGCAATGCTTGAGTGCGCAGAACCTAGCCTTTTTGATATCTCACCTGTTGCGAAAAAAGAAAATGCTTGTTGAGCTAATATTTGCAAATTTGAATCAAACATGGAAATATCTATGTATTGACCTTTACTTGTTTTCTCTCTTTCATAAAGAGCAGAGATTATTGAAATTGCAGCGAATAGTGCAGTAACAATATCTGCAATAGCTATCCCCATTTTAACTGGTGGCCTTCCTTCTTCACCCGTTATGCTCATTAATCCTGTAGTAGCTAATATTGTAATATCATAAGCAGGATAGCCCATCATTGGGCCATTTCTTCCATAACCTGAAATACTGCAATATATTATTGAATCATTTATCTTAGAAACATCATCATAGCTAAAGCCTAGTTTTTCTATGGTTCCTGGTTTAAAGTTTTCAACGAATACATCGCTTTTCTTAATAAGTTTTTTCAAGATTTCTTTACCTTCTTCCTTTTTTAAATCAATCGCAATACTCTTTTTATTTCTATTAATGCTTAGAAAATAAGCTGACATGCCGTTCATAATCGGAGCCCACTTTCTTGTTTGGTCCCCTGTAAGAGGCTCGACTTTAATAACTTCAGCTCCTAGATCTCCAAGCAACATTGTACAGAAAGGACCTGCCATAGCTTGAGTTAAATCTACTATATTAATTCCTTTAAGAGGAACAGTTTTCATTTTATTTTTTTAAAAATTTTACAATTCTTTCCTTTGTATCACTAAGTTCGCAGATATCTGCATATGCCAATGCTTCAGCTTCCAAGAGATTATTCAATTCACTCAATCCTAAAGAGCTTATAATAGAACTTTTCAAGTACTTTAGAACTTTTGAATCAAATGAAGCTATATAACTTACAGTTTCTTGGATCTTTTTATCAACTTCATTATCATCCCATACTTCTTGTACAATTCCTAAGAATTTTGCTGTTTCTGAATCTAATATTGTAGTAAAAAGTATCAATTTCATCGCATTACCTCTACCAACAATTCTAGGAAGAATGACACTTCCGCCTGATGCACCGATTAAATTATATCTAAGGCCAGGATAACCTATTTTACTATTTTTTGATGCAAACCTTAAATCGCAATATAAGGATAATTCAAAACCTGCACCTAAAGCATATCCCTCATAAATTGCTATGAAAATTTTTTCAGGATGCAAAACATAATTTACTAATCTATTCATTTTTCTGTGAAACTCTAAAGCCTTAGACTTTTTGAAATTGTATATTTCATTCAAATCACCTCCTGCACAAAAGTTTTTATTTTTGCCTCTTATAACTATGACCTTCACAGATTCATTTCTTAGAGCTTTTTGAAAAGCGTCGATCAACTCATTAAGCATTCCTTCATTTATGGCATTTAGCTTTTCAGGCCTGTTCAAATAAACTTCTATAAACGATTTATTATCTACTATCTCTAAATAATTGTAATTTACCATAGAATTTAATCTAATTACAAAATGATTAATTTTTAGAAGAGAAAACCTTTAATTAATTATGTTAATTTTAAAAGCAAATGATGTAGAAAAATTATTCGATTATAAAAAAGCTATAGAAAAATTAAAGGAGGCTTTTCTCTTGCATTTTAAAGGAAAGACAGTTAATCCTTTAAGAACTAGCTTGAGAATCGATAAAGGTAATGTTATGCTTTTTATGCCTGCGTATATACATGAAAAGAATCAACTTGGCATTAAAATTGTTTCCTCGTTTGAGAACAATCTGAAGGTCGGATTGCCTTTAATAATTGGAAATGTTTTAATTTTCGATGGTAAAACAGGATATTTAAAGGCATTGATTGATGGCTCTATGATTACAAAATTAAGAACAGCAGCGACATCAGCTTTAGCTACAGATTATCTTTCAAGGAAAGATTCAAAAACATTGGGGATATTTGGAAGTGGAGTTCAAGCTGAGTCACATGCTTTTGCAATTTCTGAAATTAGGAACATTGAATTAATTAAAATATGCTCTAGGAATGAAATCAAAGCAAAGAATCTTTGCAATCTAATTGAAAAAAATAAGGGAATAAAATCTATTTATGCAAAGCCTGATGAAGTTGCAAAATGCGATATTATTGTGACTGCAACGACCTCCGCTACACCTGTTTTTGAAGGTATAATCGTGAATGAAGGTACACATATAAATGCAATTGGTTCTCATACACCCGAAACAAGAGAAATAGATGATGATTTAGTTCTGAAATGTAACAAAATAGTTGTCGAATCTAAAGAAGCTGCCTTATTTGAAGCTGGAGATTTGATTATTCCTATTAGAAAAGGATTGATAAAAAGCGAACAAATTATAGAATTGGGAGAAATAATTGCTGGTAATAAAAAAGGAAGAGAAAGTTCTTTAGAAATAACGCTTTTCAAATCAGTAGGTTTAGCAATAGAAGATGTTTTAGTTGCTAATTATATATATGAAGAAGCTTTAAAAAGAGGAGTAGGGATTAACATAGAATTATAAAATGAAACATGGATTTAGAAGAAATAAATAAAGCTATTGAAGAAAAAAAGAAAGTTATCGAAGAATTGGAAAGTATTCTATTGGACTTGGAAAATGATTTAAATAAAATTTATGAAATAGAAGAGGAAGCAAAGAAATGCAATCAAAACTTTTAAAGGAATTAGCTCTACTTTCTTCTAAAGAAGCAGCATTAAGACTGAAAATATATGAAAAATATGAAGAAATAGTATCAAGAATTATAGGCTTAGGTGCTTTAATAACAGTTTGTGAGATAAAAAATCCTGAAAAAGGGAAATTATTAAGAAACAAATATCTTCCTTTTTTTAACAAATATATAAAGAAATAAATTTGTTATTCAATATCTTCATAATAAATGAGCATTAAAGTTAAGGAATTATTGAAAGCTTTGGGAATAGAA
>JAFMCU010000041.1 GCA_017857595.1 Thermoprotei archaeon
ACCAGATAAAATGGGGGAAGCTCTGATCCTCCCGACTGTCCAGCAAATGAGATATGTAGCTCCGAATCAATGCTGGAAACCAATGAGCTACTCTAAAAGGAAAACCTTCATCCTTCTAGGGTAGCGAGGAGGTCAGATCTATTTGAAGCCTAATATTTTAGGCAAAATCAATAAACTTAAATATTTGAAAAAAAGAAAATCTTAATGAAATCCGAAGAAGAAAATAAAGTTTCCTTTCCTCCTTATGTGAAAAGATTCTTAACAATAAGTCTATCTCTCTCCATTGTAGTAATAGCTGGCTTCTTAGTTGCTTACTTTTTGAATAATTTAATGGTTTTAGATTACGTTCATGTAATAACTGGTGGAACATGGACAGGCATAGATTTGTTCATGGGAACAATAATGAGTAGAATAATGCTATCGCTAGATGTAAACAGCAGGGTAGAAGTTGCAAAAAGGTTAACTCCTCTTCTTATGATTTTTATGCCCACTCTCTCAGCAGTCGTAATTACTGCAGGCTACTATCTTGCAAACAGATTAGGATGGTTTATAATAACTTCACCTTGGATAATTGCTGCAGGTGTAATCGTTATAATACTTACTGTTCAAGGTTTCGGAATTCTCATGAGAAATGAAATAAGAGTGTTCCTTGAATTAAACAAACAGAAACCCAATGTTGAAAAGATAGTGAGACTTACGAATATAAATTTAAAAACAGCGGGAAGTCAAGCTATTTTCCAACTTGCAATAATATTTGTTATGGCTCATCTTGCAATTTTTGGTCCTTTCTAATTTTTCAATTTATACATTATGTATCATGCTTAGATAGGATAAAAATTTCATATTGACAACTATATAAAATTTTCGTTATTTGAAAATTCAATAAATAATTGGATTTATAACTAAATATTACCTTATTTAAAAAATCAGAATTTTTAGGAATAGAAAATGATTTATATTTATTTTGTAATAATTTCTTGCGAGAAAACAAGATTCAAGTAAAGTATCGATGCGCACATTTGTATCTACAATAGCTATTTTATTAATCATAATAATAATCGCATTTACATTATATTCAACTAAGCCAATCCAAATAAATCAACCAACGCAAACTAAGATTATAATAAAATATGTGAAAATGAAAATAAGCGGAGCTTTTTATAATGGTAAGGTTATTAGCTTTGTTTATATAAATACCACATGTCTTTCACAACAAGTAAACCTTACTCAACAAAATGTTGCATCCTATGAGAACTCAATAAAGTTCGCTAATTACTGTGGTACTTTTATTTTAAATGCTAGTGTGTTCCCAAAAGGCGCTCAACCTCTATTTGTTTTACTTCCGGTCTTTGCAGGGCCATCGATATTTGGCCTAAAAGAATTGAACGCTTCTCGAGAAGGATTCCCTGTTTTCAATAATCAAACGGTACTAACTCAATGCGGTGCAACAAATACGCAAGCTCAATGTCCTGATAATTTGACTTTAGTTTTCTCAGGGGGGATTTTATTATATGAAAAATATGTAAATCGTACTTTTGCTGGTTTACCGTTGGGCGTTCTTTACTTTCCTGCTCACGATATTTTAGTTAATTCAATAACTCAAAATGAAACAACTGCTTGCTATTTAGTAATAGTTAAAGTTTATGATCCAAATATATTTCCCAATCCGTTAACAGGCAGATGTCAGCAGGTTGTGCCATCAAATCTAACCAACGCAACAGGCAATTGTCTAAATAATATTAATGCATTAATTAGAGCTATGAAGACAATCACTGCAGCTTCTGTTCAATATTATTCTGCACTTCCTCCTAATTTAGGTACTGAAGTGGAGACTCAAGCAATAGTTCCAGGAATTTATAATACAAATCTTTTATTCTCATTATCAAATACCAATATAGTAATATTCGGAAATACAACAAATGAATATCCTATCTGATTCAGCTAAACATAGTTATTTATAACTCACAAAATCTATTGAAAAATTAACTTCAAGTATTTCTATGTAGATCTAAGAAAATCAAAATAAACATAATGATTGAAAAATTCAATTTTGAGATAATTGGAAATACATAATATTAATTATTTAATCTTCAATAATGCCAAAGAAAGAACTTACTCAAAAGGCACATATAAGAAAAATCTTTGATACAAAGCTAACAAGCGGGTACTTGACATCAATTTCAATGATAATTGAACATTCATTAATTTGAGGATAGATTTTTAATACTTATTGATAAAGCAAAATAAGTCTTCCTTCAGAAGAAACTTTGAAAGTAATCTCCCTTACTGTTCTACCTTTCCTTATACAAGGAGGATTAGCAAGCTTTACCATTCGAATTATCTCTATTATATTTGTTTTAAGATGGATTCTCCTTTTATCAGCAGCTTTTAAGACAACTAAAGGAATTTCAGCTAAACGTGTACCTTTCCTTATTACAATTAATTCTTGTGATTGAATCAAAGAAACTATTTTTAAAGTTTCTTCAGCAGCTTTTATCTTACGCTTAGCTCTAAGCTCTATCATAGAAACATATGATCTGCTCAAATTTAATCTTTTAGCAATTTCAGCTTGTGTTAATCCTCGAGCTCTTAACTTTAATATTTCAACTTGCAATTCATTAAGTAATCCATATTTTTTAGCATGAGACACAACAATAATTAGTGGCAAAATTTTTAAATATTAACAAAATCTGTTGCAGTATATGATAAAAAAATGTTATGAGCTAGCTATTAAACTAAATAATTTTCTTATGGCTTATTTAGATAACTTTTCATTAAAGTCTTTGCTAAGCACCAGTAATTTATTTGAAGAGTACATTCGTAAATATTTCTCATCTCATTCCCTTTGTAAAAAATGAAGAAAACTTCTGCAAATTTTTACGTTAACGAAAAGCCAACTTTTGGTATAATACTATCGGCGACCATAGGGTCCGTAATTGAATGGTATGATTTGTTTGTATATGGATCGTTAATTGTAATTTTATCCCATGTGTTTTTTCCTATGACAAATTATTTCATTTCAGTTCTCTCTTCTATAGGTGCTTTTGTTGCAGGCGCTGCAGTTAGACCTTTAGGTGGTTTAATATTTGGAAGTATTGGCGATAAATTAGGTAGAAAATACTCGTTCACTTTTACCATAATAATTATGGGATCATGTTCGTTTTTAACGGGCCTTTTACCAACTTATTCTTCAATTGGAATAATTGCTCCGATATTGCTTGTAATTTTAAGGATTATACAAGGATTAGCCTTAGGAGGCGAATGGCCTGGTGCATCCATATTTTTAGCAGAAAGTTCTCCAAAAAACAAAATAGGTTATTGGACAAGCTACGTTCAAGCAAGCGCAACTACTGGGCTATTATTAGCAAGTCTAGCCTCATATTTATCCAACTTGTTTTTAGGATATGAAGACTTTTTATTATGGGGATGGCGCATTCCCTTTTTATTTTCCTCAATCCTTTTAATAGTTGGAATTGTTTCTAGATTAAGACTTAGCGAAACTCCTATATTTATAGAATTGATAAGGAGAAAAGAAATTTCAAACAATCCAATAAAAGAGAGTTTGTTGGATAAAAATAATTTAAAATTAATAATGATTATTATTTTAATAGCTGGCGGCTCAAGCGTTGTTTGGCATACAGCTCAATACATATCCTCAATTTTCATGCAAAGTTATTTGCATTTGAATTTTTTAATTGTGACTGAAATAATGATTTTGTCCTTTGCTTTATCAATTCCATTTTTTATATTCTTTGGCTGGTTATCAGATAAGATTGGTAGATTTATAATCTTAGCATTAGGTAATTTATTATTTTCGATTATTGTTATACCCGTATATTATTTAATTCCTATTTTTGTAATTCAGAAAAATTACATAGGAATATTTTTCTTAGTTTTTATTCAAATATTTTTGTCTAGTATGACTTATGGACCATTGGCTGCATTCATGATAGAAATCTTTAAATCAAAAATAAGATATACGTCAATTTCTATTCCTTATGGTATAGCTACAGGTGATATAGGCGATGGTTCATTACTAATAGTACCGATTCTAGGTTCAATTTTAGGTTCTTTCTATTTGGGATTAATATGGTCATTTTTGCTACCTCTAATCTCTTTCTTAATCTTGGTTCTATTTAGAAAAAGCTTCGAGATTAAAGAAAATTAATTTAATTGTTTATAAGAACAAAAATATTTAACAATCAGTAGTGCTGAATTCCTCATCATTCTAAAAAGACAAGCTTTTCAATAATTCTGACTTCCTCCCCGCCTTGAAAAG
>JAFMCU010000042.1 GCA_017857595.1 Thermoprotei archaeon
AAAAGTCATCAGCAGTTTCCTATGATGTTGAGCTTGCTAAACATTTATGGGAATTCAGCGAAAGGCTTGCAAATACAAAATACGTTATTTGATGAAGAACGTATGAGAAAACATCTCAAAGTTGCAATGATACAGTTAAAATTTCTGATTAATTTTTTATTTTGTTCGGCTAAATACGGAAAATTCTTAATATGCTTTATTTCCCTATTGCGCACAGTAACTTATATATCCATTTTGAAAAATTTTTCTAATTTCTGTTTGAAATTTCTCTTGATTTAACGTCAATTCCTTCAGCCTTATTAATGAAACTCTTATTATCACTTCTAAGCTTGTTATTAAAGAAATAGAATATTTAAATTTTAGACTATTGTTATTTTGTTATATGAATGAATTTCTATTCAATTGTTTATTTGAATTTTGTAAACTAAAAATTTATTTATATTTAAAATTTATTTTTAAATTAAGATATAATTATAAAAATTTTTTTAAAATTATTAATATTTTATAACTAAATATTATTTTAAAATATTTTCAACAAATGTTTCAACATCTTTTAAATTATACTCCCTTATTAAACCAATCTTACTTGCTTCCATTGAACCTTCCGCATGCAACATAAGCGTTAATAAATATCCTGTGAAGCTACTAGAAGCAAGTTCTTTGGCCAATTTTAATAATTTTATTCTCTCTTTACCTGAATATTTACCTTTTAGGAACTTTTCCATATACGCTTTTAATTCATCATTATTTAAATCTTCTTCAGAAGGCAAAGTTGCTATAATTCCTCCTGCAACATCTATAAGTGATGCGACAACTTTAATAAAATTTTCATTGGAATACAGCTTACCTATGTTAGTGTAAATTGGATTTGGTATAGCAATATTCTCTTGATAATTATTTTTTAAGGCTGAAACAATTGCACTCATTCTCATTATTTCTTTGTATAGAATTATGTTTAATATATCATCTCTAACATGTTTCTCATTTTCAATTCCATTTGCCTTTGCAAGTAAGCTAGTAGTACCTAAATATAAATCTGTAAGAGCAGACCTGTATGAGATTGCTGTAAATCTGTGAAACGTTGCAAATAAATTTGCTAGATAACCAGAAAAATTGTATTCTTTAAATAAAAATACTCTTTCCCATGGAACAAAAACATTTTCAAAAATTGTTAAGGTTTCAAATTCGTAATCTTCTTTACTAATTATAGAGCTTGTATTACCTTCCAATTCTTCTATAGGCCGAATAATAAATTTTAAACCCTTCGTATTTGTAGGTATGGAAAATGCTACTGAGTATAATTCTTCACCTTCTTTCATGGCCCTAGTAGGTAAAACAATTAATTCTTCAGCAACAGCTGATTGTGTTGTATGTGCTTTTGCACCGTTAACAACTATCCCATCTTTCTTAACTTCAGATACTTTCAAATAAAGATAAGGATCATCTTGTTCACTAGGTCTTTTTGATCTATCACCTTTAACATCCGTTTGAGCTACAGCTAATGCTAAATCATTTTTAGCAACGTATTTATAGTAATTTTGAACTTTTTCGTAATAATTAGTATTAAGCTTTCTATCAACTATCTTTGAAACTATCATCAAAGAGAATAATGCATCGCTTCCAATTGCTTGAGAAATATTAAATACTCCTTTGCAGAAAACGGTGTTATTATAAATCAATGTGTGTCTATTAAGAAGGTCATCGGAATTCCTTGGAACTTTAAAATACTTGCTTATTTCTTCATTCATGGTTTCATCATAATACCCTCTATCAGGAAATTCGAATAATTTAGCTGTATGTTTTGCTGCTATATTAAGTGTAGGATGCTCCAAAAAAGATCTTATTTTCTTACCTCTATAATAAACTTCTTTATGCTTATCATTTTCCCTTAATGAATTCAAATACTCTTCCATTTTTCTTAGTACCATAATTTAAAATAACGTATGAATAAATATCATTAATGCTTGAGCTTATTTTTAAAGAAGGCATAAGCAACTAACGTTGCAGCATGCTTTATAATATTCTTAGCAACCGCATTCTCTAAATACTTTAAACTAACTATTTTGATTCTCTGTATTTCAGAGACTTCTCTATTTATCTTTTCTTTTTTCAATTCTCTGCAATAGAATACATGACCTTTTTGCAAGCTTCTAGATGATACATAATACCAACCTAGATAATCCAAATCCTGTGCAACATATCCAGTTTCCTCCAAAAGTTCTCTTTTTGCAGCTTGATAAATATCTTCATCCTTCTCAATATGGCCTGCCGGAAATTCGAGAGAAAAGGTATCCGCTGGATATCTATAATTTTCAATCATGACGAATTTGTTATTTCTATGCGGAATTATAATGCAGAAATCAGGTGCTAAATACCAATCATAATTAATTTTTTCTGAATTGGGTATTATCACAGTATCTAGATATACTTGGAAATATTCAGAAGAGTAAATTAACTTAGAATCTATTTTTTCCCATTTTTTAAGATTCATTGTTTATAAGGAATATTATTTATTATTTATAAGTTAACGTAATCGATATAAGATTCTTTAAGCCTTGATTAATCTAATGAAAAAACTAACGATCATATCTGACTTTGATGGAACAATAGTAATTTACGATGTGTTCGAAAAGATTTTAGACAAGTTTGCAAATGATGATTGGAGACTTTATGATTATTTAGTTGAAGAAGGTAAAATGAACTTGGAAGATGCAATTTTAAAGCAATTTTCTATGATAAGTCATTTGAAAGAATTTGAAATATTAGAATATGCAAAAAATTTTTTGATTGAAAGAGAATATGCATCTAATTTAATCGCGTTTTGCGATGAAAATAATATTGAATTTATAATTGCAAGTGCCGGATTAAGCACGTATATTAAATATTTCCTTACACAAAAACTGATTAATGCTAAAGTATATTGCTTAGAAGTAAATAATTATAACGGGAAATTGTTTGGAAAATTTCCGAAATTTAACGGTAATTATAAAAACTTCAAAGAAGCAATTGTTGAGAAATATAAGAAAGATAATTTTTTTGTAATATATGTTGGAGATGGTTTTAATGATGTTTTTCCGGCTGTTAAAAGTAATAAAATATTTGCAGTAGAGGATTCATTACTTAGCAAAAATTTAGATAAACTTAAAATAGCACATGAAAAATTTGTTTCTTTTAAAAAAATTTTAGATTATTTAAAAAATTCTTTTTAACCTTTATTCCACCAGAAGAATAGGCTTGCTCCAGCACCTGCAATAATTGGGTGTGATTGATATGATATATCATTTTGATATGGAGTTATGTATGGTTTAACAACCCAGTATCCATTGGATTGATATGTATAAACATACATGTATAGATCAACTGCAATTTGATCAACCTGTTTAAATAATTGAGAAGCTTGTGTTGAATTTAAAGTATAGTCAGCTTGAATAATTAATTTATTCAACTATGCATACAGATTAGCTTCATCTTTATATCCTGTTTTATTTAATAAATCTACACTCCAACCGTCTCCTGATGGAAAGAATCCGCCTTGCAAGAACATTGCGTTAATGTTATCCGAAGGATAAGGATAATCTGAGATCCAACCTCCTAACCATATAGGCATAGGATTTTGATTTGGAACCACATATCCAACAATTGTTGGTAATTCTAAGTATATTGGGGTCATTACTATATTAGGGTCTATTGAGTGTAAAGATTGTGCCCATTGTTGTGCGGCTACATAGTCAACCGGATCGCCAGCAAAAACTATGATTGGAAAGTTAACACTGACATTATACATACCTGATTCGATAAGAAGTTGCTTTGCATAAGTAAGATTATAGGTTGGGCAATCTTTTAATTGATCAAATGGAACATAATAAAGCATGCCCTTTGGTATTCCACCACAGAAACTGAATCCAAAGTCTCCGCCATACTTTGCGTTTCCAAGTATATTGTTTAAATAATTATCATAATCAAATGCATAAGCGAATGCTTCTCTTACTTTTAGATTCATGAAATAATATTCAGGAATATGATATTGTGAACCAAAGTACGTACCATTCTTATAAATATCTAAATTGAATACCCAGAAGTTTAATGTAAGTGTGGGGAAGAAGTATATCGATGCTTGTCCCTGAGCTTCCATAGATTTCAAAACAGGAAAATCTTGTGTTGGTAAGCCATAAACAATATCTGCTTGACCACTTTGGAACATTAGAAGTGCAGTCTCTGGATCTTTA
>JAFMCU010000022.1 GCA_017857595.1 Thermoprotei archaeon
TGAAATAAGAGCTTATATAAAATCTTGGATAAATGAAGATAAAGAGAGAACAATATTATTGACCACTCATTATATGGCTGAAGCACAACAGCTTTGCGATAGAATAGCAATAATACATAAAGGTAAAATTGTTAGAGTTGACACTGTTGAAAGATTGTTAAGCCTAGTATCTAATGAGCATGTATTTGAGTTAAAAACTTCTTTAATATCAGAAAATATTTTATCCAATATAAAAAGTATAGAAGGTATAAAAGCATTAGCTTCAGATAATGATGTAGCTTCTAATATATCTAATATAAGAATTGTAACTAAAGATGAATCTATAATCGCTGATATAATTAGTTTACTTAGAGATTCCAAAATACGAATATTAAACTTAAATAAAGAGGAGCCTACATTGGAGGATGTATTCTTGTATTTAGTGGGTAGAAAACTAAGATGATGAAACATATGCTAAAAGTAGCTTATGCAAGGGCATATGTGAGAATAAAAGGAACAAATAGAGATTTTACTCATTACATAGCTGATGTATTTCTTCCCTTATTGGGAGTTTCAGCAATTTTATTTGCATATAAAGCATTAAATGCTCCTGAGATATATCTCGCTTCAGCTGCAGTTGGTGCATCGATGATTGCTTTTTGGTATAATATTCTTTGGAGTATGGCTTCACAATTTTATTGGGAAAAAGAACAAGGAAATTTACCTTTATTTATAACGAGCGGAGCGCCTCTAACTGGTATATTATTGGGTATGGCTTTGGGTGGAGCTTTTAACATGACTTTAAGAGCACTAGGAGTTTTGATATTGACGATATTATTATTCAATATAAAGTTGAATTCTTCTGCTTTATTACCAACATTAGGACTTTTCTTGTTGACCTTATCATCTTTATATTCGCTAGGAATGATATTTGCTTCTTCATTTTTAAAATTTGGAAGAAGTGTTAGTAAAATAAACGAATTGTTAGGAGAACCTATATTATTCCTCTCAGGAGTTTATTTTCCAATTAATGTTTTTCCTTTAGCAATTCAAATTTTGGTCTCTATAATACCTTTAGCTTTAGGCATAGAAGGCATGCGTGAACTTCTTATTTTAAACAAAAATTTTTATGATATTATTTGGGTTTATATTGCATTAATTTTTCTTACAATTGTATTTGCATATATTGCAATTAAATTGCTTAAGAAAATGGAAAATGAAGGTAGAATTACAGGTTCAATCACTTTAAAATGGGAATAAAAATTGTAATAAATAAAATATTTTCTTTGTTATGGGTATCATATAAGATAGAAGCAAATTGGACAAGCATTAAGAATTATTTAATTTACATAATAGTAAGACCTACATTTACTCTTTTATTAATGCTATTTATTTTTGTAGCAGCAAGGTCAAATCAGCAATATGGCTACTTTATACTTGTTGGACAGGCTTTTTACAATTTAGTTGGAAGCGGCATAATGGGAGTTGCTTATACGCTATGGGATGATAGGGAACATTATAAAATTTTAAAATACATATACATACTACCCATTAAGCTTCCTTTTTATTTAATGGGAAGAGGTATGTACAAATATATTGAAGGAATTTTGCCTTTGTTTGTATCTTTCATAATAGGTTCTTTAATAATACAATATCCTTTAAGCCAACTTCATGTTTATTGGCTATTGCTTGTATTAAATTATTTGCTAGGATTTGTTTGGATATTAGCTTTAGGTTTTTTAATAGCATCAATTATGTTCTTTACAACTCAATATGGTTGGATTGTTATAGAATCTATTATGGGTTCTCTTTTACTATTTGGAAATATAATATTTCCCTCTAGCTTGCTTCCATTTCCCTTAAACGTTGTTTCTGATTTGTTACCAATAAAAGTATGGATAGATTTAAATAGGGAAATAATTTTGGGCAACATAAATTTAGAAGTTTATCATCAATTGGAAATTTTAGCTTTACTTTCCTTTGCTTATTTATTCGTTTCTTGGTTATTACTAAATTTAAGTGATAGAATAGCTAAAAAGAATGGCTTAATCGATATAGTAACATCTCATTAATTATGCGGGGGGTGGGATTTGAACCCACGCAGCGCTAACGCACAGGATCTTAAGTTTGGCCCCATTTTGGACCTGCCCCTTTGTCCTGGCTCGGGAACCCCCGCTATTACTC
Organism: Thermoprotei archaeon; assembly: GCA_017857595.1. Lineage (GTDB taxonomy): Archaea > Thermoproteota > Thermoprotei > Gearchaeales > Gearchaeaceae > AAA261-N23. The sequence goes on from JAFMCU010000022.1 coordinate 2,164, forward strand.
TAAAAATATTATATACTCATTATTATAAATTAAATTGTAAATTGTGCCTCGGTGGCTTAGCTGGTTATAGCGCTGCACTGGTAATGCAGAGGTCGCGGGTTCAAATCCCGCCCGAGGCTTGAATTAAGCTTTATAATTTATTTATAATAAATTATAATTTAGTTATAATGTTATTTCCGGAAGAAATTTTCGTTAAAGAATTTTTACCCAACATTAGAGTTATTCTTGCTCATGAATTGTATAAGAGGAATTATAGCCAAACAAAAATTGCAGAAATTTTAGGAATAACACAAGCAAGAATTAATGGTTATCTAAAATCGAGTTATGAAAAATCTTTGGATAATTTACAAATGATGGGCTTAAAAAAAGAAGATATAACATTATTAGTCGACAATTTTTTTAGTGAAAACACTATAGATAAATTTTTCGCACTTCGAATGATAAACAGTTATTGGCAAAATTTATTGGCGAATGGTAAGATATGTCAGTACCATTATAAAATGGCAGGTTTAAATCAGAATTGCACAATATGCTTAAAGTCCAATATAGCTAGTGATTTCCTTGAAGATGTTAGAATGAAAAATGAATTGAAGGAAGCTTTCAAATTATTAAATTCATCTCCTTTCTTTCCATATATTATGCCTCAAATCAATACCAATATTGCATACGCTAAAGATAAAGCCGAAAAGATTAATGACGTGCTAGCTTTTCCAGGCAGAATAATTAAATATAAATCTGGAATAAAGATTTTAGCTGATCCTGAATTTGGTGCATCTAATCATCTAGCTAAGATGTTAATTCTTGCACATAAAAAAGATAATTCCATTCGATCCTGTATATACATAAAATTTGACAAATCAATATTAAAAATCATTAAAGAATTGGAAATTGAATACAATTATAATCTAAGATATGATGATGAAGAAGATCCTGTTGTTTTTTCATTTAGAGAATATTTAAAGAATAAAAAAATTCCAAGGATTTTAATTGATGATGGTAGGAAAGGATATGAATCTATATGTTATATATTTGGTAAGAATCCTATTGATATTGCTAAGACAACATTACTTATAGCAGAGAAGTATACTTTAATGAAGTAGCTAATGCAAAGCTTGAACCTTAATTTCTTCTTCTTTTTTAGATATTGCAAAAACCAAGAATATAGATAAAATTGCGAATAAACTTAATATCTGAAGAAAAAAAGATATTGAAAAATATTGTGAAAGTAATCCAACTAATGCAGGGCCAATTGCACTTCCAGTTGTATTTCCTAAACCCCAAACATAAGCATTAGCAAGTCCTGTACCTTCTTTTTTTGCTATTTCACCTGCTAAAGATAATGCTAAAGAAAAATTGCTTAATGCGAATAATCCGAAAATTATAAGAAAGTAAGGTAATGCTGTATAAATAAAGATAAAAAAGAAAAATATAGAAAAAATTGTTGAAAGGGTTAATAGAATAACTCTACCAAATTTATCCGAAAGATAACCTAGTGTTGGTTGACCCAATGTACCTGCCGCAAATATTATGGTTAACGTGTATCCAAGATCGATGTTAAATTTGTAACTGTATTCGGTAATTAGCATTGTAGGTAAGAATTGAATAACTCCTTGAGTGAATATTGCTCTTAATAACATTATAATAGTTAATATTATCAATGGAAAGGAAATGACAAATTGGTTATTCCTGTCTCTAACGTAATTTTTATTAGGTGTTCTAAATTTGATAAGCATTAATGGTATTGAAGCAATTAAAGATGCAATAGATAATATTATAAGTGAATAAAAAACACCTAGATTTGTAATGGATAAAAAAGAAAGTAGACCGAACATTATTGAAGGGTACAAGGCTGTGCCTAAGTTGCTAAAAGCACCATTAATTCCCATTGCTGAACCTGCTTGTATACCATAAACATAAGTTAATGCAGAACCACCCATTGGATGATAAAAAGCTGAAGCAAATCCTCCTAAACTTATACCTGCGGTAGTAACATATAAATTTCTTTCGAGGATTCCTATAGCTGTGATAATCAAGGATATAAACCATATTATTAATTCAGCACCTATAATTAGTAGAGGATTCCAATATTCATCTCCTTTTTTACTTATAAAGGTGATGCTATTGCTGAGATGATGTAAAATATAGCTGATATTATACCAATAATTAAACTATTTAGATTCAAGGAAATTAAAATGTAAGAATATATTACAGGCATGAGAAGTGTATTTCCGTCATTTATAAAATGTACCAATGAAGTTATCGCAAGGATTTTTCCTTTCATTTATGATTTTTATCTTAATTTTGCTTTAAATATAACTTTAATCTATTTCTAATTCTTGCAAAGGTTCCTAGTAGAGTTTTAGCTTCTCTCTTAGATAAATAGGCTCGATCCAATAGTCTCTTAAAAACAATTAGGCTATGTTCTAGCTTAATTCCTTTAAGGTCAGACAGTACTAATAAATCCCTTAAAAAATTAATAATTTCTTCCTTATCTTTTTTAGAAGCGATTTCGTATTTAACAGTTCTAATTTTCTCATCTCTTTTCATCTCATATAAGAATACAGCTACAGAAAGAGCTAAATTCATCGAAGGATATTCATCAGAGGTAGGTATAAAAGTTAAAATATCACATTTATCAATTTGCTCATTTGTAAGCCCTGTTCTTTCATTTCCAAATAACACAGCAATTTTACCTTTTGCTATATTCTTTATCTCTGTTACTGGAATTCCTATTCTTCTTAAATTTCTATCATTACCTATATTTGAACTAGTACCTATGACAAGGTCGACATCGTTAATAGCTTCTTCTAATGTAGTGCAAATTTTAGCCGATTTAATTATTTCTGCAGCATGTGAAGAGAATTTAATAGCTTCATCACCAAAAGATTCTGGTTTAACTATGTATAGTTCTTTAAAACCAAAATTTTTCATTGCTCTCGCTACTAATCCAATATTAAATTCATAACTTGGCTGAACAAGTACAATTCGCACATTTAGAAATTGTAAAATGGTAATTTAAATTATATATAGTAAGTAGTAAATAAATAGTATCATATGCCTATAAGACCGGGAAGATGCTACAATAAACTTGATACAATGCCATATACTCGAAAAGAGTATATTCCAGGATTTCCTCCGCCTAAGATAACAAAATACGATTATGGAAACCCAAAGGGTGAATTTCCTGTAAAATTAACACTTTATGCCTATGAAGATGGCCTAATAAGACATAATGCACTGGACGCTGCAAGAGTTATAGCTACAAAGACGATGGAAAGTAAAGTCGGGGTATCTAATTATCATTTAAAGATTATTAAATATCCTTTTCACGTCATTAGAGAAAATAAAATGTTAGCAATGGCAGGAGCAGACAGATTACAGGAAGGAATGAGGTTATCATTTGGTAGACCTATAGGTACAGCTGCTATAGTAGATAAATATGATAAAATTATGTATATAAGATGTGATAAGGCATCATTGGATGTAGCAAAGGAAGCATTGAGAAAGGCAGCTTCAAAATTACCTTTAAAAACAAGAATTGTAATTGAGGAGTAAAATTATTCTATTAGTTCTTTTATTTTATTCAAAACTTCGAAGAGGGTATTAGATTTTATTATAGTATCGCATATTTTAAATAATCTTTTATCCTTAGGATTAAAACCTATACTGTAACCGCAATATCTAAGCATAGGCATATCGAATTGAGAATCTCCTATTCCTATGCATTCTTTATTACTAATATTTAATTTTTGTAATATTTTTTTCAATATTCTTCCTTTATTATGTGGCTTTACGTTTATCCTAAATTTTCCTGACACAACCCCATTTTCAAAACTAATTTCATTAGCAATGAAAAAAGTAAAATGGAACATTTCATTTAAATATTGAAGTAACGGCAACAATCCTCCACTTATGGCAATAATTTTTAATTTCTTTGTATGCAAATAATTAAATAATTCTTCACTCCCTTTCCTTATTTCAACACTCTTAATTATTTTCATGAAATCATCGTATTTAACACCTTTCCACAACTCAATATCCCTTCTAGCCCATTCTACATAATCTATTTTACCTGAATGATATAATTCATAATTAATTCTGGCTATTTTTGAAACGTTTAACTTATCATGAACATATTGCCAAATGCTATCAATATTCGTTATAACTCCATCTATATCGGTAACAAAAACCTTAAAATTCTTAGCCAATTTCTTCTTTTAATGCATTTTTTAATGTAGCTTTTATTTCTCTATCTCTGTATTTGTTTCCAACTTCTTCTAAATAATGTAGTATTTCTTCTCCTTTATTGAAATATGATTTCTCAAAAATCACAATTTCTTTCATTGAACCTTTTTCTTCTATCAATTTTCCTTGAACGAAACCGTTTATTGCTGTTATATTTTTTACTTCTCCTTCTTCTAAATTGGCTTCGATTAAAAAGGAATAAATTTTTATTCTGCCATCTTCAAAAAATAACCACACAACAGCTAAGCAAGAACCAATTTCAAAGTACATTTTTTTCAACAAATCTCTATACCTAAATTCTCCTACTGGTTCAGGGAATCTCCTTAAATAAATAACATCATCATTATCTAAATCTTCTAATAATTGTTTCAAAAGTTCTCTTGAATCTTTATTTTCTTTGTATATCTTCATTATTTATGAATTTATTAAAAGATATTATCCTTTATATGTTTTAATGGGCCAGGCGGGATTTGAACCCGCGATCTTAGGCTCCGCAGGCCTACATCATAGTCCGCTAGACCACTGGCCCTAACATAAATAAATTTCTTTTATCTATATTTTAAATTGGATGGACCCGTAGCTTAGCTGGATAGAGCGGGAGCCTCCGGAGCTCCAGGCCTGGATTCGAATTCCAGCGGGTCCGTTAAAAAAGTTAATAATATTTCATGAACTTAATTTATTATTGAATTTCAAACAAAAATTAACAATAATTCAATATATTCTTAATAGAAGAATTGAAAAAATTAAGCCTAGTATAGATCATGCTAAAATTAAATATGAAATTTTAAGTGATTTGGGTCTTACGGATATTTCTATTTTTAATGAGTTAGTATCTGAAGGTATAATGAAGAAAAAAGTTTTTGCAACGGTTGTAAAATGTAATGCATGTGGTAGTTTTTACATTAGTAGCTTTTATAAATGTCCATTTTGTGGTTCCATACTTGTTGAAGGTGAAACAATTGCTACACATACACTGTGCGGATATACAGGAACACTTTCAACTTTCAAAGAAGGGAATAAAGAAATATGCCCAGTATGTAAAAGAGAAATTAAAAAAAGTGATTTGAATTTAAGAGCCCATGTTTTTACTTGTAAAAGTTGTGGTAAAAATTTTGTTGAAGGTAGAATAACGCATTATTGTAATGATTGTGGAAATAAATTTGATCCTAGTAACGAAATATATAATATTGAAACGATTTATTATTACGAAATTGATAAAAGCGGATGGGAGAAAATTACAAAATTATATAAGCCTTGGATAAACATTTATGACTTCTTAATAGAAAATGGTTTTATTCTTAAAGATGATTCAAAAATTAAAGGAGAAAGTGGAATTGAACATGATTTCGATTTAGTTTTTAAAAAGAATGACAAGTATTCAGCTTTTACTTACGTTAATAAACTAACGATAGAGGATTTATTGCGCTTCCATATAAAGACAATAGATGCCAAGAATGTCGCTCTGTTTATAGTTACAAATACAAAAACTGACAAGCAAATCGAAGATTTTAGTAGAAAATATGGCATTAACTTACTTTCATTCGAAGATAAGAATGTAATAAAAAGTCTAGAAATGCAACTAAAAGAATTAAAATTTTTAGATTAATTTCCTATAGTAGCTTGATAAACATTTCCTAAACTTGTTATAAGCTTAACATTAGCGTTAGGTAAATATTTAAGCGTTATTAGTTTAATAGCTCCTGAAGGTATCGCTATGTTCGTATTATTAATGTAGTTAGTATAAGTGTTAAAGACTATTACCTGCGTTATTAAGCTTGTGAATGGGCTATTGTTTAAAACATAGACAGGTATTATAGTAGGAGGATTAATAAAGATTCTTAACGAAATATAATCAATATCTAATTCAGCATTTCCTATGTTAACAGTTTTATTATCTTCACTATTAAATTGAACTTGTAAGTTAAGGGTTATATTTAACAGATTATTTTGTACAAAATTTTTGTTTAAGATAAAAATTGTTGTATTAAAAGTAAAACCTGTAACGATAGGTGATCTACATGAAGGATGATTATCTGAATTAGATTGAAGCGTATTTGAGTATATTGTTAAATTTAATGTTTTTGCAACGCTAGCGTATAGAACGTATATCTTAGGTCCAAAATTAGCTGTACAGCTAATTCGAAGATTATAAACTAAATTTAAATAGGCATTATATGAAGTATTTGTATAAAATTTAGTAAAATTGGGAATATATATTGAAAACGTTGTTGATATAAGATTCACTAACTTAGTTTTTGTTGTTGAATTAGTAAATACTGCATATATTCCATCAAAAGGTTTATAGACATCAATTAATGTATAGCTTGAATTTTCGTTCGATGATGCTGTTATATTACTAGGAAGATAAGTATCATAAGCTGCAGAAAGTATATGTAAGCTTTCAAGATTTTTTTGAGAATTATTTGCTAAATTACTCAAATTTGAATTCAAAAAATTTACAAACTGATTTTGAATATAAGAGAAAGTAGCAAAGAAAGCTATCATTATCATAAGGAATATCAAGCTACCCACAACAGTACTAATACCTTTATTCACATCAATACTTAACGAGAATTTATATAAATTGTTAATTATTCTAAATTGATTCTTTATTCATATTATTATGTATGAAAAAATATCTTTTCGACTATTTTTTATATTTTTAAATTAATGCTTATATATTCGAAAATTTTTAATATTAGCAGAGTATGACAGATTTCTTATCAACACCGGCACCATATGTATTAATTGGACTAGTATTATATTATATTGCATATAGATTCTACGCTAGATGGATAGATAAAAGAGTATGGGAACCTGATCCAAAGAGATCAACACCAGCTACAATGTACATGGACGGTGTAGAATATTTTCCGGTTAATAGATATGTGCTCTATGGTTTCCAATTTAAAAGTGTTGCAGCGTTAGGACCAATCGTTGGACCAGTTTTAGCAGTTCAGTATTGGGGTTGGCTTCCTTCATTATTTTGGATCGTCATCGGTGTAATATTCATTGGATGGGCACAAGATTACAGTGCAATGTTTTTATCCGTAAGGAACGAAGGAAGGTCCTTTGGCCCAATAACATATAACTTAGTAGGTAAGGGAGCAAGAAGTGTTTTGTTAAGCTATTTGTTTATTTATTTCTGGTTATTAACAGCAGCATTCGTTTACATTTTAGCTGCAACAGCGAACGGATTTTCAGGATCGTTCTACATAATTTTCATAACGTTACTATCAGGAGTAATACTCGGCCAGCTTGTATTCAAAGCTAGATGGAACATTTTTTATGCGACTATATTAGCATTAATTTTAGTTGCAATCGGATATGTTGTAGGTTATTATGTTCAATTTCCAGCAACTAACTTTCTAGGTGTATATGGCTCTGTAATGTTTTGGTCAATAATTTTCGCAATAATTTTAGCAATAGCTGCAATCGTTCCTCTTCCTTCATTAATTCTACCTTTCAATTATCTTGCCTTCTATCCAGCGATTGCCTCAGTTGCTTTGGTAATAATTTCTGCGTTGCTTTCTCCCATAAGTGGTGTAAGCTTTACAAGACCTGCTTTCGTTGGTTTCACAGCTAGCTTTACAGGCTTTCCTTTATGGCCATTATTGTTCGTAACAATAGCATGCGGTGCAATTTCAGGTTGGCACAGTCTGGTAAGCAGTGGGACAACCTCTAAGCAAGTAGAAAGTGAAATAGATGCTTTACCAGTAGGAGGAGGAGCAATGTTTACCGAATCAATCGTAGCTTTGTCCGCTTTCGCTGCGATTTCAGTGATAAGTGCAACAGTTTTGGGAGCAAATGGTTATGTTCTTGGAGCTGCTACTTTGGCATCAGGTATATTAGGTAAAGCATTATACAATGGTTTTGTTCTATTCTTTGGTGCATTCCTATTGTTTATGGGTGTTACAGTAGAGACATTAGTTATAAGATATTGGAGGCTTGTATTAGCTGATATGGTTTCTGAACGTAAAGGGTCGATAAGGATTTTAGGTAATAAATATGTTGCAACAACTCTAATATTAGTTTTAGCACTTGCTTTGATTGCAACGTTTACCTTCGATTATATTTGGGAATATTTTGGAGGAACAAACCAGCTGTTTGCCGCATTTGCTTTGTTACTAGTAGCTACATATCTAACTAAAGTTAAGAAACCAAGTTGGTATACATTAATTCCTGGATCCTTCATGATTGTAACAACAATTGCAGCGATTGCTTATACAGCGTATTTGTTCCTTTCTCATTCATTCAATCCAACAAAGCCTTTAACAGCTCTTCAACAGCTATTCTATAATTTCTTAATGGGTTATGGAATAACTCCATATCCTATAGTTTCAGCTTTTGATGTTATAGCTTTCTTAGTCGGTCTCTCATTAGTAATACTTAGTATAACAATGGGATATTATTTGTTCAAATCAATATTAACATATAGAAAAGAAGCTGGAATAACACAACCAATCGGAGGTAAGACAACAATGGCTAAACCGGGAGAGGATTAACAAAATAAAGCTTTTTTTCTTTCTATTTTATTATATAATTGTTAAAAATGATATTTAAGAAAAAAGAAGGTGAAAATAAAAAGAAATCAAATCCCTTGAAAGAATTTATGTATGGTTTTGCAATGCATGGAAACGTAACTTACATGCTAAGAACAAGAATGTACATGGAACATTTGTTTATGCTTATGACTTTGGGAGATATGCTAGGCTTTCCCATTTTGCCACCATATTACTCATTAAGGCTATTACCTTATATGGTACCTAACATAAAATCATGGAAGATGAGGATGTTGAGAGAAAGAGATTTTACTGATCTCATATCAGGATAAAATGGCTTTAGGAAATTTTTTAAAAGAAAATCCCGATATTAAAATTTTAATTTTTGCAGGTAAAGGTGGTTTAGGAAAAACAACATGCAGTGCTGCGATTTCTTATTATCTTGCTTCAAAGGGCAAAAAGGTTCTTTGCTTTAGTACTGATCCGCAGGCTTCACTAAGCGATATATTTGAAATAGACGCCTTTGGTAAAGGAATAATCGAAGTAGCTAGAAACCTCTTTCTTATGGAAATCGATGCTGATAAAAAGATCAAAGAGTATCAAGAAGAAATTAAGAAAAAGATTATTCAAATGTATTTACTCGATAAAATTCCTGAAGAAATAGAAAATTATATTGATTCAGCTGCAGCAGAACCCGCAATGTATGAGTCAGCTACATATGATGCAATGGTTGATGTCGTTAGCAAGGGTGAATTTGATTATTACATATTCGACATGCCACCTTTCGGTCATGGTGTAAGAATGATATCTATGGCAGAAATATTGAACCTTTGGATAGATAAAATTTCTGAAACTATGAAAGAAGCTGCTAAGTATGAAGAAATAATTGCAAGAATGCGTGGCGAAAAAGTTAAGGAAAATGAAGTGATAAAAGAGCTAAATTACATCAAAACAAGAATCAACTCATTTACAAATTTAATAACAAATAGAAAAACTACAGCCTTTTTTATGGTAATTACACCTGAGAAGCTAAGTATTGATGATACAGAAAAGGCGATTAAAATGTTTAAAGAGCTTAAAATGGATCTTTCAGGAATAATTGTAAACCAAGTTTATCCTAAAGAATTATTGAATAAAAATATTCCCGAACTTCTAAAAAATAGAATTAATGCGCAATCTGAATATTTAAAGGAAATCAAATCGAAGTTTGGAAATAAAGTTATTGCTATAATCCCTATGTTCGAAAAAGAGCCTAAAGGATTGAAAATGCTTGAATCAGTATCGCAATACTTAGCTGAGCAAGATTATCACTTGAAAGTATTTAATGAATTATAATATGAGTTTAGAAAAAATTTTAAGCCAAGGAGCAAAGTTCATCTTTGTTGGAGGAAAAGGAGGAGTTGGTAAGACAGTTGTAGCAGCAGCTATAGCTTTATATTCAGCAAACATTGGTTCAAGAACTTTATTAGCATCATTAAATCCTGTTCATTCTTTAACCAATCTATTTAGAGAAGATTTAAGCTCAGGAAATATTAAAAAAATAGGTAGCGAGGGCGAACTTTTTGCAGTTGAAGTAGATATAACTGATGCTGTTGAAAGATATAGAGAAAACGTTTCAATAAGACTTAGAGAGTTTTTAAAATGGGCTGAAATACCTTTAGATCCAACTCCTTTCATAGATATAGCTACAACGAATCCTGCATTTCAAGAATCTGCAATGTTCGACAAGGTAATGGATATAATATTGAAAGAAGGTAAGAATTTTGATAGAATTGTTTTTGATACCGCAGCTGTTGCAAATGCAATTCGTCTTTTATCCTTAAGTAATATCTACGGTTTATGGTTAAAAAAGATGATAGAAAGTAGAAAAGAGGCTTTAGGGCTTAGAGCTCAATTATCTTTCAGGAAAGATGAAGTTTTAGCGGAGATTCAAAAAGATCCAGTAATGCTAGATTTGCTTAATCTTAATGATAAATTTACACAGGTAAAAAGTATTCTTACAAATCCCTCATACACAAAATTTTTCTTCGTTACCTTATTGCAAGCATTACCCATATCAGTGGTTGTTAGATTCATGAATAGTGTAAAGTCATATAATATACCTGTAGGAGGAGTAATTGTTAATCAGGTAATTTCTGAAATTGATGCTGAAAAGGATGAAAGCAATTATCTCAAATCTAAGTATGAAGAACAATTAAACTATCTTGAATTGCTTAAAAAAAGTGTGGGGATAGAAAATATTGTTGGCTATATAAGGCAGTTTCCAAGAGATGTTGTTGGCTTGGAAAATTTAAGGCTTGTGGTAAAAGATCTAATTGAATTCAAGTTTAAATGACAAGCTTTTTGCAAAAATTTAAGATGTTTTTATATGGCGCATTTCTATTCGAATTGGAAATGCATTTAAGAAAAGTAAAAGATACTTATGAAAAATCCTTTATGTTAATTCTATATGCTGATATGTTAGGAATACCAATTTTAACAAACTATTATTCATTTCGAATTCTGCCCTATGTTATAAATAATTTAGAGCCGTGGAAGAAAGGCATATCTAAAGAATTTGATATTCTTGAAGAATTGAGCGATATGCATTAAAATTAATAAATATATATATTTTAAAATTTAAATTTTCATATGAAATCTCGTATCAAAATAGTTACTTCAGTACCTCCAAAGTTAGGTCATTGTACTCATTGTGAAGTAATAATGAAGCAATTCTCATTTAAAGATGAACAAATAAAGGAAATGCCTTTCCATGTAATTATGGAATCTAATAATGTAATGAGGATCCTTGAAAAAATCAATGAGATAAATCCGAAAGAAATTGTTGAGATAATTCCAACTTTGAGTTTTGAAGGATTAATTTATTCAGCAAAATATAAAATAAAAAGAACCCCTGCAATAATAATTGATAATAAGAAGATTTTTGAAGGAGAGATTGGTGAAAAAGAATTAAATATAATTGAGAAATATTTTCTATCAAAAAATTACTAATTATTTAATTAAAAAAATGATATAGAGATAAGCTCTATTTAATGTAATATATAAGGATCAATATTGGATTTGCTGGCAAGCTTTAAAACATGGCCTTCTTAATAATACAAGCTTTGTAAATTGAATAAGGTAATATGTTTGTAGTGCTTTGTCTTTATTATGAAGATTGCTGATCTCCACGAAGATATAGCTTATGCTATAAAAACTGGAGGTTTTCAACCAGAGCTTAACGAAAACTTATTTTATGATTTGGATAAAGATGTTCAAGGAAGGCATGCTGACTTACCAAAATATGCAAAAGGCAATATTAAGTTAATATTTGGTGCAATATTTCCAGGGATAAAAACAATAAGCGAATATGAGAACAAAAGAATTAAAGAGCTTTATGGAAATATAAAGGAATCAAGCACTTTCAATATAGGAAACTTTGAAGAAATTATTGATCAAATTTTAGTTTATAGGCTTTTGATTAAAAGGTATTCACATATTTTGATGAGTATAAAGAATATTAACGATACTAGTATCCTTGAATCCAATGATAAAATAGGTATTCTTATGAGTCTAGAAGGTTCAGATGCGCTTAAAAAACCTGAAGATATTGAAATCTTACATCTACTTGGAGTAAGATGCGTTGCAATTAATTGGAATTATGACAATAGATTTGCATCGTCTTGTATTTCAAGAAAGGATTTTGGGTTAACACAAGTCGGTGAAAATTTGGTTGAGTTATCAAATGAATTAGGTATTATAATAGATGTTTCGCATTCTAGTAAAAATACAACTTTAGACATATGCAATATATCCAAGTTGCCTATTATAGCTAGTCATTCTAATTATTATTCAATTCAAAAACATAAGAGAAATCTAGACGATGATATGTTAGAGGCTATTAAAAAAACAAATGGCGTTGTTGGTTTCACTTTTATTCCGTCAACAATTGGAAAAAATCCTACTTTAAAAGAGCTTTCAAAGCACATTGTAGCAGTGGAAGAAAGATTTGGTCCAGATATATTAGCAATCGGCAGTGACTTTTTTGGTATAAATAGTACTCCTGTTGGTTTAGAAGATATCTCCAAAATATCTAACTTGATTGAGTATCTTAAAGAAGAAGGCTTTAATGATTCAAAAATTGTAAAAATTTGCTGGAAGAATGTCATCAGAGTTATTAGATCACACGAAAATAGATGGAAGGATAGATTATCTGTTAGTTAAACTTAAACATTATTCGAAATTTATGGCTTGTAGTAAGTCAGCTTAAATAATTTTTCATATTAATTTTTTATTATAAAATAAACATATTCTTCCAATCATGAGATATATTCAAATGTTTGTTGATATTTTACATTATAAGGCAAGATTTTTATTCATTAAAAGTATCAAATACTCTACTAACTTCAGGGTAACAAAATTTAAGATTGAATAATTTTATTTTATTAATTCTTCGATATGTTTGATATAAATTTTGCCACTTCATTGAGCTTATTGTAAAAATTAAATGGCATTATAACAAGCAAAGGTGGATTATCTCTTCTCAATGAAATTCTCCATATATAGTTAGGGGGATTAGATAAATTTATGTATCTTGAAGAAACGGCCGAGATTTTTCCATTGTTAAAAATCTCTTTCCAACCTCTTTTTAATAACTCATTTCTCAACATTCTCCCTCCTGATAAATTTAAATTCATAATCTCTATTTCGTTATCAAGATTTTTCTCAATTTCTCCTTTCAAAATAATTAGGTCTTTTCTCTTGAAGGCCAATGAGGTTAACCAAAGAAAAATTATATCGGTTGATATGAAATTTACAGCGATATTAAATTTATTAATCGAATTTAATTTTCTACCTGAAATGAACATATTTGTACCTAAAATTTTGACATTTTCAACTTGACACATTCTTTTTAAATATTCTAAAAATTTATTCAAAGATTTTCTTTTTTTCCTATATAATATAGTCGTACTATACACATACCACGAGGCCATTATACCTATAATTATAATTATTGAACTTTCTATACTATCCATGCTTAAATTATAATATTTTAAAACTAACTAATAACATGTGAAAATTGTTATTGCTGCATTGAATCAAATATTGGGTGCAGCAAATTTTGTTATTTTTTCAATGCCTGAGGGCTTTAAAATAAAATTAATAGGTGAAATGCCAGAGATCAACTCTTTTATTAAAGTAAACGATATAAAATGGATTACAGATGGTTCAGGCAATTATGTATTAAGCTATGAGAATAAAGGAGCGTTAATGGAGATATCAGCTGTGTCTTCTAGAAAGATTAAAATGATAGGTGAAAAAATAAACTTAAGTGATCATACAATTGTAACGAGATTTGGTGAACAAAAAATTTCTGTATTTAATCCCAAAAAAGAATTTAGAGCTGCATTAGCAATTTATTGCCCTATAACTAAAAGGGCCTTAAAAATAGAATTAATAGGTAAGTACGCAATGGAGTTTTTGGAAAATATAAATGAAATAATCTGTCATTGAATTGTTTTGAGCTCGAAAAAAGTTATAATAATTGGTGCAGGTCATAACGGATTAATTTGTGCATCTATATTAGCGGAACATGGTTTCGATGTAACGGTTGTGGAAAAAAGAGAAAAGATCGGAGGATTAACCGATACTTACGAGATAGGTGGAATTAAGTTGAGCAGAGCATCTTATGTTCTTGGGTTAATGCCTAAATTTCTTATAAATAAATTTAGAATACCCACAATCTCATTAGATCCCGTTGAAGTCATTTACTATAAAAATAAAATAGTAATTCCTCTTTGGAAAGATGAATCTAAAAGATTAAGAGCAATGATAGATATAGGAGAAGAAAGATATCCCGAATTGGAAAGAAAGATATTTGAATTTAAGAAACTTTTATATGAAAAATTTACATTTGTATCTAAACCTCCTTCTGAAGATATTGTATTTGAGGAAGCTAGTAAGTTTGGACTCGAGGATTTTATTACTAAAACCACTTATCAATTTCTTAAAGAGCACATATCTGAAGAATTAATAGATTATTTTGTTTATCCTAGTTTACTTGATTCTCCTGCTTATGTTATGGCTTATATATTTTCCTTAGATTGGCTATTAGTTTCTGGTGGTATGGGTAAGATTGCTGAACGTATTTATGAATACGCAAAAAATAAAGGCGTTAAATTTCTGTTAAACCATGCAGCAATAGATTTTAAATTTAAAGAATCGAAGATAAAGCAAGTGATAACAGATAAACGTACTTTAGATGCTGATATAGTTGTATCTGCTATGAGTCCTTTGTCTTTATTTAAAATTTTAAATTACAATATTATCACGCTAAAGAATGCTAGATGGAAAAAATATAACTTTGTTTTAAAAGAATATCCAAGATTTCCGTTAAACCTTAAACCCTATTCATATTCATTAATAACAACTAGTGTTGGAGAGATTGTCTTTCCGTCCTTAATGGATCAACAGAGGGATGGTATTGTTTTAGAGTTTATGGGTAACTTGAAAGAGTTATATAAAATTTTCCCAGATCTGGAAGAAAAGATTATTTTTGTTGATGGATTAGATGCAAGTAAAGCAATAGAAACTTATGGTATACCATTCGGTTATCTTGATCATCTTCCTATGAAACACCCTTTTTTATTTGACAACAGGCCTTCTAAGGATTTCAATTATACAACACCTATTGAAAATCTATATCAATGCAGTGTTGGAACATATCCTGGGGGACAAGTTAGTGGTGTTCAAGGGTACAATGTAGCAAATTTAATTGTTAGCAAATATAAAAAATTGGATCAGTTTTAAATTTTGGTTTTATAATATATACATATGACATATAAATTTAAATGCAAGGATGTAGGTATGAATTGTAAGTTTGAATTCAAAGGTGCAAATAGCGAAGATGAAGCATTAACTCTAGCTAAGACTCATGCAGAAAAAGCACACGGAGTCAAAGAATTATCTCCAGACTTAGCAGATAAAGTAAAAAAGGCAATTAAAAAAGAGTAATTATTCTACTTTTAATTTTTCTCTTTTAACCTTGCTTTTTTCTAATTCTTCTGAATAAATTTCTAATTGCTTAATTCTTTGGTTTATTGCTGAATCAATAGCTTTCAAAAATTCTATGTTTGCATTCAATAAGTGTTTTAATGAGTCTTCATACCCCCTTGGCCAATATCTTATCAAAAATCCATATATGTCTGGAATCGGTATAGGCATGAAAAGTATCGGTCTCCTTAATCTTTCTTCTTCTTTTTCAGACATTACTCAAAATATATATGTATTTTATCATTAATGAGTTTTGCTGATTTTAAAGAATATTTGTAAGCTATAAAGGGTAATGGCAACAAAATACTAGATTTTCCAATATCCGTTTCTACATGTATGATTAATTCATCAGAAACTCTTTCAATCTCTAAATTTTCTTTTTTCACAAAAGGAGCTGGTACAGTTATCTCTATACCTTTTTCTGTTTGATTTATGTTTATACCTGTAAATCTTGAATAAATTTTTAAAGGATTTTCTTCGCCAAAAATTTCATTAGCTAGATTTTTAAGATTGTCAATTCCCTTAACTTCACTTTTGAAAAGAGAAACCTTTTTTATGTGAAGATTGCTAAATTCAATTTCACATTTCTTAATATAATTATCTTGCAGCTTAATCCATTCTTCAAAATATTCTGCTTTTATATCTTTAGGCATTATTTTATTTATAATTAACATATCTGTGTTTATGTTATAAATAGAAGCTTGAATGTATGTCCTTTTTGCATTCTCAATACTAAATGAATCAGGGTTCACGATCAATCTCAAACTTGTCTGTTCATGATCAGTTAGTATTTTTTGAGCTTTTTCTAAAAGATTTAAGAGCTTTAATTCAGTTTTAATCACTTCTTTAGAAGGCACATTAATTCCTAATACAGAGGCGAATGCTCTTCCAACATCAGCAACAGGTGCAAAAATACCCATAACTCTTCTACTCAATCTCCCAATTATATAAGGAAAATATAGAAGCTTTAATGCATCACCTGAAGGTATCATATCAAGAATTATTGTATCATATAGATTTTTTTCTACATAAAGTACAAGCTTTAGAAGAGCGGCAGCTCCAGTAGAACCAGGGAAATTAGCTATTTCATAAGCAATTGTCTCGTCTATTCCTTTGGTTTTGAATATTTCGCTAATAAATTCGAATAATGCGGAATAATTCTGTATAGCTTCATAAACAGGGTCGATTTGTATTGCGTCTAAATTTTCATTAATTTTAGTTTCCACATTTCCAATTTTAATTCCAAATGCATCAGATAAAGTGTGAGCAGGATCGGTTGAGATCAATAAAGTTTTAAATCCAAGTTCTGAACTTTTTAGAGCAGTTGCACTTGATATAACAGATTTGCCTACGCCACCTTTTCCTGTATATAAAATAATTCTCATTTTTTATATTCTAAATAATAATATATTTTCATCCGAACTTATTTATGTATGGCATCTTTTGAAACTATGAAAAATTTGATAGAAAAACTAAATTCCAATCTTGAAATGAAGAACGAACTAAAAGGTTGGAATAAAACATTTCAATTTAACATTACAGATAACAAAGAATATTATGTTGAATTTAAAGAAGACGGCTCTGCTGTTTTGAAGGAAGGTAAAGCGCCTGTGGCAAATACTACATTTTCAGCAACCGACAAGGTTATGGATGATATATTAAACGGTAAATTAGACGGCGTACAAGCTTATTTTTCTGGTCAATTAAAAGTATCGGGCGATATTTTATTAGCTCAAAAATTAGTAAGTCTAGTTAAAAAGGCAAAGTGATTGATGGAAATTAAAAAAGTAGCTGTAATAGGAGCGGGTGAAATGGGCCATGGTATAGCAGAAGTACTAACTCTTGCAGGTGTTGAAGTGAATCTTGTAGATATAAAAGAGGAAATTTTAAAAAAGGCATTAGAAAGAATCCGTGAAAGCCTTGAAAAATTTTTGAAAAAAGGAAACATATCACAAGAATCATTTGATGCTGCAATAAATAGAATTAATACTTTTTTAAATATAGAAGATGCT
>JAFMCU010000043.1 GCA_017857595.1 Thermoprotei archaeon
AAATCGTGATGATAGATGAGAAATATAGAGAGAAGGCTAAGAAAGCTGTTATTGAATTTCTTAAAATGAGTGATGAAGTAACAAGAAAATGGAAGGAAGGGAGCGTTTTAGAAGAATTCGGAAAAGCTAGAAGTCATGAATGAAAGAATTTTAACACTTGATTCCAATATTTTCATAGCAGCATTAAAGCGCGATGAAAAATACAGTAATGATTGCGCTAATCTTTTAGGTAAAGCTGTAGGATCTTTAATATTAGTTGAACCTAGCATAATTTATCAAGAAATATGCGGAGTTTTAGCTAGAAAAGTAGGAATCGAAGCTTCAAGAAAAGCCGAGATATTTTTAGATACAATTCTTTATGATGATCTAATAATCAATTGTGATAAAAGGTTTTGTAAAGAAGCATATACTTTATGTTATGAATACGGAATATTTCCAATAGATGCTTTATATCTTAAAACAGCTTTAGATTTTAACTCGATATTAATTTCTTTAGATGAAGAAAATTTTATAAGAAAAATTAAAATTAAAAATCCTTCAATCAAAGCTTATCATGTTTCTGAATTTAAAATTGATATCTTAGGATCATAAAGATATGATGTGCTATCTCTACTATAATAACAGCTTTAAAAAACAATAAAAGCGTATTGAACTTGATAAAACTGGATAATAGATCCCTTTAGATATTAGGAGTTCAAATAACGATGTAAGTCACTGTAATTTTAGCAATATTATTAAGATAAAATAAAAAACATAATTTTTTAATTTATAAAAAAATAATTTGAATGATTTAATGATGGCTGAAGAGAATTTTTATTCAATATTGTGCCTTCTCAACAAGAGTTCTTGCTAATTCGCTTATAAATAAACTTAAACTAGCTTTTACCATTCTCAGTTTCTATTGATAGAAGATATCATTACAGATCATAAGAACAAAAGTTTATAGTACATCTGAAAGGTAACAAATGCTCTAAATATTGACACTCTTATAGGAAAGTCTATTATCTTAGTTATGTAATATTGCCTTTATTTTCTAAATTTTTATAAAGGCTATTCAGAAGTAAGCATAGTTATCTATTTCATTTATCACATTAATGAAAAATCCAGGTGGTTCTTCCGGATGACTTCTTGAAGTCTTTGAAGCTTTATAATCTACATAAATTAAAGCTAGAAGAAAAGTCAGCATAACCTTTTTGTTAAACGGTTTGGTGTTATAAATCCTCCAAATTTCTGAATTTATATTCTCTACGTTAAATTTTATTTCTTTAAGCTTTTTATTCATTTCATTCTTATTACATAAAAAGTTGTTAAAAGATGGATCTATATCTTCAAGTTTTATTTTATATATTGAGAAGAACTCTTTCGAAAGAATTTGATATTCTTCTTCAGTAAATTCACGGATGTTAATCATATCAAGCTCATTCAATCTTTCTTTTATATCCATTGCATGATGATGATAAAGAACAGCAAATTGAGTGCTTTTACTTAGTAACTCGATATCTGCAACTGTCTTTTCATCCAAGCCCTCTAAAATTAACTTTTTAATGCGTTTTTCAAGTACTCTTTTTAGCATCCATGTAGAAATAAACTCATGCCCTCTAAAGCTCAAATATTCAATCCCCTTTTCTTTATCTCTAATTAAATGCTTTTGATAAAATATTTTCCCGACATCGTGGTAAATTATTGCAAATTTAACATATTCCTCCTTTAAACTTATATTAATAGATTTCCAGAATCTTGTCTCCTCGAATTTCTTAAAGAATTCAAGGCAAAGATTTATATGCTCATTTAATGTTTCAATGAAAACTTTACCATCATTATATCGTTTATAAAACGCTAATATATTTGATGAAATCATATAATTAATCCTTTTTTAGGATCATAATTTATATTTGCATAAAAAGCATCTATGTTATTTCTAAAAATTTTTATTAAGATATATCTGATATTTTTACCTAGTTCCTCATCATCTATTCTAATTGTGTCCATTTTAACTTCACTAAGGTCCTTTAATTTATCTCCTATTATAACCTTTTTTATCACGTCTTTCTTTAGAAGCTCGATAAACTCATGAATATTAATAGCTATTACGTCTTCCTCAAATTTATTTATTTTTTCTTTCCAAGTAATGGGAATTAACACTGAATCTCTAACGAAGCTACCTTCCATATTAAAAAACAATTTAACAGCTTCTTTAGGAGCTAGCTCTAAATTAAGGAAGACATTTATAAAATTATCTGTTAATTTTTCATCAATATTATAATAATTTTCGTAAATTTTGTCTATAATTGGTTTATAATTAGTAGGATCATGAAAGTTGATTTGTTGATTAGTATTTTTTAGAATTTTTAAAGTTTCATACGTCAAATTTTTATTATAAACTTTGTAATATCTATTACCATCATTAATTAAATCTTTGTCATACCAAATATATATTTCTCCTTCTTTTTCATGTTTACCAGTACCTCTTAGAAATCTTCCCATTCTTTGAATTAAAGAATTAAGAGGCGCTATATCTGTTAATAAAAAGTTCGAAGAAACACTCACCCCTGCTTCTATAGATTGTGTGGATATTATTAAGAATTCACCTTTCTTTTCAGCTTCTTCTATTTTTTCTATTTTCTCTTTTTTGTCTATATGTGTGAAATGAGAATGCAATATTATTGCCTTATCATCATTTAAATAATTGTAAAACCCAATTGCTTCATCTCTTGTATTGAATATTATAAGCTTTCTTGGATAAGATTTTTCTTCTATTAATTTTTTTATTTCTTTAAATTTATCTTCTTGTTGAAACCCTTTTATATTTGTTGTATATTTTTTATTCATTCTTTCGTTTAAAAACTCTGAATATCCTTTATTCCCTTTATCTTTTTCTTCTGAAAATTCAATAATCAATGTTTTTGAATGATTACTAATTAATTTCTTTAAGCTTTCTGGAACAGTAGCAGAGAGTAAAAATAACTTCTGATCATACATCGAAGCAACTTTCGCAAGGGTTAGCAGAAAATTGATAGATTTAGTAGAATCGGCCACTAAATGAACCTCATCAAGAACTATATCTGAGAAAAATATAGAAGCCCATGCAACAAAATAGTGACCCAAACTTCCATAGCTTGTTCCTTCTTTAGTTATCTTCTCAATCTCTTCAGGAGGAATACCAAAAAATGTTAAAGACAAGGTGTCAATAGTAGTAAGGGTTACAGGTTTAATTAAATAAACTGATTGATTGTTTAGCATATGCCTTAATCCCAAAATTTCTTTATTGGTTATTTTGCTTAGAAAGTTTCTAAATTTCTTATAATGTTGTTCAATTATTGTAATTAACGGATAGGCTATAATGGATTTGATTCCATATTTTAAGTTCCAATATGCAATAGTTGCACTAATTAAGGTTTTACCATAACCCGTAGGAGCCTCGATTAAGAAAACGTTATAGTTATTTCTTTGTTTATCTAACTCATCTATAACATAATTGAGAAAAGGTCTTTCTTCTTTTTCTTCCTCTTCTAGAAATTTATCGCGTATTATATCGAAGACTTCTTTAATACTTCCTTGCATAGTATTCGATCTTGCTTATCAACTCTGCATACTTTTTCATATCGTCTAACCTCTTGTTTTCAGTTCTCAAAATGTTTACCGCATATTGCAAATTTCTTAAAAATCCAAACAAACCTGAAGCATCAGCAAATACTACAAATCTATATAACTCTTTAATTGCTCTTAATAAAGCCGGTCCTTCTTTTACTTCTTCTCTTTGCTTTTTACTCTTTCCTTTTTTCTGTGCTTCTTTCCTTTGCTTAGCTCCTATATAACTAATTAAAGATTTCCCTATGAGTCCATTCTTATTTAATTGCTTGATTACTTCATTACAAAATTCTTCTTTTTTGCTAAAATACTTATCTAAAATTTCATATGCTAAATATCTTCTATAAATGTA
>JAFMCU010000044.1 GCA_017857595.1 Thermoprotei archaeon
GATGTTTGCTTATGCGTTCTATAGTATTTACCTCCCAACATTCTCACCCATATCGAGTGAGGTGAAATATATTCCTTATATGTGGTTTAATGGATTAGGAACTTATGGACCAGTTAAATCGTCTTACCTGCTAGATGGTATTATAGGAACTTTTACAGTTACAGCAATCCTCTCTTTCATGTTTGGCTCAAGACAAATATGCTCTGTAACGTGCACAGCTCCTTATATGTTGCAAGGGACATTCCTTAATTCTATGAAGAAGTATAACAGATCATCAAAAGTTGGCAGGAACACATTAACATCGAGAATAAGCTCTTGGTATAAATGGATAATAACTATAACATGGATCTCATTGCTAATCTTAGCAATTTTATCATATCTAAAATTTTCAATTTTAGGAAATGATCCAACAATGCTTTATACTAGCTTATATTTTAACGTAATCTGGTACTTCCAATTCATGTTAATGCCATTTTTAGGAAATTACGCTTGTGTAAATAATGGGATATGCGCATGGGGCTCTTTCAATCAATTTTTCGGTTATTTAGGGCTTTTCAAGCTTAAAGTTAGAGATCCGAAAAAATGCTTAACTTGTAAAACAGTAGATTGTGCATATGCCTGCCCAGTAGGATTAACAGATATGAGAGCCTCGTTCATAAAGAAAGGAGAATTTAAGTCATTTAAATGTATAGGTGTTGGAGATTGCGTAGAAGTATGCCCTTATAATAACATAACATTTTATGATGCTAGATCTTGGATAAAAGAAAAGTTACATTCAATAAACTTTAACTTATGAACTACTTGTCCTAATGGAAAGAGTTTCTGCTTTACAGCAAAAAACATTTATGGGAAAAATTTGTAACTTCTTGTCTCCAGTTGTTCGTAAAAGCAAGTAAAGGTGTACACTATCGGATGCCATGAGGAGAATTACCATTTAAAAAACAAAAGAATTTACCTTATTATTAATAATATATCCTATTTATAGTTAGCTTATATACTAAGTGAACTTATATTCTTAGACAAATACTTATCTACGAATACTTGTGGTGTTATCATTTTCTGCAATTCTTTTATCACTGCACTAGGCAATAGTCTACCAAGAAATCCTATATTAACCATCATTGAAGATAAAATAACCAATTGAGAGTTTTCTTCATTTATTTTCTTTATTTTGAATCCAAAATTATATATTAGTTTATCTGCAGTAAATTTATATTCAATGAGATCGATATTTAATTTTGGACCCTCTAACTTTCCCACAATGCTTCGCTTTAAAACTAATCCCATTTTATCTTTACTTAACGGTAAATACAATATAGCCTTATCTCCCATTGGCACAATAACATTTGATATTCCGAATAGCAAATTCGGACTTCTCAGAATATTATACAATATGTCATTTCTTATTCTCAAGTTGAGGCTATCGGAGTGATTTATCCTGTGCCAATTCCTGCTTCTTATATGTTTTTTAAAATCTATTTCTGTCTCAAATGTCGATTCACAGCATGCGTATACCATATGATTTTCTATAAAAAACTTACCTTTATTTTTGTGTTAGAACCTATTTAATGTTTTGTTAAGGATAAAATTATAGATTTACTGAAACATATAATCATATATAATCATTACGTCAGCTGTGCTATCTATTTGCCTAGCTAAATCTATATATTTTCTGGCTCTCTCCATATTATCTGCATAACATACTGTTATTCCAGCATAGCCATCAGTAAATTGCCATAATTTACATTCCTGTAATACTACCGTTATTTCATCTATGTTTTTAGAGAATATAGAGAATATTATGATATCGGTTTTACCTAAATCAATTTGTGGGGCTACAAGTATTAAACCTCTATGCCTTAAATATCTTATGTGTTTTTCGATAATTCTGGAACTAATGTTCATTTTCTTAGAAATTTCAGAAGAAGATAATCTAGGATCTACCTTTAGTATTTCAACTATTTTCTGATCCAAATTAGATGCCCTAAATAGAGATTGCAGAGGGAAATAAGACAAAATTGGTTCTCCTAACTCTTTGGTCATGTAACCTATCTTGTCCTTCAATTCGGTGTTATCTGAAGCATATATTCCGTAAACGTTTAGCCACTCAAGACATTTCAGTTTGAACGATATCCAATCCGCGTCTATATCGGTGTAATTCTTAAAAGCAATAAAAATCTGATATTTTCCAAAGAAGTTAGGATTGACGTAAAGTTTAAAGCCCTTTAAAATTCCACTATCCATAAGTTTCTTAAATCTATAATTTAGGCTAGCGGGCGTTAGATTTAATAGTGAAGCTATTCTCCTTTGTGATATTCTCCCGTCTTTTAAAAGGTAAAATAGTATTCTCTTATCAATTATATCCATGCCTTTTTCACACTTTCTTTATACTTTGTTTTATCTTGTTTTTCATATCATCTGAGATTTCTTTCATGTGATGCACATTTTTAGCATGAATCTTTAAAATTTCTAGTATTTCCTCTTCTGAACTCGCTCCTTTTACTTCAAATCCACAATCCATACCAACACTTCCACAACTAAACGCAAACTTCTTCTTCTTCCCTATACCAAATACCATTTTCAACCATATATATTTATGGTATAATTAGTATATAACCGTTAATTAGAAGAATTCTTACGCTTTTTTATAAACTTAAACTGAAATTATAATATATGCCAAAATACACATTCAAATGTGAGGACGTAGGAATGGATTGTGGATTTGAAGTAAAAAATGCAGGAAGCGAGGATGAGCTATTAGAAATGCTTAAGATACATGCGAAATCGAGTCACGGAGTTACTTCCATTCCTCCAGATCTATTAAATAAAATAAAACAAAACATAAAAAAGGTCGGGAAGTACTATTTCAGCTGTGCTAGCGTAGGAATGAACTGTGGATTTGAAATTATGGGAGCTCAATCTGAACAAGAATTACTGGAAGAGTTAATGGTACACGCTAAGATGTCACATGGGATGTCATCTATTCCACAAGATACATTAAATAAGATAAAACAAAACATAAAGGAAATGTAAAGTAGTTTTTTATTTTGATTTTTCTCTATTTTTCTTTAGCTTCTCTTTAAAAAGTTTTATAATTATAGGAACATCCATTCTTTAAGTTTATGAGGATTAAGGGGACGAAAAGCTTAACCTGCAGAAATAAATAACCCCTCATATTAAAATCCAAAAGCGCGCTCCCAACGAATATTTCTTAGTGATGCTGACGGCGCATTTAGTTCTTTATTGTGAGAAATAGAAGGAAGAATTAAGGTAGAAATGCTAAGGGGAAAAATCCAGGTAAGTCCGGGTCGATATCATTTAATACTAGATATATTGATAGAGTTATTATTGGAGATCCTTTTCCTACTGAAGAGGAGTTAAATGAATTGGGAGAATCAAAGGGATTATACTAAAATTAGAGTCCTTGTATATCTTGGAATAACTGAAGAGGAAAAGAAGATATTTAATATAAGATTTTCGGACGTGAGAGTTAAAAAATACGCCATAGCGTTAAATAAGAGTATCGAAAAATAATATAAAACAAAAATAATAAAGAGATTTAGAGGATCTGTGGCTGTAATGAATGGAAGGAAGAACGTAGTAGAAGTATTGATATTTAAGAAGGAAGTAGAGGCTGACCCTAGATTTAACGTTATAGGTGAAGTCTCACTTGAAGATATAGATATGTTAGATCATATAGGAGAGGGAATTGACGTTAAATTAATCCCAATATAAATGAAATAAAAATGGATTGATTGCTAACAATTTTATTTATAATCAAATTCTCTTGATGGGAATAGTGCACCAACTATTACAAAATTTGGGGCGTTCAGTAATAAACCTTTCGGTCAAACTTCAAGCATAGTATTAGCTAACATT
>JAFMCU010000008.1 GCA_017857595.1 Thermoprotei archaeon
AAGCATATTTAACCATGCTAATTGAAGATTTTTCCCCATTAATTACCCATTCATCTTTATCTAGATATGCTGTTGTTTTTATCGCAGCAGCATCACTACCACAATGAGGCTCTGTTAAAGCTATTCCAAGCTGAACTTCTCCTCTAGCAACTTTCGGTAAAATTTCTTTTTTTACTTCTTCCTTTGCATAATTTTGGATTACTTCAGCGGTTAAAGCGTTGTTTATTATTATTGCATTAGCGGTATTAAAATCATATCTAGATAATTCTTCTATTGCTATACCAGTTGTTACTGCATCTGCACCTTGCCCCTCATATTCCTGAGAAATTCTAATTCCAGTTAGCCCAAATTCTGCTAGCTTTTTAAAAAAATTTGGAGGAAATTCTGCCTTAGAATCCCAGATAGCTTCATAAGGTAAAATTTCTCTTTGAGCAAATTCTCTAACAGCTTCTCTAAAAGTTTGTTGTTCAGGAGTAAATTCGAAGTCCATATATTCTATATTTTCCATAAAAGATTAATTTGTGTTTATGAATAGCTAAAATTTTTAACTAAAAGAAATATAATTGAGTATCAAAATGAAAATAGTTCTCGTATCAGTACCGGGTGGTGGAAAGACAACAATAATGCAAATGATAAAGAAAGAGCTTCCTGATGTTAATATTGTTAATTTTGGAGACCAAATGCTTAAAATAGCTAAAGAAAGATACGGTATTACAGACAGAGATGAAATGAGGAAAAAAATTCCAGTAGATGAATATAAAAAGCTTCAACTTGATGCTGCAAGAGATATAGGAAAAATGCAAGGTGATATAATAGTCGATACCCATGTAAGCATAAAAATGCAAGGAGGTTATTATCCAGGATTACCAGAGGATATTGCAAAGGCAATAAGCCCGGATGTAATTGTTATTACAGAATATAATCCTGAAGATATTATAGAAAGGAGAAAAAAAGATATAAGTTTAAAGCAAGCCACTCAACTTAAAGAAGGTATTGTAAGTGTTCCTAGAGCAGGTAGAGAAATTGAAACACCTGAAGAAATTGAAATGCATCAAACAATGAATAGGTTATTTGCTGTAGCCGCCGCAAATTCGGCTCAAAGCTTATTAATAATCTTAAACTTAAGGTTTAAGCAAACAAAAGATTACGAACATGCAGAATTAGCTTCAAAGAAAATTATAGAATTGTTCAAAAGAAATAAAGAATTAAGCGTTAAGAGTTCAAGATAGGAAAATTTTATTAACTTTTAAATTCTTTTACACATGTGAAGATAAGAGTAGGCGTTGTAGGTGGTTATGGAACAATAGGAAAAAGAGTAACTGATGCTATAACGCTTCAAGATGATATGCAACTTGTAGGAATAGTAGGCCCAGGTTTTGACTGGCGTGCTGCCATGATGGCGAAGAAAGGAATAAAGATATACTTAGCTCCAAACGCAAGACTTGAAGAATTTAAAAAACATAATTTTGAACCTGCTGGTACTTTAGAGGATTTATTACAAAAGGTTGATGTCGTGGTAGACGCAACCCCTGAAGGAGTAGGCGCTAAGAATAAAGCTATTTATGAAAAATTTGGAGTTAAAGCAGTTTTTGAAGGAGGTGAAGATCATGAACTTACAAATGTAAGCTTTGTAGCTGCAAGAAATTATGAAGAGAGTTTGAATAAAAAATATACCAGGGTCGTTAGTTGTAACACTACTGCTATTTGTAGAGTTGTTGGTGCAATCCATGAAAGAGTTGGAGTTAAAAAAGCAAGGGTATCGATTTTCAGAAGAGCTGCGGATCCTTGGGAATCACATAAAAAAGGAGTAATAAACACCGTCGTTCCTGAATTAGAGATTCCTTCCCATCATGGACCAGATGCCCAGACCGTTATAAAAGATCTAGATATTATTACAATGGCTGCAAAGGGAAGCCATAATTTATACCATTTACACATGGGATTTTTAGAGCTAAAAGATAAAGTATCAAGAGAGCAAATAGTTAAGGCATTAGAAGAAGAACCAAGAGTTGTTTTAGTAAGTGGAAAAGATAGAGTTGAAGCTTTAAACTCAATATTTGAAATCGGAAGAGAACTGGGTAGACCTCGGGGGGATGTTTATGAAATACCGGTTTGGTTGGAAAGTATATCTGTAATTCAAAACGATGTAACTCTTATATGGGCTACACCGGAAGAAAGTAATGTAATACCTGAAAATATCGATGCGATTAGAGCTTTGATGGGTTCTGAAAAGGATGCATGTAGATCAATTGAAAAAACTGACAAAAGTTTAGGTGTTGTAAAGAAGTTCTTCTAGAAATGGTTGCAAATCCATTAGGAAGCAAAATTAGAGAAGACATTCTCGAGTCAATGTTAAAAATAGATTTAGGCTTTAAAACAATGGATGATTTCGATTTCGAAGGCAAGATTGTATTGCTTAGAACAGATATGAACTTACCTTTAGACCCTAAAACTAATATGCCAATAGATTTAACTAGAATGAAGGTGTTGGCTGAAACAACATTAACCGAACTATTAGTTAGGGGTGCAAGAGTTGTAATCTTAACGCACCAAGGTAGACCTGGAGATGCAGACTTTACAACTACAGATTTACATGCAAAAATTTTAACAAAAATGTTAAAAACAAAAGTATTTTATGTTCCTGATGTATATGGACCTAAGGCAATAGAAGCGATAAAAAAGGTTAGAGAGGGAGCATATAGAATACTTATGCTTGAAAATGTTCGAACAGATCCGGAAGAAATGATAAAGAGAACAGGAGAAGATCATTCCATATCTAAACAAGTTCAAACTTTATCTATGCTTTGTGATATATATGTAAATGATGCTTTTGCAGCAGCACACAGAGCTAACGCTTCACTAACAGGTTACCCCTATGTTTTACCTTCATGTGCAGGAAGAGTAATGGAATGGGAAGTAAGAGCAATTACATGGTTACTCCAATATAGTGAAAAACCCAGATTATATATAGTAGGAGGAGCAAAACTTGATGATGCAATTTCTATTTGTAAACATTTAGGAGAGACGAGCAAAGCAGATTGGATTTTTACATGTGGCTTAATAGGTAATCTATACCTAAAAGCAGCAGGCTATAATTTAGGCGAGATTAATGAAAAATTTCTTGAAAGAAAAGGTGGATTTTTGTTGATGGAAAGCGCTAAAGAAGTTCTAAATAATTATGGCGATAAGATATTCATGCCCTCAGATTTAGCTGTTGAAACTCCTAAGGGAGAAAGAGTAGAAGTTCCATTAAGCGCATTGCCTATAAATATGCCAATAAAGGACATAGGTCAATCTTCATGCGAAATCGCTGAAGATTTAATAAATAAAGCTAGAACAATAATTGTGAGCGGGCCGCCAGGTGTTTATGAGGAAGAACAATTCTCTATAGGAACAAAAAGGATTTTTAAAGCTATTGCATTTTCTGATGCATTTTCATTGGCAGGAGGAGGACATACTGTAGCAGCATTAAATTTGACAGGCTACGCTAAATATTTTAGTCACATAAGCACAGGAGGTGGAGCTTTAATAGAAATGCTTATGGAAAAGGAATTACCCGCAATAGAAGCATTAAGAAAAAATCATAAGAAAAGTTCTTAACTTACTTTTTTATCCGTTATAAATCATTTTTTTATTGTTTATGTCTAAACCATTGGCAAGCATCGTTGCAGCTGGATGTTCAAAATTTGGTAAAAGAACAGGAGTTATGGCTAGGGAATTATTAGTAGAAGCATTTCAAGAAGCAATCTCTAAAAGTAAAGACCCTGATATTAGAAAAAAGATTAGAGTGGGATTTTTTGGAAATTTTAGCGAAATGTATGAACATCAATCACATGTTGCACCTATACTGGCAGATTGGTTGGGTTTTCACGACTTACCCGTTATAAGAACTGAAGATGCATGTGCTTCAGGTTCAGCAGCTCTAAGAACAGGTATAATGGCAATTAAGTCGGGATTGTATGATGTTGCATTAATTGCAGGTGTAGAGAAGATGAACAATCGAAGAACTAACGAAGTTTTAGAAGGACTTGCTATGGCAAGCGATATCGCTATAGAACAATGGAGTGGATTAACCTTTGCGGGTATATTTGCTCTAATGGCTACATGGCATATGCATAAATATGGTACAACAGAAACACAAATGGCGCTTGTAGCTGTTAAAAATCATAAAAATGCGACACTAAACCCTAAAGCACACATGCAAAAATTGATCACTGTTGAGGATGTATTAAAATCAAGAATAGTAGCTTGGCCATTAAAGCTTTATGATTGCTCATTGATAACTGACGGTGCAGCATGCGTTATTATAACTAAACCTGAAATAGCTGAAAAATTTACAGATAATCCAATCGATATTGTAGGTAGTGGAAGTTCTAGTGATCATGAATCGTTGATTGAGAGAAAAGAAATCTCAGATATTAAGGGAATTGCTAAAGCTACAAGGGAAGCACTAGAAATGGCTGAAATAAAGATAAAAAATGTAGATGTAGCCGAATTGCATGATTGCTTCACAATTGCAGAAATTTTAGAATATGAAGAAATAGGAATTGCTGAAAGAGGTTATGGAGGAAAATTACTGGAAGAAGGAGCGACAAATTTAGACGGTTGGTTTCCCGTAAATCCTAGTGGTGGATTAAAAGCAAAAGGTCATCCAGTAGGAGCGACGGGCATAGCTCAAATATATGAAATATTTTTACAGCTAAGAAATGAAGCAGGTCCTAGACAAATTAAAGGTGCGAAAATTGGTTTAGCCCAAAACATGGGAGGATCAGGGTCTACACACTTCGTTCATTTACTTAAGAATAGAAGTTAATATGGTATCCATAGAAGAATTTTATTCAAAACTTAATGAAGGTGAACTTTATGGAGGTAAATGTTCAAATTGTGGAAATATAACATTGCCTCCTAGACAAATATGTCCCAAATGCTTATCAACTCAAATTGACTGGTATAAACTATCGATGACTGGAGAAGTTGAGAGTTTTACTTTAATTACTGTAGCTCCTAAAAATTTTGAAAATGAAGCCCCTTATGCAGTTTGTATAGTTAAAATTTTAGAAGATGTAAAGTTTATTGGTAGAATTAAAATTAGTAGTCAAAATGAAATAAAAGTAGGAGATAAAGTAGAATTCGTTATAGAAAAATCAATATCAAATGAATGGCCTATGTGGCCTAAAATTTACTTGAAAAAATTAAACTAAATTTTTATTTTTTAGCCAAATTGGTAAATACTTCTCATATTCAATCATTGTATTCTTTAAGATAGAAAGATACATCTTTATTTCATTTTCATTCATATATTGGAACATAAATTCTCCATGATAAGGTTCGGGTAAACCTTCTCTCTTTATAAATTCAAGATGCATGAATGGTTCTCCCTTTTTTATTAGAATCGGTTTATGTTCATTATTTAAGTTAACAACCTCTAGGACTATTCTACCAACGAAACCACTATGGACTTTAGCAGCATTCAAAAAAGAAAGACCTAATCTGCCAAATTTACTTTTTGCTGTCATATGCGCTACATAATTTACTGGAACATATACTATTTGATGAGATACAATATTTTTATGCTCAAGGTATTTGACTTCAACGTCTTCTTGAACAGTCAGTATGAAGCTATCTCCATCTAATAAGTTTTCGTCGAATGGATATATTACATTGTAATCTTTTTGTAATTTTAATAGTTCGCTTTTTCCTAAAACAACCATTATATTATCAATCTATAATTAAATAATTTAAATTAAACGAATTTTAGAATTAGAGTTAAAATAATCATTGATAAACCAGCTAATAAGCCATTATAAGAAATTGAATAAATGGCAATAGATATGAATAAGGGAATAATAATAGCTAAAGGTTTTTTAGTCACAATTACAAATACACTAGAAATCAGTACGAATATACTAAAGATGAGCAAATTAAATAGTTCATATATAAAATCCATTAGAACAACTATTATTATACAAATAAAAAAATAATCAGAGTAAAAAAAGGTATTACTAAAGTATTATTCAGGTTGTTAAATAATCTACTAATAACTTTTTCAGTTTCTCTATATCTTTTAAATGAATGTGTTCATCTGGACCATGGAAATTAGAATCTCTACCAGCTAATCCAAAAGAAATAATAGGAATGTTTCTATTTGCGAAATATCTTCCATCGTTTCCTCCAAATTCAGTCCCGACGCTCAAATTTTTGCCATAAATTTGACTGGCAATTTTAACAAATTTTTTGACACTTGCATGATCAGGATCAGAATAATAATTTCCTCCTCCTCTTATCCAATTTAATTCAGCTTTTATTCCTAGTTTATTCGATAATATTAGCAAATATGTTTTCAATTCATTAATTGCTTCATCCACATCTTCCTCAGGAATTAGCCTCATATCAAATCTAAGATATGCTTCACTAGGAATGACATTTTCCTTTTCTCCTCCTCCCAACATTGTTATCGTAAATCTTCCAAAGTTCTTTTTTACAGGCGATATAGGAGAAGCGTCAAATTTGGATATTTTCCCAGCTCTAAGAAGCGAAAAATCTTTTAGATGATATGCGAGCCTAATTAAATCTTCTATTGCATTTCTATACATGAATGGATATCCTGCATGCCCTTGTTCTCCATAAACCTTTATTTCCCCAAAAACAACTCCACTTGCACCAATCCCAACAAACTCATTTCCTGCATCTAATACAAGAACTTCATCTATATTATCGCTAAAATTCTTAGAAACATATCCTGCTCCATATTCTCCTCCAACTTCTTCATCGCAGACTAAAAACATAACTACATTGTATTTTAGTTTTTCTTTAGCTTCTTTCAGTGCTCCCAACGCAACAGCTATATTACCTTTATCATCCGCCACACCTCTTCCAAATAGTTTATCTTTTTCGATAGTCAATTCGAATGGATTTTTATTCCAACCTTTACCAGGAGGTACAACGTCATAATGCATCAAAAGAGCAACAGTTTTATCCTTATTAGCGTTATACTTTGCTACAACGTTAGGCCTATCTAGATTATCTTTAGACTCTAAAGAAGCATCGAGGACAGTAACATCCATACCTAAACTTTTACATTCTTTGACAAGATAATTGGCGCATTCTTTGTAATGCTTTTTTGTAATTGAATCGGTGTTAAAACTTATTAAATTTCTTAATACATTTATTTCATATTCTAAACTGCTCATTATAGTCTAATATCATTTCTCGATAAAAAAATTCTAGCTATTATTTTATTTTTGACTTTTTTCTAAAAAATACCATATTCCACATGTTTATGCTATGAATAAGGACTGAAATAATTAAAAATAAAGTTGCAACATAAAGAATAAAAATATATTGTAGAAATCCTGCAATCGATATAAATAGGAAAATAATACCAATATTCAGCAATATGTATTCAGTATACCCTAAATTAGGATTTACAAATTTGCTTCT
The DNA here is from genome assembly GCA_017857595.1 of Thermoprotei archaeon. Lineage (GTDB taxonomy): Archaea > Thermoproteota > Thermoprotei > Gearchaeales > Gearchaeaceae > AAA261-N23. The sequence continues at coordinate 7,441 of JAFMCU010000008.1, forward strand.
CGAAAAACCAGGAATAAATACATAAGGAATCCCAAAAACCATCATTACTACGAAACCAAAGAACCATATTAAAAATATTGCGTCCCTATCAAAAATAAGCATGCCTAATAAGTTAAGAGGAAGTAGTAATGTTCCAAATACTAAATATATAAATCCTGTTACAACGTATGTCAACACAAGCCTTATGTTTCTTTCTAACGGTTCAGAGGAATAAACTTTGACCCATCTTCCAATTAAATAAATTATAATTATTTTATATTATAATCTAAAGTTAATGCAGAAAACTTATGTCATTTTAGGTCAAAATTTAGAATATGCTTTTCCTGAACCACACCCATTAAATTCAAAAAGATACTCTTTATTTGTAGAAAATTTGAAGAATCATCCAAACGTCCAAAATGGTTCTGTAGAAATTATCGAAGGTAAATTTGCTAATGAAGATGAATTATTACTATTCCATTCCAAATCTTACATAGATTTTGTTAAAAAGATGTCAGAATTTGGCAGTGGTTATTTAGATTACGGAGATACACCAGCTTTCAAAGGGATTTTTGAAATATCTAGCTTTGTTGTTGGCTCAACAATATTAGCTATTGATAAAGTTTTTGAAGGTGAAAATATCCACGCTTTTAACCCTATAGGAGGCCTTCATCATGCCTACAGAGATCGCGCGTCAGGATTTTGTGTTTTTAATGACCCTGCAATAGCAATTATTTATGCTAGAAAAAAATACGGAATCAGAAATATACTTTATTTTGATATTGATGCGCATCATGGAGACGGTGTTTATTATTCTTTTGAAAATGATCCATATGTTTTTATAGTTGATTACCATGAAAGTGGAAATTATTTATTTCCTGGTACAGGGTTTAGAGAAGAAAAAGGTAAAGATTTAGCTTATGGTACAAAGCTAAATATTCCTTTAGAACCTTATTCAGGCGATAAAGAATTTTTAGATAACTTTGAAATAGTAAAAGATTTTGTTGAAAAAAATGATTATGAATTAATTCTTTTGCAATGTGGAACAGATGGGATGAAGGGAGACCCTATAACACACTTACAATATACGGATATGGTGCACTATGAAACCGCAAAATACCTTCATAAGTTAGCTCATGAAAAGTGTAAAGGAAGAATTGTAGCTATGGGTGGCGGAGGTTACAGTCCTGAAAATGTAGCAAAAGGATGGATAAAGGTTATAGAAGCATTCTCTATGAAAATTTAGAAAAGTTAAATATTACTAAACTTTAACAGTTGTATGAAAGTTTCTCAAATAAATTTATCAATTGATGAAATTCCTAAAAACTGGTATAATATAATTCCTGACCTTCCTGAACCATTACCTCCGCCAAAAGATTATAATGATGGAATGTCTCGAATGGAGTTTTTAAATAAAGTATTGATCAAGGAATGTTTATCTCAAGAATTCTCAGAACAACGTTGGATAAATATTCCTAATGAATTAATGGAAATTTATATACATATAGGAAGACCCAGACCACTATACCGAGCATATAGGTTAGAAAATAAACTAAGACTCAAAAAAGTAAAGATTTTTTATAAGAGAGAAGATTTGTCACCCACTGGTTCACATAAAATAAATACAGCATTAGCTCAAGCATATTTTGCTATGAAGCAAGGTATAGAGGAGTTGGTTACAGAAACGGGAGCTGGTCAATGGGGCAGTGCGTTAAGCTTCGCAGCAAATCTTTTCAATTTGAAGAGCACTGTATTTTGGGTTCGAAATGTTTATAACTGGAAGTATCAAAGGAGAACTCTTATGAAATTATATGGAGCAAATGTTCATGCTTCACCTAGTAATTTAACAAACGTTGGAAAAGAATATTTAAAAAAAGATCCTGAACATCCTGGTTCTCTAGCCATTGCTATTTCTGAAGGACTTGAATATGCATCTAAAAATGAAAAGAGGGCTTATTCTTTAGGTTCAGTCCTTAACCATGTTTTATTACATCAAACAATAATTGGTTTAGAGACAATTGAACAATTTAAGAAAATAGATACGCAACCTAATTTGATTATTTCTTGTTTAGGTGGTGGATCAAACTTCGGCGGAATATCTTTACCTTTTATCAGAGAACGAATAAATAAACATAGAGATATAGAATTTTTAGCTGTTCAGTCTGAAGCCTCGCCTAACCTAGTTAAAGGCATTTACGATTACGATTTTGGAGATGCTGCAGAGATGACTCCTTTATTGAAGATGTATACTTTGGGACATAAATACGAAGCTAAAGAAATTAAAGGGGATGGCTTACGTTATCATGCAGCAGCACCTATCATAAGTTTATTAAGACACTTGGGCTTTATTAAAGCAATTTATTATCCGTTAGATGAAAAAGCTGTGTTTGAAGCTGCTAAAACATTTCTAGAAACTGAGGGATGGCTTGTAGCAGCTGAATCTGCATATGCGATTAAAGGATGCATCGATGAAGCATTAAAATATGAAAAAATGGGAGAGGAAAAAGTAATATTAGTTAACATTAGTGGACATGGTTTCTTAGATTTGGATGCTTATAAAGAAAAATTAAGGATCAACTAACTTTTTTACACTAATACTAGGAATATATTTTTTATAATTAGGTGGATAGTGTTGTATTATGAATCTTAGAATTTATCATTTAGCTCATCCATATAAAATCTTCTTAAAATAGAAAGTTAACAAATTAATTATTAAATATAAGAGAAACCCATAAAGTTTAATTTTCTCTAGTAAAGAGGTTAAATAAAATGAATTTTTATCTATTTTTAATTTGAATGTGGGGCCGAGGGGATTTGAACCCCCGACCTTTGGGTTTCACCGCTCCAGAACTTCATCATCGCATAAGCTCAAATTCCCAATTATGCTCTGGAGCCCAACGCCCTACCTTACTAGGCTACGGCCCCTTACTACTTTTACTTTTTCCTTTTTGATCTAAATATATTTTTCTTATAAGATAGGATATGACAAAAATTTCAACTATTATACCTGCAATGTAAGCGTAAACAAAAAATGTAATAGGCGAATTATTGTTAATACTTTGCAGTGCAAAATTAAGTGTGTAATTTGAATTTATATAAACGCTTTTAGAAGAGTTATAATATCCCTTCGCTAATGCTTTGAATGTATAATTTCCTGAAGGAAGGATTAATGTAGTTATTCCTGATAAAAGAGTTGAATTAAATAGTGTATAATTATTAATTTTCACAACTAAGGATGAATTTATTATAGGATGTTGATATGCACTAATGCTAACATTTATAGTATATAAATTCAATTGTATTTTTACCCAACTAAATGGTTGAAAAGGTATTTGGTCTATTTTTAAGACGTTAGCAGGTATTGTTTCACCATTCATTTCAAGCGTATAATTTTTGAGTGTTTGATTCAAAATTATAAAATTATTATATAAATAGGGATAGGGCTTGTTGTTAACTAATAGAGTAAAATTGCTCAAGTAGCTATTTGTTTGCATATTATAAAAAGAAGCAACTGATATAGGATAATAAGCTTGCATTTCTACATTGCCTATAATATTATTTTCTTCAGCTATTATTGATATAAAAAGATTCTTCAATATATCAGATTCATTATTTATGAAAAATTTAGTAAGAATGCTATAATTAATTCCTACATAACCGTTTAAAATAAAATTAGTACCATTAAATTCTATTCCCGAAGTATAATTAAGTTCCTTTAAATTAATAATACTAAAAATGTTGAGAAATTGATTTGTATTTCTAGCTAAAAATGTTGTATTATAATTCGAAATTAAGAAAGGTCCTAATTGCATCAATGTAACATTAAGATAAATTAATCCAGATGAAACAATGCTAGAATTCAATGATAATGTTATGTTGCTTCCTAATCTGTAATTCCTAACAATTTTACTTAATACATTTCCATGAACAAAGAAATATACTGTAGTATTTTGAAAGCTATTCATGATTACAGTATAACTAATAATTGATACATTTACGAAGTCAAACGTATTCGTCTTAAACGTAGCGTTTTGCAAATAACTAACCGTTAAATATAGATTCAAATTAATAGAAGAAGCATTTGATTTTGCAAAAAAAGTGTTGACATTCAATGAACCTGTCAATATCTTTTTATTGTTAGTAATTAAGAATACCTTAGCTGCAGATTCATTTAAATATGATGAATTTGTAATTAGTGCGGCATATAACTTTGGATAACGAAAATAATTAGAAGTGAATGTTGAAGAGAAATTAAAAATCAACGATTTTGAATTCAAAGCTGAATTTAATTTAAAATTTCTCAAACTTAGTCTATTATCAATAAGATTAAAACTATATTTAAGAATCGTTACGTTTTGATCATTCAAAGCTACTAAGTTCCATTTACCTACACTTGAATTAGAAGAGAAATAATACAATTTTAATGGTTTTAAGTTTAGTTGATAAAAAGTTTTAGTAACAAGTATGCCTGAAGGATTAAATAATTCTATTTTTAAATTTTGATTGCTAGCTATCCATATGCTTTCTCCATATACCAATTGCAAACTTCCAAAGGTGACATTTAACATAGATGATGGAGAAGTTCCTACAAGAAATACAAAATTATTCTGAGCTGAACTAAAATGAAGTAATGAAAGAGTTATTATAAACGTTAATAATATAAATAATAACTTCATTTTGCTGTCAAAATCAATATCACTATTGCTAATAAAACAGGGATTACAATTGTTGATAAAACAAGATTATATGACGAGCCGAAAGTAAATGCCACATAATATATCAATAAAAAAGAAAATATTCCTGAGAGTAAAAGTAATATAGAAAGATTTTTTAGAATATTTGAAAAGCCATAGTTAGAATAAGCCAATTTAAAATAATTTTCTATTACAATCTCTTCTGAACTTAACCTATTGTAAATTGTTGAGACTGAGAAATAGATGATGAAGGAGAGCATAAGTAAAGCTAATTGATCTAATGTAAGTTGTGGAATTGATGAGGTCATTAAGTTTTTATTTATGTTAGCTAGAGGCTGACCAGTAAATAGAGAATAAAACATTAAGAAGTACTGCGTTATTATATTAACTTCTAGAATCCCTAACTCCTGAACATTCATAATATTTACTTGCATTTGTTGATAGATTGAATTCATAAATGTAATGTAAACATAAATAATCAGAAAGGCAATAGGCAAATTAAAAGGGTTATTTTGTTTAGTTGAAGGAATTAGTAAATTTAGAAGATAAACTATAGGAAAGAAAACTGTATAGCTTATCAAGGGAAATGTTAAATATTCAGTAAAGATCTTTACATTACTAATATAATTTATTGAGATAGAAATTGGTATAAAGCTAGATATTATAAATAAGATCAAAGCTATATTATTGAAAAATTTCTTTTTTATTTTAATCTGGAATAGAATTTGATACAATAAGCCAGTCAACATTGTAAACCCAAATACACTAAAAGGATACTGGATTATGTATAGCAAAACATTCCAAAGAATTGCTGAATAATAAGAACTTAACTCTAAATTTAATATGGTGATTTCGAATAAAATTATAGGTAGAAACATCAGATAGTATAAATACTTCTTCATCTTGTATATTGAAATACGATTGATTTTTGTAATAGATACAATTTTAATAGTGTGATAGTAAGATTTAAGTTACTTATAGGAATTATTTTAATTTTCGACTTAGAAATTTGAGATTTAGTATTTTCAAAGGATATTGAAATATAATCTAAATAAGATTTTAAGATAGCATCATAATAAGGTATGTGGACATATTCAAGTATGATTAGATTTAAATCAAAAATATTGTTTAGATTAGTTAAATAAGAAAAATCTTGTAAACTTATATTAGTATCTGAAATTAAAACTATTTGAGATTTACTTGGATAATTTCTTTTCAACTCATTTGAGATTAATGTAAAATCTTTTTCATTGGAAGGATAAATTTCGCCTAATATTTCAAACATGTAATATAAATCTTCTTTCTTTTTCAACTCTATTTTTTTCAAGTAATCTTTAGAAAATAAATACAAATGTATTTCATCTCCATTGCTAAGAACGAATTCTGCAAAGCTGCTTACATTTGTTGATATTACGTCAAATTTTCTATACTTTTCAATACCTTCATTCATTGTTTTGCTAACATCTATTGCCAAAATGAAAAGGGATTTTGATTCTTCTGCTCTTTGTATTGTGTATAATCTTCTTTCAGGTGATAAGGCAACACTTCTCCAAGAAATGTTTTTTAATTCATCACCGTACTCATATTCTCTTATGCTATAAAATTCTGATCCAAAACCTTTTCTTTTCCATGTATGGACTGATATTGTTCCTATCATGTTACTTAGTAAAGGAATTCTTGATATTTTGAAAGTACGAGGAATAACTTTGATTTTTGTTCTTATTTTATAGCTTTTTTTATGAACAAAAAGCATTAATGGGTCGTATAAGCTCATATCAACATCGCTAAACTCGTGCAATCCATTCTGATAAGCATATATTATATATTTCATTGTATTCTCTCCTTTTTCCAATTCACCATAAAAAATTATATGACCTTCTTCTAATTGAAAACCATAAGGGACTGTATCTTTAATGATTAGAAAACCTACTTTTGTATTATTTTTATTAATTATCTTTAGAAATACTTCAAATTTATCTCCTTGTAAAACTTTATCAGGCATCTCTCTCTTTATAGATAAGTTTTTCAATTTCCTTTTATTAGAATAAAAGATAATTGCTTCGAATAGAATTAGTAAAAGGGCAACAAAAGAAAAATAATATAGCCAACTCAAATTTAAGAAATAGCTAATTGTTAATAAAAAGGCAGTTGATGAAATATATGTGTATCCTATGTTTGTAATCATTACCTAGGCGGCATAGACTTTTTTAGATAATCATTTATCAAATTTTCGATGTCTGAATATAAATTAAATAATTTCATAGTAGAGTTTAATCTACTATAGTCAACTGATTGAATAAGTCTATGATTTAAAATTGCAAAAGCTAATTCTTTGACATCATCAGGAATGACATAATCTCGACCGTTAATAGCTGCGAGGCACTTACAAGCTTTAGCAAGTAAAACTGCAGCCCTTGTACTTGCTCCTAAGGTCAATCTTTCATCATTCCTTGTTTGCTTTATTATGTCTAAAATATATCTATTTATTTCATCGGATAAATAAACCGAATCTTCAATGAATTTCATATATTTTACAAGTTCTTCTTTAGTTACAACGGGTTCTATATTAAACTCTACTTTAGAACTATATAATTTAAGAACTTTTAGTTCTTCATCTTCTTTTGGGTATTTAGTTACTATTCTAAACATAAATCTGTCCAATTGAGCCTCAGGTAATGGATATGTACCTTCTAATTCTAATGGATTTTGTGTTGCTATTACAAAGAAAATATCATCTAGTCTTTTTGTTATCCCACCTATCGTTACTTGGTATTCTTGCATTGCTTCTAAAAGTGCTGATTGAGTTTTAGGAGGAGCTCGATTTATCTCATCAGCCAATACAACATTGGTGAAAATAGGGCCTTCAGAAAATACGAACGATTGAGATTTCACATCGAAAATGAATGAACCTATAATTTCTGATGGTAACATGTCAGGTGTAAATTGAATTCTTTTAAATTTTAAACTTAGGCTTGATGCAAATACTTTTGCTAATAAAGTTTTAGCAATACCTGGCACTCCTTCAATTAATATATGCCCTTTGCTTAATAGACCAATGAAAAGATATTTAAGCTCCTCATCTTTACCAATGACAAACTTATTAACAGAATCTTTCAATTTCTCAAATGCGTTTTTTATTTCAGCTATTTCTGCCATTTTTTATTTTAATGTATTCATTTAGTAATTGAATAAAGATTCTTTTCTTATTTAATACAAATTTTCCTTTAATAATTTTATTTATTTTATTTAAAATAGATTTATACATTGAATTATCTATATTTCCTTTTTTATAAAAATAATCAACATTAAATTTCATTATCTCTGAGACTGTATAGATGCTAAACTTTCCTTCTTCAACATAATTTCGAATATTTCTCCAGATAACCCCTTCATAACCTTTTTTTTCTTCTTTTATTTTTCCTATGCTTGTTATTGAAGCAACATATTTTCTATATATAAAAATAATTATGCTAAAAAGCACGATAAAAAATAAAATAAGAAATTCAGCAACTAACATTTTAAGGCACCAACTTATTTACTATCATCAATAAATATTCCTTGTATTTTTCCATTTCTTCTATACTTGGTTCTTGATTTCCAAATCTTGTCTTTTCGTAAATTTGATACAAGCTACTCATAGTTGGATTTAATTCTGTTATTTTCAAATAATAATTCATCAATATTTCCCTCTCAGTTTCGTTTTGATCAAATTTTATATTATATTTTTTTATAATGAAATCTCTTAAAGAATTATAGGATTTAATTATTGCTTCCTTTAATAAACCTTTTTTATAATATTCTAAATAAGTTTCGTAAATTTGATCTAAAATTTTTTTCTCTTCTGATACATATGACTTAGCTATTATCTCTTCTTTTTTCTTCTTTATTCTATATCTTTGTACAAAATAAAAAGCAATGAGAATAATTAATATTACTGATAAGATATAGAATAATAGATTTAATGTTTGTAAATCAATTATTTGAAACAATGTAATATAAATAAACGTCATCCTGAAACTATAAATACAGATTTATAATATATCGCTAAAATGTTAACTTTATTGGTATAATTCAAGTTTATATTTACACCTGTAGAATAAAGCAATTGATCATAATTAATTCTTGCATAATTTAACGATGTGATAACATTATTTGAAACAGATACAATTATGTTATCTACATAAAATAAACTTGTGATGAAATTATAACCTGAATTATTCATAAATAATATTGGATTAGAATAGGTAATTGAATAAAATTTTGACACATTAATAATATTGGAATTTAGATTATGAATAGAAGCATACCAATCTGTTGAAAGAACTGGTAAATTAGTTACATTAAATATTATTTTTAGTTGGGAATCAGCATGTAAAGACAATTTTGCTACAGGGAATCTTATATTCAACAAAATTAAGTATTGTGACTTAGGATCTATTGGAATGTTATTCGAAGCTGGAGTACTAATCTCTAAGTTTGCTAGTATAATATAATCACCTTCAAATAATGATATCAGATATGTATGTCCTCTTGTAAGTATTAAAGTAGCAATAGTTTTATTCGGATGACTTGAATCGATTATATATACAACAACTAAATAGTATATGATATAAGTGGAAAATTTGTAAATATTATCATCTTCTGACAGAATCAAATTGAACTTTTTTATATTTGGATTGGATATCTGGCTCGAATTATATTGAGTTTGATTTATCTTTTCTTTTTGTGTAGTGTTTTGTGAGGAATTGGCTGATACTTGTGATATGCTAAATAGCTGAACATTCACCATTTGAGACATTAATAATGTAATAATTATTCCAATAGCTAAAATCAATGAATATAGTATATTTCGTTTATTCACTTATAAAATTACTAATAAAAGATAATTAAGTTTTATTTTGAAAGTAAGTAATATAAACTAAATTAACTAATTTGCTTTAGTTAATGGAAGAGCTGCCCACCACTTTGAAAAAAGGAGGATTATCTCTATTATTTAATGTTATGACAGTGCTATTTTTAACAGGTGTAACTATTGTGGCAACTAGAAAATTAGAACCAGCTGATTATGGCTTATATCAGTTTATTTTAGCACTTGCACAATATTCTTTAATATTAATAAATATTGATACTTGGTTTGCTACTAGGTATTTAGCGAGAAACAATGATATAAGAAAAGAAGCTATTTTGATAGGATTTATCTTTACTACTTTGGAAAGTGTAATTTTCTTCATTATTTTATTCTATTTAAGAAATGTATTTTCATTTAACCAATCTATAATATTAACAGGAACAATTTATATAGCAATTGTGCTGATCAGTGCAGTATTAAACAGCCTATCTTTCAGCATTAACGTTGTAAATTATTATGTAACAAATTTTATTCAAGCTATAACAAGATTTTTTATACTTTTATTGTTAATTTATTTAACTCATTTTAATATCAGTGTTGAATTACTCATCGTTGTAATAATATTATCGATCGTTGTTTCATTACCATACCAAATTAGAGCTATTTTAAGATTTAAATCGAATGAATCTAACAACAGGAATATAAAATTAAGAAATATTATCAAAAGGCTGTGGTACTACCCTGTTCTTGTAAGTCTTATAAGTATTCTTGCTTTAAATGATAGCGTATTCATGGGATTATTATTATTTTCTACGTTACCTATAGCTTTTTTTAGAACTGCTTACGTCGTTTCAAACAGTATAAATTATGTTCAAGCTTTTACTAATGTATATTATAGGGAGTTCTTAAGCAAAGGAGATGTAAAACAATTAGAACAGGCAATAAAAACAAATATTCTATACACAACATTAATTTGTTTTTTAATATTTGCGGAAGGTAACCTTATAATTTCAATATTTAGACCTATTTATGTACTTTCGTATAACGCAGCAATAATACTTGCTTTTTCTTTTATATTCTTAAATCTAAGCAATCTTTTAAGTCAAGCTATATTAGGTTTTGAAAGATCAGATATTGAAGTGGAAAGTAAATTGAACTTTAAAGATAGCGCCTTTTTTTCTAACTTTAAAGTAGATTTGTATTCTTTAATTCTTCAATACATATTTTTGACATTAATTATTTTTATAACAAAAAACTTAAACTTAGAAGCTTATCAAGTTGCAATATTCTGGTCAATAGCATGGTTAGCTACTTATATATTCTCATTTATTTTAAGATTTAAGTTAGCTAAAAAGTATATTCAATTTCATTTTCCGTTAGTTCAAGCTTTGAAGTATTCAATAATATCATTGATCTCTGGAATTGTAATTTTTTTAATTAGACCATATACTATCCTTGGACCAATTTATTATCAAATTGGAGTAGCTTTATTTTATGCGTTAATGTATATAGTAATATATCTTCCATTAATTTTGTCTTTAGATAAAAGCTTCAGAAGAAGGTTTATAGCTTTACTAAGATCTATCAAATTTTTTTGAGAAGAATAACAATAATAACATATGATTGAAACATTGAAACAATTAGCCCAATTGGATGGCCCTCCAGGATACGAAGATAGAATAAGAAATTTTATAATCAAGAACTTGCCTGAAGAATTCGAAAAGTATACAGATAAAATAGGTAATTTAATAGTATCGAATAAAAAGAAAAATAAGCCTGCAATAATGCTTGTTGCACATATGGATGAGGTCGGTTTTATGGTACAGCATATAACAAATGAGGGATTTATAAAGTTCGTAGAGTTGGGTGGATGGGATGAAAGGATACTTCCTTCTATGAAAGTAAAATTGTTAGGTATAATAGATATTATAGGAACAATTGGTTCAATACCTCCGCACATGATTGAAGAAAAAGAAAAAGATAAACCTTATAGATTAAAAGATTTGTGGATTGATACTGGATATACAAAAGAGGAGCTTAATAAGTTTGGCATTAATGTAGGTACTTTTATTACACCATACAGTGAGTTTATCTTCAATGATGACGTTATAATTTCAAAGGCGTTGGATGATAGAGTAGGATGTTATTCTTTGCTTCAAATAAGCGAACTTGCAAAAGAAATCAATAATGAAGTTATTCTATGCTTTACAGTTCAAGAAGAAGTTGGTTTAAGAGGTGCAAGAATTGTATCAAATCAGTTGAATCCTGATTTAGCTATTATAATCGAATGTACTGCAGCTGGAGATTTACCAGGTATTGAAGAAAACATGCAGCCCACAAAATTATTAGATGGAGCTTCAATTACTGTAATGGATAAAAGATTCATTGCAAATAAAAAATATTTTGATTTTCTTATAGAAGTTGCTAAAAAATATAACATTAAATACCAAATTAAAAAGCCATCGTTCGGGGCTACAGATGCTGGAGAAATTCATCTATCAAAGAATGGGGTTCCATCTTTAGTAATCTCTTGTCCTGCAAGGTATATTCATTCGCCTACAAGTATTACAAAATATTCTAATGTGGAAAACGTTGTAAAATTAGTTAAATCTGCTATATTAGAGTTTCAAGAATTTGTTAATTTTTAAAATAAAGATATTTTCTTTTCAATTATATCTTTCCATAAATGAGGAACTTGTTCAACAACTTCATTAACAATTGATTGTATTGTTCCTTCATCAGGACCCTTATTATAAGGAATGATTTTTAAGTGTACAGTGTTGGGTTCTGTTATAGGATTACCTATTTTACTTACCATATAACAATAAACTTCTTTAACATCTTCGCTTTCTTCCAAAATTTTATTGCATATTCTTTGTGATGCGATACTATATAGCTTACCTGGATGTGTTAATGGATTCTTACCAGTAGTAGCTTCAAGCGTCATGTTTCTATATGGGGTTATTAATCCATTAAATCTATTCCCCCTTCCTACTTGACCATCATCTCCATGCTCTGAACTTGTTCCAGTAACAGTTAAATAATAAATACCTTTTTTATATTCATCAGCTGCGTTAACCGTTACTACGGGTTTAAGCTTTGTATTTTGTTCTACAATATATTCCACTTCTTTTTTCACAATATTTTTGTATTTTTCGTACTCATCAACATTAGAAATAAATTTAGATATTAAAGCGCAAGCTATTGTCAATTTTAATGTATTTTCTTTTCTAATACTCATAACCTTAATATCTTCTCCTATAGCAGGATATTCATCTTTAATCTTAGGACTGTTTAAATGCTGCTCAACTTTTAATGTTACTAATTCTGTATCTGTAAAAGGCGCGAATCCTACACCAAAGCTTGTATCATTTGCTGAAGGAATGGAATAAGATTTTTCGAAATTTTTAACTAAATCAGGACTTCCAGGTCTAATCTTAGTATCTATAACTATGTGAACATCAGGTTTCAAGAACCTCATTTCTTTACCGATCCAATCATTTACTGCCCTTACAACAATATCATCAACAGAGATTTGTTCACTATCAACTTGTTTTACTGCTCTTCCTACTAATAATAAATAAATAGGAACAATAACTTCTCCACCCCCAAATGTCACCCTTGACTGCCCTCCAGCTAATACAGCTTTATCTACGTTATGGTGCAAAATTCTTCCATATTTATTCAAATAATATTTCGAAAGTGCGATGCTTGCTTCTTCTGAAGCACTATCACATATCGAATCTGGATGACCCTTCCCTTTCCTTTCAACAAATTCAACGGGTAGTTCACTAACTGTTTTTTGTGGTAAATATGTTGTTATAATATCCATATAACTTATGTTTAGTAGTTTATGAGTAACATAAATACATCAAGAATATTTATGTAATTTTAGAATATTATGAGAGTTTTAAAATATCAGATTTTGTTATAATTCCTTGTATCTTACCATTTTCCGAAACAAGCAATGCTTGAAAATTAATTAACAATGGCAGAATAAATTCAATCGGCGTATCTGAAGGAATTATTGGAAAGGGTGGAGCCATTATTTTATCCACCGTTTGCTCGTATATCCTTGTTTTATCTTTTTCGTTAACAACCTTTTGTAGAATTAATTCTTCTGTAATGCTTCCCACAACTCTGTTGTCGTTGATTACAGGAACTTGGGATATTCCATTCTCGACCATTTTTTTTGCTACATCTTTGACTTTTTCATGCGGAATGGCATAAATTAAATTCTTGCTCATGATGTCAGAAACTTTTTTTGTATTTGTAATTAACCTGCTTAAAAGAACATTTGAAATCGCCCTTATCTTACTAAAGGAAGGATCAACATCGCCTCTTTCTATTTTAGCTACAAGAGATTGACTCACTCTACTAAGTTTGGCTAATTGCTTCTGAGTTAAACCTACTTGTTTTCTGATTCTTTCAATATCCTTTGGATTTATAATTGCTTCCATTGTTTATTTTTTAATGAATAAGATTAATATTTATTATAACTACTTGTAGAAAATAAAACTAAAATTATATAATATATATCAGTTATAATCTATAATTTATTGTGATATAAATTGAGCACTCGCGAAGTTAAATCAATAGAATTAACTGTAATGGATGCTGAACCTGATAAAGTTGGTACAGGCTATGTATCGATAAGTAGAGAAACAATGAATGAATTGGGTTTAGTTCCAGGAGATGTGGTTGAAATATCAGGTAAAAAAACAACGCATGCATTGGTCTGGCCACTAAAGCATGATACAGATAGAACGATTATAAGAATGGATGGAACTACAAGAAAGAATGCAGGCGTTGGATTAGGTGATATAATTACTCTTAAGCCTGCAAAATTGAAAAACGCAACAAAGGTAATATTGGCACCTCTTAATCAACCAATACCGCCAGATTTTATTTCTTATGCGAGGTCAAGATTACTCGAGAGACATTTTTATAATCCTAAACCTGTTACTAAAGGAGATATTATAAATATAGCCGTAGGTCTTGGAAGCGTTTTTAGTTTTGCAGTTATATCTGTGAATCCTGGACCTGCAGCAATTGTTACAGACCAAACAGAAATAACTATTCGTGAAGAACCTGTTAAAGAAGAAGCAATAATAGCTCCTGCTGTAACGTTCGAAGATATTGGTGACTTAGAAGAAGCAAAGGCTAAAATTAGAGAAATAGTAGAATTACCACTAAAACATCCTGAATTATTTAGAAGATTAGGAATAGATCCTCCAAAAGGAGTTTTATTGATAGGCCCACCTGGTACTGGTAAAACTTTACTAGCTAGAGCTGTTGCAAGTGAAAGCGGAGCTTACTTTATAACAATAAATGGACCTGAAATTATGAGTAAATTTTATGGAGAGTCTGAAGCAAGATTAAGGGAAGTGTTTAGAGAAGCTGAGCAGAATGCACCAGCAATTATATTTATAGATGAAATTGATGCAATTGCTCCCCATAGAGGTGAAGTTGTTGGTGAAGTTGAAAAGAGAGTTGTATCACAACTTTTATCTTTAATGGATGGTATGAAAAAGCGAGGCCATGTAATAGTTATAGCTGCAACTAATAGACCTGAAGCTGTTGATCCAGCACTAAGAAGACCTGGTAGATTTGATAGAGAAATAGTTATTGGTATGCCAGATAAAAAGGGAAGAAAAGAAATACTTATCGTTCATACAAGGAATATGCCACTTGATTCTAATGTTGACCTGGACGAACTTGCTCAAATAACTCATGGCTTTAGCGGTGCAGATATCGCTGCATTAGTAAGAGAAGCTGCTATGTATGCTTTAAGAAGATTTGTACCAAAAATAGATTTAGAGAAAGGTGTTATACCTCCTGAAACACTTCAAAAATTGAAAGTCACTAAAGAAGATTTCGAGGCAGCGCTAAAAGAAGTTCAGCCATCAGTACTCAGAGAAGTATTAGTAGAAGTGCCTGAAGTTCATTGGGAAGATATTGGCGGCTTAGAAAAGGTTAAACAACAACTAAGAGAAGCTGTAGAACTTCCATTTAGAAAACCTGAAATATTTGAAAATGCAGGAATAAGGCCTACGAAGGGTATATTACTATTTGGTCCACCCGGTACTGGAAAAACTTTACTAGCTAAAGCTGCTGCAACAGAAAGTGAAGCCAATTTTATAGCAGTAAGAGGACCTGAATTATTGAGTAAGTGGGTAGGAGAATCGGAGAGAGGTATAAGAGAAATATTTAGAAAAGCAAGGCAATCTGCACCTTGTATAGTTTTCTTTGATGAAATTGATGCAATTGCTCCTATGAGAGGTAGTAGACTTGGAGATTCCGGTGTAACAGAAAGAATGGTTAATCAATTGCTTACAGAAATGGACGGTATCCAGTCATTAAGAAATGTAGTCGTAATCGGAGCTACAAATAGACTTGATATACTCGATCCAGCATTGCTGAGACCTGGTAGATTTGATCAAATCATTTACATCCCACCGCCAGATGTAGATGCAAGATTCCAAATATTACAAATTCATACAAGAAAAATGCCATTAGCGTTGGATGTTGACCTCAAAGAAATAGCTAATAAAACTGAAGGTTATACTGGAGCTGATCTTGAAGCATTGTGCAGAGAAGCAGCTATGAATGCAATAAGAGAAGGAACGAATCCTTTAACCGTTGCAAAGAAACACTTTGAGGAAGCTTTGAAAAATGTAGGGCCAAGTTTATCATTGGAAGACATTAAATATTATGAAGAAATGTCAAAGACTTTTAGAAGAGGTACACAAAGAAGAACTGAAAAGCCAATAGGCATTTATATGTAGCTTTACGAAAAACGAATTTTATTTATAGATTTTTTTACATATTTCTAGCATGGCAAAAAATATTATTATATTAGGAGCTGGTGGAAGAGATTTTCATACATTTATTTCTTTATTTAGAGATGATAAAGAATATAATGTAGTAGCTTTTACAGCAGCACAAATACCCGGAATTGCAAACAAAGTTTTTCCTCTGACTCTAGCCGGAAGCCTTTATCCACAAGGAATTCCTATTTATGATGAATCAGAACTTCCCAGTTTAATAAAGAAATTGAAAGTTGATGAAACAATACTAGCATATAGTGATTTACTTTATGATGATGTAATGAGCAAAGCAAGTATTTCGTTAAGTAATGGTTCTGATTTCAGGTTAATTTCCCCAGAAAGAACTATGATAATCTCAAAAAAACCTGTAATTGCTATTACAGCTTCGAGGACAGGTGCAGGTAAAAGTACAATTTCAAGGAAAATAGTTAGCTTACTTAGAGAGAAAGGAATTAATTTTTGCATAATAAGACATCCTATGGCTTATGGTGATTTTGAGAAAACCGTAGTCGTGAAAATGAACAAGTTGGAGGATGTTGACAAGTTAAATTTAACTATTGAAGAAAAAGAAGAATTTGAAAATTATTTGAAGCAAAATATAACTTGTTTTGAAGGTATAGATTATTTTAAAATAGTAAAAGAAGCAGAAAAAGAATTTGACTTAATAATTTGGGATGGAGGTAATAATGATGCGCCATTTATAAAACCCAATCTATGGATTACAGCCGTTGATCCTTTCAGATTAGGACACGAAAAATCTTATCCTGGTGAAATTAATGTAAGAATGGCTGATGTAATAGTTATAACAAAAATAAATACCGCAAGTCCTGAAAATGTAAAAAAAACCAGAGAGAATGCACTAAAATTAAATCAAAGAGCTGAAATCATAGAAGCATCGTTTGAGATAGAAGTTGATAATCCAAAATTAATAGAAGGTAAAACAGTTCTTGTTGTAGAAGACGGCCCAACTGTTACTCATGGGCAAGTACCGTATGGTGCTGGTTACATTGCAGCGTTAAATTATAAAGCAAAGGAAATCGTAGATCCGAAAGAATATGCTAAAGGAATTTTCCACGAAATATATCAAAAATATCAGCATATTGGAAAAGTATTGCCAACAATAGGCTATAATCCCGATCAATTAAAAGATCTTGAAGCAACCATTAATTCTATAAAATGCGATGCAGTTGTATTAGGAACAACTTCAGATCTATCAAGGTACTTAAAAATAAATAAGCCTGTTGTAAAAGTTAATTATTATTTAAGGGAGAAAGGTAGTAAAACTTTAGATACTATAATTGATAGTTTCATAAGAAAATATTTTTAATCATCTACGCTTGAAAGTTACATTCAATGCTCTTGTATGGCATGCAGCTACACATTCAAAACACATGATACATTCTTTACTATCTATTCTGCCCAGTTTTGCATTAACAACATCAATCTGAACTGGACAAATTTTATTGCAAATTCCGCAATCGTCACATTTACCTACATCCCTATAAATTCCCAATGCGCTTCTTGTTGAAAATGTAGCATTTATTGCACCCATAGGGCAAACGTATCTGCACCAAAATCTTGTCACTCTGCTACATGCTAATAAAACAAGTATTAATATCAAATATCGTATGAAAATTGCAGCATTAAACGAGCTAAAAAAGCTGCTGATCGAATTTGGCAAAATACCTAAACTGAAAATAAAAAGTAAAGTACCAAATAATGTAGCATCTGGTGAAAATGATGTATATGGCATCAAGGCTACTCCTCTTCCATATGTGGAAGCTAAAGAATTTAATTGGTTGATTGAGTCTAAATAAGCCCATCCAATAAAGATTAATATTGAAAAAACAGCTATAATGTATTTTATGTATTTCAATCTAGAATGTAAAGAAGATTTTATGAAGTTCTTTGATGAAGTTAAATAATGTATAACATCTTGTACAAATCCGAAGGGACATATCCAACCACAAAATATTCTACCAAATAACGCATTAAAAAAAATTATAGAGCCTAGCGGTAATAATGGCGGTATCAAAAGTATTATCATTGCTTGCAACATATCCAATGCACTGGGAAAAGAAGTCCAAGGATAAGATAAGCCTATTACAGGTAACGGTAACAAAAGATTTAAACTTTCATTTGCTATTATAAGAAAAATTACTTGAATTGCAAATCTACTCGCCCTTAATGTATATAGCTTTCTTATAGCTCTTTTATGCGATGATTCAATTCCTAGGATTTTCTTTTCTTTACTCATGGTAATATACCTTGTGTTATTGGCTCAATTAATTTCTTTACTAACTCAGGTATTAGATTAAAATAGTTAAAATCAATTGAAGATGAAATAAAAACAGCACCCAAAAAGAAGAAAATCAATGTAATAAGCCATTCTTTATTCATAAAATTATTTTTGTTTCTTTCAATATAAAAAGTATTCGCTTGGAAAATTTTAATATTTCAAATATTATAATTTAAAAGGCAATGAGAGAGCTCGAAAGGGCTTACAAAAGATGATGATCCCACGCAGCGTTCGAGCCTCAACATCTTTTAAATATTAATGATTTACAATTATAATGTTGAATTGACATACGAAAAATTAAAACAAAGAGCTTCAGAGCTTCTTGGATCCATTATAAAGGAAGAAGAAATTCCATTTGAAATACCATTGATAGACGAATTTGGTGACTTATCTACTACAATTTGTTTTAAGCTTGCTAAAAGATATTCTAAAAATCCTGTTGAACTAGCGAAAGAATTAGAGTCAGAAATTAGGAAACAATTAAAGGATGATGATTTAATAAAAGATGTAAGAGCTGTAAACGGCTATATTAATTTTTATTCGAATTTTGAAATTTTTGCAAGAAGCGTTATTGATGATATTTTAAATTTAAAAAATAACTATGGAAAACAAGACATAGGGAAAGGCAAGAAAGTTCTTATCGAACATACCAACGCTAACCCAAATAAGGCATTACATATAGGACATGCAAGAAATACATGCTTAGGTGATTCATTAGCTAGAATTTTGAGTTTTGTTAATTACGACGTTCAAGTCTTAAACTATGTAGATGATACTGGCTCCCAAATGGCAGATTTAATTTTAGGAATAACTAAAATGAAATTTCAAAAAGAAGTTTCGACTAAATTTGATAAATATTGTGGAGATGTAATTTATGTTAGTGTTAATAAAGAATATGAAAAAAATCCTGAACTTTTAAAAGAGAAACAAAGAATGATCGAAGAAATTGATTCTCAAAAAGGTGAATTGGCAAGGCTAAGCAAAGAAATTGCTAATAAAGTATTAGAAGGTCAACTTCAAACTTGTTCAAGGATAGGTGCTTATTTTGATTTAATTAATTGGGAAAGCGATATAATAAAGTTCGATTTATTAAATGAGACTCTTGAAAAGCTTAAATCTTTGAACATTATTAAAAAAGAAGAAGAAGGTAATTACAAAGGTTGTATTGTAGTTAAAAGCGAATATATTAAAGGTCATGAACAAGAAACTGATAAAATATTGATTCGATCTGATGGAACATCTACATATTTAGCTAAAGATATAGCATATGCTTTTTGGAAATTGGGTTTGACATCAAAAAAATTCAAATATAAAGTAAGGTGGAAAGAGCCAAAATTATTATATGAAACGGATGTAAATGGTGAATACAATGACAAATTTGGTTCAGCAGATATTGCAATTTCAGTAATAGATGCAAGACAATCAAGATTACAAGATATCATCAAATCTATACTTTACTACATAGGTGGAGAAGATCTTCAAAAAAGGTATATTCATTATAAATATGAAGTTGTGGCGTTATCAAATCAAGCTGCAAAAGCTCTCGGTTACAATGTTAAAGAAAAAATAGTTCATATGTCTAGTAGAAAAGGATTATATTTTGACGCTGATGACATATTGGATAAGTTGAAGGAAAAAATAATGAGTGTTGTAGTTAAGAACAATCCAAATGAAGATAAAGATTGGATTGATTATACAAGTGATAGATTAGCGATTTCAGCCTTGAGATATGCGTTAACAAAACCAGATAATAACAAAATTATCGTCTTTGATTTCGATGAAACATTAAGACTGGATGGTGATAGCGGTGTCTACATCGTTTATACGTATGTAAGAACAAGAGGAATAATAAGAAAGGGAATTAATATTTTACTACGAGATTTTAAAGGGTATACACCTGTTTCAGAAGAAATTAAATTAATAAAAACGCTAGCAAAATTTCCAGAAGTTGTAAGAACGTCTGCAAACCTTCTACAACCACAATTTATAGCACTATACCTTAGAGAACTTTGTGATTTATTCAATTCATACTATGAAAAATATCCTGTATTAAATGCAGATGAACCTGCTAGAAGCTTTAGATTAAAGCTTGTAACAGTAATTTCACAAGTATTAGAAAATGCGATGAATCTGATTGGTCTAACACCTTTAGAGAAAATGTAATATACTAGGAATTAATTATCCTATAAATAGTATGTTTGATGAATTAACGATTATCTTATTAATCTTTGCTCTATTACTAAGCTGGTTTGCTGTTTGGAAAAAATACCTCACTGTATCGGGTGCGGTCTTAGCTAATATAATAGGACTTATAATACTATTTTTTAACGGAACGAGTTTCTTCTTGATTATCATAATTGCTTTTTTTATAGCGAATGTTGCTACAAGATATAAAATTAAAGAAAAAATAGAAATAAAATTTGTAACACGCAAAAAGGC
Organism: Thermoprotei archaeon; assembly: GCA_017857595.1. Lineage (GTDB taxonomy): Archaea > Thermoproteota > Thermoprotei > Gearchaeales > Gearchaeaceae > AAA261-N23. The sequence continues at coordinate 28,531 of JAFMCU010000008.1, forward strand.
GATAAGAAGTTGGCAGAATGTATTAGCGAATGGATTACCCATACTTATCTTTAGCATTTTAGAAGGAACTATGCATGCAAGTTTATTTACAATTGGATATGTAACTGCAAATGCTTCATTCTTATGTGATACAGTAAGCACAGAAATAGGTATAACCTCTAAAGAAGAACCATTTTTAATAACAAATTTTAAGAAAACATTAAAAGGTAGATCCGGAGCAATTACAACTTTAGGAACACTAGCTGGGACATTAAGTGCTACTTTACTTGCCATTATTTCTTACTTGATAATCCAAGAACAATTGAATAGAATTATATTACTCGTAATTATAGTTGCAACAAGTTCAACATTAGCAAACTTAATAGACAGCTTGTTAGGAGCAACAATCCAAGCTATTTATTATTGTAAATATTGTGCAACTTTTTCTGAAGAAGAAAAGCATACATGCGGAAATTTATGTGAAAAAGTTTCAGGTTTTAAATATATAAATAACCATGTAGTAAACTTTTTAGCAAATTTAACAGGAGCTTTAATTTCTGTAGTAATATATACCACTTTTGTATAAAAGAAAATTTAGCTTTAGTAAGTATTACTTCTGTATTACTTTTTTTAAATTAAAACAAATGCTATTTTTAAAGTTAAAAATTATAATCATGAGCTCTTTAGTTGCGGTATGTCCATTTTGCGGTTTTAAAGCTAAGAGATTTATACTACCTAATGGCATTGCTACAGATTATTTTATATGTACAAGATGCTTTAGGGTATTCAGCTTAGAAGGTTCAAGGATAGGTGAATTAGCAAGAAATGTGTTTAATTCAAAATCTGATATAATAACGGCTTCATCGTCTTTAATTAGAGAAAGGGAAACGAAATATAAAGAGAGACTTTAAATTTAATAATCTGCTTGTTACTATTTCAAAATAATAATAATTATTTTATAGAAATATTCATTTAAACAATAATAGTGAGTTGGCTGAATAGACTTTGGTCTCCATGGAGATTAGAATATATAAAAAGCTCAGATAATGCTAAAAAAGAATGTTTCATTTGTAATGCGTCTAAAAGACCCGCTGATCCTGAAAGTCTTGTAATTTACATCGATGGCTTTATTCTAATAATTTTAAACAGATATCCTTACAATAACGGACACTTAATGGTTGCACCAATAAATCATAAAAAAGATTTGGAAGATTTAACAAGTAACGAATGGAATGCTATTGTTAAGGGGTTACTATTATCAAAAAAGGTTCTTGATGCAATCTACAAGCCACAGGGATACAATATAGGAATGAATATCGGAAAGATAGCAGGTGCAGGGTTAGAAGATCATTTACATCTGCACATTGTTCCAAGATGGGCCGGCGATACGAATTTTATGACGACTATATCGGGAACAAAAGTCATGGCTCAAACATTAAGAGAGGGATGGGAAATCATGAGAAAAGAGATAGAGAAATTAAAAGCTTAATTGAAATTATTTAATTCCTAAATCAAACTTTCAAGATGCCACTGTCAATATCTTAAGCTCAATCTAAAAATAAATAACAAAAATTAATAGAGTGAAAATCTCTATCTTTAATTGATAAAAAATTATTTGGGTTCCATGAATTTTTTAAATTAATAAAATTTTATAATATAAACTTTAGGTAAACGCGTTAAGAATTAAAAATGGCATTAGCCCTAATATAATGCTTATGACCATCAAAAGAATTGGATTCATGATTTCAAATAGAGATGCATCCTCAATATTCTTTTGATTTACTGGTTTTCCAAATAAAACTCTCTTTATCATTTGAAGAAAATATCCAGTTGTCAATGCAAGAGCCCCAATAACTAATACAGATAACGCTAAAAATAGTGGACTTGTCCTCAAATAAGGAATTATTCCAGATAAAACGAGCAACTCAGCAATAAATCCACTGGTACTAGGAAGACCCATTTCGCCCAGTGAAGACAATGTTAATGAAATTGCAAATCTAGGCATCAATTTATTAAGACCACTCAAGCTTGGAATATTTCTTGTACCAACTCTTTCGAGAACAATTCCGGCTAGCAAAAATAATGAACCTACAATGAACGCATGGCTGATCATGATAAATACTGAAGCAGAATATAATAAGTTAGATAAAGAAAGATTAGAATTAATGAAATAATATGAAGAAGAAATAGCTAACAAAGCTAAGCTCATCTGTGTTATACTACTATAAGCAATCATTCTCTTTAAATCTTTTTGAACCATAGCTACATAACTAATATATACAGAAGATATAGCGGCAATTAAAGAAATTATAAAATAGGAGCTGTTAGCAATAGGTAAGGCCATTGGAAATGCAATTCTAAGCATACCATAACCTCCCATTTTAAGAAGCAATCCAGCTAAAACAACACTTATAGGGCTAGGAGCTTCTACGTGAGCGTCAGGAAGCCATGTATGAAAAGGTGGTATGGGCATTTTAATTGCGAAAGCTATATAAAAAGTTATAAAAATTAAACTCTGTATCCAAGCTAAAGAATTTGGTATTAATGAAAGATAACTATCGAATGAAAAGCTATGTGTTACATATGCATATCCTACAAAAATACCTAAAAGCATTATTACACTCCCTATATGAGTAAAAATAAGGAACTTTATAGCAGCATAACTTCTTCTAGGTCCTCCCCATAGTTCAATTAAAAAGAACATTGGTATTAATACAACTTCCCAAAAAATGAAGAAAAATATAAAGTCTCTTGATAAGAATGTTCCTATTATTCCAGTTTCAGTTATTAAAACAAGGAAATTATAAATATTCACTAAATTTTTTATTTCCACTATTGACGAAAGCGATACGAATATCATTATGATGGTTGTCAAAAGAGTTAAAGATAAACTGAGAGCATCTCCATATAAATAATAGGTAGATTTTATCGATGAAAATGAAGGTATTACATAATTTACTACAATAGGCGTTTTGTTCGTTAAATAATAATACCAAAGATAAATTGAAATTGAAGTTGTTATTATATTAGTTAATATAACGACAATATGCGATAATTTCGGTTTAGGCACTAATGCTATTATCGCTGCAATTGAAGGTATTATAACTATCCAAAATAACAATTCTCCTTCTAATGTCATATTAGTAAGCTAAGTGTGAATATTATTATGGCCATTATAAATGCTATGAATAAGTATTGTTCTATATCTCCACTTTGAATTTTCCTTAACTTTAGGCCAAAATTCTTTGTACTACTAGCTAATGAGTTAACGAAACCATCAATTATGTTTACATCAATTTTATCCATTACCTGACCAGCTAACCATCCTAAAACAATTGCAAATTTTTCATAGAATGTGTCTAAAAAGTATCCTTTTTGTAAAATGTAACTAATTGATTTACCAAATTTACTCTCAGCTATTTTCACAACAGTTTTATATCCTAATACATAAGCATAAAAAATGTATATCCCTGCAATACTTGTTAGAACTAGAAATAAAGAAAAAATAATTGAAAATGTTGAAAATTCTAATACCGACCCGCCTATAATTGAAGGTAAATTAGTAAAGTACATATAAAGACCGAATGAGATTACCAAGAAAATTAATATATATATTGGTATTTTCATTTCCATAGATTCATGCCCTGCTTCCTTGGCTTTTTCAGATTTGGGTTCACCAAAGTAAACCCTGTTCATTAATCTATACCAATATATAGCTGTTAGAAAAGAGCCTATAAAGGCAAATAAGAATAAATAAATATTATTTTCAAATGAAGCTTCAATTATAGGGTCTTTTGTAAAGAAACCACTAAAAGGAGGTATTGCAATTAAGCTTAAACCTCCTATAAGCATTCCATAATATGAAGTACGCATCTTATTTGATAAACCTCCCATTTCAAATATGTTTCTAGTAGATAATTCATGAATTATTGCTCCAGCAGAAAGAAACATCAAAGCTTTGAAAAAAGCATGAGAATATAAATGCATCATTGCATAAGCAGGTAATCCTATTCCCAAGCCTAACATCATGTAACCTAATTGACTTACGGTAGAATAAGCCAAAATCCTTTTTATATCATTTGATACAATTGCCATGGTTGCAGCAAAAAAAGCAGTAAATCCTCCAATTGCAGCAATAGTAATCAAATTGATATATGATAAAGAAAAAAATGGATATAATCTAGCTACAAGATAAGCTCCTGCAGCTACCATTGTTGCTGAATGTATAAGAGCACTTACAGTTGTGGGCCCTTCCATTGCGTCAGGCAACCATACATGTAAAGGAAATTGTGCACTTTTACCAATAGCCCCTATAAAGAATAATAAAGGAACGAGTGTACTTAATTTAAGAGTATTTATTAATGCAGAATATTCACCGTTTATCAATTGATTAACATTTGGTAAAGTACCTAAGTTTATCCATAATATCAATATCCCAGCTAAGAAAAAGAAATCAGCCACTCTTGTTACAATAAACGCTTTTTTTGCTGCAGCAGCAACTTCTTCTCTTTCATACCAAAATCCTATTAGTAAATATGACGCAAGACCTACGAATTCCCAAAATAGGAATAATAATATAATATTATTTGCAAGAACTAATCCTTCCATTGAAGCAGAAAAGAAAGTTATTTCAGAAAAATATCTTACAATACCTGGATCTCCTCTCATGTACTCTATTGAAAATATGTAAATTAATAAACTAACTAAGGCAACAATGATACTTGTTAATACACTTAAGTTATCTAAATACAATGAAAAAGTTAAACCTTGAATAGAATAGCTACCCCCAGTAAAATTTGGTATAATATTGTATCCTTGAACTAATTGACCTTCAGAAAGATTTGGTATGTTTAAAAACAAATATATTGATACCAATAGTGAAATTAAAATTGAACCAATTGCAACATAGGCGCCACCTGAATAAAGCTTTTTACCCAGTAAGAAAATAATTAAAGAACCTACATAAGGTGATAAAATAATAAGCCAAGATAATTCAATGGAACTGATCATATTTTATGATTTAATTGCGCTTATTTTTAAATTTTATTCATTGTTTGATTAAACGAATATGGATTCCATTGTTGCTGCAGCAAATAATATGAATGCTGAAAACAGAATAATAAAGACTGTATATATCCCTTCATTTTTTAGTTCATTGATATTTCCACTAACAATTCCTTTTATCAAGTATATTAATATGTAAATACCCTGCGAAAATGTTAGAGCATACCCTAGAAATTCAAAGAAACCAAAGAATAATTGATAAGGTTGAAGTATAGGAGAAATTACTATAAACGGTGCGATTGTGTAAGGGCTTGCATTTACACTCTTAGCAGTTACTACAGAAAAATATGCAAAATAAAGTGCAGTATTGAACATAACTCCTACAAGATATAAAAAATCTAATATTGGAATCATGAATAATAAAGCTATAAAATAATTATTAGAAAAGATAGCAAATATCCTAAAAATATATCCCATAGATGCTATAGGTGTTCTTACGCTATTATAATCACTAGCAACTTGATTAATATCAAAACCCATGTTTATCCATAGTTCAGAGAATAAAATCAATAAGAATAACATAGCGAAAACTGTTGCAACATATACGAGTATTCTCTTTTTAAGCCTATAGCTAATTATTTCAATCATCTTGAATAATATTTCGCTATTACTTTTAAAATTATTTTAAACTAAAGTTTAGCTATTAATGCAATTATATAAATGAAAGAAAGAGCTGTTATATCTAGAGCGAATGAAAGCATGAATAAAAATATAGTTCTATCTATAAGACTAAATGAAGCTAAAAATTGAAGGATTAAAAAAGTTATTGTGAAAATTAAGTCGTTTTTATTTGTAGTCAATATTCCTCTAATCCTAACTTTTCCAATTTGGATTCCTTCCTTTGTTAAAGAATCTCCAACAATATGAAATGTATAAGCAAAGATAGGAGATAAGCTAATAAGTTTATCGCCAAGAAAATTTGCAATTAAGGAATTAATTGGACTAAAATAAAAATATAGCATGTAAAAGGTAGTAATGGTAAAACTGGAAAAAATCAATAAGCCTGTTAAACTATGTGTTATACCTCTATGTGTGACTTTACCCTTATTCATCAGTAAACTATATAGAATAAAAGGTAACATTAGAATTGAATAGAATATCCTTTTTCTATTTCTGCTTACTATATATTTAATATCGATATCGGGATAATTTGAAAAAATTATGATAAAAATGCCTGAAATTACGACATGGGAATACGCATTTAAATAAAATAAATAATAGAGATATAAAGGCAGGATAAGAGAAAAATTAAAAAGGATATGACTTAGCTTATTCATAGAAAAATTTTATTATAAGTTATAAAAAAGTTTCTTAAAATGTATAAACCTAAATAGATACGTTTACTACATAAATATATAACATTTAGTTAATTTTATCACCGATTGATGGAATCAGATATCATCGCAAAGAATCAAGAGGATATTTTAGAAAGAAATTTATTAACGATAGGAATTTCATTTAAGAGCTCACCGATCATATATCGAGAAATTTTTTATAATTTTTTGATAAAGCAAAAAGGTCTCGAAAAAATAAGAACATTCAAAAGCATAGAAGAAAGCTTAACTATAATCACATGTAATAGAATTGAGTTATATATAGTTTCCAATAATTTACAAGCTACTCTTAATGATTTTTTCAGCTTGTTAAGAAATAATAATTTAGATTTTTTAAAGAATCATTTTTATATTTTAACAAATTTAAAAGTTGTTGAACATGCTTTTAAAGTTTGTACAGGCTTAGATTCGTTAGTAATAGGTGAACCTCAGATTCATGAACAAGTTAAAAAGGCTTGGAAAAATGAGATTAAATTAAAAAATTCAAAAGGAGTGCTAACATCTTTGTTTTCAACTGCTTTAAATACCTCTAAAAAGTTCAGAAACAAATATGATTTATTAAAGAGCGAAAAATCCATGGGCGATTTAGCTATGGATTTGATTGACCGTATATTTAAAGATAAAACACAACTTGAATGCGTGGTTTTTGGTTATGGAGCAATGGGCAAAATATTGATAAATAAACTATCAAGCATTTCTAAAAAAGTATACATCGTAACAAAAAGAGAAATTAAAAGATCAAAGTATAGTAACGTACATTTTATTAGTTATGAAAAAGCAAAGGAAATGTTAAGCAATTTTAACATAATAATAGCTTCTACATCATCTGACGAATATATACTCAAGTATGACGAACTCAGATATGCTACTAATAAACTAATAATTGATTTAGGTATGCCTAGGAACATAGATCCTAAAGTCATGGAAAATAAAAATATTATTTATTATGATTTGGACAAAATCTCTGAACTGAGTAAGCATTATACAAAAGGTCTAGCTGATGAATATAATATTATCGAAGAAGAGATAAAAAATGAAGCAAAGAAATTCTACGAATGGCTTCTAATATCTAAGTTATCCAACACTGTAGCAAGTTTAAACATGTATCTTGAGGATATTAGAAAAAAAGAATTAAAGAAATATGAAAAGAAATTAATGAATGTTGGAAATGAATATTTAATTTTATCAGATTTAGTGACAAAAAGAATAACTAACAAATTTTTATACCTAATCATACATTATTTAAAATCCAGTAAAAATATACTAGAACTTGAAGAAAGGCTTAAAAGAATTAAAGAAATTTTTCCTTTAGATAAGAAAGATTTTGAGAAGAAGTAGCATTAGAATTGGAACAAGAGGAAGTAAATTAGCTTTATCTCAAGCAGAAATTGTAGCTAATTTAATTCGTACTATTGATCCTGATATAAAGATTGAGATTGTTAAAATAAAAACAAGCGGCGATATTATTCCTCCTGAAAAAAGGAAACAACTTCAAGGGAAGTCATCTTTTACAAAAGAAATAGAAGACAAATTACTTAATAATGACATAGATTTGGCAATTCATAGTTTAAAGGATTTACCTGTAAAATTGGATGAAAATTTAACCATTGCAGCAACACCAAAGAGAGAAGACCCCAGAGATTGTATTATAACAAAAAGCGGTTTGAGATTCCAAGAGCTACCTATCAATGCAAAGATAGGAACGAGCAGTATTAGAAGAAAAGTTCAATTGTACAACTTAAGAAAAGATATTGAAGTTGTGGAAATTCATGGTAATGTTGATACAAGAATAAGAAAGCTGTTAGAGAAAGATTTGGATGCTATAGTCCTTTCTGTTGCTGGTTTAAAAAGAATAAGAGAAGATTGGAGAATTACAGAAATATTCTCCGTCGATCAAATGATTCCTGCAATATGCCAGGGAATTATTGCAGTGGAAGTAAGGAAGGATGAAAAAGATATTATAGATCTATTAAGAATGATTAACGATGAAGAAACTATGCTCTCAGCTAAGTGCGAAAGAAGCTTTGCTTTAGAAATGGGGGCAGATTGTTACTTACCATTAGGAGCTTATGCTAGGTTTGAAAGGGAATTTCTAAAAATTACAGGGTTCATATATGATAATGGAAGAAATGAGATTATAAAAGATGAATTGATCGGAAATAAAGATGAGCCTGAAATTTTGGGAAGAAATCTGGCTATAAAATTGAAAAATAAGTTAGATGTTTAAAAGCCTCAAAATTTTATTGCCTAAAATAAAAGGAGTAAGTGAATTAATTGAAAACAAATTAATTGAAAAGGGTTTTAAAGTTAATAGCATAGAAGTTGGTAGGTTGTCCATTTTGAATGATTGGAATAATATTGATAAAGAAATTGGCAACTTAGATAAGTACGATTGGATTATTTTTACTTCGAAAACAGGTGTAAATTTATTTTTTGATAGAATTGAAACCTCGAATATAAATTTACACGAATTAAAGTTAAAATTTGCTGCTGTTGGTTCTAAAACAGCAAATGAAATCATAAAACATGGTTTTAATGTTTCATTTATTCCTGAAATTTATACAACATATGAACTAGGAAACAATTTACCTTTAAATCAAGGGAATAAAATTCTGCTAATAAGGTCTAAATTATCAAACGATGAGTTAGAAAAAATATTAATTAGAAGAGGTTTCCAAGTGAAAACAATATATGCATATCAAATAGCGTTTGTAAAATCAAATTATGATGAAAACGAAATCATTAATTGCGATTTAGTAATTTTTACTTCATCTTCTATGATCCTTGGCCTGATTAACTTTCTTGATAAAGATACTTTAGAAATTGTTAAAAATAAATGTGCAGTAGCATGCATTGGACCTATTACAAAGGAATCTGCTGAAAAATTTGGTTTTAAAGTGAAAATTGTTCCAAAAAGATATACGATCGATGATTTAATTAATGAAATAGAGAAATTTTATGGAAATATTAAAAGCGATTGAAAGTTATCCTGAGATAAGGTTGAGAAGATTAAGGAAAAGAAAAGAAATAAGAGAATTGGTTAAAGAAACGGATTTGAATGTTGATGATTTTATTTTGCCAATCTTCGTAAGAGAAGGGTATAACATAGTTGAAGAGATAAACTCCATGCCAGGAATTTATAGATATTCAATTGATAAAATGATAAAATTTATAGAAAAAAATTTGAAGCTGGGTATTAAAAGCTTTATTTTGTTTGGAATACCTAATTATAAAGATGATTTAGGTTCTGAAGCGTATTCCAAAGAAGGAATCATTGCTAAAGCTGTTAAAGAAATCAAAAAGAATTTTGATAACGTTATTATCGCAACTGATGTATGTTTATGTGAATACACAAATCACGGACATTGTGGTATAATTAAAAATGGAGTTGTAGATAATGATCATACGATTGAATTGCTTTCCAAAGCTGCTTTAGTTTATGCCGAAGCTGGAGCCGATATCGTAGCACCTAGTGCAATGATGGATGGGCAAGTTAAAGCTATAAGAAGAGTATTAGATACCAACGGTTATAAAGATACAATCATAATGTCATATTCTGCAAAGTATGCCTCAAGTTTTTATGGACCTTTTAGAGAAGCTGCATATTCAACTCCTCAATTTGGTGATAGAAAAGGATATCAAATGGATTATAGGAATGTTAGAGAAGCTTTAAGAGAAATTCAGATTGATATTTCAGAAGGTGCTGATATTGTCATGGTAAAACCAGCATTATCCTACTTGGATGTGATCAGGATTGCTAAAGATAATTTTAATATCCCTTTAGCAGCCTACAATGTAAGTGGTGAATATTCAATGGTAAAAGCTGCTTCATTAGCAGGATGGATCAATGAAAAGGATGTAGTTTTAGAAATTTTATATTCAATAAAGAGAGCAGGTGCAGACATAATCATTTCATATTTTGCTGAAAAATTTGCTGAGTGGTTCAAAGAAAAGCAATAATTTATACAAAAATTTTATTGAGTGATTTTTAAAATTCTTTTATATATTCATAACCATTTTATTTTCCTTAAATAGATAGTTAATATTATTCCAAGAAAAACTAGAGGTAATAAAAAATATAAAGATTCAATGCTTGAAAAATTTGATGGCAAAGTTGCATAGGTAACTGCATAAATACTTGCTATTGCCGTTATCGGCAAGAATATAAAAGAGATTGAGGTTAATTTTTTAATTATATTATTTAGTTCATTTTGAACCTCTGTTAAATATATGTTATAGATATCTGAAGATCGTGTGAGTAATATTTCAGCTCTTTCATAAGCAAATTCTACTTCATCCTTTATCTCTTGACTGATATATTTTGATAATTTTTTACAAAGATAATACAATGAAGAATAATCTAAATACAAATTCTGTATAGCTTTTCTTAAGTCTTTAATTTGTTTTATATCTTTGAATTTACCTTCTGTTATATTATACAATACCGTATCGAATTTTTCAAAAAGTTTTGTTCTATTTATACCTAACAAGTATACAACCTCATTTAAAATACCTTCGATTATTTTATTGAGTTCGCAACTATCAAAATCTATTCCCTTTAATATTTCATACAGCTTTTTCGAATAAACGATCAAATTGCTATCTATGATAGAAAAATACTGTGGAGTTCCTTCTAGATCTAATCTAATATGAATACCTTTATCATCAAAAATTACCCGATAAACGTTTAGCTTATCCTTAGAAATATAATTTGGAAATTCTGTTAATATAATTTTGCATCTCATAAGATAAATAGAGATAAATTTTATTTAAACATAATATTAAAACTAGAAAGATTTTTAAATATTTTTATCCTAAATTTATACATTATTATATCATTATAAACTTATTGAATATTTAAAGAAGACTTCTTATGTTACAACGCTTTATTATATGATAACGTTTTAGAGAAGATAATTCTAATTTTAAATATGAAAGAATTAATCAAAAGGGCTAAAAAGTTTTTAGTTGGCGGTGTGAATAGCCCTGTTAGATCTTTTTTGTATGTTGGAGGAGAACCTTTAATAATTAAAGAAGGAAAAGGTTGCAGATTAATAGATGTGGAAGATAAAGAATATTTAGATTATATTTGTTCATGGGGTGCTATTATCCATGGTCATGCGAATGAGTTCATAGAAAATAAGGTTGCAGAAGCATTAAAGAAAGGTAATAATTTTGGGTTGACTACAGAAATAGAAATTGAACTAGCTGAGATGATTTGCAATTCTATTAAATCGATTGAAAAAATTAGATTTGTCAACTCTGGTACAGAAGCGACAATGTCTGCTATCAGACTAGCAAGAGCTTATACAAAAAGAGATATAATAATAAAATTTGAAGGTTGTTATCACGGTCATGCTGACCATTTTTTATCTAAAGGAGGCTCAGGACTTGCTACATTTGATATTCCTTTAAGTCCAGGCGTTCCTAAAGAAATTGTTCAAAATACGATTACCTTACCTTATAACGATATTCAAAATCTGGAGGAAACATTTGAAAAGCTAAAAGATAAAATAGCATGCGCAATTATTGAGCCAATCGCCGGGAATATGGGTGTTGTGTTACCCGATCTAGATTTTTTAAAAAGATTAAGGAAATTATGTAGAGAGAATGGATCATTGTTGATATTTGATGAGGTGATAACTGGCTTTAGAGTTTCGAGTAATGGAGCTCAAGGTTTATTTAATATTGAACCTGATATAACATGTTTAGGAAAAATAATAGGAGGAGGCTTTCCTATTGGAGCTTATGGAGGTAAAGAAGAAATCATGGATATGATCGCCCCTTTAGGTCCGGTATATCAAGCAGGCACTTTAGCGGGCAATCCAATTGTTATGACTGCAGGAAAAGCTGCTCTTGAATTGATTACAAACTTTACTTATGACTACTTGAATAGACTTGCTGAAAAATTAGAGAAGGGTATTTATGATGCAGCTAATGATTCAAAAATTGAAATACTAATTAACAGAAAAGGATCAATGTTTAGTTTATTTTTTTCAAACAAGCCTGTAAAAAACTTCAATGATGTAAGAAATTCTAAATATGACTATTATAAGAAAGTCTTTTGGTATTTATTAAAAAAAGGAATACTATTGCCACCCTCTCCTTTCGAAAGCATGTTTCTAACTACAAAGCATACAGATGTAGAAATTGAAAGGACTATTGAAGTTTTTTATGAAGCATTTTCAGGATTAAAAAATGAATGATATATTCATAAGAGCATGTTTCGGTAAAGATGTAGAATATATCCCAGTATGGTTTATGAGGCAAGTGGGCAGATATTTGCCAGAGTATAAAAAACTAAGAGAAAAATATTCATTATTTGAATTAATAAAGAATCCTGAACTTTCAGCTTCTCTTGCTTCCTATGCAGTTAAATTTCTAAATGTGGACGCAGCAATACTTTTCTCTGATATAACCATACCTTTAATGTCTATAGGAATAGAAATAGAAATGACAGAGAATTTTGGGCCAAAAATTAAAGATAGAAAAGAAGCTCTCGAGAAAATAAAGAATATAAATTCATTCAATGCAAAAGATCACATGCCTTTCTTATTTGAAGGAATCCAAAAATTAAAGAATTATCTTAATGATCAAATCCCTATAATAGGATTTTCTGCTGCACCGTTTACTTTAATAAGTTATTTATTTGAAGATGGGCTGAGTAGAGATTTGACCAAAACGAAAATTTTTATGTTGAATAATAATGATGAATGGAAGATAATAATGAAAAAGATTACATACATTATTAAAAGATTTCTACAAGAACAAATCAACCATGGAGTAAATGCTATTCAATTGTTTGATAGTTGGGTAGGTACACTTTCGAGAGAAGATTATGTGAATTACGTCAAAGATTATACAAAGGAAATATTCGAAAGTTTACCAAACAATATTCCCAAAATTCATTTCTCATTAAATTCAAATCATCTCATTCAAGATTTCGCGGAACTAAATTTTGATGTGCTTAGTATAGATTGGAGAATTGGTATTTTTGAAGCATACATAAAGGCAAATCATAGAAAATCGATTCAAGGAAACATGGACCCTGTTTTTGCTGTTGTCGGCGGAGAAATCATGGAAAATAAATTACAAAAAATTTTAAATGAGTCGGAACAAATCAGAGGATACATATTCAATTTAGGTCATGGCGTTCTTAAAGAAACTCCTGTTGATAATCTTATAAGGATTGTAAATATTGTTCATAATAAGAGGCAGAAGAAATAATGAAAGGTATTTTGTTGATGGCTTATGGTTCTCCAAGAAATTTAGAAGAAATTGAACAATATTATACGCATATTAGAAGAGGTAGGAGGCCTTCAAAAGAAGAACTTAATGAGTTAGTTAAAAGGTATAAAGCAATAGGTAAATCACCTTTGTATGATATTACTGTTAACCAAGCAAAAAAACTGCAGGAGAAGCTATTTAAAATGAAATCCAACACGAAAGTGTTTTATGCTATGAAGCATTCCGAACCTTTTATTGATAAAGTTGTTCAGCAAGTAGTAAATGAAGATATAAAAGATTTGCTCTGTATCGTACTAGCCCCACATTACTCCCAAGAGAGTGTTGAAACATATTTTAAGATTGTGAAAGAAAATGTATCGAGATTAGGAAAAGAAATTAGAGTTGAATTTGTTAAACATTGGTACGAATATGAAAAATTCATTTATGCATGGGTAAGAAGAATCAAGGAAGTTGAAGAAAAAATAGGACCCAATAATTGGCTTGTTTTTTCTGCTCATAGTTTGCCAGAAAGAATTTTAACCATAAAAGACCCGTATGTTGAACAACTAAATGAAAGTTGTCAATTGATTGCGAAAAAATTAAATAGAAATGATTGGAGTTTTTCATTTCAAAGTGCAGGAAAAACTAATGATAAATGGCTCGGACCTGATTTAATTGAGCATTTAGAGGAGTTATATAAAAATGGTAAAAATAAAATAATTATCGCGCCTATAGGATTCGTATCTGATAATTTAGAAATTCTTTATGACATCGATATAGAATGTAAGAGTTGGGCTAAAAATATAGGTTTGACTCTTGAAAGATGTAGAATGTTAAACGATGATGATGATTTCATAGATTGCTTAGTAGATATAACCAAAAATTATGATTTTATCTAACTAAGGTTTAATTGAAAAGTAAATTCTTCTGTTTGTTCTTCCTTTATTCTCTAATTTTAGAACTTCTATATTGCCAATCTCGCCCAAATGTGAAACGTGGGGTCCGCCATCAGCTTGCTTGTCAATTCCTTCAATTTCCACTATTCTTATTTCTTCCACTTCAGGAGGCTGAGCTTCAGCTAGCTTAACTAGTCCAGGTTCTTTTAGTGCTTCATGTCTATTAACAAAATAAACCTTAACTTTGCTGTCCAATTTGATTAATTCATTTGCTTTGTTAACTAGAAATAATATTAAATCTCTATCAAATTTATCAACACTGAAATCAATCCTTGATTTATCAACTTGTAATTGATTACCTGTAATGAGCGCATTTAATTCTTTATAAAAAACAGCGCTTAATAAATGTGCAGCTGTATGCATTCTCATTAGTCTATACCTTCTTTCCCAATCTAAAATTCCTTGAACCGCATCACCAACTTTAATTCCTTCCTTATCTATTAGATGAACGATTTCGTCTTGTTCTTTAACGACATCTAAAACTGTATACTCAACATTATTACATACTAATTTACCTGTATCGTGATCAACACCTCCACTTGTTGGGTAAAAGGCTGTTTGATTTAATATAACTTTATTTCCTTCAAATTTAATTACTTCAGCTTGAAATTCTTTTATATAACTATCATATAAATATAAAGCTTTTGTTTTCATAATGAATATTTTAGATTCAAAGAATTTAAGTTTTCAAAAATAAAAGATTAATGGTAAAATGATTACAACTAATATAGTTAACCCTAGTCCATTCATTATTGAAACCATTGAGTATTGCTTACCTAGCTTTGCTACATAAATAGGTAAAGTATCATCCATTGTCGTAGCCCCTCCTAAGCTAATAAGCGAAACATTGCTCCCTTTTATAAAAGGAATAAGAATAATAGTTAACTGTTCTCTTAAAAAATTAGATAAAAAAGCTATTATTCCAAAGTAAGGCGATGAATAATAAGCCACAATAGGGCCTGCAAACGAATACCACCCCATACCCATTGCAATCACGAAAGAAATTTTCAAATTTATATTGAAAATAAAGGAACATAGTAATCCTGCGATTATTGAACCTAAGATTGAAGTTAAAATGGTTAACATTGAATTTTTTCCGCTTTTTTTAATTAGTTCTATTGATATTTCTGAGCCGGTCAAAAGTCCAACTAAGACTGCAAGGAAATAGAGCTCATAAGAAACGATTATATCGAAAGGTAAATTTAAATCAAAAACAAAACCAATTAACCAACCTAATACTAAGACTGTTATGAAATACAAAGATGATCGATCAAACTTTACATACGACTTATCTAGGTATATTTTGGTCGATAATAAGTTTCCTATTAAATAAGTTATGAATAAGGTTGATATTGCAAAAACAAAAGATAATAAAATTATATTGGTAAATAAAAAGGTATTTCCTATTATAGAAGCCCCCCATAAGCTTATTGTAAATATTATACTTACAACAACAAAAAAGAATAATCTCTCTACTTTTATTCTAATTAATTTACCAATTACGGTGCTCACAATATACAATAAAATGAATATAAATCCAAATGTGAAATCAGGCATATAGATTACTTAAATTTACGCTTTTCTAAAAAATCTTTCATTTTTGTTTTAGCTTCATTGGTTAAGGAAATCTTTGCTAATTCATCTACTATACTTGAAATAAAGTTTATTCTATGAATAGCTAAAATTTTCCTTATAACCGAGATTGCAGTATTAGGTATCTTTGATAAATAATCTGATATCTCATGCACCCTTTCATTTATTCTATCTTTTTCAACAATTTCATCGATCAATCCAATTCTCAATGCTTCACTGGCTGTTATCGGTTCGCCGCTTAATGCCAATCTAGCAACATTTCTTAATCCCATTATGAACATTCCAATAGAAAGAGCTAAAGGTGGAATTAAACCCAATTTTGATTCAGGCAAAGAAAATAGAGCATCTGGAACAGAAATAACAAAATCTCCAAGTAATAATAATTCACAGCCTCCTCCATATGCCAATCCATTTACAGCAAACATGATAGGTTTTTCAGACTCTACAATAGCCATAATTGTATCTTTAAGCTTATTAAAGAAGTTTTTGGATTCGCTCAGATCCTTAAATTGATACATGCTTTGAATATCATCACCAGCTGAAAAAGCTCTTCCATTTCCGGTTATGCAAATTAAATTGGTTTTTTCTGTATTAGCTTTTATTACAGACTCTTTTAGCTCTAACCATGTTTCCTCGTTCAAAGCATTAAGCTTTTCAGGACGATTTAACCTAATCCATGTCACATTCTTTTCATTGAAATATTCAATGTTTTTGAGATTTCTCATAAATATAGAATATGAAAAAATAATGTTATAGCTATTGTTTGAAAACAATTTAATTATATTTAGCTCGAATTTTTGGTTCGCATCTACAGCAGAAGAGCTAATGAATTTGCAACATATTAAATAATTTACCACAAACTATTTTATGTTAAAGTTTATTACAAATTCATTCTAAATTAAATCTGTTGGCTTCAGCGATATTAGGTTACATAAAAAATACAGAAAATTTAAGATCGATCGAGATTAAGGTAGAGGAATTTATAAACATCTCGAAAAGCTTAGGTTACGAAATATGTGACGTAGTAAGCCAATATGAGACAAAATTGAATTCTGCATATCTTTTCGGTAAAGGAAAGGTTGAGGAAATTAAGAAAAAGGCAAAGATGCTTAATTGCGAAACTTTTCTAGTTTATAATTCTCTATCTACAATTCAGAAAATAAATTTAGAAAATACACTCAATTTAAAAGTATTAGATTATAACGATCTTATATTGGAAATTTTTGATAAAAACGCAGGAGATAAAGTCTCTAAATTACAAATCGAATTAGCAACACTTCATAGGCTAATACCGTATATAAAGAAAAAAATATCAAAATCAGTATTCAGAGACAGGCCAGGACCTAGAAGTTTAGGAGAATATGCTTATCATAATGTTTTGAGGCAATTAATATCTAGAAGAAAGAGAATAAAAGAAGAAATACAGTATTATAAAGAATTAAAAATAAAGGAAGTTGAGAAAAGAAAAGAAAAAGGTTATAAGGTTGTGTCCTTATGTGGGTTTTACAATGCAGGTAAAACAAGCTTATTTAATTCATTGACGAATTTAAAAAAGGCAGTATCTGATATTCCTTTTACTACTCTATCAAGCAAGTATTCATTAATTTCTTCATATAGAAACAGTTTCATGCTTGTTGATACAATCGGATTTGCATTTGATTTGAATCCATTCATAATAGACAGTTTCGATTTAACGTTAATGGATATTAAAAATTCAGACTTAATATTGTTAGTAATAGATGCTTCAGACGGATTAAGAATGTTGGAAGAAAAAATTAAAGCGAATTTAGAAATACTAGAACTGTTACAAATTGACAAGAAAATACTACAGCCTGTATTGAATAAAGTTGATTTGGTCGATAAAGCGGATTTAGTTGAAAAATTAAATTTAGTAAATAGCTTTTTTTTAGTTAAAGATATACCATTTGTATCTTCAAAGGATAAATTTAATATTGACTACTTGTTGGATGTAGTAAATCAAAGACTTTTCTGATTATTCTACTTTTATCTTTTTTCCTTCTTTCTTTTCTTGCTTTTTATTCAATGTAACTTCTAAAATGCCATTAGAATATGTTGCCTTTGAAGTGTCAGGATTTACTGGCACATTTAAAGGTATTTCTTTATAGTACTTTATTTTACCTGTAGTTGAGATCTTTAATTTATTATCAACAACATCTAGGTTTATTTCTTCTTTTGAAACACCAGGAACTTCTGCTACAACTCTTATTTTATCTTCTTCCTCTATAACATCAACAAGAGGTTCTCTTTCTTCAGTTACTTCTATTGGTTTTGTAGGTCTTTTGGAAGGTCTTACATTACCAAATTCTCGAATAATTGGTTTTCCATCAGGCCCTATAGTAATCGAATAACCATAGACAAACGGTCCAAATTCTCTTATTGTTTTTGAACCTGATTTCTTTTCCCTTACTAATTCCTTAGGAAAGACTTCCCATTCTCTTTCAAATTCTCTAAAAGCTTCTTCAAACCATTTTTCTATTTCTTTAAAGAAATCATTGTAAAATGATCTTCTTCTACGCCACCAACTTGGAAATTCTTCATCCTCGCTCATAGTATATATGATTTAATTAGTAAAATATTTAAATTTACTTTTACAATAATGTTAAATTTTTATTAAAAAATTTTTATCTATTTATAATATTTCATTAAAATCTTTTGCTTTCCTCTTTATCTTGGATTCCAATATTGAATGTGCTAATATTGGCAATGCAATTGTAGCATCACAATACACTGTTATTTTACTAGCTTGAGAAGATATTTTACCCCAGCTTACTGCTTCTTCCAATGTACAGCCTGATAAACCTCCCCATTGTGGACTATCTGTTGTAATCTGTATTGCATAACTATGTGGCTTCCTGTCATTTTCTAAACCGTAGAAAGGAGCAGAAATTGTTGCAATTTGAATAAAATCTTTAGGTACGCCTCCGCCTATATATATTACGCCTGTTTTCTTGCTATTCGCTATTATTTTAGAAATTTCTACAAGGTCTAGTGTAGCATCTATAGCTACAAGCTTATTATCATATATTTTAAGCTTAGATAAGGCTATCCCATATGCACTATCAGCTAATGCCGGAGAATAAATGGGCATTCTTCTAAGATATGCAGAAGTTACTATACTAAAAATCTTTTTAGAATTGAGAAATTCACCAAATTTCCAAAGGAATTCTCTTGATGAGTAAACTTTACTCGAATCAATGTTTTTTGCAAAATTATATATAAGATTTTCCATGTTTGAATATTCATCTTCATCAGCAAATGTGTCATAGAACCTATCAATTTTATACTTGAATAATTCAGAATCATCAATATATGGTGAACCCTTATAATAGCTTGCTCCCATAGCTTCATATATATCCTCTGATATATTTGCTCCTGTAGAAACTAGTACATCAATATAATTTTCATCTATAAGCCATTTTATTATTTTCCACATTCCTGCAGTAGATAAGGAACCTGAGATACCCATGATAATCGTTGTATCTTTATCCAATAACATTTTTTTCAAAACATTGTAAGCTTCTCCTAAGCTTCTACCTTGAAAAGACACATCCTGCATTTCTCTTATAAGTTCAGAAATTTTTCTCTCTTTTACTTCGATAGTTTTTACTTTATCTCGAAGATATTGCTTGTTCATTTTAAATAATATAGACTAAAAATAATTTATAATATTTTTAAAATCTAGACATATAACGGTATGAACTGTTGACTAATAACGTTAAAAATTCCTTTATCGCCTATTTTTAGTTTAGGTATCACCAAGAGAGTCATAAATGACAGAGTGATTATAGGATTGTCTAAAGTACAACCATGATCTTTTAAGAAACTATTTATTTGCTTTATCTTATAAGCCACAATTTCAGCATTTTCATCGGTCATCAAACCTGCAATGGGTAGAGGAAGGATTATCTTATCCTTACTATCCACTGCACAAATCCCACCACCGACCTTTATCAATTCATTTACAGCTTCAACGATTAAGTAATCATCGCTTCCTACTGCGACTATATTATGGGAATCATGCGCAATTGTAGATGCTAGTGCGCATACTTTTAAACCAAAACCTTTAATGAATCCAATGCTTAAGTTATTGTAGCCATATCTTTCATAAACTATTATTTTCAATATATCCCTTGAAGAATCTTGAATAAGTAAACCATCT
This sequence comes from Thermoprotei archaeon, assembly GCA_017857595.1. Taxonomy (GTDB): domain Archaea; phylum Thermoproteota; class Thermoprotei; order Gearchaeales; family Gearchaeaceae; genus AAA261-N23. The sequence continues at coordinate 48,864 of JAFMCU010000008.1, forward strand.
TTAACATGCATTTCTTCAACTAAATGTTCAGTCACTATTTGATTAGGAATAATTCCAATGACATTTACAGTAACCTTATTTTTATTAGAATATACCTTAATTCTTTCGACCGTCAAAGGACTAGCTTTCATGGTATTTCCTGTTGTAGCTGGCTTAGCTGAAAATAGAGGTTTATTTTCTTTAGCTACTAGATTTCCATTTATATAGACTTCTTTTACACTAAAATTTTTTAAGTTATCAACAATTACAAGATCTGCATAATCATTCAATTTAAGAATCCCAACAGGTAATTTATAATGTTGAACAGGATTTATTGTAACACATTTTAAAGCCTTTATAGGGTCTATACCATACTCTACAGAGAGTCTTAATAAATTATCAATATGACCATTTATAAGATCTGAAGCTAATATGTCATCACTGACAAGAAATGATTCATAACCTTCATTTACAATTTTAATTAATTCCTTCATATTTTTTGCAACAGAGCCCTCTCTAATCATTATTTTCATTCCTAGTAAGGCTTTTTCTTTAGCCTCATCATAAGATATACTTTCATGGTCTGTGCTTATTCCATAGGATACGTATTTCCTTAATTTTTCTCCTCTTAAAAGTGGAGCATGACCATCTATAACTTTACCAAATTTTTTGGCAACTTCAATTTTCTCTATAATATCTTTTTCTGAATTTACCACTGCTTCATAGTTCATAACTTCACCTAATGCGACAACCCTTTCATTCAAAAAAAGCTCGGATATTTCTTTAGAAGATAAAATTCCGCCATTTGTTTCGAATTGTGTGGAAGGCACGCAAGATGGGGCGGTGAAAAATGTTTTTAATGGAGTTGTTGATGAATCTTTTAACATATATTTTATTCCTTCTAATCCCATTACATTGGCTATTTCATGAGCATCAGCTATTACAGCTACTGTTCCATGAGGAATAACAGCTTCAGCAAATCTACTAGGGCAAAGCATACTACTTTCAATATGAATATGTGCATCAACAAAACCTGGAAGAATAAAGCGATTAAAATTTTTATTAACCTTCTTTATTTCTAAAATCCTATTTCCTCTAATATCAATCTCGGCAGGAAATATATCTTCATTTACTACGTCAACAATGTTTCCTTCAATCTTCATATATCTTTAATATTTTGAATTTAAGAAAAAATTGAAGTATAAATTTTTCTAGTGAATATTATCTTTTTGCTGATTTAAGGACCTGACAACTTAACATATTGCGCCTGACATCCTAAGTTGCAAGGTCCGAGTTTTATATGAAAGGTAATCATGAATTCTGCATATATGTACAATTATGACTTTTGTTCGTTAGTTAACGATGCTAGTTACTATACTTTTAGCTGTCAACATAATTCTGAACATTATCTTTTAACGTATAATCAAACGATAAAAGGAACCTGATGGGAACTAAGGTATCTTATGTATCTTTTTGAATATTTTAATGATATCCTCAAACATCTCTTCGTAACGCTTTACTTTATTACTTCCCCATTCTTCTGGGAAGTCTTCTCTAAGAATATATATTCCATCTAGTTCGTATTCTGCAATTATTCTATTTCTATGTTTGCCACTATATCGTTCTTTCTGATCCTTTATAGAAAAATCATTATCATTATCGGTGGTCACTAAAAATACGTGAACATTCTTAGTTGTATCTGAAGAGAGCAGTTTTAATTTCCAATAGCATGCTTGTGCAATTCTTTCTCTTAGGCTTGTTTTACATGATAAAATGGCTAAAATTTCCGATTTCCAAGGTTCTTCTAAATTATAATCCACTATAATAATGTCAGCGTCTGGGAGCAGTAGGAATTCTCCATATCTAACTGCAAGTTTTCTCATGAGAATATCGTCCAATTTTACTTCGTTCTCAGTAAGCACATCCAAACCGTTGAATACAGGATCTTCAGACTTCTTGCGAGATAGGTAACCTTTTATAATCGAGTAGATTATTTCTTCGAATTTACTACCAATAAATGAATGCCAAGATTGCTCCGAATATCGCCTAACATACATTTCTTTCATTTTTCTGATCTCTAACCATGCCCTTTCTGGAGGTATCTGACCTTCTTTAATTTTGTTAATTATAGCTTCAATATCTTTTTTTACATCTACCATTCTTTCGTCTCATCCACGAGGATAAAATGTCCATTTGATTTTCCTAGGCTTTTCAGAGTTTTTAGAATTATTCTCAGGTTTTCTCATAATGAATAAATATTTAAAACCACGCAAATAAAAATTGTACCGTCTCGCCCTACTAAACCACGGGCCTCTATGCGAGGCTTGTCCTCTCCGAGCTACACAAATCACATCCACAGGTTCGAAATACTTAAGTAAACGCTGAAAAACCTTAAAACCTACTGGAGTAAATCTCCCTTTCACCCACTGATCACCAATCAACCACCCTATCACTTTCCCAGGTTTCAATATCCTATAACACTCTTTCATTACCTTCTCAAGCTCATCATAAAACTTCTCAGACTCACTAGAAATCTTACCTATACAATTTGGATCATCATTATACTTAACATTATCACCATATGGTGAATCAACAAAAACCATATCCACCGAATTATCCTCCAACGGTATATTCCTAGAATCATTCTTTATAATATCTGGTCGAGAAGGTGCTATATCAAAACAAATAGACCTACGCTTTTCCTCTCTACACACATCAAGAGTCGTCCCACTCCCAGCCATCGGATCCACAACTAAATCCCCTGGATCCGTATACCTCCAAACCAGATTGTAGATGATGAGAGCAGGCGTAACACCAGGATACTTATTATCTCCCTTAGGGGTTAATCCATAACTCTGTCTTTGAAAGTCCCAAAACGTTGTAGCCTCGATCAAAGGAATCTCATCCTCAATATCCCTCTCATCAACTCTTCTCCTAATTTTTTCTTTTTCTTGCATTATTAACGTGGCTGTTTCATCATCCACACTATCCTCATAATGAATCAACGTTGGCTGAGGCACAAACAAATCTAAGAATCTTAACAACTTCTTTCCAAACAAGGGCGTATTCCTTTTTAATTCAAATCTCTTTAATATCTCTTTCGCATTATTTATCTTAATTAATTGTCCAAGATTTCTAACCCTAACCTGATAAGGATAACGCCCTCCAAACGCGTCTGGCAGAATCTTAAAACCACCATCAGAAACAGCCTTAAAAACACCATACAACACATCCGTATCTACATTATTTAGAAATATGAGATCACCTTTTCTAATTCTAATAACAACTGGACCATAAACCCTATCAGTTCCGAATAAAAGACTATTAAGACATTCAGTCTCCGTCTCTCTAGTACATGCAAAAATAAAACCACGAATTAATTGTTCTTCTTGTAGACTTTCTTGTAACCGCTTTTCCATGGAATTATCATATATTATTTATTTCTTATCTCTTATCTCTTACTGATATAAAAATTTGCAGTTTTTAGAGTGATAATTTGAGTTCATCTTCTTAAGTGATTGTAGCGCATTTAATTTTATCCTTTTTCTGGATAAAAGATTGTTTAAAGCATTCGCGATCAATTTTGTATAACTCTTTATTTTGTGTAATGAGGTGCTGCCTTTTTAAATCATCTGAAATCTGTAAAAGATAATCAGGTTGCTTTTTACAGATTTCTTTGTTCGATTTTGAAGTTATTATAGTTTAATTAGCAATGTGATCACGCATTTTTCCATATTGTGCACCTTCTAACATTTTCTCGGAAAGATATTGTGGAATTCAGGTTTATCTTCTTCTGGAGCTGCGTTTTCCAAAAAATTACGTCCTAAAAGGTATTGTTTCACATTTATGCTTTTACGTAAAATAAATAGTACTTATTGAAAAGTGGTATTTTTAGTTTCCTCGATATCCTCAGGTTTTAAGTTTGTAATAATCTCCTTATCTTTCTCGAGAATATTTGCCCAATCTTTTGCTGGATCAGGGCTATTATATATCACTTTTATGTCCTCATCCAAGTTAACGAATTTTGCTCCGCTACATCTTCTATTTATGTGGGCTAACAAGAAGAGCATGCTACTAATTCACGTTCTTTCCCTTTAGCCCCTTTTTACTTAAAATGAGCACAAGGGAATGTATTTTTTGCTTTAATGAACATATCCGAATCGAGGAGAAGTTCTCCCTTCAAGAAATCAATTAATTTTAAAATTCCGAACTTTGCCTTTTTCTCCCAATCTTCTGAAACATTTTTCTCTCCAAATTTAAGCCCAATCTTTCTTTTTAAAGCTTCTCTTAATGATATGGCTGTAAGGCAAAACCCTAAAACAATATACCACGTAAACAGCAACAAACTACAAAACTTTTTAAACAATTGTTCATAAGATCCCTCTGGGTCTGAATCCCGTAAGTTTTGCTCTAGTAAGGTCTGCTCAAGAAAGATCTACTCTTTCTAGATTCTTTACATGTGGTGGCATAAGGTGGCTTAATAGTCCTATTAGGGTTTCAATTTTATGTTTATCTATGGTTTCGTTTCCATGTAGCCAAGCAAAAACGCTTAATGCAATCCACCTATGCAACAATAGTTCTTTATAATTATTGAAGGATGTATAAAGTTCTTTCCATATTTCTTCTTTCTCTTCTTCATCTGCTTTAATTATTATTGTTTCATTCTCTGCAATGCTTTTCGAATTATCAATTATTTTCTGTTTATCTTTTTCCTTTATAAGAGGGCTTTCATCAACACTCCTTAAAATTTCTTCTGCATCTTTATCCTTCAAGATGCTTATAAGCCCCTCAAGGAATTCCATAGTCTCTTCACTTGGTTCTCCAACATTAAGCCTATACATTTTACCATCATTTATGCTTTCATAGTAGTATTCTGCAACCAGGTACTTCTCAAAGCTTTTGTGAATAAACTCTATTTCCGTGAATATTCCTTGAGAAGAACGATAAAAGTATGAAGTTATTAAAGGTTCTAAGCGTTCTTTAAAGTTTTCTTCAATGTTCTCAAATTTGTACATTTTCACAAGTTTTGACTTAAGTTTTCCTGCATCTAGCTCGCCGAACAAGTTTTTTATTGCTACAATACACCTTAGCAATTCTTTTTCAACATAATAATATTCATTAAACTTATTCATTTCTTTTCTATGCTTTCCCTTTATTAAGCTATGAATAAAGATGTAGTATAAAAGAGAATTTTTTCATATTATCAGACCACTCAGACTTAAAAGTCAGATTGTGCGAAGGGTCTAAGCTTATCATTCCAAGTATCCAGAAGAATAGATGCTTAGTTATTTCCTTTTCACTCAGAGCAAGCTCTCTACGCTTCTCGTAATCTAATTTAACTCCATAATTTTTAAAAAAATTGTTAGCTTTTTTCATTGAATGGCATTAATCTAACGTATTCATTAATATACTCTTTAGGAATTTTTATTAATTTTATAGTCATTATAGCTTTACCTTTTTATATTTATCATGAAGCTCTGTAATATGGCTAAACAAATCCTTAATTTCACCTTTGTATTCATCCAATCCATCAAAAATGAGCAACACACTTCTAGACTCGTTTTCTATAATTTTTGAAAGAAGGGAGTCTAAGTTTTCTTGATCATGAATAAAATAATTCCTTATGTCTTCTAATTCACTAAGTTCTATTACGATGGGTAAGTAAGAGTCCTCACTTACATTATAAAGATTGGCAAGTTTGTTGGCTAAATATTTTACGAAAGAAGTTTTCCCTAGACCAAATGAAGCACCTATGACAACACGCCATCTTTCATCATCCTTTAAAAAATCTTCCACCCCTCATTCTTCACCTTTGGCCATCTCATCTTCTTCGTTCCATGTTTCCCCTGTTGTTAGTTTAAAAGAACTCTTAATATAGCAGTCATGTAAAGATTTTTTGTCAATAGGATTCACTTTCATGAAATCTTCTTTCACTTTTTTAAGTAATCATCAATCTTCCTCCTTATTTCAGGCATTCCTGGATATAATGTCTTATCGCTTGGAGTATTAGCCCATAAGAAAATGCAGTAGCGACTTCTGATGCATATTTTCTCTACTTATCTCGAAATTTTTGACTTTCAACTACGTCTACGTAATCAGATATTCCCTTAATTACAATGTATTCAGAACGATTAATATTATAAATAGCCTCACCAACGCCACCCGCTTCTGTTTCGAAAGCAATGGAGTTCTTCTCTAAGTATACTTGAGAAATTTGAAGTTTTCCACTTTGAATTGTTTCTCCTGAGAGGATTAAACCATAAAAAACTTTTGTCTCTTTTTAGGTTTTCTATCTGGACGAGAGGTTTTAATTTTATTTTTCCACTTATTTCCAACATGCTGAATAATGTCTATAAGGTTCTTAGAAGATGGTGCAATAGTAATTGATCGTGGTTATGTTTTTCCGTGCTAATTTTTTGTACTTATAGTACTCGACATTATCTGAAATTGCTACGTCTCCTAGGTTGATGTTGTTCTTGATGCCTCCTGCTATTCCGACAAGTTTGATATGTTTTGGATTTAAATTATAAATTATTTCAGTTGTTTGGGAGGCAGAATTTACGTTTCCTCTTTGGGTAAGTTTAAAGAAGGTTATTCCAAATTCCTCAATCTTTTTGTAATAGTATGTAAAGTTCTTCTCTGATTTCAAATCCTCTTTCTAAGCTCAAATCAATCTATTACAGCATTATATTCGTCATCTAAAGTTGCAATTACTGCGAAATCAATTCTCAAGTTACTCATTTGGGAATAAGTTTTTTACTTATATAAATTTTCATTAGAATAGAAGGAGCGTTTAAATCCCATTATCATAATAGAACTAAAACCTCACTGTTTATGGCAGAATGCTGTCAGTAGT
>JAFMCU010000009.1 GCA_017857595.1 Thermoprotei archaeon
CAGGTGGTAGAAGACATTGTTATAAACATGTTTATGGAATAGATAGTTTTGGTTGTATACAATCGACTTCTTATAAAGGTTGTAATATTGCTTGTGTTTTTTGTTGGAGGGATGTGGAAGAAAGACCTAAAGTTTTTAAAGGATATGATGAGCCAGAATATTTAGTTGAAGAATTTATAAGAACGCAAGAAAAAATTGTAGAAGAAAGTTTAGAAAGAAGCTTAGAAAATTGGGAAATATGCAAGAATGCGTTGGTTTATTTAAGTAGAGTCAAAAAGTCAACAATTCAGGAGATTTCTGAAAGATTATGTATTTCAAAAACTAAAGTAAGAGAAGCTTTCATCGATTTATACAATTCTGAATTGGTAGTAAGAATAAACAATAATGAGTTTGAGATAAATCAAAAAATCATTAAAGATTGTATAAACGAAGAAGAAGCATCAAACTTATTAGCTAAATACTTTACAACAAAAGAAGAAATCATTGATGTTCATAATAAAGCAAAGCGCCCTAAGCATGTTGCTATATCCTATGACGGTGAACCTACTATGTATCCTTATATTGGCAAACTTATTCAAGCATATAGAAAGAGAGGAATTTCAACCTTTCTAGTCACAAATGGTACATATCCTGATAGAATTAAGCAAATGCTGGAAGAAGGTAATTTACCTACACAGCTATACGTATCTTTAGTTGCTCCTGATCCGGAGACATATATTAAAGTGACTTCAAGCTTGAATCCATATTTGCCTTCAACTTCAAAACATTGGGAAAGATTAAATGAAACATTATCGTTACTTTCCAAATTGCCATGTAGAACAGTAATTAGAATTACAGCAGTAAAATATTTGAACATGATAAAGCCTGAAGAGTACCGTAAAATAATATTGGATTCGAATCCAGATTTTTTCGAAATTAAAGGATACTCGATTACTGGATTGGCACCTAGGATGCTAGTTAGGCTAGGAAAGGAGCTACCGATATATGATGAACATGGTGAGCTAATGAAAAAAGCTTTAGCTTATTCTCCAAATTATGAAGAAGTTTACGAATTTGCTAGACAAATCTCAGATAACTTTAGAATATTTCCGTTTATAACAGGTAATATAGACAGTTCTCAAGTTGTGATGGCTGTTAAATGGAAGGATATTAAGAACGTTCAATTTGAACTCATATAAATTTTTTGAACGAATGTTCAAAAAGGTATGATTATTTTTATATTTTACATTTTTAAATCATGGAAAACAAAAAAATAACAATTAAAGTAATCTGTGGAATACTTTTAGCTATAGTAATTTCTCTAGGAATGTCCGCATATTTTCATACTGTTATGGCTCAGAATAATAGTTCTGAAAGTGTCGAAGGTTTCAAGCAATTCTCTAATGGTGTAATTACAATATTGATTCCAGCTAATGGAGAGAAGCCTATGTTTATATGGTGGTATAACAATAAAAGTGATACAGCTTATGTATTTAAATATAGCGGTTTATCTGAAATTTGGACGGTTAATAATACTCCTTTCAATCATAAGCTTATCTTCGAGAATGAAAATGATTTCAAAGAATACGTTAAAGAAATTTTGACGAATGTAACAGGTATCTCAATTGAAGATATTTTAAATAAAGTAAAAGATAAATTACAAGATTTATTGTCTATACAATTAGTTTATTCAAATGGTTCCATAAATAAAGAAAATGTTAATGAATTGATAAATAACTTGGAAAATATTTCTGCTACATTAAATAAGCTACCATCCGTTTTTTCAGATAATATTACAACAATAATAAATCAATTAATCGAACAAATTAAAACTCTCGGAAATGTAACCGAGATAAGCAAAATTATGAGAATTTTAAATCAAATAAACACAGGTTTAAGAAGCATGATCACAACAATATCAGATGTTTTAACAAGGATTGATAGCGCATTAAATTATTTATCTGCTATATTGAATCACCCATTCTATTTTCCATTCGATGCAGCGAACTGGTCATTAATAGGTCCTAAAAATATAACTGATAATTCAGGTAAAACAATTGGCATTCAATTCATATTTAATTTAACAAACGTTTATGATAAAAGATTTAGTTTTGCTGCTGGTAATATAATGATTTCAAATGAACTTTTCTTTTTGACAGTTTCATATAAAAGCGGGAATCAAACATTTAACGTTACAAAAGCGGAACTCAAAAGCGATATCATAATAAAGAAATGGAATTGGAATATAGTATCTCTTTTGGGCAATGTGAAAAACAACACACCTATAATAAGCTATTTTCTGAATGAATTAAAGAATGTTAGGCCGGCTTTAGTACTAATATCTCACTTTACAAACCCTGTAGTAAATTCAAACAAAACACAAGAATTTAATGAATTAGAAATGCCAGGAGGTGAGGATGAGGTTGAAAATGAAAATGCAACAGTGATTTCAAATCAAACATCGAAATTCAATCTTGGTAACATGATGCTTAATGATGAAGAAGTAGCAAATCAGAATGTTTACAATGAAGATTTGCCAGTTATATTAATTAAAGCGAGCAATTCAACAATTGCTGGTTTCTTTAGATTCGTTCCTTTTGCTAAGGTAACCTATCCAAATGGAACTAAATCGACCGTAAATGTTAGTGGATATTTCATTCTTGAAGGCAGACATGTATCAATTTTCCTAGTATATCCTTACTTTGATAATGGTACATTAATTCATGATCCTATGATAGGTGTCGCTGGTGCCTCTATTTCAACTCAACCTAACTACGTAGTAAGCATATCAACAAACGGTGAAGTTACTACTCAACAAACAACAATGCAAGTAGCACAAATAAATTGGCTTTATTACGTTGTTGCAGGAATAATCGCGGTTGCTGTAATAGCTCTATTTCTTGTAACTCTACGAAGGATTAAAAAATAAATCTATTTTTTTGTTAGATAATTTAAAATTCCCATTAATGATATTCTCAATGATTGAACAGCATAAGGATGCAGTTGTGATGGACTTATATTAGCTTCTTCAGAAACTTTTTTTATCAATTCATTAAGCATATCATCAAAGTTTAAATTCTTATTTCTTAAATTTTTTATGATTTCTATATATTCTTTAATTTTCTTTTTTGTTTCCTCAAATACAAATAGACTATCATTTCTAATTCCGAAATGAGGAATAAGCAACGTCTTTAATTCATAAGAGGAAAGTTTATTTAATGTATCAATGGCTTGCTCTGCATTAAAACTAGGAGGCGGTGTCGTTGGTATCATTACGTTCAAAAAAGGATATATAATGCCTACTGAATCAGCAGTGATTAAATATTTCATTTCTTCTATATAAACAGTAATTTGATGTGGTGCATGACCTGGAGCGTAAATACATTTAATTGTTAAATTTCCTAATTTCAATTCTAACTCATCTTTTACTACAATTATTTTATCGCTTTGTACAGGAATTGGCAATCCTATGTAATTGTTTAGGATATATTCTCCATAAACTTCCTTGGAACTTTCAATTAATCTTTTTGGGTCTATTAAATGCTTTGAAGCTCTTTCATGAGCTACTACAATCGCGTTTTTCATATTTTGCATTAAATGACCTGTAGCACCTGAATGATCGAGATGAACGTGAGTAGGAATTATATATTTTATATCGTTAATATCAATACCAGCCTTATTTAGAGCGTTTATCACGTTTCGATATGTTGAAGCATAGCCTACATCTATAAGAGCGTATTTATCACCTTTAATTAAGTATGAAGCAACACAGTTCTCATATCCAAAAGCTAGTGTATCTATTATATATATACTTTCACTTACTCTAATGATGCTCATAAAATTATTTCGATCAAAAAGTAATAAATTATTGATACTTAAATTTCGATAAAAAATAAGAGTAAATTATAAAAAATGAACTTACTAATACGCCTATAGTCATACTCCCAAAATTATTCAATTTTATATTAGCCAATATTCCGTCGATAATCAAAACAATGTATATTATATAGGCATACTTTGAATATCTAAACTCAAAATTTTTTTCGGCTTTTTTCAAAAATAAGCTAAATATAGATAATATTGTTAATGCTACAATATACCATCCTACAAAGTTTGTTATGGGAATGCCACTTAGCATAGGAATATTATTGCTCAACCATTTCCAATAACCGTAACTTACAAACATTGGATCGATGAATAAATCCCAACCTACAACACCTAAAGAAGCTAAGAATACAAAAGCTAGTTTGTTGTAATAAGCAATTTTTATTGTTATACTAAAAGATAAATATATAATTACGAACCAAACAAATGGTACAGAAAATGGCACATTTAATATCTTAGGGCCTAACAAATCAGAATATACATACTTGCCAAACGGTATTCCTGTATTAGTACCAATTATTTCGAACAATAATCCTAATGCATAAGAGATTAAAAGGAAGATAAGGGCATATTTAATTTTTAATTCTGCAATAGCTTGAAATAAAGCAAATAAAATAAGTTGTAAAGATAAAAAGGAATAAATATCGTAGCTTATTCCAAATTTTAAATAAAGACCAGCTAATAAATATGAAAAAGAAGCAATAATTGTTATAATTAATACAATTATGATCCTTTCTACTAAACTTTTTGATTTGATTTTAACAGCTTTATTTTCTTGCATTTCATTATTTTTCAGTAATAAGTGTAAATATTTTTACTGTTTATTTTGAATATGAGTGTTTTTTAGAGATTTTGGTTTAGCTTTTATGCATACAAAAGATCCTTTGAAACCTTCAATCGGTTCCTCAAATTTTTCTTCCTCTCCGGGCTTATACGTAAGAGTTGAATATACATTAATTATATCAAAATATTCTTTAATTATTTTGATCAATTCAATTTTAGTTAAAAATCTTGCTCTAGAATAGTACTTATGTCCTCTCTTTCCTAGTTCGAAATAATGTTCACCCCAAGTAGAATCTTTCGGTATGATGCAAATGCATAATTCTTTTAAAATTACTCTGTAAATTTCTTTTATCATCTTTTTAACATCGTTTACAAAGCATGCAGTTACAGACACGAATGCACATGGAATTGATTTATCTCTAAAAGGTAAACTCTGAGCATCTCCTACTACTTTATCTTCTTCTTTATTAGCAAATTTTAACATTTCTTTAGATATATCTAAAGAAATTATTCGACCTTTTATTACATCATGAAAGATTGAAGGACCTGAACCTATGTCTAAGCAATCTTTCAACTCTAGCTTTTTAACAAGTTCTCTTTCGCTCTTATAAATTTCAATATGCTTATCATACCAGCTCTTATATTCAAATGGATCCTTAAAAATTTCCATCTTTAGTAAAATTATTCAATTCATTCAACCTCATTTAGAAGCGTCCCAATTTTTTCAATTGTAACTTCCAACTTATCTCCTTTTTTCAAATAAACAGGTGGTTCTCGAAAGTGACCAACACCAGAAGGAGTTCCTGTAAAAATTATATCGCCAGGATACAATGTGAAATATTTTGAAACATAGGAAATTATTTCTTTAACGTTAAATATCATGTTTGATGTGTTTTCTTTTTGCATAACATTTCCATTAAGGTTAAGAATCAAATTCAAATTTGGTTCATCACCTATCTCGTCCACGGTAACAAACCAAGGACCAACAGGAGAAAAAGTATCTAAGCTCTTAGACAACGATATCATACCTGTTTCCTGTTGTATATCCCTTGCAGTTATATCATTTCCTATTGAATAACCTAAAATGCAATTTTTGGCTTCAGAAGAACTTACTTCTTTAATTTTTTTAGAAATTATAATAACAAGCTCTCCTTCATAATCCGGTTTCTTAATGAAAGCAGGTATCTTTATCTTTTCTAAATGGCCTATCAAAGAGCTTGTAGCTTTGAAGAAAATATCCGGCTCTCGATGCTGCTTAGGTCTCATTTTTTGTGCCTCCATTGCATGTGATTCGTAATTTCTAGCAAGGCCTATGATTTTTGTTGGTTTACAAGGGGGTAAAAATTTAACAATTTCATTTGAATCAATAATTTCTTTCTCTTGTATTTTTCCTCTTAATATTGAATTAAAACCTCCTACTAATTCTATAAATTCGTTGTTTTCAAATTTTGCAAATACTATTTTGTTTCTATACTTTATCCTTGCAATTTTCATAATAATTATAATATCATTCGTAAAAATTAAAACAAACATTTTTAAGTTGTTTAAAATAAAAAATTGCAATTATGGTTGAATATAAGTGGATTGCTCTATCTAATACTACACTTGGGACATTAATGGCATCAACTAATTTAACCATAATTATGATATCATTGCCTGCTATATTCAATGGAATAGGAATCAATCCCTTAAATTCTTTTGAATATTTGCTTTGGGTTCTTTTCGGTTACAATATAGTTACATCCGTACTTTTAGTAACTTTTGGTAGAATTTCAGATATTTACGGCAGGGTAAGGCTTTACAACTTAGGATTCGCTATTTTTACAGCAGGATCAATATTGTTATCGTTAACTCCAAATCAAGGTGATCTAGGAGCTATGGAAATTATAATTTTTAGAATTATACAAGGAATTGGTGCTGCTTTTCTTTTCTCAAATAGTATTGCAATATTAACAGACGCATTTCCGTATAATGAAAGGGGAAAAGCTTTAGGGATCAATCAAATTTCCTTTTTAGCTGGTTCTCTAATAGGTCTTATTATAGGAGGTGTTCTAGCAGTAATTAATTGGAGATATATATTTCTCGTTAGTGTACCATTTGGTATAGCTGGTACTATTTGGTCTTACTTAAAGCTTAAAGAAACAGGAACATTAAATCGAAATCAAAAGATCGACTGGATAGGCAATACAGTTTTTGGTGTGGGATTAACAGCAATATTGATAGGAATTACCTATGGACTCATGCCTTATGGTAATGATGTGATGGGATGGACAAATCCATGGGTAATAGCTAGCTTAGTTATTGGAATAGGATTATTAGTATTATTTCCTTTTATTGAGATGCATGTTCAAGATCCAATGTTCAGAATGGAACTATTTAAAATAAGAATGTTTGCTGCAGGAAATTTTGCCAATATCTTAAATTCTATAGGAAGAGGTGGTGTAATGATAATGCTTATAATTTTACTCCAAGGAATTTGGCTTCCATTGCACGGTTACAGTTTCGAATCTGCACCTTTCTGGGCCGGGGTTTATACAATACCTATGATGCTCGGATTTGTTTTATTCGGTCCAATTAGCGGTTATCTCTCTGATAAATACGGCGCCAGATTCTTTGCTACATTAGGCATGATAATAACTGCAGCTACATTTTTTGTACTTTCAACATTTAGCTATAATTTTGATTATGCTCCATTTGCTATCGTAATCTTTTTAATGGGTGTAGGTGGAGGAATGTTTGCTGCACCTAACACAGCATCTATTATGAATTCTGTCCCGCCAGAGCATAGAGGGGCTGCATCAGGTATGAGAGCAACTTTACAAAATGTTGGTCAAACTATAAGTAATGCATTATTTTTCACCATTCTAATTTTATCTTTATCTTCTAGCTTACCTTCAGCAATAAGCAGCGCATTAAATTCCACTGGAGCGCCTCAACTGATACCATTCGTTGAAAACATTTCACCAACAGGTGCCTTATTTTCAGTATTTCTTGGTTATAACCCAATTAGCTCAATTTTGAATCAAATATCAAATTCACCGCAAGGTTCAACCATTTTAGCAAGCTTGAATAGTGACACGATCCACGATCTTTTAGCACCAACATTTTTCGCCAATGCTGTTGCACCAGCTATCATGTCTTCTATGGATATATCTTTCTATATTGGAGGGATTCTATCATTAGGTGCTGCTATAGCTTCCATGCTAAGAGGAGGTAAATATATTTATGAAGAAGTAAAAAGCAAGAAGTCAGAAAAGGAAATATTAAAAATGAATTTCAAAAAATAGTTTGTTTTATTTTTAGTCAAAAGATTATAACAATCTTATATTATTAAAAAATAATGAGTAGTGAAATAGAATTCATTCCATTTGAAGTTGCAGATGTTGTTTTAAAAGATGGTTCGACTGTTAGAGTCAGACCTGCAAAAAAAGATGATGCTTTATATCTTATAAACTTTTTTAATAATTTGTCAATTGAAACTAAATACAAAAGATTTATGGGTTTTGCTCTGCCTAATATTGAAATTCTTATTCCTGAGAAAGATGGATTAGCATTAATTGCTATACATGAAGATAGAATAATCGCACATGCAATGTATAGAAAGATAAACAATAAAGCTGAGGTAGGAATAGTAGTTGACGATCGTTTTCAAGGAAAAGGTTTAGGTACCATATTGTTAGGAATGATAACGGAAGCTGCTTATAAATCTGGAGTAGAACAAATGGAAGCTATAGTTCTACCAGACAATTTACAAATGATAAATGTACTTAAGAATCTTGGATTTCCTTATAAGCTTGAAATAGAACCCGGCTACATAAAAGTCATATATCCTACTTCATTAACGCCAGAAGCGATTGAAGTTTTTGATAAAAGGGACTCGATTGCAGCAAGAGAGGCAGTAAGATATTTCTTAGAACCAAAATCCGTAGCTGTAATAGGAGCATCGAGAGAAAAAGGTTCTATTGGATATGAGCTATTTAAGAATATTATTGAAGGAGGTTATACAGGAGTATGCTATCCAATTAATAATAAAGCTAATCATGTAATGGCAATAAAATCTTATAAATCAATAAAAGAGGTCAACGATAGCATTGATATAGCATTTATCACTGTTCCTGCAAAAGAGGTAATAAATGTAGCAAAGGATTGTGCTGAAAAAGGTGTTAGAGGCTTAGTTGTCATTTCATCAGGATTTGCGGAAGTAGGTGAGGAAGGTAGAAAGCTTCAAGAGGAACTTCTCAAAGTTTGCAGAGAAAGTGGTATGAGACTCATAGGACCGAATTGTATGGGAATTATAAATACTGATCCTACTATAAGTTTAAACGGACAATTTTCTAGCTTTAAACCTAAGGAAGGCAGTATAGGTTTCTTTTCTCAATCGGGCGCTTTAGGGATTAGTATTATAGAATATGCTAATATGCTCGATATAGGTTTATCTTCCTTTATTTCAGTAGGGAATAAAGCAGATATATCTGGTAATGATGTATTACAATACTGGGAATATGATGATAGGACAAAAATAATATTACTTTACCTTGAATCATTTGGCAATCCAAGAAAATTTTCAAGAATAGCTAAAAGAATTTCAAAATTTAAACCAATCATTGTTGTAAAAGGTGGCAGATCATTAGCAGGGCTTAGAGCAGCTCAATCTCATACAGGTGCAATGATAATGGGCTCAAATTTAAGTTTGGATGCTTTGTTTAAGCAATGTGGAGTAATAAGAACAGATACATTAAGCGAAATGTTCGATGTAGCTTCTCTTTTAGTCACTCAACCATTACCAAAAGGAAGAAAAGTGGGTATAATTACTAATGCAGGCGGTGCAGGAATTTTAGCTGCAGATGCATGTGAAGCAAATGGATTGGAAGTTATTGAATTTCCAATTCAGCTAAAACAAAATCTTAAATCCATGTTGTTACCGATTGCAAGCATAAATAATCCTGTGGATCTTTCTTCTCAAGCAAATGCAAATCATTATTATAATGCCATTGTGGAAATTCTCAAGAGTAAAGTTGTTGACGCATTAATTGTTATTTATGTACCTCCTATTAAAACAGGTGTTGAAGAAGTAGCCAATAGCATATTAAAAGCAACCTATGAATTTAGAAATTATGATATACCAATCATTTCCGTTTTTTTAGCTCATAGAGGAATAACTCAAATGCTCTCTTATAACGGATTTAAAATACCATCCTATCCGTTTCCTGAAGATGCTGTAAAATCCTTAGCTAAAGTTGTAGAATATACTGAATGGAAAAAGAAACCATTAGGCAAATATGTAAGACCTAATGATGTTGACAGATTATCCGCAATTTCATTGATTTCTAAAAAATTGAAAGAAGGTGTAGAGTGGCTAGATCTTGAGGATAGTATAAAATTACTTAGCTACTATAAAATACCCTTTGCTAGTACAATGATATGTAAAAATGTTGAAGATATAAATAGAATTTCTAAAAATTTGAACGGAAAATTTGCATTAAAAGCAGGTGGCAAGCAAATAATTCATAAAACAGAACTGGGGGCTATAAAAACTGAAGTAAATGCAGAAAATTTATATGAAGAAGCTTTAAAGATGAGAGAATTGTTAACAAAAAAGAATGTTGAAGTTGAATACTTTGTAATTCAAGAGATGATAGAAGAAGGGGTGGAGACAATTGTTGGGGTAACGCATGACCCTCTATTCGGTCCACTTGTTGCATGCGGATTAGGAGGAGCCATAACTGAACTAATAAATGACATATCTGTAAGATTAACACCTTTAACTGATTTGGACGTAGATGGAATGATTAAAAGTCTTCGTACATATCCACTGTTGATGGGATATAGAGGAGGAAAAGTTTATGACGTAGAAGCATTGAAAAATATAATCATTCGCGTAGGAACTCTTATCGAGGATATTCCTGAAATATTGGAAATGGATTTAAACCCTGTATTTCTAATGCAAAAAGAGAATGGTGCAAAAGCTGTAGATGTAAGGATAAGAATAGGAAAAGTTAAACCTTATGTTACAATAGGCGCTAAAAGTATAAGGTGATCAATCATCAAATACTTCTGCATAAATCTGCTTTATAACAAAATCTGAAAATTTACCTTTGAATCTTGTAGCTCTTACATGTGCATCATCTATGTAATGATATTCAACGTAGGGGGCTATTTTTCTAGGCTTGTTAAAAATGATTTGATGATATTTTACTCCATGTCTTTTTAACCATTCAATTGTTACTTCTTTATGTTCATCTGTTCTTGCTGTGAAAAAGCATATATAATGTCCTTCATCGTAAAGTTCGTTTATTTTTTTAATTGAATCATAATACGGTTTAGCGTTTCTCATCCTTTCAATACCCTCTTCATTTCTTATATCTTCACAAACTGTTCCATCTATATCTATTATGAAAATTTTTAACTTCTTTTTATTATTTTGATTCGTTTCCATTAAATTATAATCTATTTTTTATTATGCTATAAAAAATTTACCTAAATTAAAAGTCTCGCACTTTAGGGAGGTGAGGAAGTCAGTTTATCTTGTATCCTATAGATTCCAAAATATCTTCATGACCTCTAGCAAAATCTTTTTTTGATACACTATTTATATTTACAAAAGTTAATTCATTCCATAGCTCATTTTTATTGATTTCATTTAAGTTACCAGTAAAAATAAATTCGATGTCCCAATGAGTATATTGAGGTACACGAGAGGATGCATATTGAAAACTAATAACAATTGGACCTTTTAATTGAATGTTTTCTAATTTCAATTGTTCTCTCAATATTCTGTTCGCAGCATCCTTTGGATCCTCTCCAAATATAAGATGGGAAGACGGTATCATCCATCCTTTACTAAAAGTTTGTGCTCTTTCTTGATCTAATGCACCTACATATGCCCATTTTTCTATAGGATTAATCTTTCCCAGCAATACTTCATTCTTATTTGTACTCTTTGTTAGAACAACGAAAGCAGATAGACAAAATCCTCCTTCCGGAATCTCTTTTATTGCTAAATTCGACTTGTCCCAATATTTATTAAATCTACAGAATAACCTTTTTTCTGCCATAATTTAAAAAGTTTTATAATCTAAAAATAGATTCCTTTTATTTAAAATGTGGGATGAAAAAACCTTTGTATTATTTTCATCATTAAGCGATTTGCAAATATCTAAGAATGGAGAATTTATAGTGTATAACATAACGAAAGCTAATTACGAATCAAACGATTACAAAAAAACTATAATCATAAAAGACTTAAGAGAAGGTTCAGAAAGTTATATAGAAAATTCTTATAATCCAACGCTGAGCAAAGATGGAAAATTTCTTGCATACGTTAAAGAAAATAAGAGAAAAAAATTAACCGAAGTGTGGATCTGTGAACTTAAAAATTTGAGTAGAAGAAAATTATTAGAAATCAAGAATTTCATAGATCTTGTATGGTTAAAAGATGACAAAGAAATATTGGTAATTACTTATGAAAGATTGGGAGATGAAGATCTTTATTTCGAAAGCAAAATACCTTTTTGGTTTGATGGACGTGGAATTTTGGACAGCGAGAAAACGAATTTCTCAATTTATGAATTAAATTCAGGTAACAAACTTGAATCTTTTACTCAAGATTTTTTTGTTCTACCTTACGTTACTGTAGCTATAGCACATCAAGATGGATTTATAATTAATATTCCAAAAAGAGAAAATCCGTATATAAAATATGATATTTTAGAATATACCAATGGTTCTCTTGATTATCTTTATAGAGATGTTTCTTTCACAGCAATAGATTCTAATGATAGGGAAATTTTGTTCTTAGGAAAGCCTAAGAAAAGTAGCATAACAGAACACGATTATTTGTATAAATACAGTAATGGAGATTTGGAACCTATAACTGAAAATTTCAAATGGAATAACTATGATGGCAAAATAATTTCTTCTGGCGAGATTTACTTTACATCAGCGGTTAAAGGTAAAATTGTTTTAGATAAATTTAAAGAATCTAAAGAAACTTTAGTTGATGAAAATTGCTATATTTTGGATTTTGATGTAAGTGAAGATGGAAAAGTTGTTTTTGTGAAACAAACATCTACAGTTCCTGATGAGATATTCTTTTTTGATGGTAGAATAAAGCAAATTACCAATTACAATACAAGAATAATAAAGAAAATTGGCTCTATTGAACCAATTTATTTTAATTATAAATCCTTCGATGGTAAATTGATCGATGCATGGTATTTGAAGCCTAAAGAGCTTAAAGGAACATGTCCGATAATTGTAATGGTCCATGGTGGACCAAAGGGAATGTATGGTTATCAATTCATATACCAAGCACAGCTTCTTGCAAATAATGGATATTATGTACTACTAACAAATCCAAGAGGAAGTGATGGATATGAAGAAGAATTTGCTAAAGATGTGGTTCAAAAAACAGGATTGGAAGATTTTCAGGATATTTTATATGGACTGACTAATCTTTTTGAAAAAGAAAAAGAAGTTGACAAAAATAAAGTTGGCATCACTGGAATAAGTTACGGAGGTTTCATGACAAATTGGGCTATAGGTAAATCGAACATTTTTAAAGCTGCAATAAGTGAAAATGGGATAAGTTATTGGTTATCAGATTATGGATTTTCTGATATAGGATACTGGTTCAATAAGGAGCTTATAGGAGAAAATCCTTTAGAAAATGAAAATTACAAAAAATTAAGCCCATTGTCTTATGTAAATAACGTAAATACACCCGTTTTATTCATACATAGTACAGAAGATTACAGATGTACCTTCGATCAATCATTAATATTTTACACTTTATTGAAAGATTTAGGTAAAGAAGCATATATTGCATTATTCAAATCAGGTGCTCATGCCCACAGCCTCAATGCAAAGCCTAGACATAGAGCTAAGCGATATAAGTTAATCCTTGAATTCTTTAGACAAAAATTAATTGAAAATAAAATTGGATTCGATATAAATTTCTTAAAAGAATTTAAAGACTAAAAAAATATTATATATTATATAAATTTATAAAAATAATAAATAATTAATTAACAGAAGTCATATAAAGCAATTTGCATATAATTAATATGAATATTGAGCGAAATTGAAAAATTTCAGGAGTTTTATCATGTTTATCCACCTTATGGTAGTGTAGGAATTAAGTATGAATCGGGCTTATTTACATATATAGTTATCGAGCCTATTTTAGACAAAAAAGAAGAGGAAATCTTAGAAAGAATTAAAAGAGGGATTTATGAAGAAGTTGATTTCTCTAAAATGAGTACAATTGACGAAAAAGAAATTGAGAATCAGGCAAATTTTCTCATGAAAAAATACAAAATAAAAATAGAAGAGCCTAGGTTTAAAAAAATACTGTATTTTTTAATAAGAGATTTGCTTAAATACGGCAAAATTACGATACCCATGCTCGATCCTAATGTTGAAGATATTAGCTGTGATGGGTTGAATATACCAGTCTATATTTATCATAAAAGGTATGATTTCATACCTTCAAACATTATTTTTACAGATATCAGTGAATTGAGATCGATGGTTTACAGATTAGCTTTTAAAGGAAATGCCCAATTAACTTCTTCTACTCCTATAGTCGACGCGACTCTACCTGAAGGATACAGAGCAAATTTAACATTAGAAGATGTTTCAAGAAAGGGCCCTGCTTTCACTATAAGAAAGTTTTTTGCAAAGCCAATAACTATAGTGGATTTGTTAAAAAGCAAAGTACTAACTCCTAGAATGGCCGCATACCTTTGGTTAATGATAGAATACAAAAAAGCAATCTTAATAATAGGTACAACAGGAGCAGGAAAAACCACTACATTAAATGCAATAGCTACATTTATACCTCCAGATTCAAAAATAGTTACAATAGAAGAAACAAGAGAAATAAACTTGCCGCATAAAAATTGGATACCTTTCACAACTCGAACAACATATCAAACAGGAATTAAAGAAATTACAATGTTCGAACTTTTGAAAGCATCGTTAAGACAAAGGCCTGATTATATAATTGTAGGAGAAATAAGAGGTGAAGAAGCTTATACTTTGGTTCAAGCAATTGCAACAGGTCATGGAGGTTTAACAACATTTCATGCAGAGAATGCAGAATTTGCTGTTCATAGACTTGTTAACAAACCTTTAGATGTTCCAGCCTCAATAATTAATGCTTTTAGCGTAATAATTAAAGTAGAAAAAGTCAAGCTAATAAATGGCTTATTCAGAAAGATCGTTTCGATAGATGAAGTTATAGAATACGATGTGAAAAATGATAAACCCATTTTAAATAATGTGTATAAATTCAATGTTTTTATGGAAGAGGATATAGATATTAAGAAAAGTAAAAAGATAGTTGAAATTGCTGTTAATTACATAGGAGGAAATATTGAAGAAGAGTTTGAGAGGAGGGCTAGAATACTTCAATGGCTTACAGAAAAGAACATAACCGATTTTAATAAGATAGGCGAAATCATAGCAGCATATTATAGAAATCCAAAGCACGTATTAACAATAGTAGATTTAAATCGAGAGTGGATATGAAGGTTGAGGGATTATTAAATTCATACAAAAGCTTTGCGTATAGTATATTTAAAGGAAGAATACCTGAATATAAAGCCCTAAGGGAATCTTTGATTAAAACTGGAATTTCAGAAAGCTATGAAATTTATTTTTCAACATTAATACTTACTTCGATAATCATTTTACCTCCTCTATTCATCGCAGCCTTATTATTTCACTTAATGGTGCTAAAGTTTAATCTTGTAGTTTCTTTAGCTCTTAGCGCACTAATTTTAATGATAGGTGAAGGAATAAACTTGTTTATGTGGATTGGTTATCCGATAATGCTAAAGGGAGCTCGAGCTAACGAAATAGAAAACAGATTATATTTAGTTTTAGGCTACGCTTCAGTGCTTGCTAGTTCGATGGATAACATTGTTGAAATTATTCATGAATTATCAAAGATTGAAAAATCAAAGGCTATAAAAATCGTTTTAAACAATTTTCTTAAATATTTATATGCAGGTGGAATGAGTGTAATCGATGCTTTCAATGAAGCAGCAAAAAGATGTCCTTCTGACAAATTTGCGTCTATTTTGATAACCTTAGCTTCTATATATTCAACAACAGGGAATTTTAGAGATTATTTCAATATTGAAGCAAAAAATGCCTTAAGCGTTAAAATGAATAAGATGAGAAGACTTATTTCTCAAATAGCAGTAATGGCGGAACTTTATGTAGGATTGGTTCTACTTGGACCAACATTGTTTGTTATAATAATTGCTCTACTATCAGGTCTAAGTTTCAATCCACTTCCACTTCCTATAAATTTAGTTTTAACATTAATTGCCTTATTTAGCGTGCCATTGCTTTCAGGTATGTTTTTAGCATTATTAATAAGTACTTTAGGGTCTGAATAATGCCTATAAGAAATGTAAAGATTGAATATTTTTTCTATCCTCTCCCCATTTTATTGATTATTTTATCATTAATATTTACTGTAAGTTTTCATCTTTATAATCCTAGAATAGAGTTTCTTCCTACAAATATGAAGGCTAATGATATAATAATAGGAGCTTTGATGGTAGGATTAGTACCAATTGCTTATTTTCAATGGAATAGCTATAATAGAAAACGAAAGATTCAAAGAATTATTCCTAAATTTCTTGACACTCTTGCAGAGAATTTAAGAGGAGGGCTTAATTTTACAAATGCTTTAAAAAAAGCAACTGAAAGTTACGGTACAGAAGTCTCTTCTTCTTTAAGAGATGCAATAAATAAACATTATTTAGGCTTGGAATTTAGTGAAGCTATAAAATTAGCTTCTAAAAAGATTAATCAAGCAGACGCAGAACCATTCCTAAATGTAATAAGTAGAGCATATTATGCTGGAGAAAATGCTGTTGATGCGATTAAAAATGCTTCCTCTTTTTATTGGTCATTAGAAGAATATAGAAATACAAGAGAAAGTGAAACCAGAGTTTATATAGGTGTAATATTCATTTCTTTATTGGTTTATCTCTTCGTTGTTGTTTTAATTCTTACTCAATTGATTTTGCCAATAACAACTTTTAAACCTAAGACTGCAGCTGCGTTTTCCTTAAACATTAATTTTTTTGGTAACATTTCTGCTACATTTCTTTCAAGTGTATTTCTTTGGATGGGAATTCTAGAATCTTTATTTTCAGGTTTAATAATTGGAAAAATAATATATAATAACTTAGGAGCGGGGCTTATTTATTCAATTATCATGATGGTAATAACTTTGATTACTTTTAATATTTTTTCTTAATAACTAAACTTTTATTAAAATTATTTTATTTATAATTATGCCAAAGAATACAATTGAAATAAAAGAATATAAAAAAATTGACTTGAGAGAGTCTGTATTAATTGATGGCTTCCCTAGCATAGGCTTAATAAGCACAATAATTTCCAACTATTACATATCAGCTTTTAATTTAGACGGTATGGCCTTTATCGATTCTCAATATTTTCCTCCTTTAACGTTAGTATATGGCAAGAAGCCTAAATATCCAGCAAGAATTCATGCAAGTGAAGATAAAAAGTTAGCTGTAATAACTTCAGAGTTTACACCAGCACCGCAATTAACAAGAGCAATTGGAGAAAAGATTGTAAAATGGGCAATAACTAGACATTTGCATTCAATAATTACGTTTGAAGGCGTTATGGAAAAAGAAGGTTCTAGTCAAGAAACAGAAATTTACGCTGTTGGAAGCACGGAACAAGTAAGAAATTTACTAGTTGAGAAGCAAATACCTTTACTCGAATACGGTGCAGTTATAGGTTTGCCTGCAGTAATATTGAATGAATGCAGATGGTTAAACTTTGACGCTGTTTGTTTTGTAGTAAAAGTATATCATCCTTTTCCTGAATTTAGAGCAGCTGCACATGTAATTGAATACATAAACAAACTTTACCCTAATTTAGCAGTGGATGTTAAGCCATTATATCAAGAAGCTGAAAACATTGAAAAAAGGGTTAGAGAAGTTAGAGAAGCAGCAAGACCGCTACAAGAGCCTTCGGGTACATTATACAGATGAACGTTTTAAACCTAATTTATCCATAAGATAAAAACCGTTTGGAAGCATGCCATGGTCATTATTTAGATAGATATAACATTTGCTAAAATCTTTATTCAATATTTTTGATACTATTTCATCCAATTCTTCTTTAGAATATTCATAACTATACCATTCTTTTCTTCCATGTAATCTAAGATAAATTATTCCATTCGATTCATAAATTTCATTAGGAAATTCTGGAGCATCTATGGAACAGAAAACAATTCCTATTTGATTAAGTATATGAATAATCTTATCATCTTTAAACCAAGATTCATCTCGAAATTCGATAACAACCTTATTTTCTAAATTTATTTTTCTAAAAAAAATTTCAATTTTAGCTAAATTTTTTTCATTGAGTTCAAATGTAGGTGGCATTTGAAATAACCAAAAAGAAATTTTATCTTCAATTTCATTCAAAGAATTTTTAAATTTGCTAAACAATTCAATACCTTTTTGGCTCAATCTTGAATAATGGGTTATGGTTCTATTAACTTTTATTGAGAAATCAAAATAATCTGGACTATCTAACCAGCTTTTTATCCAGCTTTTATATGGAAAACTGTAGAATGTAGCATTAATCTCAACTGTATTGAATCCTTGTTTAATGTACCATTTAAAAGGTGTTGGCTTTCCTTTGTTCCAAAAATAATTGTAACCACTCGTTCCAATTTTAATCAACTTTTCCATTCTTTAATTATCATTGCAAATTTTCTAATTTTTTCATAAGGTTCCTTAGATTTGATGATACTAGATGATACAAGTATACCTTCAGCACCCAATTCTAACGCTATCTTTACATCTTCTTCATCGCTAATGCCTGCACCGCATATTACATGAATATTTTTATTAAAATTCTTTACCAATTCAACCGTTTTAGATATGCTTTCAGGTTTATATCTTGAAACCGAATTACCTGTACCAATGAGCTCAGGAGGCTCAATTGCAATAATATCAGGATTGTATTTAGATAATTTATAACATTCTTCAGGGTCTTTTCCACAGATAATGCTGGTCAAATCAAACCTCTTACATTTTTTTATAAGATATTCTATTTGATTATCTTGCAATCTTTTTTCTGAATGATTTATTAAAATACCCGAAACACCAGCTTTTTTAAATGCTTCCACTGGAATATGCCCTGTATAGCTACCAGGATCTATAGGATCCGCATGTTGTGCAATAACGAAATTGAAGAAATTTTTTACATTTAGTATATCGACAGCAGTTGGCGCTATTGCGATGGTAACGTTCGTTTCTTCAACTATTTTTTTTGCTTCCTTTGCTAATTTAATCGCATTTTCTCCGATAGCTTCTTCATAGCATTTGAAATTTAGAATAAATATTGGGTATCTAATTTCACTCTTAAACATTAACTTTTTCGAATCTTTTTTCTAATTTCTTTAGTATTTGAGGTAAAGTTGTATATTCCATTTCTTCTGGACCAAGCCTATGAGGCATGAATGGTCCATGTCTTCTTATGTATTCAGCGATATCAGCAGCTCTATTTCTTACATAATCGTAAACAGGATCATCGAATAGATCAGCTGGTCCTAACAATTTTCCGTTGTAGACTTGAAAACCTAAAGCTACGAGCCTTGGAGGCCCATCAAATCTAGTAACTTGGGAATATTTTAATGGAACAGGCATTATAGGTCCTACATGACTTCCTCTCATCCAGCCAGCAACTAAATAAGGATATGAAAATGCTTCTAAATATTCTCCTACAGCTGGAAGTCCTCTTTGAGCTCTAACAACACAAACAGGGTCATCTTTACCAACGTATTTACCTGCTATTAATGATAATCTACTTGTGCTAGCAGAACAAGCTATCAATCCATCTTTTCTATAAACTTTGTTTATAACGAATCTTCCTGGAGTCCCGATTAAACCAAGTAAGTCATAAGATTCTTCTGGAGTTTTAAGTGAAATAATTTTACCTTCGACTAAATCCATTACCTCGAATACAAAGCCTTCATGCATTGTAGGATCAATAACCAAACCAGGAGTGCAGAATGGATCCGCATAAACTCTGTATAAAGGTAAATTCCAAGCACCAGGTTCTGTTTTATCGGCAGCAAAAACAATTATGGGTTCACTTGGTCTTTCTTCAAATTCCATTTCAGCAACACCAGGACCTAATCCTCTTACATTCCCTGAGAAGGCATCTGAAAGCAAATCTTGGCCTGCAGCATACAATTTGAATTTTTGAGACACATTTGTTGTTACTTCTTTAAAAACATTCCAAGCAAGTTCATGTATACTTGAATTGTTTTCACCTTTATCATGTGTCATTAATAACTCTAAATCATCTGCAGCATTGAAAACATAGTAATCTATAATTAACTTTTTTGATTTTGCTTCTTCTAACTTTTTCTTTGCATATTCTATTTGCTCAGGTATAACTTTATGATGTCCTGCTAAACTACCTATATCTGCTTTTATAACACTTACAGTTATCTTACTCATAAGAAAGTAATGAATTATATAATTTAAATATTACAGGTTTTAAAACTAAAAATAATAATATTCTCCCTTTTCTTTTTGCATCCTATCTAAATATGAATTTATTTTATTAATTCTAGGCCGATTAGTTTTAGGATCCCTTCTAAAGGTTATACCTATATCTTTAAGAAATAAGTTAAATCCTTTTTTAATTGAATAAGGACCTTGCGAATACCCTTGCACACCTGGCTTCCCCATGAATACCATTATCGAATCTGCTGCAAAATCTTGAATTATTAAATCATGCTCAATAACCACAACCAGCTTAGAAAAAGTTTGAGCATATTTTTTTAATAATTTTGCGACAGCTAATCTTTGTTCAATATCTAGAAATGCGCTAGGTTCATCTAGTAAATATACATCAGCATCTTTTAAGAAAGTGGAGGCAACTAGTAAAGCCTGTTTTTCTCCACCGCTTAATTCTTTTATTTTTCTTTCTAATATTTGATCGATTCTGAGAGGTACAATTATTTCATCCTTTATCCAATCATCGGATAAATAATTCTTATTTATAGAAGTTAAATAATCCTTAACTTGGATTTCTTCATCTTCAAATTTGAATACTTGTGGTTTATAGCTAATTTTTGGATTTTTATCATAAGTAAATATGTTTCCTTCAGCTGGTAATATTTCACCTACAATTGTTTTTATGAATGTTGTTTTTCCAATTCCATTTTGACCCAAAATTCCAAGTACTTCTCCTTTCATAGCATATCCATTTTCAACATGCAGAACAAATCCATTCAATTTGATAAGCAAATCTGTCCATTCAATAAATCTGTAACCTTGCTGTTCATTTCTTTCTAAAGGTCGCATATTAAAATAAATCGGATTCTTACGCCATCTTATATTTTCAGATGGCAAGTATCCTTCGAAATAAGAATTGATCGCTGTTCCTGTAGGATAAGGTAATGAGACAATACCATAAACTTTTGGTTTACCATATATTATACAGATCGAATCACATAGATAGTCTAATATACTAAAATCATGTTCTACTAAAAGAATAGTTTTACCCTTTGACAATAACTTATCCAGTAATTTTGCTAAATTTAATCTTTGATATGAATCTAAATAGCTGCATGGTTCATCGAAGAAGAACACATCAGCATCTCTCAGAATACTTATAGCAATGGTAAATCTTTGTAGTTCACCTCCGCTCAAATCTCTAACCTTTTTATTCATAATTGAATTTAAGCCCAAAAATTCAGAAATTTCATCAATTTGTTTATTCACATCAACATAGTTTAAAATTTGTTTTACTTCACCTTGCAATTGCTTTGCTACGTTGAATATTTCTTGAGTTTTTATGGATACTTTTATTTTTCCGTTGTAAAGGTCAGTTAAATATCTTTGGATTTCTTTACCTCTAAATCTTTCAATTATTTCATCTATATTAATTTCTCTATCGAGAATTCCCAAATTTGGTTTTAACTTACCAGCTAAGATATTTATTGCAGTAGACTTACCTGACCCATTCATACCGATTATACCTACTGCTCTTCCATATTTAGGCGTTGGAATACCATATAGTCTAAAAGAATTTATTCCATATTGATGAATACAAGGAACACTAGGTTCACTTGCAAGATTTACTATCTCTATAGCATGAAAGGGACATTTCTCAACACATATTCCGCAACCTATACAGCCTATCTCGTCAATAACTGCCTTACCTTGTTCATCTAACCAAACTATGTTGTTTCCAGCTCTTACAATAGGGCAGAATCTATTACATTCAAAATTGCAATCATTAGATCTGCAATATTCTCTTTCAACTATTGCTATTCTTAATTTACTAGCTGCTTTCAAAGTATTCTAATGAATCCTTGTAAAGCTCCTCTAATAAAAGTTTTTCGTCTTCTCTTGTTTTTACCTCTTCAGGTGATGTCACAGCAATTTCCTTTGACCTTTTAGAGGTAGACACTTGTTTTTTTGGTTTTGTTTTTCTTGGTTGTTTAACTGCCTTTTTTGTATTTCCACAATTTTTGCAAACAAGGACTACCTGCGTTTTCCTCTTTTCAGGTATCATTACACCGCCGCATTTATTGCAAAACTCCATCGGATAGTTAAAAAATATGATACATTATTTAAAAATTATTAGTTAAATTATTCTTCAAATTCCTCAAACTCTTCTAATTCTTCTAAGTCCTCGAATTCCTCTAATTCCTCAAACTCTTCTTCCATTTTTATTCTAATTTATTTATTATTAATTGCTTAAAAACCTTTCTAAAAATATTTTTTCTATAATAAGCATTTAAGGCATGAAAACGACTTTCTCCTCGCCATAAATGGTGAGGCTTTCAATTATGTGTGAGAATTTTAATAATTTTAAGATAATATTCTCTGAATGAGTGACGATTTTATTAAAGTTTCAAATTATTTGAAGATTATTCATATTGCATCGATTGCAAAAATGAGAAATAAATATAGCTCATGCTTAAATCATATGAGATTTGGTTATCTTTTAGACAACATTTTAAATAAAGTATTCATGTATAAAAAAATAAAATAGAAAATATTTTTAATGATACTTATTTGGCTTGAAGAAGCTCAAAGAAATTTTTTAAAGAATTTTTTTACTATGATAAAAAAGAAAGACAAAATTGAGTTAGTTTTTCAAGAAGAGGATAAGTTTTTTGAAGGATATTTCTCCCCAAAATTTTTAAAAGGAAAAAATAAAGTTTATTATATTTTACCGGTCTCTAAGAAAAAGCTAGATAGACGAATAAAAATAAAATTGAAAAATTGTAGAAAGAAAAATATAAAGAATGATTATGTTATTGAAATTGTAAATGTGATCAATAAGCCCTTATTGTTTAAAAAAATAAAATATGTAAGGAAAAAGGCAACTATTGTGAAGAGATTTAAAGATACGTATAAAATTATTTTGCTTTATAAAGATTAATTCTATAGTTGAGAATGGAACCTAGAAATTATCAAAAAGGATTATTAATTACTACGTATAAAGGTAGAGAAGACGATTGTGCACAGGAAGTATGGTATATACTATCTCAACTAGATTATAGGGAATTTGAAATAGAGAAAGTTGGCTTACCTGGAATATTAATTGTGAAAGCGAATTTTGACCCGATTAAATGTTTAAATGATTTCATAAACTACTCGAAGGAAAATATATGGAGTATTAGATACATTTTAAAAATGATCCCATTGGAAATCATTGTTGATGCTGATTATGAAAAAATCGCTGAAGCTGCAGAAGCGTTATCAACGAAAATTGAAGAGAATTCTACATATAGGATTTCTGTTAATAACAGGTCTTCTCCTTTAAATTCAAAAGAGATTATTTACAAGACGGCAGAAAGGATTAACAGAAAAGTAAATCTGACGGAGTTTGACTATGAGGTCGTTATAGAAATAATAGGAAAGATAGCAGGAATATCTATATTAAAAAAAGGTCAAGTATTTTCACTTTATAAGGCAAGAGAAAAGAGCGTTAAAGAGATAACAGATGAGAATAAAAGTTATTGAAGCCATTCTATTGCAGATATCTTTGTAAGAATTTCCTTATCAATTTCATTAGTTTTAAGATTATAAATCTTGATTATTTCAGATTTTCTCTCTTCATTAACTTCCATCAATTTATCATCTATATTTAAATGATATTTTGAAATTATTTCATTCATAACGTTTATTAGATTATCAATGTTTGTATCGCATGCCAATAAAATTATCTTTTTTGTAGAATAGTTTACACCCAATATGTTAATCGCTTTTGAAATTTGTCTTTCCCCTGATGTTCGTAATAATAATTCTATTGCCTTATCTTTTGCTATATTTTTTCTTCTCATAAATGCTCTATAGGTTCTATATAATCCAGAAAGAAGTTGATGAATAGAGTAAACTATATCTAAATTTATTACTTGTATTAAGTCTATCTTTCTCCTATAGTTGTTTATCTCTTTTAGTATATCATTTAGCGTATTTTTTTCAATATAAGAAGGTGCTATTGCTGTCCATATATTGAATTCAGAAAAGAAAAAATCTTATCATTTTTTCCTCGCCTGAGCTAACAAAATTGCTGCAGCTATATCTCCTTCTGTCTCCTTTAAAGCTTGAACCGCTTCTTCTCTATTAACGCCTGCCTTTTCCATAACTAAAGCAATATCTTCTTCATTAGGTGTATAGGCTTCCTTTTTCAACCTTTCAACATTAGAGCTTTCTTCCTCAGCTTCAGCTACAATTTGATAAATTTTTTGCCCGCTAACATTCGTAATCATAACTTGAGGATTTATAAGCTTCAATATTTTATCTTTAAATTTAATTTCCACCTCTTCAACATTTTCTAGATTTTCAAAAGAAACGCCCATTCTTTGCAACATTCTAAGAGTTTCCCTGTTAATTCCTCTACGATACATATCAAATTACATGAAATAATAAATTATTTAATTTTTAAAATTATTCAAAAAAATTTATTCTTCTATTTTATTTTTCTCTTTTATAGCAAGTATTGTAATCAAAGATATAATTGTATAAGTCAATCCTATAGCAGCTATGTAAGGCCATGCATTTATACCTTTGTACAAAACTAACATTGTAGAAGCTAAAATGGGTGCCAAACCACCGGAGAGCACCCCACCTAAATGGTAACAAAAAGAAACTCCAGAATATCTATACTTTGTGGGGAATTGCTCTGAGAAAAATGATGCAATAACTGCATACCCAGAGTTTGCTGCATTGAACATTAATACTAGTGCTAGTATTATCAAAGCAGGATTACCTGTATTTATTAGCATGAAGAATGGGAAAGATAGTATAGCTGTTATTAATGCTGATATAATCAGTAGTTTTTTCTTACCTATTTTATCTCCAGCGTATGCTGCTAGTATAAGAACAAATACATTTATTCCTGTAGCGATTATTACGCCTGTTAGAGCAAAAGTCAATGGGAAAGATAAAAATTTTGTAAGATATGTTTGCATAAATGCAGGAACTAAATACCCCCAGGAATTGATGTATAACCAAGTTCCTGTAAGTAAAAGCACAGTTTTCCATTGATTTCTCATCAAAGAAGCAAAGGGTATTTTCTCAATTGCTTTCTTTTGAAATATTTGTGTAAACAATGGGCTCTCTGCTATCTTATATCTTATGAATACACCTATTACTATTACGAGAACTCCAATATAGAAAGGTATTCTCCAAGCCCAATTTATTAAATCACTTCTAGAAATGAATAATAAGAGGATTAAAAATGTAGCATTAGCTGCTACGAAAGCAAACGGGACTCCTTCCTGAACCCAAACAGACCATAGGACTCTCCACCTACTACCATGTCTTTCAGCATATTCAGTTAATAATGATGTAGCACCTCCCCATTCCCCTCCAACACCTAAACCTTGTATAAGTCTAAAAATAGTAACTAAAATTCCTCCCCAAATTCCTATTACAGCATAGGAAGGTGTTACTGCTATGCCTAATGTTCCTATTCCCATAGTTATTAGTGTCCAGATCAGCATTCCCCTTCTTCCTAGTCTATCTCCAAAGTGGCCAAAAAGTACAGCTCCTATTGGTCTTGTTACAAAACCTAGTCCAAAAGTCGTGAATGACAATAATATTCCCACAGCCGGTTCTTGTGATGGATAGAAAACAGCTGGCCAAACAAGAGATGCGGCTGTTGCAGCAATAAAAAAATCATACCATTCGATTGTTGTTCCAAGAACACTTGCAATTGCAACTTTAACCATGTCAAACCTAGTTATTGTAGCCAAAGTTGTACTTGAGCCCATTTTTTAATATATAATCATGCAGATAAATATAAACCTTTGCTTATATTTAAATATGGTTATCTTTATGTAGATAAATTATTTTGAATTAACATATATGATAAAAATATATATCAAGAGCTGTAAATAACTACCAATTAGTTTATATTAAAAGGTAATTTAAAGAATAGAAGCTCAGAGTTTGAATTGTCAATTAATCTTTTACAAATTATCGTTTAGTTTATTTTAGAATGCTTCTATAATTTTTTCAAATAAAGATACTGTATAATTCTTCTACATTTAAACATGATGGTTCATGTTTTATTGAAATTATTAAATTTCTTCAAATTTTGGAGATAGTTAATGATTATGAGACCAATTTTTTAATTCAAAACAATTAACGCTCTCGATTTATTTTTCTTAGCTTAACAGCGACTCCTCTTTTCATAAGTTGCATTTCTTCGCCCGACAATATAGCTCTTCCAACACCTACAATATTATTGTTTTCATCTATGACGATAACTTCACTACCAGCTTCAATATTAGGGTCTACTCTTTTTATATGTTTCACTAAAACCCTTCTTATATCAAAGATCATAGGTACAAATAGATTATCAACTTGAACTGCATATTTAAAGAGCCTCATATTTTTAATCAAATTAGCAGCAGCCTCAAGACTTGGAACAATAAAACCGTCTGAAGCTCTAAATGTTACGTATGTCTTATTATCTAAAAATACATATTTTATTTTACCACTTTTTCTTGAATATTTAACCTCCATCTTACTTATTAGATCACTAGGAAATAATGCATCTCCAGCACCATATCCAAATTGATAATCAGCAACCTTTTTCAAAATCATGAAAGGATCTAATCTCATTTTTGAATTTTAATAAACAAAATATATTTGTTTTATTTTATATATTAATCAAGTTGAACTGCGAAATTTGTGGAAGGAAGTTAGTGTCAAAAAATATAGTTCAGATCGGAAAAGCTAAATTAATAGTGTGCAATGATTGTAAAAAGTTTGGAAGTAATGTTGTTCAAACAACATCAAAACAACCAACACCTAAAGTTGCATATGTGCCCAAAAAAATTGTTAAAAAAGCTCATGAAGTTAATTTACCTGAATATACGATTCGTGAAGATTATGCTGAAATAATAAAAAAAGGTAGAGAAAATATGGGTATGACACAAGATATGTTGGCATCTACTGTAGGTGAGCGACTTTCTGTTATCAAAAAGATAGAATCTGGAAAAATGAAGCCTACTATCGAACTTGCTAAGAAGATTGAAAAGCTATTAAAGGTCAGCTTGTTAGAAATTGATAGTTCTAAATTCGAAATTGGAAAGTTGAGCAAAAAATCTGACTTAACAGTTGCTGATATTTTAGATATAAAGGAAGACTAAGATAAATTAATTAAATCGATAGAAAAGATAAATAACCAATGGTATCATCGGAGGAAAAAAAGTATATTGATAAGGTAATTAAGCTTTTATTAAGGCCTGAAGCTAGTAAAATAGCTTTAGCTATATTAGAGAAGAATGATGCTACTGAAGAATGGTTAACTAAAAGAACTGATATGAAATTAAGCGTTGTTAGAAAAATTCTTTATGATATGTATGAATTGGGGTTGGTAGATTTTAGAAGAGAAAGGGACGAAAAAACAAGTTGGTACATATATCATATAAACTTTAAGTTTGAGAATTTTAACAAAGTAGTGATAGATAGATTAAGGTATATACTTGAAAGAAAGTTAAAATTAAGGTTAAAGTATGAATTATCGCATAGCTTTTATGAATGCCCAAAGCATAAAAAATTATTTACAGAATCAGAAGCTTTACAGCTTAACTATATTTGTCCTTATGAAGATTGCGGGGAAGTGATGCTTCAAAGATCTAATCAACATATTATCGATAAATTAACAAAGTATATAGGTATAATAGAGAAAATATTAGATTTAACAGAAGAGAAAAAGAATAAATAGGGCCGGTGGTCTAGCTTGGTGGGATGTCGCCCTTACGAGGCGAAGATCCCCGGTTCAAGTCCGGGCCGGCCCATGCTTAATAATTTACAATAGATTGAAATACTCGTAATTTACAGCGGATAGCAAGTCTGTCTAATTATAAGCGAATTATAAACATAATTATATAATATTAGTTTTTCAACAAACATATGCTATCAGAAAGATTATGGGCTTCCATTTCAGACATATATTATTCTATTCTTAATCATCCTTTTATTAAAGGGCTGATTGATGGTACATTGGAAGAGGAGAAATTTAAATATTATATAATTCAAGATTTTATTTATTTGAACGAATTCAGCAAAGCTCTTGCAATACTATCATCCAAATCTGAAAACGTTGAAGAATCTTTATTGTTTGCATCACATGTACAAGAGGTTATCAAAGTTGAAAGTAGTCTTCATGAATACTTCATTAAATACTGGAATTTAAATTTAAATGAATATTATCCTTCTCCAACTAATTTATTGTATACCTCATTTTTGGTTTCAACTGTATCTATGAGACCATATTATGAAGGAGTAGCATCAGTTTTACCATGTTATTGGATTTATATGGAAGTGGGAAAGTCTTTAATTAAACAAGGTTCGAATAATGAATTATACAAAAGGTGGATAGAAACATATGCAGGTGAAGAATATGAGAAAGGTGTAAAAGAAGTAATAAAAATTGTCGATGGATTTAAATTGACTAGAGATCAAGAATATAACGTGTTTAAAAATTTTAGAATGACAGCAATATTCGAGTATATGTTTTGGGATTCAGCTTATAAATTAGAAAAATTTCCTTTTAAATTAACTATTTAATGACAGGATTTGGCCAATATTCATCAAGGACTTTTGTTTTACCTTGATAATCAATTACAACATCGCTTTCCAATCTAACACCAAATTGGTTAGGCAAATATATACCAGGTTCAATAGTAAATACCATGCCTTTGTTTAATTTTTTATTGTCATTTTCTACAATGAAAGGTTCTTCATGAACTTCTAAACCTAAACCATGGCCTGTTCTATGAATAAAATACTTTGCATAACCTTTTTCTGATATAAATTTTCTAGCTACATTATCTATATCACTTGCTAATTCGTTCTCTTTAGCACTCTCTATTGCTCTATCATGTGCTTCTTTAACAATGTTATAGATTTCATAGAACTTATTATTTGAAGGCGTACCAAATACATAAGTTCTTGTCAAATCTCCATAATAATCCTTATATGTTGCAGAAACATCAAGAACAATTACATCACCTCTTTTTATTCTTTTATCTGAATGCCTCCAATGAGGAATCGATGAGTGTTCTGCTACTTGTACTAGTATTTCCTTAGGCACACCACCTTTTCTTAGTATTTCTTTATATAGTATAGAAGCTATCTCATTCTCAGTCATATCTTCAGACAGGTATTCTTCACATTCTTTTAGTGCTGCTTCTATAATTTTTACAGCTCTATGTATATTATCAATTTCTTCCTCTTCTTTAATCATCCTTATTTCATAGATTATATCATCTAATGTTGTATATTCGAAATTTCCATAAATATTGTTTAAAATTAAAAAGTATTTTATAGGCATTCTTTCTTCAAAAGCGATCTTTTTTACCTTATCCTTGACGATTCTTTTCAAAAACTCTAATGGGTTTTCTGAATCAGAATATGCAAAGTAATTTATTCCAATATCTTTGATTTTTAGTTCATCAAGCTTCGGTATTATTATACCTACGTCTTCATTGTTAGTGTCTAGGTAAAGCAAGCAGAATCTTTCATAAGTTTCTATATTAACGCCCAAAATATATCTTAAATTTGGACCTGGAATTATGAATGCTAAATCAACTTCTCTATCTTTTAGTCTATTTGCAATGGTTTTAATTTTCCTAATATTCATATGATAAAATATTGAAAAAGTTTAAGTAACTTTCTTCAATTTCTTTGTATCACAAATCATAAAAGAATAATCCCCAGGTTTAACTACGGATCTCTTACGGTACAAAAAAATATCAGCTTCTTTAAAACAAGGTCTTGTTTCATTAATTAGGTCAAATGTGTATGGGTCATAAATCCTGAATAATACATCATTTTCAGTAACCCTTTTGCCAATTAAAGTATTTTGTTCAGAAGGTATAAAGATTCCTCCAACAGGAGCTCTAATGTTTCCATAAGCATCTTCCTCAAAAATGAAATATTCATTTGCAAATTCAAATTCTTTTTTTATAAAACCAATTGAAGATAAAGCATTCTCTATCTTATCCACCATTTTATTATAATAACTACTATCTTTATCATCCTTGGGTCCAGATTCTGTAGCAATTGCCGTAATTCCAATTTCATTAGCGTAAGTTGTGACAGCTCCATTGTAGCCAAAACTATTGTAAATGTATTTGAATCCAAAAGATTTAGCTAGCTTAATAGCGATGTCCTTTTCTTTTGCTTTATTGCTTATAACTGAATATTCAACATGTAAAAAAGGCGGTGAAGTATGGAAATCTATTAAATAATCCATTTTCTTAACCAATTCTTCAGAAATTACGTACGCAATCTTTTCTGTTAACCAACCATCTCTGTTTCCTGGGAAGTTTCTATTTAAATCTAAATTATCTTCGGGAGTATTTCGAACACAATATTCAAAGGCTAATGGATTGGCTACAGGTAATATAATTATATTTCCACTTAATTCTTTTGGATTAATTTTCTCTATAAAGTTTTTAAAGAATTCAAAGCAATGTGTTTCATCTCCGTGTATTCCGCCTATTAAACCAATTGTTTTTCCCTCATTAATACCTGTTATAATATGGGCGGTTAAATAAAGTTCATTACCATTGCTAAGCTTTGTAATTTTAATCTTTAGTATATGTTTTTCACCTTTAGATAAGTTCTTATTGTTTATAATCATATTTTGTAAGCTATGAATGCAATAATATCTCCAGTTGCGACAGCTTGATTGCCTAACAATGGATATGCAAGTATATATCCGTTAACAGGGCTTTCAATTCTTTCAACCGTCTCTCCATACGGATTCCAAATTTCAGCTATAACATCTCCTTTATTTACTTTATCGCCAGCATTAAATTTTATATCCACGAAACCACCTTTATTCGCTGTTATCTCTACTCGAGAAAGCTCACCTTCGATGATGGGAAATCCTTCTTGTTTTTCTATGTTTCCATTAATCATACCAATTGATTTCATTATATTAAGTATACCTTTGATGCACATTTTAGAACTCGTTGGCTCTATTCTTCTCCAGTATAAAGCTTCAACAGTCAAAGCTGGCTTATCCAAGGATAAAGCAGCATCTATAATAGTACCTGTTCTATGTGGCTCATTTGAAACCATCATTCTTATTGTTGTTATGCCAAAAGATTTTGCTAAACTAATTGATTTTTTGTCCACGTCGGCTCCTTTTAATTTAATAATTGTAAACGGTATTGCAGGTTGAGGATTTGCATGAAAGTCAATTATATAATCGCTTACTTTAATGGCTCTTTCAAATATTAAATTAGCTATTCTAAAACTGGTAAGACCTTTTGGGTCGCCTGGGAAAACTCTATTCATATTATAACTATCTTGAGGAGTATTCATAACTGAATGTTGAAATGCAAAAGGATTTAAAACAGGTAAGCAAAGAACTGTTCCTTTCATTTCATTCGGGTCTAAAATTTTAATTAATTTCCTTAAAGCATCTGCGCCTGTTATTTCAGTTCCATGAATCGTTGATGAAAGCATGAGTATTGGGCCATCTTTATTACCTCTTACTACAATCAGTGGTATTTTTATTTCGGTTGAATCTGGAAGGTAAACTTCTGCCAAACTTCCGTAGTTTATTGTACCTGGTTCTGCTTCGATGTTACCAATTTTTAAAATTTTATTCTGCACTTTTCTGATAAATTGATTGGGTTGATGGTAATATTTCTATATTATAAGTTTCTTTCATCAAAGCAAATCCAATCGTTGAGACAATTGCAGATAGTACTATATAGATCACAGGTGCTAAAGGAGTCTTTAAAGATAGTACTAAAAACTGAGATATGAAAGGTGTGAAACCTCCAAAGTATGATATAGCGATGGAATAAGCTATATATCCAGAGTATCTATCATTTGTAGCAAAGCTTTCACCGATCCAGACTGGAAGTGTAGCTTCAAGAATGGACATGAAGAGTGCAAGTATTACTGTTACTAAAAGTATAGTTTCAAATGAATAAGACGTTATAAATAAGAAAAGTGGATAAGTAAATACTGCGAAGAAAGCTGAAGCTATTAATGAGGGTACTTTCCTACCAAGCTTAATATCTGATAGGTATGCCCAAACAGGTGTTAATATCATTATTACTGCTTCTGCAGTTAATGTGATTAGTAATGCAGAACTTAATGGTAGATTTAATGTTTTGCTAAGATAGGTGGGCCAGAAGCTTGTAATTGCATACAAAACTACTGTCCCTACGAAAGTCGTCATAATTGCAAGAACAGCTGGTTTCCAATCTTTTGTAAATACTTTTACAACAGGAATCTTTGCAACTTCGTTCTTAGCTTTAACTTCTTGAAAGAGTGGAGAATCTGACATTCTAAATCTCAAAATTGCAGCAACAGGTATTAACAGTGCACCGTATAGGATGAATGGTATTCTCCAGCCTATTCCATATGCAAAATCATGCCCCATAGAAGATACTAATAAAGCTGTGCCAGTGCCCAGCATTGTAGCTCCTAAAATTGTCACACCTACCCAAGAACCATAGAAACATCTTCTTTTTGGTGTTGCGCTTTCAATCAAATAACTTAGCGCTCCTCCCAGCTCACCACCTGCGGCAAAGCCTTGAGCTATTCTTACAATCGCTAAAGAAACTGGCGCAAACAAGCCAATACTTGAATATGAAGGAATCAAGCCTGTAAATATTGTTGCGATACCCATTATCCAGAAAGTAATTAACATAGCTCTTTTCCTTCCATATTTGTCTCCGAGATGACCAAAAACTATTGACCCTAAAGGTCTAAAAACAAATCCGAAACCGAAGATTAATAGTGTATTAAGTATAGCTATTTGCGGATTTGTTGTTGAAGGGAACATCACACTTGCTATTATAGTTGCAAACTGTGCATACATCACGAAATCTGCCCAATCTAAGAAGTTTCCTATCAATGCTCCAGCTACATCACGCAGTTTGGCGACTATGGATTTGGACATTTATGGATTTAATATATAACTTATATATATATATTACGTTTTTAATCTATTATCCAGCTTGCTATTCTTTTGAAAATTGTTGAACCAACAAACGTTGTAAAAAGTGCCATAAAGACTATACCTGTAAATATATTATTATCAATAAAATTATTAGCTAATCCAATAGAAGCAACAACTAATCCCGTCTCACCTCTGGGAACCATACCTATAGAAGCTGATAGTGCAGCCCTAAAATTTTTTAAAGTTATATATGCGAATGGAAACACTCCTATTATCTTAAACAAGATTGCAATTATTGTTAGTTCAATTGCAAATCCAAAAGTCTGCAAGTTTATGGACAATAAATTAACTTGTGCTCCTACAACCACAAAGAATATTGGACCAAAAACGCTTAAAAGAACTTCAGTTATGGATCTTATTTTTTCAGCAGTATAACTTTCAGCTAATGCTACACCTGCAATGAATGCAGATATAATCGGTGAAAAACCTAATATGCTCATTATCGTTGTAAGTCCAAAAAGTAGTACAAAAGGCAGCTGATAAACATATTTATCTCCAGCTAAGTTCACAATCTTAGGAATTATATATACAGAAGTAACTAATATGATTAACCAAGATATTGTGAAATAAGCTATCAATGAAAATATATTTATAAGAAATCTTCCTGTTATGGAGGTTGCTATTGCAATAACAATTGAAAGTAAAATTAAATCAACAACGTCATCTAATGCCGAAGCAGATAATAAAAAATCCACACCTTTACTTTTTATTCTTAATTCTTGAATAATAGCAGCAGCGGCTGCTAGACTAGTAGCACCTAAGGATACGCCTATAAAAAGTGCTTCATGTATTCCAAAACTTTCATAGTAAACAAATGTAGCAACAGTAAATGGTAAAATAGCACCTAGAGTAGCTCCAAGAAAACCCCATATACCTGTTTTTCTTAGAGGAGATATTCCATGTTCTAGTCCTGAAGCAAATATTAAGAGTATCATGGAGAACTCTGATAGGAATAGAAGAAAATCATTAATTGTAAATATGTCATAACCAGAAATTTGGTTTATATATCCGCCTATTGCAAATGGGCTAATTAATATACCAGCTAATATTTCTCCGACCAATAAAGGAAAACCATACCTTGATATAAAGCTTCTAACTACAGCGGCTATAAATATCATAACGGATATTTCAAGGAATACTAGAATGAAACTACCATCCATAATAACTATTCATAAAATATGAAATAAAAACTTAATTTAAAAATATTTGTAATATTTTGCCTTAGATTTTTAATTTATTTTTTAAAATGCAAATTTTTCCAATTAAATTATTTTTTAAAAATCTTATATCAATACCATATGCATATAGTTTAGATTTATTGTTTTTTAAATTATTAATAATTTGTATTATTTCCATTTCTGATAATGTTTTAGTTGGTTTTTCTTTAATAATCCCTCCAGGTCTGAAAAATAAAGCTAATGCCAATGCAATACTGAATAGTATTGGATTGAGCCATACTGCATCAAAAGGTATATATGGTTGGAACAGATACTTGTAGATATCAATTATTCTCAATAGCGTTACAAACATTATAACTCCTATTGCTACGCCAAAATTATTAGCAGCTCCTCCAACGACGACCATCGTCCAAGGATAAAAGGTATCGTCAACTCTATTGTATTTAATTGCAATAACGGCTTGTGAATTAAGTGCTAAGATTAAGCCACCCAGCGCTGCTAAAGCTCCTGCAACCATCATTACATTTCTTCGATATAAAACTATATCTTTTCCTAATGTCTGAGCTAAAGTTTCATTATCTCTGATTGCTCTAAGAACTCTACCTAATGGAGAATTAACTAATTTTCTTACAAAGTAATAAACTAATATAGCTAAGACTAAAAAAAATGCTATTCTGATGTAATTAACATAAATGACACTTATATGGAATGAATTTGTAAAAAATCCAAAGAGGGAGGGTACGAAAACTCCCAACGAGCCACCTACAGGAAAGTCAAGATTGTATCCAATAACTACAAGCATATCTCCAAGTGCTAGAAGAGTCATAGCTAAGTAATCTTCTTTTAATCTTAATGCAGGGTAACTACTTACAAAGCCTAGGAAAGCTCCAAATAAAATTGCTACTATTATAGTTAATAAAAGTAAACCAATTGACAGCAGAGGAGAGCTGCCAATTATTTCGTTTATATTAAGTATTATCAGTGCATGCTGATTTCCATAATAATAACCTATACTGGATAAATTATATAGATAATATATTATCAATCCTGGTAAAAATCCTGCAACAAATCCTCCTCCGGAAACTGCTAAGAGTTTTCCAAAGTTAGGAATTCCAAGATAACCATATTCTAGATTTAAGCTCAAAGCAATTATTAAATAAGCTGCAATCCAAGGAATCAAATCTGTTATGAATAAAACAAGCAAGTCTATTGCTGCCATTATGGCTTACCTCTTAAAATGATTTTTTTGAATTTTATACCAGTTATACCTTTTGGTGCAATGAGCAACGTTATAGCCATTATGACCAAAGGGACAAATAATTGAAAATTAAGTACAATTGGATACCCTAGTTGGGCGATCAAAAACGGTATTTGGCTTGACAAATGTTTATTCTGGTAATATAATTTTAGAAGGAAAGGATGTAACAAAAATTAGGCCTCATCAAGCAGCAAGAATTGGAATTGCGTATCTTCCCCAAACAGATAATGTATTTTCTGAATTAACAGTAGAAGAGAATTTGAAGATGGCTGCTTATACTTTAAAAAAAGAAATTGCTGAAGAAAGAATTAAGGAAGTCTTAGATTTCTTTCCTACTTTGAAAAGAAAGTTTAAAGATAAAGCAGCTACAATGAGTGGAGGAGAAAGGCAAATGCTAGCTATTGCTATAAATTTGATTCGAAGTCCTAAATTGATGATGTTTGATGAACCTACAGCTAATTTAGCTCCGATAGTTGTTAAAC
Organism: Thermoprotei archaeon; assembly: GCA_017857595.1. GTDB lineage: Archaea > Thermoproteota > Thermoprotei > Gearchaeales > Gearchaeaceae > AAA261-N23. The sequence goes on from JAFMCU010000009.1 coordinate 36,129, forward strand.
AAATTTTAGACTCTATAATAAAGCTGTGCGAAGAACATGGCATTACTGTTGTTTTAGTTGAGCAAAATGCGATGCGAGCTCTTGAAGTAGCGGATAAAGCTTATCTTTTAGTAAGTGGTCGTGTAGCTTTCAGCGGACAACCAAAAGAATTATTGGAACATAAAGAATTTGCAAGTATGTATTTAGGAATCAAATAGTTTACTTATATTGTGTTTTATTAAAGCTTACAAAATTTGACTTTTCTATTGATTTATATTAAGCTGTTTATTTCTCATTATTTATTTCCACGCTTTTCTTCAACCTATTGCTTTATTTCTGATTTTATTGTAAATGTTATATAAATATATTTTTTAGCGTGTATGTTTAAAACTAATTAAATATTTATAATTCTCCTTTTATTTAATCAAATTTGTAGATGAACTTAATGATTCATCTTAGTTTATTTATAACTAACATATCTGAATAGGTAGCTATATCAATATCAACAATATTATCAATATATATTTTTATGCAAATTAAAAAGGTAAACTTTTATCTTAAAGATTTATTTAATTAACTTCAATATAATAATCAAGGAATTTTTTATACCATTTCTCAAATGTCTCTTTTGTAGCAAAATGAAATTCGATTGGAGCGAAGAAATCGTTCAAATAATCTTTGATCTTAACAATAACTTTTGCATATTCTTTTATTTTATCGCTTACTATTAATATATCAAGATCGCTTAGCGGAGTATAGGTTCCTTTAGGAACACTACCAAAAGCTATAACTTTTGCATTTTCATCTAAGTTTTTAATTATAAAATCTTTAATTATTTTTGCTATTTCCAGATAATTGTCAAAATATTTTTTCTTATGTATATATGTTGATATCGCTATATCAATCGCTTTCATATTTTTCTAAAAATTCAAAAGCTTTTTTTGTAAACTTTAATAATTTTTCCGCTTTCTCTTTTGAATAATTTATAGCAAGATATCTTGCACCTATATAAGCTAACTCTAATTCTTCTATTTCTTCTTTAAAGCTTAGAAAAAATTCAATTATTTTTGGATAAACTCTTTCAAGTTCATTGATGAGTTGACTAATCATGTGTGTTTTGGTAAAGTAACCGATTTTCTTTGCTAACAAATATTTAATTTTGAGTTGAAAAGCTTGTTCTAAATGAAAAATTGCTAAATCGTAATATTCTTTCATAATATCATCTTCAGCTTCTTTTAAAAATCGTAATGCACGAATTTTAAGAAATTCTTCTTCTCTCACTTCATCATATTAATATCTTTGCGGTAATAAAAAGAATTTACTCCTTTAAAAGTATGTTAAGAAAGAGAAAATTAAAGCTCTCAAAATATCAGAATTGGTATAAATAAAATTAAGAATTATGAAAAAAAGTTTTATTTCGTAAGATTCAAATATTTTATAAACCAAACAGGCTTTATTAGTGATGCTACTTTTATCAATTGAGGATTATATCTTAATAGGAAAACCGGTATGAAGGTTGTAATAATTGCATGTATTGCATTAAATATTCCTATTATTGAAAGCAAAACAAAAACCTGCATTCCAAATCCTTGAACAACGATTCCTGTTGTTTTAGCGATTAAGTTTAGAGAAGGCTGGAATGTATAAGGAAAGAATACTAAGAAAAATAGATAATTTGCAACACTCATTATCAAAACTCTTGAAATTATCGCAAACGGTAAAGCTACCTTTAATGATCTAAATCTCATTATTATCGTAAATCCGAAGATAGTTGATAAAATTGCAGCAGCTTTCATGGCTTGGCTCGCAATAGGCACTTGAGCTCCTGGTAGCAAGCTAATCGTAATAAAATGAACTAGTATTGTAAATAATGCAGCAATGGGGCCTAACAAGAGAAATGCAAGAAAATCTATTATTTCTGCCAAATCGAATCTTAAAAATGGTAAAATTGGAAATCTAAATATAGGCAGATCCGTCGTTAAAGTCACCATCGCTGCAAGAGCTCCGAAAATTGCTATAGCTGCAACTTCTTTACTATTAAATTTAGCCATAAGTAAGGTTATAAAATTAAAAATAAATTTTTATCTTAAATAAAATTTGTATGGAAAGGAAGTATATTTTTGAATTAATAAAATTGGCTCAACTAGGAGCTTTCTACAAACCTATTTTAATATCAACGAACTTTTTAGCAAAAGAATTAAAAACTACTCAGCAGAATGCATCTCTTAAGCTTATAAGATTGGAAGAAGAAGGATATATAACTAGAAAAACATCTAGAAGAGGACAAGAAATTATGTTAACAAAAAAAGGAAGAGATGTAGTTTTAGAAACTTACTCTGGATTAAAGGGGATCATTGAAGGTAAAAAAGAAGTTATTGTTAAAGGAATAGTTCAGAAAGGGATAGGTGAAGGAGGATATTACATTTCACTAGAAGGTTATGCAAAACAATTTGAAGAGAAATTGGGCTATAGGCCTTTTCCAGGAACTTTAAATATAAAGCTTATAGAACCTAAGAGTAGAGGCTTCTTAAACAATTTCACAGGTATTTTTATAAATGGCTTTACTGACGGAAAACGAACTTATGGTTGGGTTAAATGTTTCCCTGCAATAATAAATAACAAGTTAGATTGCCATGTTATCTTATTAGAAAGAACAATACATCCTAGAAATATTATTGAAGTAATATCTAAATATCATATAAAGAAGGAACTTGGAATAAAGGAAGGTGACATTGTAGAAATAAAAATATTACCACAATAATTGTAGTCAAGCTTATAACCTTTCATAAATACAAAAAAATTTGTTAAAATAAAATATGTTGTATTTGTTTAATCAATTATAAGCTACTTATATCAAAATTTATTAGTTTAGTCATACATTCAACAGTAAATGAGAATCGAGGAAATACTTAATACAGAAAAAACAACAAAGCAGCAAAATAATATCCTATGGATAATACGTTTTTCATGGTCATTCGTAGCTATGGAAATCATTTTAATATCTTTCACATTACCATTATTTTCTTCTATTTTTAATTTAAACAGTTTTCAACAAGGTTTACTTGCATCTGCTGTCCTCATCGGAGATATAATAGGCGCTATAATATTTGGAAGATTTAGTGATGTAATAGGTAGAAGACCTTTATTCCAAGCTTCGTTGCTATGGTATAGTATATTCACAGCTATAACAGCTACTTCTAATAGCTTTTATGAATTAATCGCATATAGATTTTTAGCAGGTGTTGGTTTGGGCGGAATGCTTGTCGTTGATCCGGCATTACTAAGCGAGTTTTTACCTTCTAGAAAAAGGGGAAGGCTTATGGTAAGTTTAGATCTATTTTGGCCTATAGGAAGTTTAATTGCTTTACTATTAGCTTATGTTTTTTTAGTTATATTTTCAGAAAATTGGAGAGCTTTATTTGTCGCTGCAGCTTTTCCAGCTTTCACTGTAGCTTTATTTAGATTTCTAGTTCCAGAATCGCCATTTTTCCTAGCTAAGACAGGAAAACTTGAAAAAGCTGCTCAAATTTTAGGCAGATTGATGAATAGAAATGTCGATCCTAAGGAAATAAAGTTTGCAATTGAAGAAAGAGGTAACTATTCAGAACTATTTGCAGGATACGGAAGAAGAGTTGCTGCAATGCTAGCTGCATGGATGGTTCTGAATTACACATATTATGGATTATTCTTATGGCTTCCACAAATTCTTAATGCAGTAAATCTTTATTCAGGTAATATTTGGTTATTTTTAGTTCTTGCTTTTGTTTTTCAAATACCAGGCTATTTGAGTGCAATGTATTTTGTGGAAAGAATTGGTAGAAAGACAACTTTGACAATTTATTTGTTTCTAAGTGGTATATTGGGTATAACGATGGGTTTAGCAACAAGTGATTATTTTCTATTCACTATAGCATTATTCTTTGTTAGCTTCTTCAATCTAGGTGCATGGGGGTCTGTCTATCCTTTTACTAGCGAATTGTTTCCAACTAAATTAAGAGGAAAAGCCTTTGGATTAGCAGAAGGTGTTGGGAAAGTTGTAGCTGTACTTGGCCCTTTAATATTTGGCATTCTTTTACAGTACTTGCAAAGTGTGGTTGTGCCTTTAATCGTAACAACAGCTATTGCAATAATTGCTGCCATTGTTATTTTTATTTTAGCCCCTGAAACAAAAACGTTGATATTCGATTAAAAATTTATTTTAATAATAATGGTAATTTTAAACGGGGCAATCTGCACAGCAAATCATATAATTAAAATCATAGAAAACGATTTTCCGCTATATTTTTATTGAAAGCGTAATACTAAAAAATACAATTCTAAATTTAAAAATGAAAAATCTACTGAACTTATTATTCAGTTGCAAAGCATGCTTATTACCTATAGATGAGCTAGGATTGATTAGAAATAATTTTAGAATGATAATAAACAATATTTATAAGCATTTGTGTAATTAAATTCCACATAATCGAAGAATTAAATCCTTGGTAGATAAATAAAGATAAATTGTAGAACATGATCCTTATAGAAAATATATTAAATCTGAAGTAAAATAGATTCCGGATGTTATTTCTAAAATTTCCCTAAAACCTTATTCTCTTAATTTTATCATAGTGCTAATGCAAGTAGGTAAATCAACAGCTTTAGCAACTTTAATAAAAAACTTTTTAGAAAAGAATAATCCTAAATCGATTTTTTATTATTCTTGCGATTATTTCCTGAAATTTTTACAATATAATAATTTTAATTTATTTCTATAATCAAATTATTATTGATTTAATTACTGCATTTTTTAAAATAAATGCTTTGTTAATCATAATAAAAAGAAGCAAAGATTACCCAAATCGATATTAACGAAATTCCGAATGCCTCTTGAATTGCAACAGATGGCCAATTCAGAAAGAATCCGAGTATTGTTCCTAACAAAACTAACGTAAGTGAAATAATCCCATAATTAATTTTGTTAGAAAGAGCTGATAAACTCCAGGTTAGTATTGAAATATCGCTCTGGATAAAAAAGTAAGAAGATACAAAAACATGTGGCCTTGTTCCTGCATGATAAATTCCTATTAAAGATAAAAATATGCCAGCAATAAAGAAGAATGATCCGCTAACGACTTCTAGCTTATTCTTACCTAAGGATATTAAGCTTATTGAATACATAATGACGAATAAAGAGGTTATAATTAATCCATAATTGTAAATAATTGGCAAATTAGCTTTGTCTGAACCTAAATCGCTGAATGCATTTTTAAATAAATTAAACCAAGGATTGAAATAAATTGATGTTATTACTGTTAAAATAAATGCAATTATTCCCGATACAGCAATGTATAACATTTCCTTATTCATAGTTGTTTATTAATCTTTGTTTAGTAATAAATCTGAATATATCACTTGATCAAAAATTAATATTTGAAACTATTTTATGTTGAAAAAGTAATTAGCAACATAGTTTTTATATTAAAATCAGTGTGAAATTAGATGAATCAATGTTTTTGACTAAATGTTAAATAGCTGATTTGTGAATAAAAATAATAATAAATCCTTATTAGGATATTATATTTTAACTCAAAAAGAGGTTATGAAAATATATATACTGAAAATTCGGCTTAGGTATTTTTCAGATATACCACATATGATAACGGCATGGAGTGGATCTTTTTCTTTAAAGATTGTTTATGATTATTATCAAAGAATCGGTATTGATTTTGAAAAAAAAGCCAGAAAACCCTTTATAGTTGAGCCTTTAATTCACAATGAAAAATACATTCTAACAGGAATTTATATAAAGAACGGCAAAGGTGAGTTTGAAAAAATTTCCAATCCTTTTGTTATGAAAAATCAAGATATATTTCAATTGAAAATTACATTTACAGACTATGATGCAGCACAAAAGTTTATGGAAGCTTTCTTAAAAGAAAGTTCTTTAAAAGAACCTGCGGGAATATTCATACCTGATTCCATATCGATAGAAGAAAAAGAATTGCCCATTATTGAATTTACGGATTCCAATAAGTGGAGTGAATTTAAATTTAGAATCAGATTCTTAACTCCTACTAATTTTATATTCCATGGACATGAGATACCTTTCCCCTCACCTTTCAGATTATTGTATAATATTTCAAAAGATTATTACGAATTTACTAAAAAAAACTACAAAGAAAAGATTGAGAAATTAATGCTAAATGGCTTAGAAATCGAAGACTCTACGATTAAAAAAGTTTTTGTTGATATAGGAGAAGGAAGAAAAGTTCCTTGTTTCATTGGAAGTGCAAATTATATTGCATGTACAAAAGAAGGTTATCTAAAAGCCTTTATTACATTATTTGAATGGGCTGAATTTTTAGGTGTTGGAAAATCAAAATCATTAGGTTTTGGAAGAATAAAATTGGAATTTTAGATAAATATTAACGTTCCATTATAGCCATTTATAGAATCTAATAGATGTTTTGTTGATGCAATTAATGCAGGTCTTTTAGTTGCTTCCACAAAATTTATACAGGCTTGCATCTTTGGCTTCATGCTACCTTCTAAAAAATGTCCTTCTTCGAAATATTTTTTAGCTTCTTCTAAACTCATTTTGCTAACTTCTTTTTCATCAGGTTTACCAAAATTTAGTTTAACCTTTTCAACATTCGTTAAAATAATTAACATATCTGCTTCAACTTCAATAGCTAATTTAGAGCATGTTAGGTCTTTATCTATAACTGCATCAACACCTTTAATCATTCTATCTTTAATTATTACTGGTATCCCTCCACCACCACATGATATTACAATTCCTTTATTAATCATCTCTTTTATTATTTCTAGTTCAACAATTCTCTTTGGTTCTGGAGAAGCTACGACTCTTCTATAAGCAAATCCATTCTTATATGGAACTTTTTTAATCACATAACCTTTTTCTTTCGACAATTTTATTGCCTCACTTTTTGTATAAATAGGTCCAATTGGTTTAGTTGGGTTTTTAAAATTGGGATCGTTTTCGTCAATTTCAACTTGTGTAAGTATTGTAAATACTGGGATCTTCTGCATTAAGAAAGAAGAAATCTCTTTTTGCAAAATATATCCAATTTGAGCTTGAGTCATAGCTATTAATATATATAAAGGCATTCCTTTAACCTCTTCCTTTGCTATTTCTTGTTGAAGAAGCAAATAGCCTACCTGAGGTCCATTACCATGCGTTATAATTATCTCATTGTTGTATTTAGCTAGAATACTTATTTGTTTAATCAATTCCTTAAATTCATAATTAGGTTTATCATCGACAGGTAGATTTTCAATCGCATTACCGCCCACAGCTATAACTAGCCTTTTATTTTCCATGATGAATAATACTTAAAGACTCTATCAAGCTAAAATTTTAAACATTTTCAATTCCTAATTTCAAAGCTAGGTCGTATATGAATCTAGGTTTCCAAAAAACATTTGATGCTGATTTTAATATTCCTATTATCCAGACTATCAATGCAAATAAGTAATATAATGTTTGAATTATTGATGATACAATTGTTCCTAAAAAAGGAATTAAGCTTAGAAATATTGTTATCAAAGAAATTATTGCCAAACCTACTATAAAGATTATAAAGAAAGATACAGATAGATATGCCCAATACTTCGCATATCTTGAATTTGGTTTTAATACCAGAACTAGGATTGCACCAACAATAGATAAAATCCATGCGATAAGTCCCCATATATTTTCATCAGAAGTTTGCGTCATAAACAAGAATAATTAACTTAATTAAAATATATTGGCTCCTATTTTTTCCATTTTTTAAATTGCTTATAATATTCCTTGATGTAGGAAAAACTTATAATGCCGTTTTCGTAATCTCTGAAAATATTATTGATATCTCTTTCTAAAGGATTACCGTATCCTCCACCTCCTGCGGTTCTGATCTCTATCCAGTCTCCTTTATTCAAAATAAACGTTGATTTTATTCTAACTTTTCTTCTTCTTCCTTTCTTATTAATTACGACTTCTGTATTCTTGCCTTCCAATCCTCCAAATAACCCCCAAGGCTTATTCTTACCTCTATCAGCTAAAACTGTAAACGTAATGTCATCAAGAGCTAAATATGACCTTATTATGCCACAACCTCCTCTGTATTTACCTGCACCAGAACTATTTTGTCTAAATTCATATTTCCTAATTAAAATTGGATAGTTTCTTTCTATATCTTCGATTGGTGTATTCATTGTATTTGTCATATTTGCTTGAATTCCATCTGTTCCATCCATCCCCTTTCTTCCACCCAACCCTACACCTATCGTTTCATAAAAGGCCCATGTTTTTCCTTTATGCACTCCGCCTATCATTACATTATTCATTGAACCGCCTGCAGCAGATGGAACTAAATCAGGTAAAACATTGCTCATTGCAAGATATAACAAATCAGCATTTCTCTGACTAGTTTCTACATTACCTCCTGCAACAGGATATGGGAATTCAGGGTTTAAAACTATTCCAGTAGGAGCTGAAATTTCAATGTTTTTAAAAGCTCCAAAATTAAGTGGCAAGTCTTCTCCAAACAATGACCTAAATACAAAATAAACTCCTGAAATCGTTACACCAAAAACAGCATTCAAAGGCATAGGGACTTGTCGATCTGTCCCTTCGTAATCGACTAAAATTTTATCATCGGTTATGTTAATTTTGACCTTTAGCTTTATGTTTTTATAGTCAGGCGCTTCTATGAAATCTTCAGCCTCAAAAATGCCTTTTTTCATTTCTTTTAGTTTGTTAAGAAATATCTTTTCACCATATTCAAAAGCTATTTCATTAGCTTCATTAAAAGCTTCAACTCCGTATTTATTTATTATTTCTAATATGCGTCTTTCTCCTACATAGTTAGCGGCAACTTGCGCTCTTATATCTCCTAATCTCTCATATGGATTTCTTGAATTTATTGATAAAATTGAAAGCACGCTTGTTTGAAATTCATCTTTTTTAATTAAATAAATAGGGTTCACTATCAAACCTTCCTCATAGATTGATTTAGCATCAAAGGATATACTACCAGGAACTTTACCTCCAATATCTGAATGATGAGCCTTATTTGCAACAAAGGCTATGATTTTGCTTAGATAATAAACAGGTCTTATAACAGTTATATCATTCAAGTGAGTACCAGCTATGTAAGGATTATTTAAAACAATCATGCATCCTTCCTCCCAATTCAGGCTTTCTTTTTCCATGTATTCAATAGTTTTTTTAAGACCCCATGGTAAAGAGCCCAGATGAACTGGTATATGTTCTGCCTGTGCGATTAATCTGCCTTCTGAATCGAATATTGCAGCGGAATGGTCCATTCTCTCCTTTATATTTGGGGAATATGCAGCATTTCTCAAAGCGATTCCCATTTCTTCACTGGCATAGAAAAGTGAATTTCTAATAATCTGTCCAGTTATTTTATCCATTTATCTTGACAATATTATATTTAAATATTTATCAACAAACCATTTCCAATTTGGATTTATAACAATCGTTGAGTCATATTCTTCTATAATTGCAGGTCCTTTTCCTTCAAATCCGACATCGATTGCATTTCTAGAATATATAGGTATCTCATAGCTTTCTCCGTTAAAGTATACTTTTCTTTTAGAGATTATCTCAATTTTATCCTTATTTCTTCTTGACTCTGCTATTTCGATTTTAGGTATTTTTGCTATAGCTAAGACTTTTACGCTTACAATTTCAATAGGGTCTTTAGAACTATATCCATACAATTTTTTATGCTCTTTATCAAATTGTTCCCTTATGTTTGGTTTACCTTCATATTTTAATGTAATTTCATACGACTGTCCTTTGTATCTCACGTCTATAAATTCTTCGAATTCTACATTTTCAAACCCTTCCTTTTTAAAATCCTCAATCGCGTTATTTTTTAATTCAATAAGTACTTTATCTAAATCTTTATCAAATACTGAAGAGGAGAAGACTTTTACTATATCTACTGTTAGAAGTCCATAAGCAGAAAACAAGCCTGGATGAGGAGGCACGATTATTTCTTTGATTCCAATCTCATCAGCTAATTCACAAGCATGCATGGGTCCTGCACCACCAAAGGCAATTATAGAAAATTCTCTGGGGTCTCTACCTCTTTCGATGCTCATTATTGAAATGGACTTAGCCATTATGTTGTTAATTATTCTTATAATTCCTTCAGAAGCTGTTATTACATTCATATTTAATTTTTTTGCAATCTTATCTTCGATGACCTTTTTTGAAAGTTCCCCGAATATCTTCATCTTACCACCTAGCAAAAAATCACTATTTAGTTTTCCTAAAACAATGTTAGCATCTGTAACTGTTGGTTCTTGTCCACCTTTATTATATGCAACAGGTCCTGGTTCTGCTCCCGCACTTCTAGGTCCAACTCTTAAAGATCCTCCTTCATCAATCCAAGCAATCGTTCCACCACCTGCACTAACTTCTGCTAAATCAATAAATGGATACCAACAGGATATCCACTTCCTTTTATAACGCGACCACTATGAACCTTACCTGCAACCTCATATTCATTAGCTATATCCGGTTTACCGTTTATAACGATGCCTACTTTTGCTGTTGTACCTCCCATATCGAATGTAATTATTTTATCCTTGCCCAACACTTTGGAAAAATAACTACATGCCAATACTCCAGCAGCGGGTCCTGATTCGATTATTGAAATTGGTAATTTTGAAGCGTATTCATATGTAGCTAAACCTCCGTTAGAACACATTACATAAACTTTAGAATTTATTTCCATCTTTTCTAATTCATATTTTAATCTCAGTAAATAATCAGAAACAATAGGCATAAGTATAGCGTTTAGAACCGTTGTACTCGTCCTTTCGAATTCTCTATAATTTGGGTCTACTTCATGAGATGCACAAATATATTTAAATTCATCCTTTAATGTTTCTTTTACTTTTACTTCATGAACTTTGTTTACGTATGAATTCAAAAAAGATATCGCTATAGAATTAATGTTTTCATCTTTCATCTTCTTTTTCAATTTTATTATTTTATTCAATTCTATTTCTTCAATGATAGAACCATCTGACGCAATCCTACCTTTTATGCAAAATCTATATTTTCTAGGAATTAATGGTGGAGGTCTTGTATATTTTAGATTGTAAAGTTCAGCTCTTTTTTGTCTACCTATCTCAAGTATGTCTCTAAAACCTTTGTTAGTTATTAATGCTGTTTTTGGTAAATTTTCTCTTGTCAATAAAGCATTTGTAGCTATAGTAGTTGCATGATTAATAAAATTTATTTCCTTCCCATTTATTCCTATTTCTTCAATAGCCCTGATAACAGCTTTTTCAGGTTCTTTAGGTGTAGTAGATATTTTATAAATCTTAACTTGGTTAGTTAAATTGTCATAAACAACTAAATCAGTAAATGTACCACCTATATCTATCCCTAATTGAAATCTCGGCATATTATATTATATTCTTTTTAAAAAAATTGGTTTAAACATCATATAAAATAAAATTATAGAAGCGGTGTATAATATTGCTGTGATATAAAATGGTAAATCCAACATGCCCATATTAAAAAAGTATCCTCCAATTGTAGGACCTATAGACCTAGGTATCGAATCGAATAGTTGTATTATTGCAGACCCTCTTGCTCTTTCTTCTTCAGGAATTATAGTCATTATGAAAGAATTAAAAATAGGATTTGACATGTTCATTAATACATTTCTAAAAATATAAAGAACTCCTGCAAATAAATATGAGAAAGATATAGGTATGGCGATTAATATAATGATAGATAATAATTGGGGAAATATGATTATATTAATCGTTCCAAATCTTTTTACAATCATTGGGATGAAAAAAGAGGCTATTCCAGTTAAAAATGTTGATATGGCAAATATAGGACCAAGAACATCAACATTTGTTCCAAACTTCAAATAAAACCATAAAGGAAAGAGTTGAATTATTATACCTGCACCCAATCCTATTAGACCTAAGATTGACAATTTCATAACAAATTTAAATGATTCTCTGGGTAATATCTCAACTTCTTTGGGTATTCTATAGCTTTCTTTTACTCTATAAATGAGAAATAAAGAAGGCAAGGAAAATAGAAAGTTTATAAAATACATCAATTTGTATGAATCAATAATGGAAATATTTGTTAAAACTGCTATAATCGGAGGCAAACCACCAATAACCATTCCAATAGATGAAAAAACTCCTTCAATAAAATTCATAAAAGAGAATGCATAATTTCTATCTTCTGAATTAGTCTTTTCTGTAAACCATGTAATAAATGATGAAGATATAGAAGCAAATGCAATACCGTCCAGAACTGCAACGGTTATTATCAATATTAAATCATATGTTATAGCAAGTATTAGAAAGCTCAAATCGAATAATAAATATCCCAATATTACAAAATTCTTTCTCCCTTTCAAATCAGATATTGTTGCTATGAATAAAACTAAAAAAGATCCTATAAATGTAGAAATTGTAAATAATAATCCTATCAATAAAGGCGAATACCCTACAATATTCAAGTAAATTGGAAAGTCCACGAATAAAAATCCTTGAGGCAGTGAAATAAATATTGTAGAAATAATCATTATCTTTATATCATAGTTTAAAAGTTTAAAATATCCTAAATTTAACCTTTTCATTATGAGTAAATTTATTAATTATTTTTCTAAATAAGTTTAAATTTTTTAAACCAAAATATATTTATGGAATTTAAATTTGCCTATGTTGGAATAAGGGTAATTGATTTGGATAAGTCAATAGATTTTTACACAAATATCCTTAACATGAAACTTTTAAGAAGGCATGCTATAAAGGAAACAGATGGGGAAATAGCTGTATTAGAAAGTGGAGGAAGTTTGATTGAGCTGAATTATTATTCTAAAAAAAGCAGATTTTATACAGAATATACGCCAGGAGAAGAATTAGATCATTTAGCATTTCAAGTTAAGAATTTGGATTCAGCAGTTGAAGAATTAAATAAGAAGGGATATCCAATAGAGTTGGAAATAAGATCTGGAAGATCTCGCTGGATATACATTAAAGATCCTAATGGAATATGGATAGAATTATTCGAATAATTTTTTAAGAAAAATTCATAATATAATTAGGTTGTATTTGTTAGCAAAAAGCTGTATTTATATCATCTTAAATCTTATGCGATAAATGATAAAGATTATTAAAATGATTAGTTCTAGAATGCTTCCATCTCAAATAAATGAAAAATATCCAAACTATTAAATTTAGACTGTTCGAAAAAGGAAAGGTTATAATTGTGTAAAAAACATAATATTTTTATGCTGATGATAGCAACACTAGGGTTTGATGAAAAATTTATCATAAGAGAGTTGTTAAGACGAGGTGTTGATGAGAATACAAAGGTAATATTGCTTAGTTCAGGTGAAGACCAGAGAACCGAAAATGCTTATAATGCGATAAAAGAATTATCAAAGACAATCCCATTTCAAACAGAATTTAAAAATGTAAATATAAAAGAGCCATATTTATCTATTTCTGATCTAAGAAAGATGATTAAAAGTTACACGGGGGATAAAATTGTTTTTAATATAAGCGGTGGGCAAAGAATATTAATTTTCTATTTGCTTTGTGCAATAACAAGTTTGGGTCAAAAAGGTGAGATCGTTATTCATAGTGAAGATAGTTCTTTTACTGTGAATTTACCTACAAATATCATGTTTCAAATGAATCTTGATGACGTTGATAATGCTATTTTAGATTTGATATCTAAAAAGACAAAAATTAGAGCATCTGAGCTCTCAAAGCTTTTAAACATGCCTCAAGTAACGGTTTGGAGAAGAATTAAAAGACTTCAAGAATTAGGTCTTGTGGATTATAAAAGTAGGGAATACTATTTAACAGAAATTGGCCGATCGAGGATATAGCTTATTTTTGTTTTTTTATTCTGAAATATATTTCTGAGAATATGGCTGCTGAAATACCGATTACTAGAGAAAATAATAAAGGATAAAATATTAGTAAAACAATGCTGGGCAATCCTGTTAAGGCTGAGATTGTATCAGCTAATTTTGAAATCAGCCCTATTGAATAGCTCAATAAAAACACAGCTATGTTTACTAAAATACCTAATAAAAATCCTAATATGAATGCATGCCTACTTCTAATGAACAATAATGGTATTCCTGCTATTATTGCTGCGTAGATACGTGGGTAATAAATAATCAATAATATAGCAATAGCAGCTGATAAAACTACCATTAAGTAATATTTTTTCATGGTTTTAAATTCCATGTTGCAATTATTGAACTTAAATTTTGATTTATGTATTCAAGTTTCAACCACAGATTTATCTGTGTATTAAAATATTGGCTTAGAAAGTTTTCCGTTGATCCACCAGGAAAAACAACGTAGAATGTTTGTAATTTAGTATCAGCTACCATTCTTAGAGATGAACCTAATGTAACATAGGGCAATGGAACATCTAAAGCGTAAGGTATGTAACCTGGCGCTAACGAGAATGAATCGCCGTACATTGGATAAGGGCCTAAGGATAAAGGCTTTAATCCTAATGGATTATAAAAAACTATTTTATGGACATTCCCCCATGTCCAGTTGTTTATATTGTTACCTAATTTAGAGGACAAATAGTTGATTGCCTGTTCAAAGGCGTTCCTTACAAATTTAGAAAAATTACCGTTGAATATGTTAGAATTTGGATCATATTTAGCCAAATACAAAAACAGTGAAGGGATCATTGAATCCGATTCACCTGTGTAAAAATCTAAGCCTAACGGTTTTAAAATTTTGTTTAATGACATGTTTACCATTTCTGAAACTAAGTAAGTATAAATTGTAGGTGCAATTTCATCAACTTTAAATGTTGAATCCCAATTTATAATTTCATTATAAGCTTGAATTTCAATTTTACTCATATTCATGTTGGACAAAGTCTGTTTAATGTAAGGCATTAGCATATAAGACCATGAATCGAAAACGCTAGTTTGTAAATTAACCATGTCTTGTAAGCTAACTGAAGATTTCTTTGAAAGGTAAAGGTATATATCATAGGCTCTACCATTTGAAACCCAATAACCTCCTATGAAAGGATAAGGATAATTAATCCATGCATCGGGTTGGTTTGGAGCAAAGGCAAACCCTCTATTTGGATTAATCGTTTTAGGTAAGTATTCAAATGGAACATAAGAATTTGGACTGAAATTAGGTAAGCTTCCATTCAAAGGAGCCCTTGCTCCGATTACATGTAAAGTTTTATTGTTTGGAAGAGTTTCTTTAATTAAAGGATATAGGCCAGCATCTATAATTCCAGCATTGTTGTCACTTATAATTGCAATGTTTTGAGGCGGTATATTCCATAATTGAGCTGCTTTTAGTAAATCATTAAAGCTTGTTGAATTATCTAAATAAAATTCTGAAATGACTGTTGTCATTGGTACATTTTGGGCAACCCAGTATAAGCTAATACCAATAGTGCCATTGGAATAAACAATAGGACCATGTATTGTATAATTTATAGTATATGTTTTTCCCAACAATGTAAAATTGTAGCTCTTTAAAGGAAGCCAACTCCCGTTGTAATAATACATATTTCTGTTTAACTTTTCTATGTAGGCATTTGAAGACGAACCAAAAGAAGTAGTTAATCCCCATGCTGTATGTTCTGTATGACCTATTAGAATTCCTGGTATACCTACTAACGACCAGCCCGTTACATTCATATTACTAGCAACTAATTGTAATGGCATCCATAGTGATGGTGAATATAGTGTAAGATGCGGGTCATTAGCTAAAATTGGAGTATGCGTGGAACTAAAATTTGAAGTTATTATCCAAGAATTGCTTCCAGCATCTATTACATTAAAATACGGGTCATTGATAGCTTCTAAGCTTTGATTTATTATATTGATAAGTTTTGAATAATTTTTAACGCCTGTTGCCCATTCATCATACCAATTTAAACTAAAAACATAGTTGGGAGAAATTCCTTGTTTAGTCAAGCTATAATTATTGATAGATCCATCTCCAGGCATGACAGTAACATTCCCATTCGTAAAATACGGATAAATTGGATTTAATAGGTTTGCAAACGTAAAGTTTGTTTTAGCATAGATTAATGCTGACCTCAGTTCATCTTCAAATCCATGCGTTAAAGACCATGCCATGAATTGTGCAAAACAAAGAATGTAGTATGGTGAATATTGATAAGGATTGACGTTTAATAGTTTAAATTCAAGAGGTAAATCTCTGTAATTCAAAGAACTTATATAAGCGTTAACACCATCTGAATAGCTTTGTAAATATGAATAAATTGAAGGATAGTTATTCTTTAAAAAATTAAGATTCATTAATGCATTTTGAGGAATTCCTATAAGATGCACAGCTATATCTGACTTTAAACCCAATGATCCTACCCATGAACTTACATTTCCTGCAGCGACTAAGCCAAAGAATTCCATTTCAAACAATCTTTGGCTAGCAACATAATATCCTTGAGCGAACATTAGATCATGCATGTTCGAAGCGTAGATATGCGCAGTTGAGTATCTATCTATTTTTATTGTTACGTTGCTGATTAAAGATGGAATAACAATCGTTTCGTTGTTATAATTTAAATTTGATGCTGAGCTCCAGATACCTGAATATGGATTAAGCAATGTAAAGCTGTTTCCTATGTAAGAGATTAATATTAGCAAAATTACCAAAACAATAAATCTCCAAACCTTCACGAATTATAAATATTTTCTAAATATAAATATTCTAAAGGAAGATTTTCATTGGTATATTGGAATGATACTAACATTAACATTGAACAACTCTTAAAATGTTGTCTGTTTGAAGCTGAGCTCGATTAATCAACTAAAATTTGACTATTTCGCTAGCTTTTTTTGCTTTATCTATGCTTTTTAATAAAATTTCATCATAAGTAATTAATGGGGAATCTATAAGATTAGAAAGTGCAACATACAACGAATCATAAACTGTAATATTTTTCTCAATAGCTAGTTTAATTGCATCATATATCAACTCTTCGAATCTATGAATGATTAAGCCTATTTGCATTAAAGCTCTTATTGCTAAGCTAATATCTTTTTCATTAATTTTAGAGTATCTTAAAAGGTTTGCAATCTCTATGAAAATCAAATCTGGAACATGTGCCTCCACATTCTGTTTAGCTATCTCATTTCTTAATTTTTTCATTTTATCGGATTCATCTTCAATTAAAAACCACTTTGCTATAGCACTTGCATCTAAAACTACTTTCATTTATCTCTAAACTCTCTAATGGCCACTTTGGCTTCTTTTTGGAGCCTAGTCTTCTTTGAAATTTCTTCCATCGTTGCTATTGCCCATTCAATTTCTTTCTTCCTTACTTCTTTCTCTAAAGCGGACCTTAATGTTTCGCTAATATTTATTCCGTATTCTTTTGCCTTGTCTACAATTTGTTTCTTCACCTTTGTAGAAACTGTAATGTAGCTCATATATTTACTACTTATCATGTAGTATTTAAATTTACTTATGTTTATTGGCAAAACCTTTTGTATAAGGATAATTAATCCATGCATCAGGTTGATTTAGTGCAAAGGTAAATCCTCTATTTGGATTAATCGTTTTAGATAAGTATTCAAATGGAACATAATAATTTTGAGTTAAATGAAATCTTTGTTAAATAATGTATACTAAGATTTTTAGGAACCAAATGTTTTATACCTTAATTGTAACAATATCCAAGTTGTATATTTCACAAGGAAACATAAATAGATTTTTATATCATTATATTTTTAAAAATATAATATAAAATAATAGCATACATCAGATATTTAAATTCTATAAATAATTTTTATTCATATGCAAAGTAGACCAAGTGCAGCGTTTATATTATCTTTGATTGGTGGGTTATTTATCCTAATACTAAGCGCAATATATCTATTGTTCATGATAAGATACGAATATTTTTACGGTGCCTATTTTAACTACATGATGTATCACATGATTTCATTTCATCCATACATGTTTACAATAGTCACTATGTTTGCAACAATAGGTTTAATCTCAGGAGCTTTGGTAATTGTAGGATCATTTTTTATCAATAGCGATAACATTGAAAAAGTGAGAACTGGCGGGATATTGGTCATAGTTTTTTCAGTATTAAGCATAGTAAGCGGTGGAGGGTTTTTCATTGGATTTATTTTAAGCTTAATTGGAGGAATTTTGGCCATAACGTGGCAACCCTCTAACATTTCTAATACAACGATTTCTCAAAGTAAAACAATTCAATAAACTTTCAATAGCTTTATATAACCTGTAATATACATGTGCTAATGATAAATATAAACAAGAGTGACGAAATTAATGCACCTATTGAAAATATTTTTCAATTTTTAATAGACCCTGAGAAAGTTAAGATATATCTTCCCAATGTTTTTAACATTAGGAATATATCACTTTCTGATAAAAAGATAGGAGATATGTTCATAGCTGAACTTATGGTAATGGATTTCAAGTTTGAAGAGATGTTTATGTTTAGTAATTACAGACAAATGGAAGAAGTTTCTTTAAATTTCGATGGCGTATTAAACGGATACTTACAATTCGTTTTAAAAAGAAATAGAAAAGATGTAACAAATCTGAATCTTAAAGTAGAATATAGAATAAGCAATGATGTATTGAATAATCCAATTGATAATATTTTATTTCAAAGATTGAACACTGCAAATTTCGAAAGAGTTTTGGAAAATATAAAGCTAATTACTGAAACAAATTTCATACTTGAAAGCAGTAAAATATTTGTTTATAGGAATAAATTGATTCAAAACCTCCAAGCATAAATTTTAGAGTTCCAAAGCTAAAAATTAATAATTAACTGTAATATTTTTTCTCCTAATACAAAAGCTGCAATCTGAGAAAAGAAAACATAAGTATATGAAACAGGTGCAGCTATTGATGCACCAACTTTCCTTATAGAAAGTAAGTAAAAAGAATCTCCTATAGCAAGTGTTAATATTCCACTAAGCATGCCAAATATGATTCCTTCGTTGAAACCAAGATATAAGAATGGTATAAAAAGAGCCAATGAAGCGAATAGCATTCTGTAAAAATTAACTTTGATGGTTGAGTTATTGTTCAAAAATTCTTTATAAAAAAGTGGCACAATTGCCCATATGAAAGCAGGTAATAAAGATATTATCGAATACTGTGTTTCTGACATATTATCTTTAATTATTATTTGCAAGTAGTTTTATGATTTTATTTGAACTTTTTCATCCTTAAAAAATTTGAAATATAAGAGTATGTTGAAAAATGTTATGAAGCTATAGACAAAGAAAGGCAATTCTATTTCTGAAATATCGAACATGTATCCCGATATTGTAGTTCCTGCAGAAGATGAAGCAAGCCTAGCTACTT
>JAFMCU010000045.1 GCA_017857595.1 Thermoprotei archaeon
TTTTAAAATTTATAAACAATTTAGGTTTGCTCAGAATTGCTTAAATTTCACACAGAGTAAACCATAGCATGCAACCTCTAACTTCGCTTGTTTTTATCTTTTAAGAGATCAATTGTTTTTTTTACACAAACGAAAGCCTAACCCTTAAGGGCAAGGATGAATAGATTTAAATATTTTTGAATTTAAATTTCTATTAGGAAATTTAGTGGCGTATCATCTAAGCTTGATAGAGGACTTTATTGGATTTGAAGATGAGCAGTCAGCATTTCTTTTTAATGCCGTTTTCTTTTATTCAGAGCATGAATCAAATGGGGGAAGCACTTATCCTTCTTACTGCACCTCTAATGACGATTGTAGCTCCCAATTAATGATGGGAACCAATGAGTTGGTTTGGAAGTGTAGACCCTTGGTATTAAGGGCGGTGAGGAGTTCAGAATGCACTTAAAGAATAAAAGTGTTAATGAGAAAATTTTGAAAATCTTATCAAATAACATTAACTTAAAGATATTAACTGAAATTCGTAATTCTCCAGTTAATCCAAGAGAATTGGCTAAAAAACTAAGGATGAAAGAAAACCATGTATCAGCTCGAATAAGGACTTTTCTTAAGTATGGAATAGTTAAAGAAATAGGGTGGCATAGAGTTGAAAATAAAAATGTAAAATTATACGAACTAGCAATTGACTCATGGGAAATAGAATTAATGCCTTTTGGTTTACTGCTTAAGTTTAAAAAAGGTGAATCACGTAATAGCATTCCAATGCTAAATTACAGTCTATCTGATTTTTCTCCGCCAAAGATAAATTTTGAGTTTGTTGGTAGAGTAAAAGAATTGAATATTCTTGGTTCAAGAAAAAGATTGATTGTTGTTTGGGGGCCGCCTGGAATTGGGAAAACAAGTTTAGTAAGTAAATATTTGTATAATTTTAAAAAAAATTTATATAGGGTTTTTTGGAACAACATTAGAGAAACAGATACTGTAGAATACTTAATTACAAGAATATCCATTTTTATGTACTTATTAGGTGTAAATTACTTTCTAGATTTAGCAAAAAATAATAACATTGATTTATCTACTAAAATTGACTATATAATAAAAGAAATAAATAAATTTAATGTTATATTTGTTTTAGATGATTTCCATCTGTGTAAAGATAAAAGAATTATTGAGCTTATAAATGAATTATATTATAAGACTAACTTAAAAATAATACTAATAAGTAGACAAAAACCTTCAAGCTATTTATTCTTTGAAAATCTAACTGAGATTAAATTAGAAGAATTTAGTATTGATGAAATTGATCTATTTTTAAAATCTAGACTAAATTATACCAAAATAAATTATGGCAAAATAAAGAGTTTATTACAAAGGTCAATAAATATATATGGATATCCATTGTTTCTGGAGATTTTTTGTGAGAATATAAAGAAAAATAAGAATATAGATTCTAAGATATTTAGTGATATTATAGGCAATATAAAAGAATTATTATTTTCAAGTCTTAATGATAATGAGCTGACCGTTTTAAGATATATCTCGGTTATTAGAAAGCCATTTACTTATGAGCTTGTTTCTTTTTTAACTACTAAAAAAGGTTCAATTAATGTTTATAAGGCCATTGATGGTTTAGTGAAAAAAGGATTTATTAAAAAAATGGGATACAACTTTATTCTACATGACTTTATAAAGTTAATTGCATATGAGAGCTTAGAAGATAAAAAGCTAGTTCATTCTCTAGCTTCTTCATTTTATGAAAAGTATGGCAAGTATGACGATTACATTGAGGCACTATATCATGCTTGTTTAAGCGAAGATGAAAATACAATAATAAATATTATAAGAAAGTATTTGTCTACGATTATTGACGAAGGACTATCTACTTCATTTAATTCAGTCATAGACGATTTATTAGGTAGAATAAACAACAAACGTGTTTTTGCTTGGCTTTTATTTGCTAAAGCGCAGATTATAGCAAATTCCACATTTGAATTTAACAAGTTCAAAAAATACATTGAGGAGTCTTTAAACTTGTCTATATCTTTAAATGACAGAGAATTACAGTTTAGAGCGTATTTAAGTTACGCTCAATCATACATTGACCTGGTCGAATTGAAAAAGGCTGAACACTATTTAAAAGTATGTACTGAAATATTTAAGGTAAAGGAATTGGATAAATATCTCGCAGCAAATCTTTATCAATCAGCAGCTGAATTATACTTTAGAAAAGGTCTCTTTAATTTAAGTATAAATTCATATTATAAAGCTATTAAATATCAAGAAAAAGTAGGTAATTTAAGAAACCTATTATTGGGCAAAATAAGGTTGGCGTTTGTGTATTTCGTCATAGATGAGTTTGAAAAGAGCTTAGACATTCTTAAAGAAATTAGAAGTGCAGTGTTTAAGTTTAATAATACTACAATAATTCTTGCTTACAATATGATGATGGCACTCACTTTGCACAAAGCTGGTTTAATTGAAAAAGCAGAAAGGTATTATCGTAAATGGTATAATTATGCCAAGAAGTTAAATTACAAGCTTTATGAATTTGAATCTCTCTATTATAGCTGTATTTTTAAGATTGAACTTAATAAAATTAATGAAGCAATGAATGTCATTCTTTTACTACGAGAGGATAGGAAATATTTAAAGCAATATCAAATAGATTATTTAGAAGGCTTAATGAATTTTTACAGTAAAAAATATGAAGAAGCTATTTATCATTTTAAAAGATCTAAGCAACTTGCAAAGAGAGACACTTATTTTTACATTCTATCCAATCAAATGTTCGTATTATCAAATTTTCTTTTGAAGCCTGAAGAGTCACAAAATAGTATTTATAAATTAATAAATAATTTCTCGAAATTGGGGTTAAATAGAAAAGTTGAAGCTTTAAAATCTCTTCTTGAACCAAATAAATCTTTTATTAAAATACCAGTAATATGATTTAAAATTATACCAAATATCGAGTAACTCTAAATTTCAAAATTCTACATTTTTAATTCCTAAAGGAAAAGGGACTAAAGTTGTTGATGCAAGAATAAGGTAAAGCCCTATATTACGATAGGTACAAAAAATAAAGAGCAATCAATCATCAAATACTTCAGCATAAATTTGCTTTAATTTAAAATCTGAAAATTTACCTTTATAAGTAGTAGCTCTTACATGCACATCATCTATGTAATGATATTCATCATAGGGATCAACTTTTCTTGGTTTATTAAAAATTATCTGATGGTATTTGACACCATGCCTTTTTAACCACTCAATCGTAACTTCCTTATGTTCATCAGTCCTTGCAGTAAAAAAGCATATATAATGACCTTGGTCATAAAGTTCGTTAATTTTCTTTATAGAATCCCAATACGGCTTAGCGTTTCTCATTCTTTCTATTCCTTCTTCGTTTCTTATATTTTCACAAATTGTCCCATCTATATCTATTATGAATATCTTTAGCTTTTTCTTTTCCATTTTTACTAATTAATTATGTTAATAGCGTAATAAGATTTATCTCTGACCTCCTCCCCGCCCTAAAGGGCGAGGGTTCCCTGAGGTCTCGGGGGTTAC
>JAFMCU010000046.1 GCA_017857595.1 Thermoprotei archaeon
ATGATGGTGAGTATCTAGGTGGGCAGTTTACGAATAAGTGTATGTGGTCTGGCATCACTTCTAGGACTATTATTTCACAACCTAATTCCTCTGCGATAGATTTCAAGACATCTTTAATGTATTCAGCTATTTCACCAACTAAGATATCTCTACGGTACTTAGGAATCCATACAAAATGGTAGTTACATAGGTATTTTGCATGCCTCGTCGACTTATATTCTACAATACTTTAAAGTATTCAGAAATTTTTAAACTTTACCCCACCCTGAAGGGCGAGGCTTGTCGTTCATTTTGTCATGGAAATATAAGTAATAACATAGTACTTGAAAGATTAGGTATAGAAGTTATAAAATTTTCCAATAAGTTTAATAAAGAGTTCATACCTAAATTAGCAAGCTCGTTTATAAGATGGAGATTCAATCTAAATAAAGATTCATTTTTATTCATGGGACATTTGCACTATTTAAATAAAATCGGCAATGATGTATTTTGCGGGACATTTAAACTTAACTCACTATTATATGAAAGAAATGAATCTTTAGGTTTTGTGAGGATAATAACTAATCATAATTTTATTGTGAAAGAAATAAATTTAGTTCATATATAATTTTGTTTTATGCCAATTTCAAAGAGATTAAAATAAAGATCTTATCGAATTTTGTTATATTTTTGTATTAAAAATATATACTCTTGTACCTCTTCTTTCCCAACAACTAATCTTGCATCTGTTCCTATTAACACTGAATGTCAAAAATTTTAAGAGTGTTAATAAATTTAAGTGCAATATTGAGTTCGGTCATTTTATTAATATTTGGTGATAAAATCTTTTAGACATTAACAAATTAAATATCTAAAGAATATCATAATATTAATGCTTAGAAGGAGTAAAAGAAGATTTTTAGTTATTTTCATAAGCGTTTTTTTATTTACCTTGTTAACAATGATATTAACTTTTATCCTTTTTATGAGCATAAATTTAGGATATAATTTGTCGAGTAATTTAAGCACAGCTATTTCTATCGTTGCCTTAGGTGTCTTTTTATTTATATTAAGAAAACAAATCGTTAAAAAAGAGTAGTTTTTTGGTTAAATTAGTTTTCTACCTTCAGCTTTTGGCAATGCTACAAGTGTTTCTGTTTGAGCAATATTAGATAATTTCATAAAAAATGAGGCTACAACCTTTTCGTTGGGAGCTTCCAATACTATGACATTATCATAACGACCAAGAGTGTAGAAATCCTGTAAAACCTTTAGTCCTTGTTTGGAAAATTCTTTTTCTGCATCATCGAAGGCTTTAAAATCTTCTTGTGTTAACTTCTTTCTAAACTTAACCAAAGTTACAAAATACACATTTTTTATTATTCCTTAAATTTTATAAAAAGATATCTTAAAATCTATGGATTTTATTTTATGAATAATCAATGAAATTAAGAAAAGTACTAATCTTTACGCTCATAATTTTATTAATATCTATAATTCTAAGCAATTCAATTGCTACATATGGTCAAATTTCAAGCAATTCTTATCTTTCTTTATTTGAAAAAGCCTTTAAAAGCGTGTATATGCTGAACTAAATGGTGGAAATATATCTAGCTTGTATAATCAATTAAATTATTCTCTAACGCTCTATCAAGAATCTATTACGCAAAACCAAAGCAAATTATTGGAAAACGCTACAAGTGTACTCAATAATGTTATAAAAAATGCAAGCTTAGTTGAGCAACAAGAAATAGCCTATAAGAATTATTTCCTAACAATAACTATCGTTGAAATATTAATATTGGTTGTATCGGGTTACTTAGTATACAAATACCTACCACACTTACTGCTGTATTTTTGGCTATGGATGTATAGAAGATGGAAAGTGGTTAAAAAGTGAATTTATGAAAGATAATTTTAAGCTTAGATCTTTTTTCTCAAATATTATTTTTTAGCAACTCGTTGCATTTTATTTTAAATTTCTCTTTTAACATGAGTTGTTATTAAATCTTCTTAGCTGGTTCTTTATGAGAGCTATCATAAATTTGCTTCAAACATATAAGTTAAAAGTATTTAATTATAGCTAGAATTTTTTTGAATTTTTAATGATATGAAAGTATTATTGTTATATAAATCTCATCACAATAATATAATCCGAAACATTTAATTGAAGCCTTTAATTATTTATTTTTTAGTAATAAAGTAACCTTACGAGATAAATTAATTTAGAAGTTAGCTTTTATACTATTTGTATAAAAAGTATTGGGAAATGAGCATTTCACCAGAACTGTATGAATTAATTATTAAGATTGTAGATGAGAGAGTAAAAGAGA
This sequence comes from Thermoprotei archaeon, assembly GCA_017857595.1. Classification (GTDB taxonomy): domain Archaea; phylum Thermoproteota; class Thermoprotei; order Gearchaeales; family Gearchaeaceae; genus AAA261-N23. The sequence goes on from JAFMCU010000046.1 coordinate 2,313, forward strand.
TAAAAGTAACTAGAGAAGAATATGATAAGCTTAAAAGAAGTGTTGATAGATTATCAAGAGCTGTCCAGAACTTAATTAATGCACAAAAAAGAACAGAAGAAATAGTCAAAGAATTAGCTTTAGCCCAAAAAAGATCAGAAGAAGAGCTTATAAAGGTTGAAAATGCAATTGCTGAACTAACAGAAGTTCAGAAAAGATCAGAAGAAAGACTATCAAAATTAGAGGATAAAGTTGGTAAATTAGAAGACAGAACTTCTAAGTTAGAAGATAAAACTGCAAAATTAGAAGAAGCAATCATCACACTAACAGAAGTTCAGAAAAGATCAGAAGAAAGACTATCTAAACTAGAAGATCGAACTGCAAAATTAGAAGACAGAACCTCTAAACTAGAAGAAGCAGTTTTAGCTTTAATAGAGGCTCAAAAGAAATTTGAAGAAAGGATCACCAGGTTAGAAGAAGCTATGCAACAACTAATTATTACTGTTGAGAAATTATCTAAAAATATTATTGAATTGAATAAGCAAGTTTCAGCTCTAGGAGAAAATTATGGTTTTGCTTTAGAAGATATTGGTCGAGCTGTTTTACCAAGCTGGATATATCAAAATCTTGGCATAAAAGTTGAATCTATTGAGAGAAGGTTCTTTTATATTGATAATGAAGAAATCGAAGTTAATCTGTATGCGGAAGGAATGAAGGGAGAAGAAAAAGTGGTTATAATAATTGAAGTCAAATCTAGAATATATCAAAGCGATGTTGAAAAATTTTACGCAGAGAAATTTGTTAAAGTTTCTAAACTTTTAAATATGAAGACTTTAGGAATACTTTTCGGATTCTTTATTCATCCTAAAGCCCATGAAATTGCTAAAAATTATGGTTTCAATTTAATAACAGCATACGGCGGTAAATATTAGAATTTTATCTTTTAAAAAATTAAGTTGAGATCTTGAATTTTTCAAACAGAGCTGAACACTGCCATAAATATTGAGACCCTCTCCCATCGATTCGCTCTTATAACAGATCATCGAACTTTTTCCTACATCTTTCAAAGAATGAATTGCCTTTGAAATATCGATTCCATTTTCATTATAAACCTT
>JAFMCU010000047.1 GCA_017857595.1 Thermoprotei archaeon
CTAAAATAATAAAAAAAGTTGCAAAATTGATTTTTAAGGATGACTTCATTAAAGTAGTTGTGTTCGGAAGCACTGTTGTAGGAAATTATAGACCGGATAGCGATATAGATGTTGCTATAATACTTAGACGAGAATCCAATGAAAACAAAAGGCTTGAGTTTTATAAAAGAATTAAAGAAGAGATTGGTTATTTTCATCCATTCGAGTTTCATATCATTTCCGAAGATGAATGGAATAGTTGGTACAAGAGGTTCATAAAACAGTATTCAGAAGTTTAGTCGTTTTAGTTCTCATTTTTTATTATTCGTCAAAATTCATTGCACTAACAAATCCTTTGCAAGTTCTATTCAATCTTAATGATTAAGGTGGAAATTATTAAAAAAAGATATTAACATATTAGAATAAAGCAAATAATTATTGGAAAATATTATATATTTTTATTACATTTTTCACTTATATTTGAGATTGAAGGAAATTAATCGTGGTCAACATGTTCCATAAAGGAACACATTTTATTATTTTATCCTCCACCTTAATTTGTTCTTCATAATTCCAAGTTATAACAGTTAAATTTTTACATTTCAATAAATTGCTAGCTTTGATCAATGAGGTCATCTCCCTTTTATCTATCTCATCTTTTGCTGATGCATAAGTAACTTGAATGAGTTTCCAGATACCTTTGCTGCTCTTTAAAACGAAATCCACCTCTCTTTGCTGATAATCTCTATAATAATATATCTCTAGCAAAGGATCTAAGTTTGTATATTTTAGGAGTTCAAGAAAAACTACGTTTTCCATTCTTTTTCCTAGATCTTCAGAGAACGATAAAATATTTGAAATTCCTACATCTGCTACATAGATCTTCTTAGGCCAGCTCATCCTCTCATAAATTTTTTGTGAAAATCTATTCACAAAGAATAAATTAAGCATATCTTCCAACTTTATTAAATATTCATATAAAGTCCTATCCGTGAAAGATATTTTATTCTTTAAAAAATTCTTTATTCTATTGGCGCTAAATTCTCTTGAATAATTCTGGATAACGAATTCAAGCAAAAATCTAACTAATTCTAGACTTTTTTATTTTATGTCTCTCAACTAAATCTCTATAAAAAATTTCATCTAAATAACTTTTCCAAAGAAGTTCTCTCTTTTATTCATTTAATACAACTTCTGGATAACCGCCATTAAGCAAGAAGTCTTTGAGTAGCTTTTGTACTACTCCTCTGCCCTCGGAAGTTCTCAAATCTTCTTTGAAATTTTTAGCTTTGAGAAATTCTCTAAAGTTGAAAGGGAGCAAAAGGAAAGTTAAATTCTTACTTCTTAAAGAAGAAGCAAATTCTTTTCTCAATATTTTTGAAGAAGATCAACTCAGATAAACTTCATAACCTCTGTTAAGCAGTGAAAGTACCATTGTTTCCCATCCATCTACTTCTCGTACTTCATCGATAAAGATTTTTGTTGGTCTTTTTCCGAAGATTCTAGAATAAATCTCTAAAATTTTAAAGATGTCTTCAATCTTAATACCTCGAAAGGCTATATCTTGAAAATCTACATAAAGTTCATCTGTAGATAACATTCTTAGTAACCAAGTCTTCCCTGCTTTTCGAGGGCCAACGATACAAATTGCTTTGTTTCTTATAGCAGGAATCATAATCTCTCTATTGATTCCTTCCACTCTGCCCAACTTCACAAAAAACTCTTCAATCAATTTCTCATTCATGCCAAATATTCATATAAGTGATAAAATTTATACTCTTATGATAGAATTTTTTAATAAAATTTTTATCATAAGGATAAAATTTCTAAAATGATGAAACAGGTGAAGGCGAAATTAATCAACATTGTTTTTATTAACTAACTTTTTAGTCTAAGAATGAAAATATTCTCTTTATTCACTTGTAATTGCAAAAGTATTTAATAAGCTAGAGATGATGAGTAATTGTTTTAACATGATGTGAAATTGCAAAAGCCTATGCAAAAATAGCAAGAAGCATTGTTGAAATAAAGAAGTATGGATCTCTCTAACTCTACTTAACCTAACAATAATCGAAATTTGTATTTAATCTAGACTTTTAACAAATTCAGTAAATGCATTTCTTCGAAATAGTAAAGCTAAATCTTCCTTGCTTTACCTAGAGCAACATTTATTAAACGTCTCTTAGCTTTCATTCTATATTGTTTAAATTATAATAATCTTATATCTATTTTTAAGTATATTTTAATATACGAATACAAAATCTTTTAATAAATCTAATTTCATTTTATTCTTAATTTTAAAGATTCGATTAAATCTATAAAAGGTAAAAAATATTTAAATCATATCCAAAATTAATTTTTTATTAGAACTTTAAAAGAGTATGCAATAATATTAAACTGAGCATTATTAAGTAATAAATTCATTCTAATATAAATCAAAACAGTAAAATAAATTATAGTGGTTTTAATTCCGTGTTGACAGAGACCCATAACCGCTTTTCATACTCTTTAAATCCTATCTTTTTATAAACATATATAGCAGGGGCATTATCCTCTCTTACGTATAAAGATGCTACCTTTCCTCTTTTAATAACATCTTGTGTAAGTATTGAAACAACAGAGGTTGCATAGCCCTTATTCCTAAAACCTTCTTGAGTTAGTACTCCTCCTATTACTGCTACGTCATTAGTTTCAATCCATGTATATGCTGCAGAAACTAAATGACTTATAAATAATCCATAAGCGGTTGTTTTTCCTTCGCTTAACATGTTTAACAATACCTTCCCCCTATCTTCTCCATAAAGGTTCAGAATATCATTCTTATCATCAATACTTAATTTTCTTACATTTCCTATATTAAAGACTTTAGGAGAATTGCATACCATTAAAAGTTCTGGATAAACTTTTATATTATTGAAATTTAGAAGTTGGCTCCATTTTGGCTCTATAAACAATATGAATCTGTCTTCAGCTATTAAAGAAAGCAATTTTTTTGCAGTATTTTCCTTTTCAGCATAAAGAATTATAGTTGAAGGATCAAATTTCCTGTAATACATCAAATAGCCTTCATCAACAGTTATAAATTCAATGTTTTCCTTATCAAATTGTGAATCATAAATCTCGAAAGCGAACTTTATAGGATCCTTCTTAAATAAATTCTCTAAATGCTTGTTCATAAAAACTTTAAATTCTTAAAATTAAAATTTCTAACTCTCAATATATTTTGATTTGCGTAATAATTTATTATCTCTTTATTTGCATTACCTGATCTGCAATAAAATCATATTACAAAAATCTGAGGGCATAGCGCCTTCTAGAGCAAGAATAAAATCTAAATGGTTTTTATGAGTTT
>JAFMCU010000048.1 GCA_017857595.1 Thermoprotei archaeon
CGAATTATATCGTTACCACGTATTATAAAGATAATGCAGATATTATTGCTCAAGTCTGCGGGAAGCTACAAATTCCTATGTTCACTAATGTAATTAATTTAAGAGAAGATAGTAACAAATTTGTGGTAACAAGACCTATTTTAGGCGGACGGGCTCTTTTCAATATAAAAGTAGATAAAACTTTATGCTTAGCCTTTGCTGTTCAACATAATCGGTTTAATTTTGAAGGTCTCTCTAAGGTACCTAAAATAATAGAAATAAAGGAAGAAGTGGAAACAAGAATCCAATTGAAACAAAGAAAAAAGAAGCCAAAAAGTAAAATAAAAATTGAAGATGCAGAAATGGTTGTAGGAGTAGGAAGAGGATTTAAAAACAAAGATGATTTAAAGCTCGCTTTTGAACTGGCAGAATTATTGAACGCTCAAGTAGGATGCTCAAGACCTGTTTCCGCAGATTATGGTTGGCTTCCCAATGATGCTTGGCTTGGTGTTTCATCTAAAAGTATAAGACCAAAACTTTATATCGCAATTGGAATTTCTGGAGCTCCTCAACACATAGCAGGCATTCAAGAATCAGGATTAATTGTAGCTATCAACAAGGATAAGAATGCGCCTATTTTTAAATATGCAGACTATGGAGTAGTAGCTGATCTGTATCAGTTTTTGCCAGTCCTTATAAAAGAACTTAAAAATATGATAAATTCATCTAGGATGTATAGAGGTAACTAAAATAGGTCAAAAAGCACTTAATCTTATTATCAGTAAATGGGTTCAAGAAACCAACAAACAGAGATAACGAAAAGGGTTAAGTCATCCTTATTGAAGTATTCCAACTAAATTGTCCAGACCTTTTTCTTTATGGGATTCCTAAAGCTATAGAAATTAATACTAAATTCAAGGCTTCAAATGCCGGTGTAATAGGCTTAGATACTTTTTTCGAAGATTTTGAGATAAATAACTTAGAAAACTTAGAACTTTTGTTAAAAACTAATAAAGCTATAGGAGAAACTTACAAAGCTTTGAAACTCTATGGTACGTTAAATCATGATGGAACCTTACCTTATAGGAATTCATTTCTAGTAGCAAGGATAAGCTTGTTGAAAACAAAAGTAAATAACTAAATATAGAATTATGAGCTTTATATATATAGAATAAATGATTTTGGTTCTTATTCTTCTGATAAAAAGATTCTAAAAATTCAAAGAGTAAGAGAGAATCTAGAAAGGACAAATTATAGATGATATATAAGTCATCTGTATAAGACAGAAAAGTTAAAATAGCTATGCCAGAGATATAGTATTATTATTTTCCAATATTAAATCTTAATATAGATATATAATAATTTTAAACCAATTAGTAAAATAAATTATTTTGATTTATTTAAAGGTTTATATAGAGATTTAGGATTGTTACTTGCAATATCCTCCTTGGCTTTATCGCTTATGTTGATAGATAAAAATTCCTTTAAGTTTTGAGCAATTCCCTTAACTCCAGGTCCTCCGAAATCACTACCATAAATCGTCTTAAAACTTATTTCTTCCAGCCTGGGTATATATTCTAGAAGTTTCTTAGGTGGTATTGATGATATTTCCCCAATAATATTTCTTCTTATTCTAACTAACTGAAAAGCTGTGGAAATGTAATTAGGTCTACCCATGTGAGCCATTATAATCTTTAACTTAGGAAAATCAACCGCTACATCATCAATGTAAATTGGATCAGAATACTTATTCCTTGCCTTATTAAACATGCTTGTTCCAGTATGTATTATAACCGGCAAATTATGATCTTGAGCAAATTCATACATTAACTCAAGTTGCTTTAGACCGCCTTCCTCTTCTCTGTAAGCATTAGGTTTAACATGAGAGTGAACCGAATGGAGCTTAAAACCAGAAACTCCAGCTTCGTACTGTTTCTCTAACCAATATTTAGCTTCTTCAACAGAAAGTTTATTAGGTTCGATTCCTCCAATTATAGAAAATTTATCTGCATAATCTTTTACAAAATTTATCATATTTATTGGAAAATCTTCTTTAACTCTCCAAATTTCTCTAGAAGGATAAGCAATTATGACAATATAATCTATATTAACCTCATTCATTTCCTTTATTACATTCTTAATATCGGGGGGAGTATATTGATAACCAGAATCATTATTAAAGAAATCGTTTGGCAAAGCTCCTTTAAACCAAACATGTGTATGAGAATCCACATAGCCCATGTTAAATCACAGTGTTCCAGGTCATATAGCAAAATAAGAAACACCGCTTATATTTAAGTTTTTATTAAATTGAAGTGAAGATGACCATATCTTCTTGATGCTGTGCGAGTGTTGCCTATGAGGATCGGTGCCATAATTATGAGTAACACGGGGTCTTAGGCACATTTCCTTAAGTGTGAGGTTAAGTCTGTTATTAACAGCACAGAATGTGCATTCTAAATAAGTCAAAATATTTAACAAGTTATTAAGAAATAGAGAAGAAATTCTTAATGTTGAAATAAAGGCTTTAAAGGAAAGGAAATTAATTCCATAAATTTAACAATACCATAAGCTGAAAGATTAATAACTCTAAATACTAAACTAGACCATATCCTAATTAGATCATTTTAAAATCTTTAAAGTCTCTATTTTAGAAATATCATAATCTGGCCAATGCAGCAAATAAACGTTAATATAGCTAGTATTTAACTTACTTAAACTTTTTCTGATTTGTCACATTATATGTTTTCTAGACAGACTCTACCCATCAATTCAGTCTGCCATTTTACCTCTAACCTCAGTGGAAATAGTGCAGAATTCCTATCAAACGGGAGATAAAAATTCATTAATAAGATGCTCAGAAAACCTACATGCGTTAAAACGTTTAGGCGATGCCTCAGGGAATCATTCTTCTTCAAGGCATTGAGAGTTTAAAAAATGAAAATACTTTTGTTATCTCCTCATGCAGATAATGAGTATGATAACACAGGAGATACGCTTCAAAGTTATCTAAAAATAACAATGTTTAATATTTTTGTTTTTAAGATCTCCACATCCCAAAGGAAGAACAGACAAACTTGCTTATATAATGAAGAATGAAGCAATAAGGGGCTAAAGGTGCTTAAAATAATCCTGGTTAATGCATATTTTTGCCATCCTTTAAGGTAGCAAGCTTGTCAGCTAAGCATGTGATACTTTTCATAGTAATAAAGGAAAAACTGGTCTGCACAAATAAATGGAATATCCAGCAGGAAGTGTTCAATTTATATTTAAATAAATTCACAAGGATTAAAGTAAATTCAACATGAAACTTTAATATTTTCAATTAAGTTTAATACATGTGAGCATTA
>JAFMCU010000003.1 GCA_017857595.1 Thermoprotei archaeon
TAATCGATATTATTTAACCAAATTTCTAAGTTTGTAGAATTAATTATTGTTAAATTTCCAAATCTTGTTATATTCATTATGTTTGGATAATTTATAGGCGAAATAAATATTTTATCTGCATTTATTATATTAAAATTATTTAATCCCGGAATTATTCCATTCCAATGTTGATAATAGCCTGAGGGTACATACAACTCAAGAGAGCTCGTCTTATTTATTCCAAGAAATAATGAGAATTCCGACTCATAAATTTGAATATTGTTTTCATATTGGTTCATCTTTAAATAAAATCCATAGGAGAAATTAAAAGACATCTTCGAATAGTTTGATGGATTGAATATTATCAAACCTTTAAATGTACTATAAATAGAAGCGATGTTTGAATAGTAATTAACGTTTATTAGAAGAAATTTTGAATTTAACTTTGCTACATTAAGATTAAGATTTGATTTTATCAATGTAATTTTAACAGGATTATAAATATTATTCTGCGTCTTAATGGTTGAGTTATAAAGAAATAATTTTGAATTATTTTCTATTAAAGCTTCTTTTATTAATATCAATGAAGCGTTTTGCAGTATCAGTTGAGAATCATTTGAAATTACAAGATAATTAGCTTGTAATACTGAATTGTTTAAAACTTTAAGAGTTGAATGATTTGTAATTGATAGTTTACAATAGTTTTGGCTCATCGTTATAGTAGCGTTATTGTTTATTATTTTTGTAATGCAAAAAGAATTATTTTGTGAGTGAACTAAATCAATGTTAGTTAAAAAAATAATAGAAAGCAATAATATCAAAATTAACAAGTATCGCATCTCTTAATTAAATAATTTTTTAATATTAATTTTTATTCAGGAAGCAGAACTAAATTTTCACAAATCACACATTTATATACGCCCCATACACCTTCTTGACCAACTTTAACTTTTTCTGTTATTTTTCCGCAATTCTGGCAATAAGTTTTAACCTTTTTTGATTCCATGAAAACAAACTGTTTGCCTTTATATATTAATCTAATTCTCTATTTTTTTGATCAAGTTTTTAACATATGCTTCAGGTGGTATTTTAAATCTTTCTTCGCAAACATGACAATCGTTTACGTTTAAATCTTTTTCAATCTCTTTATGCAATTGACATAGTTCCCTATTAGATATTATGTAATCAACCAATTTAGTTAATCCCATTACAAGTTCTTCTTCACTCAATTTATTATTTGCTATACCTTCAGCAAATTTATCTATACTCATTTTAACGAATTCAGATTTAATGAAATTCTTAGCTATTCCTCTTTTCTGAGATATATAATAGCTGATCGCTGCTTGACTTACACCCAATTTCTCAGCAGCTACTTGTTGCTTAAAATTATACTTTTTAACAAGCTCAATAGCAATTAAAGCTCTGATTGCAGGATACAAATTTTTAACGACTATTTCATCAGGTAAAATCTTAGGTGTTGACACAACTTATGTTATAATAATATTCAAATAAGAATTTATATTTTCTTTATCAAAAAGTTTATATTAAGAATCATTCAATCTATTTTTGATGTACGGAAAATTTGAAGCCTATGCGAAAACAATATCATTGTTAACAATTTTAACTTTGATTCTTGTAGGAATAGGATATGCAATTGGTGGTATATCGATCGCTATATACTTTCTATTTTTAGGACTTATTTTGAATCTTATAATGTATTTCGTATCAGATAAAATTGTTCTAGCTAGTTCAGGTGCAAGAATTGTAAATGACAAGGAAGCGCCTAGGCTGCATAAGATTGTAGGAGATTTATCGAATAAAATAGGAATATCCAAGCCCAAAGTAGCCATTGTTAATGCTCCACAGCCAAACGCATTTGCTACAGGTAGAGGTCCAAGCCATGCGGTTGTAGCTGCTACTACAGGCTTATTAGCTATGATGAACGATGATGAAATTGAAGCAGTGATGGCTCATGAATTAGGGCACGTTATTAATAGAGATGTTCTTGTTTCAACTATTGCTGCAGGAATCGCTACAGCTATTACATACATAGCATATTTTGCTCTATTCTTTTTAATAGGTGGTAGAAATAATAATAATGGAGCAGTTCTTGGATTAGCAGCTGTTATATTAGCACCTTTCACAGCAAGCCTTATACAATTGGCAATATCAAGAACAAGGGAATATTTGGCTGATTATACTTCAGCTAAAATTACAATGAATCCTCAAGCTTTGATTAGTGCATTAACTAAAATTGAAAACATGATAAGAAGAGGTGCAAAGCTAGATGCATCTCAAACAACCGCATCACTATGGATTGCAAATCCTTTTAAACATGATTTATCGAGTGATAGGATAGCTGAATTATTTTCAACTCATCCTTCAACAGAGAATAGAATAAAAAGACTAAAAGAAATTGCAAGAGAAATGGGAATATACATTGATTGATGAAAATTAAAGTAGATGAAACTTTTATTTTTGAAGAAAAATCAAAATCTTTTTTTGGTTTTTTAAATAGAAAAATTACACAAGTAAATATTGATGATGAAACTAGAATAGTTGATTTGAAAAAGTATATATTAAAGAAATACGGTTTGGATGCTTATTCTTATCTTTTTAGGATAGTTCAAGGGGATAAAGAAATCGAAGATGATGTAAAGATAATACAATTGAATACAAAGAAAGAATTTAGAATATTATGCAAGAATAAGAATGAATTGTTTGAAATTTTGAGAAAGATAGGTAAAATATAGTTAATTATATACGATAACCTTAATAGCTTCTCCTTTTTCTGCTTCTATTATTGCATCTATTGCATTATCCAGTTTAAACTTATGTGTAATCAAAATTTCTGGTTTTACTATATTTTTTTCAAGTAAATATATTGCTTGAGCAATCTCATACTCTGTAGTAGAGTAGCTAGGAATTATTTTAATTTCATTTAAAAATATTTTTGAAGCTTCTACTGTTAACATATCACCCTTTTTTGGATTTCCGAATATACAAACTTTTCCTCCTTTACGTACAATTCCAATTGAATTTTTTAAGGCTTCTACACTAGAAGTTGATACGATTACTAAATCTGGACCATATTTACTCCATTTAAAAATATCTTCAATGCTATTTTCTGACTTTAAGTTGAATGTGTTTTCGCAACCTAATTTGTTCGCAAAGTCTAATCTTTTTTGATTTATATCAGCGCATGCTATGTCTGCAATACCCATCGATTTTAGTAATAAAAGAAATAGATAGCCAACAGGGCCTACCCCAATGATTAAAATTTTATCTGATATCTGAATATTCAACTTATTAATTGCTCTTATGCAACATGCTAATGGTTCAATAAATATTCCTTTTTCATCTGTTATGTTTTGATTCAACTTAAATACTCCTCCAAAGTTTACTATTCTTTCAGGAACTCTAAAGAATTCAGACAATCCACAAGGATCTAAATTAACTTGGGTAAAAAAATCACACATAGTAAAATCACCTCTTAAACAATAGTAACAAACTCTACACGGTACATGATGGTGTACAAATACTCTATCACCTATTTTTAAGTTAGATACATTTTTACCAATTTCTTCTATAATTCCAACTGGCTCATGGCCTAATATTGGAGGAGTTGAGAAATTGCCTTGATATTTTTCTACATCTGTTCCACAAATGCCACACATTTTCATTCTTACAAGAATTTCATTTGGACCTATAATAGGAATTTCCTTTTCTATTATTCTTGCATCTCTCTGACCAAAGAGCAACAAACTTTTCATTGTTGAAAAATATATAATAGCTTGTTACTAAATTTTTCAAATGCTAAATCATCAACTAAAACGATTGAAATCTTTTCTATATTTATTCCCGAATCGATTGCCTTTTTTATTGCATTAAACATTGACTCGGCAGAATCATCATAACTAACCCCTCCTACACCTGTACCCATCGCAGGTAAGGATATAGATTTTACACCTTTTTGCGATGCTGTTATAATTGATGAAAATGTAGCTTTGAAAATCTTATCATTAGTTGTTTTCATAGCAGGCATTTCCATCGTAGGCGAATGAATAACATATTTAGATTTTAGTCTTCCAGCACCTGTAATAATTGACTTTCCTATTTCAACAGGGGCATTTTTCATTGCTTCTTTTTCTATTTCCTCTCCACCTTTCTTTTTTATAATATATGCAACGCCTCCACCCATTATCATTTGTGAATTTGCTGGATTTACAATCGCATCAGAATTTTCTTCTGTCAAATCTCCTTTCTTTATCTCAATTGTAACTCCTTTATATGATAAATTGACCATAATTTATCTAAATTAATATTTTCAAATAAGGTAGAATAAGATTTGCCAATTTTATTTTTCTTTCTAAACTTAGGTACTTAAACCCCTTTACAATACCTATACAATCCTTCGATTTACATCCACATCTAAAAGAATCAACACCTAAATCGTACTCTGTTGTATTATAATTGTAAGTAAGTTCTTCAAACTCATTTATTTTTTTAATCGATTTTAACACAATTTTATCATTCAAGATTTCAATTTTACAGTTTGGGTCGCAAGAATGGTTTATGTAACGAGTTATATTTTTAGGTATTATGTATTTTCTGAAATCGATTTGAAGCGCATAAGGATTATGTACATTTGTTAAGTCATCTTCTACAACATCGCCTATAATTTCAATTATTATTTCATTCTGTTCAATTTTTTGCGAAGTAAATAGTCCTTTTCCGTTACAAAAATTAGATAAAGAAACGTAAAGTTGTTTTTCATATATTAATTTACTCGAAGGGTCCATCACCCCCTTATAATTATTATGATTTGGTATGTTAAATTTTTACGTCCTCATATACCCCTGGGAGTCATCATTAATTCAGTTGATTGATTTTTCATCATTGGACAATTAATTTAAAGAACAATTTATTAATAAACTTCAGCCATCGTTGGTTTCTCAATCTTTACGTAATTGACAATTTGAACATAATATTTCTTCTTAAATTCATCCAATATAGTATCAGCTTTTTCTGGCTTGCCTTTTTCTATTTCATCCATTACGTTTTCGAAATCTCTTGTAAGCTTTACGTCGACAAGCCATTTAAAATGTTTTTTTAGATAATCAACGATTTCCATACCCAATTTTGAAGGTATTAGCATCTTTTTGATTTTAGATGGAAATATGTATTTATGTTCTCTCAATTTTTGTATGGTTATTGCATAAGTTGAAGGTCTTCCTATTTTTTCTTTTTTCATTCTTTTTATTAGTGAGTCCTCTGTAAGAAGCATCTTCATCTTTTTCTTGACTTCTAAATTGATTATTTTTAACTTATCGCCTTCTTTAATTTCTTTTAATTTTTCTTGAACATTAATTGGTAATATTTTGGCGAAACTTTCTTTATCACAATAAATGATTTGTGATAGAGGTTTAAGAATTATTGAAACTTCTTCATTATTTATCTTTAGTAATATATTTTTAAACATAATTCTAATTCTTTTTATTTTTGCACTTTTCATTTGCGATGCAATGAAATTTCGAAATATTAAATCATATAATAAAAAGTGTTGTACTGTTAATTGTATTGGTATTCTGATAGATCCAGAAGCTATTGAATTTTCCAATTGAAATCTATCAAGTGGTCTTGTTGGTCTTATACATTCATGAGTTCCTTGTTCACCATATTGTTTTTTTCTATATAGATCTTCCATGTTATTTTCTTTTAAATAATTGTAAGCTATTTGAAATCCTACTTCACTTATATAATAACTATCTGTTCTGTGATATGTAATTAGTCCTGCTTCAAATAGATCCTGGGCTAGTCTCATGATTCTATCTGAGGATATTTTAAGTTTATTCACTCCTTCAGTCAGCATCTCTGTCGTAGTGAAAGGTTTGGGAGAATTAATATAGCTTTCTTCTACACTTACTTTCTCAACTTCAACTTCCTTATTCTTAAGAAGCTTTTTAATGAGAAGAGTTTTATCTCTATTCCACGAGGGTAATTTAATTATTTCAGATGTAATATGCAATTTAATATTTTCATTTTCTACATTCATAGCCAAATATCTTTTATTACTACGTATATGACTTCTATAACTTTCAATTATCCATCGTAATGTAGGAGCTTGAACCCTACCTAATCCAAGACTTTTCTTGTCGTGTAGTTTTTGAAGTACATAAGATATCGAAAAACCTACCCATCTATCACCAATTCTTCTTATAACTTGAGCTGTGACAAAATTTTTATTAATTTCTCTTAAATTGTTTAATGCTTTATTCAGAGCCTTTAAGGTAATTTCATGCATTTCAGCTCTTTTTATTTCCTTTGCAAAAGGTTTAATTACCAAATATACATCATAAGCAATCTTCTCTCCTTCAGTATCCGGATCCGTTGCTATAATTACCATGTCATTTTCTCTTGAAAGCTGTTTCAGTACATTAATTACGTTTATGGAATCATTGATGAGTGTACTTCCACAAAAATTACATTTACCTTCTTCTTTTAAATATTCTGTAAATTGATTGTGACAATTTAAGCATCTTTTTATTGTAGTATAAATTGGTATGAACTCTTTTTGAGCTTCTTTAACTCCAAAGTAAATTTTGTTATTTTCGTCATGAGTGTATACTAAATCAAGTAAATGTCCTTTTGTAGCTATTATGTTTAAAATATATTTATCTGCTACACATTCATAAACAGGTATACCATCTAAGTATCTTATTGAAGGACGACCAAAAAATGAAGCTATAGATCTTGCCTTTGTTGGAGACTCTACTACGAAGAGAGCTGTTTTTAAGCTTTGGAATTCATTTCTAACATGTTTTATTTCTTTCTTAATTATTGCTTCTCTTTCCTTATTTATTACTTGAATAATTAGATCTTTATTTTTTAAAAATTTTTTAAAATCCGTCCAATCAAATTCTTCAATTATATTCCTAAGTTGGTTTGTAAGAGAATTGAACGCTCCCTCGTCATCTACTATGAGAAATGATAAACCTGTTGTGATACCTCCAAAATACATCCTACTAGTTCTTCCAGAACCTTGCAAGTAAGTTAGGGAATCAGCAAATATGAAGTACTTCTCTCCATTTCTTTCTTCGATATTTATTTTGAATCTTTGTTTTAGTGTATTTAATATTTTTTCATCGTAAAGCACTTTTTGAATCTCATCAAAAACATTTTTTGTAAGCTGGAATAATTTAATATCTTCTCTCGATTGTGATGTATGTGTGATGAATCTCAATTGTTCAGGTGTATATTTTTGAACCTCCATTCTTAGCTTATTAGTTAATTTTAGTAACTCTATTCTTTTGTCATGATCGCTTATTGCATTTAATATAATACCTGCAATCCATAAAGCTCTTATAGGATTTTTTTCTACGCTCTTAAAATTGAAATAAAATCTAGGAATTCCACAGAAGATGGCATATTTAATCCTATCAGGTATGTCCAAGCCGCGAACTAAAGGGCTATAAAATCTTGAATAACCAATGAGAACATCAACTTTACCTTCCTTGAATTCATTAATAGCTGAGTAATTCTTTGAAGTTACAATTGCAGATTTTATACCAATTCTTTCTAATCTCTTTTTTATTGACTCTAAACCTATGTTAAATTGTTCTGAAGGTAGAAATATTATGCCTCCGCTTCCTACTAGTTTAATTATTTTTGTTAATGAGCGAATAATATTCTTACTTTCAACTTTAATATCATATATCTTTCTAAAGACTTCCGTTGTTGAACCTGGTTCAAAATTTAACAGTAATTTTAGAAGTTTTATTCTGGAAGATGTTACTCTTGTTGTGGCACTAGAGAATATTAATTGGCCAACTTTATGTTCTGATTTGTATTTTTGAATCAAATTTATAATATCTTTTTTTTCTGAAAAATCGACGTCTCTTCTTTGAATCTTACCAATATACCCTTTTATCTTTATTAATAATTCTTTATCAAAACCTATTAAATGTAGAATGTAGTCTATATTTTTAGACCTCTTTAACAATGCATCAACATCATCGACAAAAACTAAATCAATAATGCCCAACTGATCTACAGATGTAAATAACTCACGATTTTTACTTAGGAAAGCTGGAGTTAAAATTGCTAATGTATAATTCTTATTGATTAATTTTTCTTTTAATATCCTTCTATTTTTGTCATTACTAGAGACTAAATTAATTTCTAATTTTAACGTAGATGCAAAATTTTCAAATTTTTCTTTAGTTTGTTGAACTAATGCTTTAGTAGGAGTAATAAACATATATCTTTTATTCCTATCTTTTTGAATATTATAAAGAATGTATAAAATACCAAATGTTGTCTTTCCAAGACCTGTAGGATATGTTATAGCAAAACTTTTTTCACTGATTGCTTTTATTAACCAATTTCTTTGTGCACTTAAAGGTTCACCAACCAATTTTTTTGCAAAATCAGAGAATTCATTTATTACCTTTTCTTGTTTAACGAATTCTAATAAATCACCAGTTAATTTACTCTTCTCATTTAAATATTCAATTAAATTTTCTTTATTAACTAACCTTAAATCTTTATCAGGTAAACAAGTTTCACAAACCAATCCATTTTCTAACCTAATTGAAGTAATATCGTTATAATCGTTCGGACATAGCTTTTTTAATAATAGTTGCATTAAGCCTACATTATTTCTAAAAGTGTAATGTATTTTTTAAATGTTTTTAGTTTCTTCAAAATTATATATATGTCTTTTAACTGAGGTAATTTTTCTTATACGAATCATTCTCATTCTCTTTTCTATTATATCCATATCTTCATTTTTCACGAATATTCTATTAAAATTAAATTCCAGTCTTTTGAAACAACTTGGACAAGTGTGTGCATATCTTCTCAATATATCCAATGGAGAAATTACATCTTCTGCATCGTTAAAAAATTTGAACCCACAGGATCCACATTTTATTGTTAAGGTCATACACATTACTCGTAATACTTTTTTTATTCTATTTTTTACAATTTGGTGCAAAAAACATGGGTTAAGAGACATAGTCTTGAAAACATATTTTAAAATCTATGAAAAAAATAGATTAATTAATAATATTTCTTTTCATAAACATGAAATTTATTTTAAAAAAGATTTTAAAAGAAAATAAAAAATTATTTAAATTAAGGTAATTTTGCCTCTTCTACCTACATTTAAACTAATTATTCCCTTCCAACTTGTTACATAAGCTTTTTCAAGTTGAACGTAAGATCCTTCTTTAACTTTATTTATTTGTTCATTCCAAAGTGTTAAATATGTTTTTCCTGTTTCATCTTCAACGACCGCTCGAGCAACTTTAGCCTTGCCATATATTGTATTAACATATTTTTCATATTCTATTGAGACAATTTTTACTGTGATAGAAATATCATTCATATCATTTCTTAAGTCTTTTGTTTTTACTCTCATGTTGGGTTCAGAGACTCTTAAAATAAGTATATAAATAGAAATATCAGCTTCCAATGGTATTACTAGGATAATTCTACAGATAATTCGGAATTTTTATTGAAGTAAGATGTATTTTAATTTGATGAATAGGATTGAAATTCCAGAATATTCAATTAGTAAAAATGTGTTACTTGAAGCAAAAACTACTGCTTTAATAATTGTAGATATGCAAAATGATTTTGCTCACTCAAATGGAAAGTTATTTGTGCCTAATTCAAGAAATACTATCAATAAGATAAGTAATCTTATAAGAAAAGCTAGAGAAAAAAAAGTAAAAATTATATACACTCAAGATTGGCATACAAAAGATGATCTGGAATTTAAAATATGGGGCGAACATGCAGTACAAAATACATGGGGTTCGGAAATTGTTGATGAACTAAAACCTAACGAAAATGATATTATAATAAAAAAATTAAGATACGATGCTTTTTATGGAACATCATTGGATCATATTCTTAGAATTAACAATATTCAGAATTTAATAATAACAGGCACAGTTGCAAATATTTGCGTATTGCACACCGCTGGAAGTGCAGCCCTAAGATGGTATAAAGTAATTCTACCTATAGATGCTATTTCTGCACTAAATGACTTTGATTATTATGCAGCAATTAGACAGGTTGATTTCTTATATAAAGGAATTATAACCACCTCTGATGAAATAGAATTTATATAAAATGATAATCGATTTCCATGTTCATCCTCCAACAAATCAATTCATATCTACATTAGGTGAACTATTCGAACCTACAGTAAAGTATTTTAGAGCGAATTTTAAAGTTAGTGATTATAAAAGTTTTGCTGAAGATTTAAAAAATGAGGGAATAACGAAAGCAATATTGTTACCAATCATTTCCCACTTAAAAGGTGGGGGAAGAATAGAAAATGAACATATCAAAGAAATATGCAATTCAGATCCTGATTTGTTTTATGGTTTCGCATCCTTCGACATGAATAAAGATTACTTATCTGAATTAAAGTATGCTATAAATGAATTAGGCTTGAAGGGAATCAAAATACATCCTCAACTTCAAGTTATTAGACCTGATGATGAAAGATTAAAGAAAGTTTATGATTTTGCTGACAAGTATAATTTACCTATAGTTATACATACAGGAATAACTGGAATAGGAGCTAATGTAAAGGGAGGTGGAGGCTTAAAATTAGATTTTGGAAGGCCAATTTACATAGATAATGTAGCATCTGAATATCCAAATGTTATTTTCATAATGGCCCATTTCGGTTGGCCTTGGTATGAAGAAGCTTTAGCTGTTGCCTATCATAAGGCAAATGTTTACATTGATATTAGTGGATGGTCTCCTAAGTATATACCGAATGTTGTAATTAGATATATGGATTCTTTACTTCAAGATCGAACACTATTTGGAAGTGATTACCCGATGATAAGGCCTAGTAGAATAATAAATGAATTGAAACAAATAAATCTAAAAGAACAAACAATTAAAAAAATTTTATATGAAAATGCATTAAAGATTTTAAATAAGTTGTAATATCAAATTAAATAAAAAACATTTTTAGATTATTTTAACATTATAATAATGTATGAGTGAATCTCAGCAAATCTTTAAATTAAGTACTGGTGTTATATTTGCAGCTGGTTATGCTAATAAACTTCGTAGAGTAGCATTAGCAGTTTTAGGCAATAATGTTCCAAGAGATATAATAATAAATGAAATTTCCAAGTTAAATCAAGAGCTGTATAAGGAAATTGTAGAAAAAATGAAAATCGAAAAAAGAGATCCAATCCAAATTACCCTCAATGCAATTTACGATAAACAGATGAATAAGTTGGAATTTAAAGATATTATTATAGAGAAATTTGTTCCAGAAAGTAAAATTGCTTCTAGTTTAGAGAACGCTAATAAAGAAATAAATAGTCTTAAAGAAGAAATTTCCAATCTAAAAAATAAATATGAAAAAGAAATAGAAGCATATAAAAAACAAAGCGAGAAAGTTAAAGAATTTCTAAATAATTTATTAAACGAAGTTAAAAATCTGTTAGAAACTATTTAATTTTTTTCTTTATAGTAACTGTAAATTGTCTTTCAGCAGTTGTAACTGGTATGTATTCTAGTTCAACGCCTAACTTTTCTTTAGCAAGTTTGTTTAAAATTTCCATGTTATTTCTACCTAATGGAACTATTAGTTTATAGGGAGCGTTTATCTTTACCATTTTTTCTATTCTTTCTAAATACTTAGATAGTATTGGAATAACCTCATCTTCTCTCATCTTAACTTTTTGCGCTGTCAAATCAGATTTTTTATCTAGTTCTACCATATCAAAGATAAAATAGCTCTATGCTCGATAAAAATTTAAAACTTGAAGAAATTTATAATGCGAAAACTAGAATAAGCAAATTAACTTTTCAAACACCCATAATAAAAAGTGAAATATTAAGTGAAGAGTTTGGTAAAGGGATTTATTTCAAATGTGAATTCATGCATGAAGTTGGTTCATTCAAGATAAGAGGAGTAGCAAATAAAGTGCTTAAACAAATAGAAAATGGACATAAACCTAGAATGCTTGTAACAGCATCCAGTGGTAATCACGGTATCGCTGTAGCATATGTAGGCAATCTTCTAAAAATTCCTGTAGTAGTTTTTGTTCCAGAAGTAGGAACAGATTACAAATTATATAAAATGTCTAGATTAGGTGCTAAGATAATAAGAGCAGGGAAGTATTCTGATATAGCCAATAGACATGCTGAAAAGTATGCAAATGAAAATGGAGCGTTGTATATTCATTCATATGATGATCCTGATGTAATCTCTGGCCAAGGAACGGTAGGATTGGAAATATATGAGCAAAATAAAAATATAGATTGTGTAATATTTCCTGTTGGCGGTGGAGGCTTAATAGCAGGTGCCTCCTATTATTTAAAACAAATAAATCCAGAAATTAAAGTTATAGGTGTTCAATCAGAATCTGTACCTTCAATGTATGATGCTATGCTGAAAAATAAAATAATAACTGTTAAAGCTAAAAAAACAATAGCTGAAGGTATGGCGGTTAGAAAAGTAGGTAAAATTGCTTTTGAAGTTTCAAAAAAATATGTAGATGAAATTCTTCTTGTAAAAGAAGAAGAGATCATAAATTCTTTAATAAAAATCTTTGATGCTGAAAGAATATTGATTGAAGCAAGCGCAGCTTCATCTTTTGCTATAATATTTAGATATAAAGAAAAATTAAAGAATAATAATTGCTTTGTTCTTACTGGAAGAAATATTTCTTCAAAAATATTTAAAAAAGTTCTAAGATAATTTACTCAGGTTTTAATATTACTAGTTCTATTTCTTTAGGTAATTTTCCTTTAAGGTATTCAGCGTCTGCTTCTGAACCAACTATAGTACCATAATGCATTGGAATTACAATTTTAGGTTTAATATCTTTAGCTGCCTCTATAGCTTCTTCTTTAGTCATAACATAAGTGCCTGAGACGGGTAATAATGCAATGGTTGGCTTTAAGTTTTTCATTTCTGGTATATGATCTGTATCTCCTGCATGATAAATTGATGTCTCTCCAAATGTTACCACATAACCTACTTTATTGTCTTCTTTAGGGTGAAAAACAACACCTGGTGCTCTAAATTTATTTACATTATATGCATTTACTGCTTTAACCTTGATTAGGTCAAAGCTTAATTCGTCTCCTGGTTTAACATAGTATTTTTTGTTCTCTTTAAATTTTTCTAATTCATCTTTGCATTCGGTCGGTGCAATAAGAACGGTGCCTTTTGACAAAACTTTATTTATATCTTCAGGTGATAGATGGTCAAAATGGTTATGTGATATTAGTATGTAATCTGCTTTTTCTTTTTGCGGCTTTATTTTATAAGGATCAAAATATACATACTTACCTTTGTATTCTACTTTAAAGCTGTCATGACCTAGCCATGTTATTTTAAGGTCTTTATAGTTGTAAACCATATACTTAAAAACTTAATACAGAGTTTTAAATTTAATTTAAGTTAAAAGGCCTTCCTTTTTAAGTTCTTCTATTGCATTATAAATAGCATTTGCTCCTTTCATAAATTTTTCTTTTTCTTCTTCGTTAAGATTTAATTCAATAATTTGTTCCCATCCGTTTTTACCTAGAATAACAGGTACGCCAATACATATATCTTTCAAGCCATATTCCCCGTCAAGATAAACAGAAGCTGGTATTATATCTTTCTTATCTCTTACAATACTCTCTACCATTGTCGCAACGCAGCTTATAGGTGCATAAACAGTAGCACCTTTTAATGAAATGACTTCTGCTGCAATCTTTCTAGTATTTTCTTCTGCTGCTAAAATTTGTTCTTTAGAAAGTATATCGCTTATTCTAATTCCTCCTAAAGTTGAATACCGAGGCATAGGTAGCATATTCTCTCCATGTTCACCTATTACAAGCGCTTTAATTGCGCTTCTACCGACATTCAACATATTAGCTAAGCTCTCTCTGTAACGAGATGAATCTAGAAGCCCTCCCATTCCTATGACATGTTTTCTAGGAAATCCAGTTATTTTGAATACTATATAATTCATTACATCCATCGGATTCGTTACCGTGATAACGATAGAATTTTCACAATATTTAGAGATATTTTGGGCTACTTCCTTAATTATACCTGCATTTGTCTTCAAAAGATCCATCCTTGTCATTCCAGGTTTTCTCGCAAATCCAGCTGTTACAACAATTATATCTGAATCTTTTATGTCCTTATATTCGTTGGATCCGACCACTTTCACACTTTTTCCTTTTTCAGATGCCATTTGGTTTAAATCCATAGCTTCACCTTGTGGCAATCCTTTAACTATATCTACAAGAACTATTTCATTTGCAAGATCTCTGTTTATTATTTCAAACGCAGACATACTTCCTATTCTTCCTGCTCCTATTACTGATATTTTCATCGAAATTATAACGAGTTATTTGAATTTATATTTTCGAAAAGTCTATATAATGAAAAATTTAAAAGATATTTTATAAATGAACATAATAGACAATTTGATACAATTTTTTATAGGTAATTATGTCGGAATTATGATTTTAATGCTTTTAGAATCTGCTTCATTACCTGTGCCAAGTGAAGTTGTTATGCCATTAGCAGGTGTTTTATCTAGATTGGGAATTTTGAATTTATATTATGCAATTTTTTTTGGTACTGTTGGAAGTTTGATAGGGTCGATAATTGATTACCTCATAGGCTATAAGTTGGGTTATCCCTTTTTAGAAAGATATGGACACTATTTTTTAATAAATAAAAATCGCCTTGATCAGGTTATTTATCTATTCAACAAGTATGGTATTATAATAGTTTTGATTGCAAGGTTTATACCTTTAATAAGAACACTTATTTCTTTTCCTGCTGGGATAGGAAAAATGAATGTCAATAAATTTTTAATAATAACATTGATTGGTAATCTATCTTGGAATTCAATACTTTCAATTTTAGGCTATGTATATTATGAACAATGGCAATTTTTAATTTCGTTATTAAATGAATATTTATACATATTTGCCGGAATAATATTTACTTCTTTAATAATTTACTATTTTTTAATAAGGAAATTTCTACATAAAATATCTTTTTAACCATATCTATATCCTATTCCTTTACCATGCAATGGATACCTAAATTGTATATTTGAATAAGGGCAAACTATTCTGCAACTTCCACATTCTACACAATTATCGTAAGAAATTATTAATCTATTTTCTTCCCATTTATAAACATCTGCAGGGCATACTATAATACAAGGTTTATGATTACATTTTATGCATGTTTCATTATCCTTTATCACAAGATGAGATACATCATCTCTTTTATATCTAGCCAAAAATAATTTACCTTCTACATTAGAATTTTCTTCTTTTTTATATACTGGAATTTCTTCTTTTTGTTTTTGAATATAAATTTGTTGACTCAAAATAATATCCCTCTTATTAAATCAGAAATATCCTTTATAAGCTTGATAGGTCCTACTTTACTAATAATAACATCTCTAATTCTCTTTATCTTTATTTCTTTGGGTTCACCATCAACTGTATGCCATAACCTTAGGATATCCCTCAACATTTCAGGATAAGAGCTAAAAAAGTGCTTGTTCTTGTACAAAAAAGGAGGAATTCTTCTAAATTTTCTAAGATCTCTAAGAACGAAACTGTTTCTCAATTTTGTTTCATAAATTTTTAGTACATTTGCACTAAAATCTTTCACTTTATGAGCATAAATAGCTGTTTCGCCAGCTAATATACCAGATTCTGCTGCTAAGTTTGTTCCTTCCCATCCCACAACGTTAACTAGTAATGCAGCATCTCCAACTACCATCATACCGTTAGTATACAATTTTGGTATTGCATTATATCCTCCTTCTGGTATAAGATGAGCCGAATATTCCTTTAAAATTCCATCTTTTATGTAAGGATAAATTGCAGGATGTCTTTTGAACTTCTCGTAAAGCTTATTCGGTCTTATGTTATTACTTACTAGATCGCTAAGAAGTACACCTATTCCAACAGATAATGCTTCTCTATCAGTATATAAAAATCCGCCACCTGTCATACCCTTTAACGGTCCTCCAATAATTGTGGCAGCAACACCTTCTTCAGTCTTTACTTGGAACATTTCATCTATTTTTGTCCTTTGTACTTCAATTACTTCTTTTACACCTAATGCTAATTGGTGGGGTTTCCATTCATCATGAAGACCTGCTTTTTGTGCTAATAACGAATTTGCACCATCTGCAGCGATAACAATATTCCCAAATAGCTCTCCTCTATCTGTATTAACACCTATCACCTTTCCATCCTTTATTATAGGTTCAAGAGCTTGTGTTCTTGTTATTAACATAGCACCAGCTTCTTGAGCTTTTTTTGCATACCATGCATCAAATTTTGCTCTTAAAGCAGTGTATCCACTGGGATTATTTTCAAAAGCATCATCCCTATAGACAAGTTTAATAAATGAGTCATCGAGTAAAATCCAATATTGGTATTCAACTACTTTTCTTTCTAAAGGTGCAGTTTTTACAAAATCAGGGATTAATTTTTCAAAGGGATGCTTAAATAAGACACCCCCGAATAAATTTTTTTCGCCTGGTATATTTCCTCTTTCAATTATTACAGTATTTAATCCGGCTCTTGCAGTAACTATAGCTGCAGACACTCCCGCAGGTCCTGCACCTACTACAACAACATCAAATTTTTCAACCATATTTTATTCCTCTACTTTTAAGTTCTTCAGTAAGCAAAGGTACAACTTTAAAGAGGTCTCCTATAACTCCAAAATCGCTAACGTTAAAAATTGGAGCTTCTGGGTCAATGTTAATCGCAGAAATTATATCTGAATTTTGCATTCCGACAATATGTTGTATAGCGCCTGAAATTCCGATTGCTATATAAAGTCTGGGTCTAACTATTAATCCAGTTTGTCCTACTTGCCTATCTTTCGGTAGCCATCCTGAATATACCACAGCCCTAGTCGCTCCAATTTCTGCATTCAAAAGTTTTGCTAATTCTTCTACAATGTATAAATTTTTAGGTGAGCCTAACCCTTTACCTACTGAAACAATTATTTTAGCTTCCTCTAATTTTATCTTCTCTCTTGGTATGAATTTCAATAGTTGTGTATTAATTTTATTTTCTGCAATTTCTACTTCTTCCTGTATCATTTCTACATTTGGATTTGGTATCTTTGGTGGTATTTTCATCACTCTAGGTCTAACAGTCACCATTTGGGGTTTATGTTTAGGACAAACTATTGTAGACATTTCGTTTCCTCCGAAATCAGGTCTTGTACCTAACAACATTCCTGTAGCTGGGTCTATGTCTAACTGAGTTCCATCAGCTGTTAATCCCGTTGGTATTAATGTAGCTACATATCCAGCCCAATCTCTACCATTTTGTGTACCAGGCATTAGCAGTATATCTGGTTTATATTTAAGACAAAGTTGTGTTAGAGCAAAAGAATATGGTTCTGTTCTATAATCTTCTAATATAGGATGGTCAATATAATAAACTTTATCTGCGCCATATGAAGCGCATTCATCGATTAAATGCTTTATGTTATGTCCTACGATTACAGCTGCACATTTTACTCCTAATAATCTTGATAACCTCCTAGCTTCACCAAGAAGTTCCCATGAAACACTATCAGCCTTTCCATATCTATGTTCAACTGTACTCCAAACTTCTCCAAATTTCTTTGTTTTATCTTGTGCAATAGGTAAAGGTTTAACTTCTTCATATTTTTCAGCAACTTTTTCGCTAAAAGCATTTACCTTTATTAAATTGTCAACTAACCATATTGCTGCATCCTTTTCTCTATTTCTACCATCGAATATTTGTCCTTTCTTTCTTGGTGGAGGAGCAAAAACTCTCTTTACAAAAGTAGGAGATCCTCTTAAACCTATTTTATCATCTTCAAGTTTTAAATCATCTTTATTCCATCTAACAATTTTCGCTCTATAAGCCTTTATAATATCGCTTATTGATGGTACTCTCGGTTTACTAGCTTCTTCTGTTATACTTAGTGCAGCAGGTAATTTTGCTTTTACAATTTCTTCTCCATCATATGTTTTTCTGTTAGCTATTACATACTTCTCTTCTAAGTTAATTTCTTGAATTTTATACGCGTATGTGATTATAGGAATACCAAACCTTGCTGCAACACCAGGTCCTGTTTGACCAGTTTCACCATCTATAGCCTGTCTTCCAAAAAATATAAAGGTAAAGGGTCCATGTATCTCTACAATTTTTTTTATTGCCATGTATAAAGTATAGGATGTAGCTAATGTATCAGAACCTGCTAAAGCTCTATCCGAAACATGATATGCATAATCAGCTCCCATAGCTAAAAGTTCTCTTAGACTACTTTCAGCTTGTAATGGGCCCATCGTTACAACTGATAAAATCCCTCCGAATTTTTCTTTAATCCTTAATGCTTCTTCTGCAGCATATAAATCTGGTGGATTGGTGACAGATGGAACACCTTCTCTAATCAAATTATTAGTTTTAGGGTCTATTCTCATGTCTGTTGAATCCGGTACCTGTTTTGTGCAAAGTATTATATGCATCCTTTTTAATAATTAAGAAAAACTTGAATATATATAATTCGTTAGAATAAAAGAAAAAAATATAATAAGTGAATCAAATGTTCAAAGGTAAACCGTTGTTGCCTAAGAGTTTGCTGAAGTATGAATTCGAAGTGTATATTATTATCCTTTTTATTTCCAGATTCTTTCCAGTTTTGTTGATTCCGATCATACATTTTCCTTTGGTTACTTATTTTACTTCATGGCTTCATGATATTTACATAATTCAGCAAAAGAATGGGATTTTAAACGTTTGGACGCCTTATCCTTTTCTATTTAATTTGTATTCATACATTCTTAATTTCTTAACTATGAATAGTTTGCTAAATTTTTCAGTAATATTTTATTTCATCAATGCTATTTGTGACTCTATAACAGGAATATTAATATGGAAAATACTTGAAGAATCACCAAACCATTACTCGCAATATGTTAGGTGGCTTTATTTGTCATCACCGCTACCCCTTTTTTGGATTTATACACAACAAGTTTATGATCCTGTTGTTATCTTATTTTTAGTTTTAGGGTACTACTTCATAAACAAGAAGAGTAAATTAAGTACATTTTTTATTTCAGTTGGAACATCCTTGAAAATTATTCCGATTTTCATTTATGGAAGCTGCCTTTTTGATAAAAACATGAGAAAAATTTTCTTTAAGTATTTGCCATTTTTAATTCTTGGTTTAATTGTATTTAATGTTCCGATATTTTTTAATTTAAATTTATACACAAGCTCTTTAGCTTGGCAATCTAATAGGCCTGCATGGGAATCCATGTTTGGTCTGTTTGATTACTTAAAGAATGGCTTTTACATTCCAACAGGAGCTTATTTAAATTGTCCTTCTGATAGTTTTACATTACAACTTGTAGGTTTTCATATGATAGGAATTACACCCTGTCCTTCTATATTTTCTGAACCTTTAAAATATAATGTTTCATTTTTTTCACAGAGCATCTTAAAAACCATATCTTTAGCTCTTGTTGTTATTTTCACAATCGTTTTTTTATATTTTGCTACAAGTAAGCTTACATTTGAAAAAATTACATTAGGTTTACTTTCTTTAATATTTGCATTTTCATTTGGATTTTCACCACAGTATGCACTTTATGAATTAGTTATATTAATAATTGCTTCAAAGCCCGAGAAAATTATTTTTAATTCAATCGTATTACAGTTGCTTTTATTGATTGAATATCCTTTTTTGTCTATACTTGTCCCAATGTTTTTCCATTTAAGTGTTGATGTAATATTAATTCCTTTTTGGTTCATAGTTTTTGTAAGAAGCTTTTTCTTAATTTATATAGCTATGTCTGTAATGTTAAATAAGATATGAGTTCAGAAGATTTTATTAAAAAAATAGATTCTATATCAAAGGCTAAAAAAAGTAAGCTCATTTTAGCTATAGACGATGCGAATCACTATTCAAAGGTCTTTCTAGAACAATTAAGAGAATATTCTGTAGGAATTAAAATAGGTCTAACTTGTTTATTAGAAGCATATTCTTATGCTGAAAGACTAAATTATGAATTATCAAAAGATTTTGTTACAATAGCTGATCTGAAAATAGCTGATGTTCAACATAT
The DNA here is from genome assembly GCA_017857595.1 of Thermoprotei archaeon. Classification (GTDB taxonomy): domain Archaea; phylum Thermoproteota; class Thermoprotei; order Gearchaeales; family Gearchaeaceae; genus AAA261-N23. Next base: position 20,130 of record JAFMCU010000003.1, read on the forward strand.
TTGTGAAAAAATAGGAAAGCTTGCAAAAAAATTGAATTTTGATGCTGTTATAGCTCATACATTTATTGGCGAATCTTCTCTTAAAGCTTTAAATAAAGTTATCCCGACGTTAGGTATAGTAGCGATGACTTCACATGATTCAATAAAATATGATGAAAATCTTGAATATTTTGTTGAGATATGCAATAATTTAAGCCTTGCAGGGATAATTGCTCCAGCAACAAAGCCTGATATTTTAAAAAGACTAAGGTCAAAAACACATTTAAAAATTTTTTCTCCTGGAATAGGTGCACAAGGAATGAAATATGGGTCTGCAATAAAGAATGGGGCAGATTATGAAATTGTTGGTAGATCTATTTTTGAAGCAAAAGATTATATAAGCGAAGCGAAAAAAGCTGTTGAATTACAATGGATATCATAATTAAAAAATTGCTAGAAATAGGTTCTATTAAAACAGGTAAATTCTTACTTTCTTCAGGCAAAGAATCCAATATTTATATAGATTTAAGAGTTGCTTTATCTTTTCCGGATATTTATAGTTATATTGTTGAAGAATCGGCAAAATTGATAGATAAAATTAAGTTCGATGCTATAGCTGGCATTCCAACAGGTGGTTTAGCTTGGGCATCTTTCATTGCTTATAGACTTAAAAAACCTTTAGTATATATAAGGAAGGAAACTAAAGGTCACGGAACACAAAAGTTGATTGAAGGAAAAGTTGAAAAGAATTCTGAAATTTTAATTGTTGATGATGTTGCTACTACAGGTGGAAATATATTTGATGGCTATGAAAAATTGAAAGATGAAAACTATTTTGTAAATTATGCCTTCGTTATTGTAGATAGAGAAGAAGGTGCATATAACAAGCTAAAAGATTATGGAATTGAACTAATTTCATTATTTAAATTGAAAGATATTTTAAATCAGATAAAGGAAATAATTTAAACTGATTAAAGAAATTAGATTTCATGAATATGAATTGGTTCAACAGGGATATCATTACAATAGAGAACTTTAGTAGAGAGGAGCTTGAACACTTATTTAATATTGCAGATAAATATATGAATATTAAATTTAAGGATTCATTAAAAGGTAAAATTATTGCTAATTTGTTTCTTGAGCCAAGCACTAGAACACGAGTTAGTTTTGAAGTAGCAGCTAAGAGATTGGGAGCTGAAGTTGTTAATGTAACGGGAGAGTATGCTTCGATAAAAAAGGGAGAAAGTCTTTATGATACATTAAAGATGTTAGATTCATACTGCGACCTCATCATTATAAGAAGTCCAATAGAAGGCTCTGCGCAGTTTGCAGCTGACATTTGTGAACATCCAGTAATAAACGCAGGTGATGGAACACTTAATCATCCTACACAGGCAATGATTGATTTATACACGATAAAGAACACTTTCAACAGGTTAGATAAATTGAACATTGGTGTATATGGAGACTTAAAATATGGCAGGGCTGTTGTTTCATTTATCCTAGCGATTTCTAAATATGATAATAAAATATACGCAATTTCTCCTGAACAATTAAAAATTCGAAATGAAATAAAAGATGAGCTCTTAAATAAAGGTGTAAAAATTGAAGAATTTACTAACTTAGAACATGTTATTTCCGAGCTCGATGTTTTATATGTAACTAGGTTGCAAAAAGAAAGATTTGTAGACCTTGCTGAATATGAGAGAGTAAGAGGTTCTTACAAACTTGATTTAAAGAGCTTAGAGAAGTCCAAGCCAAATATGATTGTAATGCATCCATTGCCAAGGGTTGAGGAGCTTACATATGAATTAGATTCGACATCTAAACAAGCTTATTTTAGACAAGCGAAATTTGGAATACCTTTAAGAATGGCTATTTTATCATTAATATTTGGGGTTGAAGTATAGCCATGGAAGAATACGAAATGAAAGTTACTAAGATAAAGAATGGCACCGTTATCGACCATATTCCTGCTGGAAAAGCGCTTTCTGTTCTTAGTTTATTAGAATTGACAGGTAAAGAAGGATATACGATAGCTTTAGTTATGAATGTAAAAAGCAGAAAATTGGGAATTAAAGATGTTGTTAAAGTAGAAAATTTAGAAATTAATCCAAATTTGTTGAACAGATTAGCACTTATTGCACCTGAAGCTACAATAAATATCATAAGAGACTATAAGGTTTATGAAAAAAGAAAAATAGCACTACAAGACGTGGTTGAAAACATTCTTAAATGTAATAACCCAACTTGTATAAGTAGACAGTATAATGAACCAATAATCTCTAGCTTCCGTGTCATATCGAAGAAGCCTTTAAAGCTTAAATGCAACTATTGTATGCGATATTTAAATGAAAGTGAAGTTATAGAGCAAATTGTTGAGCGAAGTAAATTCTGAAGACTATTGTATTGAGGGTAAAGCCTATGTAAATAATGATTTAATAGAATGTTCAATTCTAATCAGCGGAGAAAAAATATCTAAAATATCAAAGGTTTCAAATATAGATATTAAAAAAATTAAAATTGGTAAAGGAAGTGTAATCCTTCCAGCAGGCATTGATTTACACGTTCACTTTAGAGATTGGAATGAAAGTTATAAAGAAACGATATTATCAGGTTCTTTAGCTGCGTTAGCTGGAGGGATAACAACAGTTTTAGATATGCCCAATACTAAACCACCTGTTAATACAATAGAAAATTTAAAGAAAAGATATGAGGACTTTAAAAACAAATCCAAGGTTGATTTTGGTCTGCATATAAAGCCTAGCTATGAAATATTGAGAAACAATAAAATAAATGAGTATTTTGCAGTAAAATTTTATGAAGAAGACCTTAAAGCATTGCCTAATTTCGAGGAATTATTAAATGATAAAAAAGCAGTTTTTCATGCACAATTTGGGTTAGATGAAGTATCCGCTGTAAATTATGTATTGGAGCATTCAAAAAAATTAAACAACATACGTTTTGCTCATATATCTAGAGCGGAATCAATAGAATTGATAGAATCTTATAGAAGAAAATTTGAGGATAAAAAAGTTTACATTGAAGTAACACCGCATCATACTTTTATTTGTATTGATGATGTTGCAAATAAGCCAAAAGGCTATTCTACTGTACGTCCGCCTTTAGCATTGAGACGAGATAATGAAGCAATTATAAATGCAATTAATGTTGGAAAAATTGATTTTATAGCAAGCGATCATGCTCCTCATAGTTTAGAGGAAAAATTATCAGAAAATCCTCCTCCAGGTTATCCTTCTATAGAAGTAATGTATTCTATATTTTTAGATAGTTGTTTTAAAGGCATAATAAAATTAAATAAACTAATAGATTGCCTTTGTGTGTATCCTGCGAGATATTTAGGAATAAAAAAAGGCATTATTAGAGAGGGTTATTATGCAGATTTAGTTATATTTAATTTTGAAAATGATATGGTAATAGACTCTAGTAAATTTATATCAAAGTCAAAATTTTCTCCATTTGATGGATGGAAGATTAAAGCTAAAATTGAAACCACAATTAGAAGAGGCAAGATTCTATTTAATAACGGTGAATTTTATAATTTGAATTATCCTTCAAAAAATATAATAGAATTAATAAATTAATCTATTGCTAAATTCTAAGAATTCTGATTTAGAAAAGTTAAAATCATATTTTCCTAGTGTTCTCATAAGATTATAGGAAAATAATTGAGCATAAAAACTACCGATTATATAACTTTCTTGCAACCTTTGAGAAAAATCTATTTTTATACAGAAATTAATTTTTTCACTTAAACTATCGAACAATAATTGAGCCTTTTTATCTTCAGGCCTGCTCAGAATTATAAGGCCGTCATTTCTATTTAAGAAGAACAAATCTACATGACTAAATAATTCAACCCTTTCTGCGAATGCCTTTATCCCTGTTGTTTCAGCAGTTTTAGCTTTCCAATAATATGCTATAGGATATAATAGTGGTGATGCCAATATAAACAAAGATCCATCACCAAAATAGCCAAATCTTTTTTCCTTTGATTTTTCATATTCCCTTTTTATTATTTCGAAATCTAAATCTATTCCAAATAATGAAAATGAAGCAACTAAAGATTTTGTAAACGATAATGTTCCAGGTAGTATTATCTTTTCTTTATAATTCATATCGATAACTAAATCTGCTATTTTTGCTAGTTCAGAATCCCTATTACCTGTAATAGCAATTATTCTGTTTTTTAATTCTTTTGCTTTTTTTGCTAAATTTATATTCGCATTTGTTTTTCCAGATACAGATATAAAGATAAAATTTTTTCCGAAAGGTAATTTTTTATATTGCCATTCATAGGGTTCACCATAAACACAACCAGTTAATTCACTTACGGCAATTGATGCAGCATATGAATCTCCTAAACCAAAAAAGTAACTTTCATTTTCTTTTTGGTTCAAAATACCAAAATATTCGCTTCTTTTAAGATCTTCATAATAACTTTTCAAAATGCTTACTTGACCTTTTATTTCATTAATAAATTCTACTATCATTATAAAATAATTATTTAATCCCAATTATAGAAGATATATACAAATTATTTTGTAATAACATTTAAATTTGTAATACAATTTAATAATAATATGAACTCAAAACAAATAGCTATAGTAGCACTTTTAGGTAGTTTGGTCTCTATTATTTCTCTAACTCTTTCTCACTATTTTCCATTCCCAATACTGCCATATTTGGAATTTGATCCTGCTGAAATAATAGTTATTTTAGCATTCTTATTATTTGGACCTTTTATTGCAATAATAATTGAAGCTATTCATTTCTTATTGCTCAACATTTTCTCTCAATTTCCATTAATAGGTCCTGCAGCAAAATCAATAGCCGTGCTATCTACCATTCTTGGTTATTATTCAGCTTTTCTGGTACTAAAGAGGTCAAGCTACGAAAAGTTAATGTCTCTAGGAATTGTATTTGCAATGATTTTAAGGGTGGGAGTAATGACGATAGTAAATTATTTGTTCTTTATAACAATCTTTGCAGGATATATAAATTACGCATCTCATTCAATTTTAGTTACTACAGGAATTTATTCAAGTAATCCATTAATTTGGATTCTAATATTTACAGCTATTTACAATGCATTGCATACTTTATTAAGCGTAATTCCTGCAGCTTCAATTGCTAAAATTCAATCTATTCAAAAAATAGTTATACCAATTTCAACCCCTTGGTTTTTGAAGTTTTTGATTAAAAAATAAATAAGAATTTCCAACCAATAATTGCTATTAGTGGATATATTAACAAGTTTCCTATTAGGAACTTTATATGGCATATCTTTAGCTGCACCACCAGGTCCTATATTAGCTATGATGGCCCAACGAACAATCATTTCATATTTGAATGGTATAAGTGTAGGTTTTGGAGCTATGACAGCAGATTTTATTTTCATGATAATAACTCTATTACTTTATGGATTTATCAAGAATTTGCCTTTATTCCCATTTTATATAATAGGTTCATTATTTATGATGTTTTTAATTTATTCTTCTTTAAAAAGTACCAAGAATGAGTTTAAAAGAGGAAATGAAAAAAGCTCAAATAGCTATTTATTAGGATTGGGAATTGCATTGGTAAATCCTTTGCAAATTGGTTGGTGGCTTACAGCAGGATTAACCTTTATTTCACTATTTGGAATTATTTCTGTTGTAGGTTTCTTTACAGGAATAATAATTTGGGTATTATTTTTTGCATTCATTGTAAGAAAGGGTTATAGTATTAATAGAGGGATTGCTTCTTTAGCAATTAAAATATTTTCTATAGGAACGTTTTTTTTCTTTGCATCATATTTTATGTATATAGCAATAATAAGCTTGATCTAATATGGAAGATAAAGGCATTGATCATAAAAAAATAATAAATTTAATAGTTAGTGGAGATACAGAAAAGGCTATAGAAGAGCTCTCTAACTATTATGGTGTTAAAAAACCCAATTTAAAAGTAGGGATACCTAAAGGTAAATACAAAGCTTTAGCTATGTATGATCCAATAAAAAATACTATATATTTTAGAAAGGGTGAATATATGTACAATGCCTTTATAGTCCTTCATGAATTTTATCATGTTATAAGAATTTTTTGTAACAGGCATAGAGGTAATGAGAAAAAAGCTGATGAATTTGCACTGGAATTCCTTCAAAAATTGTATAAAATAAAATGAATTTAAATAATATTCTGTATTTCCATAAGCATGGAAGATATTGCAAAAAAATATTTTCATGGCAATATTAATGATAAGGAAAGGGCAATATTTGAATTAGGAATAGCCTTAGGTTTTGTTTATCATCAATTTATGGCCATGCCTTTCAAAACCAAAGATATTGAAGTTATCAAAAAGGCTATTGAAGCTTCAATTCTTGCTCAACCCTATCGAGTTTCAGCAAAAATTCAAATTGTTGATAAAAATCAAGAGATTAATCCATATTCTTATAATGAAATCAACAAAAGAAATATTAAAGCTGAAATAAAAGTAAAATATGGTAATTATGTTGTTACAGGAAAATTAGAATATATTGAAGAAATTAATTATCCTTTGATGTATATTTCTAACATTGAAGAAATTAATCATTTATAAACCAATTCAACATATTTTTTCAAAGTAATAGGTTGGAATCCTTTAATGTCATCATTCGCATCTTTTGTCAAATTGAACAATTTTATATTCCTTTTTTGTTCTTGAATCTTCTTTGCAAATAATTCTAACAATTCTTTTGCAATTCTGAGTTTTATAATTTTTCTTGTTCTATCGAATATTATAGGTTTTGAGTAGGTGCCAACTTCTTCTGATAGATTCATACCTATTAATGTTATAGATGCAGGATTAAAGCTACCTATAATATAGGCAGCTCTATCTCCATCGGTGAACCCACCAAAATTATATACTTTTTCCTTAGGTCTTACTTGCGTTGTACCTATAACTTTATCCAATTTCGGAACATATGTAGCTATTTGTTCTTTGTTATCTCCATGGGCATGGACAATTACTATGCTTCCTTCTTTAGAACATGCTACTTGTTCTTTAGGAAATCCATCAAGGTCTGTTACAATTAGATCAGGTATATCGTCCATTATTTCTTGAAAAGCTTTTGTTGCTCCATCGCATGTTACATAAATAACTTTCTTTCTATCTATTTTTTTAACGTTTTCTAAGTCATCAACTATTGAAGGACCTGCACCTGCAATTATTACATGTTTCTTATAAACAATTGATTCCAATACCTTTGCTTCTAATCCTTTATTTCTAATCAAAACAGATAATAATTCCGTCGCCCTTGTATCCTCTTGGAATGATAAATTTAACTCCTTTGAAATTTTTTCATATATTTTTAACCATTCTTCTAAATCAATCATATTTTTTAATTTCTCTGCCATAATTATTCGCATATGAATTTATAATATCTACATTTGAATATAATCTATCTATTATTTTTTCTTTAACTTTTATTAAATCTCTTACATAGAACAATCCATATATTGTTGGTCCCCATGAACTTTGGCCCACTCCAAATGCACCTAATCCCTTTAGCATATCTATATAATCTTTGAAGATGAAGATGTCTTTTTGTACAGAAGAGAAATTCAATCCAACATTAATTTGTAGCTGAGTTAAATTTTTTCCAAAACTTTCTATATCTCTTTCTTTTATAGCGTCTTTCATTCCTTCGATTAAGTTTAACATTTTTTCTATTCTATTCTTAGGTGTTATTGGTAATATTTTAAATAGCTCTTCTTCTTCTTTTCCTGATATTCTTTTTACTTTGTAATCAATAATTAATATAAATCCCCAATCATTCGGAAAATCACATTTGAAAGATAGTTTAGTGACCTCATTTAAATTATTTTTCCCATTATCGATCAGAAATCCACCAAAAAGATAAGCACCAATTCCAATTCCTGAAATTTTTCCTATTTCCAATATAGGAGCAATTTCATATGGATCAAATCTAAGATCGTTTGCAATAAATAATGCTTCAGAAATAGCTAAGACTGTTTGAGTTGTTGAACCAAGTCCTACATGTTCAGGAATTTCATTTATTAAATTTATTTCTAAATTTTTATTTAATTTGTAATATTTCAATAATTTTGATAATCTAAATTTTATATCTTCTCTATATACATTAATTTTTAATGAATTTTCTTTTTCATATGCTTCTATGATGGAAAAAGGGTTGCTTAAAGCTAAACCTACTGAACCGTAAAGATTAAAATCAGAGTTTTTGATATTTATTACTCCAAAATGTAACCTACTAGGTGTTTTTATCCTTACCTTTTTCATATCTTAGTTCATCTTGAATTTTCAAATCTATTTCAAACATCATATTATCATAGAGAGTATTAGGTGCAACTCTTTTAATCAATCTTTCATAATAATCCACTAGAGAGAGTAAATTTTCTAATTCTTCTTGCATATTTAATTCTTTAAACACTCTAACACGTGTGGAATGAATTAAAGCTTCAAGGACAGCAAATTCAGCACGAGTAATAGGTTTTAAATGAGTTTTCTTTGATACAAAATTAACAATATTCATTATCAATTTTGGTCTTATTTGGTCTTCCTCTATTTCTTCTAATTGGCATTCTAAATAAAAAAGAGAATCCTTTAATTTTGGTATCTTAAGCGTTCTAGATAAATTGAATGATTTTTCATTTATTTTACCAAAATTTACTTCGTAAAAGTATTTCACGTCGTTAAAGATATTTATAACTGCTTGTTTCATTTTTGAGACGTATTCGTATGTCCTTGTATTCTTAAAAGGTTTGATTATTAGCTTAAATTTATCATTGAAGGAAAATCCCATATTAGCAGCATGAGGAGATTTTTCAATTGAGTAACAAGTTAGTATTCCTTCATAAATAACATTTGGAATAAATATTCGTTTAATTAGTTCTTCAGATTTTTTCATTCAATCATAAATAAATCATGATTATTACTTTTATAGGTTTTGTTTAGCTTAGGTTAATAATACTTTAAATATATTTTATAAACCAATGGTACTATTGCTTGTTACAGGAACACTTGCAAAAGATATTGTGGTTGAACAATCAAAACTATGTAAGATTCCTACGAAGGTATTAGTTTTAGATTTACCCGTTGCTTCTCTTATGAAACCTCTGTATATATTATACAATATTAAGGACAAAATAACACCAGATATAGATTGCATCATGGTTCCTGGTCTTGTACAGGGCGATATAAGAATTATAGAAGAGAAAACGGGAATAAGAACTGTGCGCGGACCAAAAAGTGCCTATGACATATCTTTTATCGTTAATAATTTTGGTTTAGAAAACTTATCCAAAGATATACCAGCTTGTACACTTTTCAAAAAAAGAATGAAGGATGAATTGATTCAAAGTTTAGAAAAGATAGAAAATGATTCCGTTTTGCAATTTCAAGAAGGAAATTATTCTTTGAAGGGTCTAAGTTATGGTATAAGCTTTCCAACAAGAATTATTGCAGAAATAGTCGATGCACCTTTACTAACGAATGATCACATAAAGGAAATTGTGAATTATTATGTTCAGTCAGGTGCAGATGTGATAGATATTGGTATGTTAGCCACTGAAGATTCTTCTAAAGAATTGCCAAGAATAATAAACTCAATTAAAAGTGTTACAGACAAACCAATTAGTATTGATTCGATGAATGAAAATGAAATAAATGAAGCAATAAAACTTGGCATAGACATGGTTATTAGTCTTGATAGGAGTCTATTGAGAAAAGTGGCTATAAGCGAGAACGTTCATTATGTTTTAATACCGATTGATTTAGAAAGGAAATATTTTCCTAAAGATCCTGAAGAAAGGATATATTTATTAATTCAAATATATGAAGAAGCGAAAAATTTAGGTTTCAGGAACTTAATACTAGATCCAATACTCGATTCTCCTTTTTCTCAGTCACTTGTTAAATCCATTGTTTCTTATTTTCTTTTAAGAAATAAATTAAAGAATGTACCAATACTAATGGGAACAGGAAACATTACCGAGATGATCGATGCTGACTCTACTGGTATGAATGCTCTTCTTGCAGCCATTGCATCAGAACTGAATGCATCTTTTATATTAACAACAGAAGTAAGCAACAAGTGTAAATCTACTGTTAAAGAATTGTCGATCGCAAGTAAAATGATGTTTGCAGCAAAGTTAAAAAAGAGCTATCCAAAAGATTTAGGAGTGGACCTTCTTATTTACAAAGATAAGAAACTTCAAGATGAACCCATAGAAGATGATAAGAATGCAAAGGTTTATTATTGCAATGAGCCTCTCTCATACATGAATGATCCAAAAGGCTGGTTTAAAGTTTATGTAGATAGAATTAGGAAAGAGGTTGTTGTTCATCATAAACCAAAGTATAATTCGCTTGAGAGCGATGTTGTAATAAGAGGAACTAGTGTTGAGGGAATTTATAGAACTATCGCTAGCTTAGGCCTTGTATCTAGACTTGATCACGCATCATACATTGCTGCCGAAGTTCAAAAAGCTTATATTGCTTTAAAAATGAACAGAACCTATATTCAAGATTCTGATATATTAAATAGAGATTACGATTAATCAAATTAATCATATAAAAAATGAAAATCGAATTTAATTGATTTAAATATATATATAGTGAAAATATATCACTCTTTTTAATATATTTTTAGATTTGTATATGGCAATCTATGCATTAGAACGAAAACAATGGATACAAGTTTTTGCTGCTTGGACAGGATGGTTATTAGATGGTTTTACTACAATAGCATATGCTCTTGTTGCAACGACAATTAGTAAAATATTCTTGCCATCTTCTTTACAAACGTTAGGATTAGCGATTATTTTTGCAGGCTTTGCTGTTGAAGCTTTAGCGAGACCGATCGGTTCTTTAATTTTTGGTAATTATTTAGGAGATAAAATTGGAAGAAAAAATATGTTATCGTTTACAATTTTAGGCTTTTCTATATTTGCTGGTTTAAAAGGTTTATTACCTACTTATGATCAAGTTGGATTACTTGCACTTATTCTTTTATATATCGTATTATTCATAGAAGGAATGTTTGCAGGAGCTGAATATGGTGGTGGGACTGTACTTGCATTAGAAAGTGTCCCTCCAGAAAGTAGGGGATTTATTGGCTCGTTTGTTCAAAGCGGTTTTGGTACTGGATATTTCTTAATTTCATTTATTTTTGCAGGAATAAGTGCTTTATTTCCAGGTAATTCATTTCAAAATTACGGTTGGAGAATATTCTTTTTAATATTATTCATACCTGGTATAATTGCATTTATTTTGCGAGTCTTTGCACACGAATCACCCATCTTTGAAGAGCTTGTAAAACAAAAAGAAATTGAAAAAGTTCCATTATTCCGATTGTTTCGAGAATCTTACAAAAGTGTTTTGTATGGCCTTCTTATAACTACAGGACTATTATTCATAAATACTGCTACTTTTTCATTTTACCCAACGATAATGAGTTTATTAGGCTACAATAATATTCTAATTGGAACTTATCTAGCCATAATTAACTTTGTATCTTTATTAGGCGTTTGGTTTGGAGGCTTTATATCGAACTACTTAAAAGGGAGAAAGAAAAGTCTATTGATATATTCAATAATGTTTGTAATCTTGGTAGGACCATTAACATACATTGGCTATACGTCTGTTTCAGAATATCTACTTATTGCATATTCTCTACAAGCTTTTTTGGAAGCGATGATATTCGCAACTTTACCTTCATTTTTATCCGAAACGTTCAGCAAAAAATATAGAACGACTGCTGTTGGTTTTACATACAATGGAGGAGCTATAGTTGGTTCACTTGCCATTTCAATAATTTTTATTTTAAGTGGAACATTTGGATTATTAACTTCATGGATTTTAATGCTATATATTGCATCAATAGTTATGTTAATTGGAATTATTCTTTCAAGAGAAACTTGGACAAGCAAAGAAGATTATATAAAATATTGAAATGGGTAAGTATAAGATTTATACCCCAGCTGGTCTTTCTAGTTTTTTTGAAGCTTGTATTTTCAATGAGAAAGGTAACATTATAGAAGATCCGAGTATAAAAGGAGCTAGAGGTGGTGGTTTTACTCTAGAAAAAGGAACAATAACAACAACTACTATCGATGAAAACAATAAAGAAGTTGAGGTATATATAAATGGAAAAAAGGAAAACGCTGTGACAACAAAAAATGCTGTTAAGCTTCTTTTAAATTTCCTTAATAAAAAAGATATAGGCGTAAAAGTATACCATAAAATATCTTTACCAATTGGAGCAGGATTTGGAACAAGTGCATCTGGCGCTCTAGGAGCGATTTTATCTCTATCTTATGAATTGGGTCATCCTATTTCTATCATTAATGCGATCCGATTATCACATATAGCAGATGTTTTATCCTATACAGGATTGGAAACTGCTGAGGGTTTCGCAACCGGTGGTGTTGTTTTAATCACGGAACCTGGCACCTTTTGGAATGCAGAAGTTGAAAAGATAGCATATAGTAGAGATATTTTAATCGTTGCTGCTTATTTCGAACCAATTAAAAAAGAATCAATTTTAAAATCTATAGACGCATTAGTTGAATTAAACAAGGTTGCTAAAGAAACAATGAAGAATGTATTAAAATATCCTACAGTAGATAATTTACTTAAAGAATCAAGAATTTTCGCAGAAAAATCTGGTATAGGAGATAAAGAGATGCTTAAAATTTCTGATGAATTGGTCAAAAACGGTGCTATAGGTGCTACTCAAAACATGATAGGTAGGGCTGTACATTGCGCAGTTTATAAAAAGACATTATCTAAGATTGTAGATTTACTTAAGCAATATACTGAAAATGTTTATGTTTCGAAAATACATGATGGAGGACCTTTGATTTACTCATATTATCAGTAAAACAATGCTTATTATTGGAAATATGAATCCTAACGCATAGAGTATTGGTTCGATGTATTTTTCCAATTTTATCAGACCTATGTCATGTAAGAAGGCTTTAAATCTGTACATCCCATGATAAATAGCTGAAGCAATAATTATGAATATATATACTTTAAATGCATAACTGCTCAACATTTTAGCTAGTATTTGTTGACCCATTGTATTTGAAATTAAAGATGGAACAAATTCAGTTGCAATGATATGTATAGGAATAAATATAGCTGCTAATGTAGATGTTGCAGCAAATAAACCCCACATTACAGATTCAAATTTGCTCATTTTAATAAAGCCAAATGTAATAAACGATGAAAAATAAAATTATTGATAATAATAACCAAACTACAACCATTTCTGAACTGTTTAATGTTTTACTTCCAACTTTTATTGGCTGTGCTTTAGGTAATAATGAAAACCATGTTATACCGTGAATTAGTGCGAATATTAAGAATACAATTGAAAGAGCTACTTCCAAAGGACCAGAAAATAAATATTGATACATGCTTGTTAAATTAAAATCGAAATAGTAAAGTTTTATTAAAAAGTAAATTCCATACAATGCGATAATGAAGCTTGAAAATTCTCTTATTAGTATAAAAGTATATATTGGTCTTTTAAAATATCCAACCTTCTCTTTAATTTTCTTTTTTTCCATCTTAACTAAACAAATTATTTAATGTAGATATTACCTTTAATCTTTGAATATGGAATGAAGGATCTACGCCCTTCGGACATACAACTGTGCATTGACCTACCATTGAACACATGTAAGCTGAGTTTTTAAGCGATGCTATTTTTATTCTTTCTGATTTTGCTTGATCTCTAGGATCATGCAAATACCTATATAATATTGCGAGTGCTGCAGGACCAATAAATTCTTCATCTGAGCCGAATACAGGACATGCTGCATAACATAGCATGCAATTAATACAAGAGCTAGAATGTTTTATTAAATCAAGTTGTTCAGGCTTTACTATGTATTCTTTATCTAAATCTTCTTCTTTCTCTCTTATTATGTAAGACTTTACAAACTTTAACTTATCTAAAAAGATGTCTATGTCTACGACTAAGTCCTTTATAATCGGGAAATTATAAAGAGGCTCGATATAAATTGGTTTCTTTACCGATTCAATTAAAGTTCTACATACCAGTGTTGGCTTTTTGTTGACAACCATTCCACAACTTCCACAGGATGCCATTCTACATGAATATCTAAAGCTCAGTGTTCTATCTAAGTAGTCCTTTATGTAAATGAGGCCAGAAAGTATTGTTGTATCACTTTCATAAGGTACTTTATACTCACTCGTATAAAATACTCCTTTTTCTGGATTATACCTTTTAATTATGAAAGTTGTTTCTGGCATCTAATACTTCCTCTCAGCAGGTTGCCATTTAGTAATTTTAACGGGTAGATAATCTATTTGTGGTTTCTCTCTAGTTTTATATACTAATGTATGTGCAAGATATTCTTTATCATTTCTTTCAGGATAATCTGTTCTATAATGTGCACCTCTTGATTCTTTTCTATACAATGCAGAATAAGCTACAGCTTCTGCGACATCCAACATAAAGTCTAGTTCTAATATTTCAACAATATCTGTGTTAAATATCATTGTTTTATCACCTGCGCTTACATTTTTAAACATTTCCTTTAATTTTTCTACTTCTCTACAAGCTTCTAACAGTTCCTTTTCATTTCTTAAAATTCCAACTTTTTCTTCCATTGTTTCCTTTAATTTGTACTTTATCTCAGCAGGAGCAATTCCACTTTCTTTCTTTAGTAATTGATCGAATATCCTTTTTTCTTCAATTTGAATATTTTCATAAGCTACATTGCAATAATCATGTTCAATTGCAAATTTCGCTGCATGTTCACCACTAATTGCACCAAATACTAGGCATTCAGGTAGTGAATTTGAACCTAATCTATTTGCTCCATTAATGCTCACACAAGATGCTTCTCCTGCAGCAAATAATCCAGCAACAGGTGTACTAGTATTTAAATCTACATGAACTCCTCCCATGAAATAATGCTGGCCAGGTCTTACAGGTATCAATTCATTAACAGGATCTATGCCAACAAATGTCTTTGCAAGTTCCCTTATTTGAGGAAGTTTTTCTTCGATCTTTTCTTCGCCAAGATGTCTAAGATCCAAAGCAACGTAATCGCCATGTTTTCCTTTAAATCCATTGCCCAATCTTATTTCGTTGACTATGGCTCTAGATATAATATCTCTTGGTCCCAATTCCATCTTTGTAGGTACGTAGTTTTTAAGGAATCTTTCATATTTGTTATTCAAAAGATATCCGCCTTCTCCTCTTGCAGCTTCACTTATAAGTATACCACTTCCTGGTAAACAAGTTGGATGAAATTGAACAAATTCCATGTCTTTTAATGGCACTCCTATTCTATATGCAAGAGCCATACCGTCTCCTGTGTTTATAGCTCCATTCGTTGTGAATTTATATATTTGTCCTGCACCACCTGTAGCAATTATAGCAGCTTTACCTTTCAAAAAGTGAAACGCGCCATCTCTTAAAGATAAAGCTGTTATTCCGCAAAATCTATTGTTTTCAACTATTATAGAAGTTACAAAATATTCGTCGTATCTAACTATGTTATCATATTTTAGAGAAGTTTGAAATAACGTATGCAGTAAATAAAATCCTGTTTTATCTGCAGCATGAATTGTTCTTTTTACGCTCATTCCACCAAACCACCTTACATCAATTTTTCCTTCTTGGTCTCTATTCCATGGACATCCCCAATGTTCGAGTCTAATTATTTCTCTTGGAGCTAATCTTACGAAAAGTTCTACTGCATCTTGATCTGCTAAAAAATCACTTCCTTTAATTGTATCATAAGCATGTAAATCAAAGTTGTCATCAGGCTTTATTGCAGCAGCCGCTCCTCCTTCTGCAGATACAGTATGACTTCTCATTGGATATACTTTAGAGACAATTGCTACACTTAATTTGGGACTTTTTGACGCAGCTTCTATAGCAGCTCTTAATCCTGCAGCTCCGCCACCAATTACAATTACATCATGCGAATATTTATCCACATTATTATAATGTTTTTGTTTAAAATATAGTTGATTAATAAAAGGCAAAAGTATATTAACTTCTTGAATAAAATAAAGAATGTAATGTTTGAATTTATACCTTTAGCTGTTGCACTTGTTATATCAGCAATTGTAGCAGCATTAATCGTTGGAATAAACTATTTATTAATACCTTCTTCACCAAAAGATGATATGAGGTTTTCACCATATGAATGTGGTGAAGAAGTTATAGGAGAAGCTCAAGTAAGAATGAATGTGCAATATTATGTATACGGTATAGCTTATTTGATAACTGACATACTTGCAGTTACAATTATAATATGGGCTTTCTATCAATACAATTTATCCATTTCCAGTATTGTAGCACTTTCATTCTTGGCATTTTCTATGCTTTTTGGAATCTTATATTCGATTAGAAAGAGGTTGTTAAGATGGGTATAAATAACATTTTCCAAGACCTTAGGATAAAAATAGTAGATCCTAAAAAACTTTCATTTGTAGATAAATTGCTAGTTTGGAGTAGAAGGAATTCTCTATGGCTTTTAGTCTTTGGTATAAAGTGTTGTGCAATAGAAGATTTAATGGTTCCAGGCGCTTCGAATTATGATTTTGAGAGATTTGGTGTTCTTCCTAGGAATAGTCCAAGACAATGTGATTTGATGATAATAACAGGTCCTATAACGCATAAAATGTCTCAGCCTTTAAGGACTTTATATGAACAAATGGCAGAACCAAAGTATGTCATCGCTACAGGAGAATGTTCTATTTGTGGAGGACCTTGGAAAGGAATGTATAGTGTTTTAGATGGGGCTGACCAAGTTATTCCGGTGGATGTTTATATTCCTGGTTGTCCTCCTAAGCCTGAATCACTCATAGAAGGTATAATTAAACTTGAAGAAAAAATTCTTAAAGGAGAAGTAAGAAGAAAGTTTCTACCTCCTACAGGTTTACCTCAATTAAAAACAGATTGGAGATGTTAATATGAGCGAGTTAAACGTAGAAGATATAAAGAAAATATTACCTTATGCTGAAATTTATAAAATTTATAAAAACAAATTTTATGCAAAAATACCAAAAGAGAATTGGATAGATTCTGCTAGGAGATTAAAAGAAGCAGGTTTCTCTTTATTAATTACAGTTACAGGAATTGATAGGCAGAATTTTATGGAAGTTAACTATATTTGTAGAAGACCTGAAGGAAATGGTTTAGTTATTGTAGGAACTCAAATTGATAGGAGAGATCCTCGAATACCTAGCTTAGTAAATGTTTGGCTTGGAGCACATTTTCATGAAAGAGAAACATTTGATTTATTAGGTATATATTTTGAAGGTAATCTCGATCTAAGAAGAATATTGCTCCCTGAAGATTGGGTAGGACATCCTTTGAGGAAAGATTATAAATGGTAAACGATCAACAAACTAGTCTGGAATCAAAAGATATAAGAACACTTACAATAAACGTTGGACCTCAGCATCCTAGTACACATGGCCCAATGGACATTGTAGTTACAATTGAAGGAGAAACAATAATAGGTGCAGATGTAAAGTTAGGATATATACATAGAGGCATAGAAAAGCTTTGTGAACTTAGAAATTTCTTCCAAATCCCTGTTTATCTTAATAGACTTTGCTATGTGAGTGGAATGTTTTGGGAATACGGCTTTGTAAAGGCTGTAGAAGAAATTATGAATCAAAAAGTTCCAGAACGTGCTGAATGGTTAAGAGTTATTGCTTGCGAATTAACAAGAATAGCAAGTCATATGATATTTTTTGCCTCATTTGGAGCAGATGTAGGAAATTTAACATTGTATTCATGGGGGATTAGGGA
The DNA here is from genome assembly GCA_017857595.1 of Thermoprotei archaeon. Classification (GTDB taxonomy): domain Archaea; phylum Thermoproteota; class Thermoprotei; order Gearchaeales; family Gearchaeaceae; genus AAA261-N23. Next base: position 37,948 of record JAFMCU010000003.1, read on the forward strand.
CAGAGATAGAATTATCGATGTATTAGAGCTTTTAAGCGGCCAAAGAATGACTTTTGGATATTTTAGAGTTGGTGGTGTTCGATATGATGTTCCTGTTGGGTTTGAAGATAATATTGAAAAATCTTTAAGATATGTTGAATCGCATTTAAGGGATTATGAAAGATTGACTGTAGAAAATCCAGTCTTTATTGCAAGAACTGAAAATATTATACTTGCTGATTCTTCTAAAGCTTTAGAATTGGGATGGACCGGACCATTATTAAGGGCTACAGGATTAAAAAGGGATCTAAGAAGAGATGAACCTTATGCAGTTTATGATACAATCGATTTTGAAATACCTACTGGAAAAAGAGGGAGTGTTTTAGATACATTTTATGTAAGAATTGAAGAGGTCAAAGAAAGCATAAAAATAGTTAGGCAAGCTATTAAAAGAATTCCTTCAGGACCTTTTCAGCATAGAGCATTACTATATCCTCCTCCAGGCATTGGTTATGCCCATGTTGAAGATTCAAGAGGAGAATGTGGTTATATGATTGTTAGTGACGGTTCACCAAAGCCTTACAGAGTAAAAATAAGGAGCCCCGCATATGTTCATGTAATGAGTTTGCCCTATATATTAAAGGGATTGAAGTTAGCAGATTTATATGCTGTCATTGGAGCAATAGATCCTTGCTTAGGAGAAATTGATAGATAAATATATATACTACACTCTTTAAAAAATCTCTCATATGATTACAGAATTATACTTGCCTCCTTTTTTATATGACATTTTTAAATCTGCTGTTGCAACGATAATTGCCATTGTTTTCACATTATTAAACGTCATAATTTTTATCTATGCTGAAAGGAAAGTTTGGGCAAGATCGATGCAAAGAATGGGGCCTACTTACGTAGGAAAATGGGGCTCATTACAACTTATAGCCGATCTTATTAAGTTATTGAGCAAGGAAATAATTGTTCCCTCAAAAGCTAATAGAGTTGCATTTTTGTTATTACCAATATTAGTTGCCATCGTATCTTTGATGATAGCGATAATTCTTCCTTATGATTATGTAGTATTTTACACTTTACAAATTTTTCAACCCTTAATCCCCTCAGTTAGTTACCTAACAAAATTTGTAGTCTCTAATTCCTTCACAGCTGGCTTGTTTATTATTTATGTGGTATTGGGCTTGAATCCTGTTTTGATATTGCTAACAGGTTGGGTTAGTAACAATAAATATACCGTCGTTGGTGGTTTTAGAGCAGCTGCACAACTTCTAAGCTTTGAAATACCATTATTAGTTGTTATTGCTTCAGTAGTTGTTTTAACAAATTCATTGAATTTATATGATATTGTTAATATGCAGCAAAAAGTTTGGTTTGTAATTGTTGCTCCACTTGCATTTATATTATTTTTAATCACAACTTTAGCTGAGGGAGAAAGAACACCGTTTGATATTCCTGATGCAGAAAGCGAGATAATAGCAGGATGGAATACAGAATATAGCGCAGCTCCATACGCACTTTTATTAATGGGCATGTATGCTAGAGCTTTCTTTAGTGCAACATTAATTGCAATATTGTTTTTTGGAGGATGGTTAGGACCTACTCTTCCCGGTTTTTTAGCGCCTTTTAGTGGACCTTTTTGGTTGATGCTTAAGACTTATTTCTTTATGATACTTTTTATTGTTATTAGAGCAGCTTTTCCAAGATATAGAATCGACCAACTTTTAAGTTTAAATTGGACGAAGTTATTACCTTTATCTATAGTTAACTTAATATTGGTAGTCATAGCAAAGTATATTGTACTATCATTGGGGTTGATATCATGAGCAGAGTAAGAGAAATTTTTAATGCTGTTTATAGGATCATATATGGCTCTTTATTAGCTACATACGCTGCAACAAAGTATCTTTTTTTAAGAAGACCCACAATAGAATATCCAACTCAAACAATACAGTTTACAGAAAGATACAGAGGTGCATTGGAAGTTGATGATAATCTATGCGTAGGCTGTGGCATATGCGCAAAAGTTTGTCCAAACACATGTATTTTTATGGTACCTTATGAAAAGGGCAATCCTGCAATGATCCCTGAAATTGATTTACAACATTGTATGTACTGCGGTTTATGTGTAGATTATTGTCCTCCTGGAGCTATTTATCATACGCACGTTGTAAAAATTGTTGGATTCAAGAGATCAGACCTCTATTTATCTCAAGAGAAAGTCACAAATGTTCAAGAACTAGAATATAAATGACATTTGATACTACAATTTATATCATTGCAGTAGCATTGGTTATTTTATTTTCTTATTTAGCTATCAGAACTAAGAGTATTTTAATATCATTGATATATTTAGTGGGGATGTACGCTGCCGGAGCTTGGGCATTAATTCAAGTAGGGGCATGGTTCTTGGCGTTAATTTATTTATTTGTGAATGCTGGCGGAGTTTTAGTTTTAATTATATTTGCATCCATGTTAACAAGACCAGCTAGGGATATACCAACTAATAGAAGAATTACATTTTATGGAATTATTACTTCAACATTGCTTATTGCTTTAATTGGTTACTACATGTATGCAAGCAATATAAATTATGTTGCATCTTACTCATCCAATTATTACAGTATAGCATCATTCATTTTCTCTTATTATTTTATAGGCATAATAGTAGTAGCAATAGCTGCTCTTTCAATATATTTCGGTGCAATATATGTAGCAGGTGAAGAAAAATGATTGACGTCTTAGTTGCAATACTTGTTGTATTGCCTGCCTTTGGCATAGGAATATTTGGTCTTTTAGCAAGAAGGCATTTCATAAGAATAATAATATCTGTTGAAATTGCACTTAATGCAGTCATTCTGACGTTGGGTGTATTTTCAGCACTTAATGGAACAATGGGAGAAGCGATCGGCATATTATTTTTATTCATAATAGCAATGGAAGTTGCGATTGGATTGGCTATAGCTATACAAATGGATAAGGTATTTCAGACAGTTGATATTTATGCAGTAAGAAAAATAAAGGACGAATAAATATGGTAAACTTAGTAAATTTAGAAAATACTATATTTTACTTATTCGCACCTTTTATATTATTCATTTTCAGTTTAATAGTTGCAATCGTAGGTTTATTCAAAAAATATTTAGTTGCTAAGATTTTATCATACATCTCATTACTGTTAGCTTTAATAACATCGATATATTTTCTGTCTTATTCAAGCGCATTATTTTTATTTAATGGAAAAATAATTATTGATAAATTTTCTTTAATTGTTTGGATAGCTTTAATAATAGGAGCATTTTTCTCTTTATCATCAATGGAAAATGACCTTATATCCAGAGAAGCACTTCCATTACTTCTTTTATCACTCTCATTAGCATTGATCGCTATCATTTCTAGAGATTTGCTAATTTTGTTTTTAGCCGTTGAAGGAAGCATATTGCCAACATATGCGTTGGTTGCGCAGTTTAAGAAAGAACCTTTCTCTCTTGAAGCAACCGTAAAATATTTTATTTTTGGTATTCTAGCTACTTTGTTATTTGCATACGGTATTACTGTTATTTTTGGTAATTTAGGGTCAACATCATTTGCTATCATTTCAGATAAGATTCCAAATTCAAATTTGTTACTATCAGTTCTTGGCTTTATTTTAATAATTTTATCATTAGGTATTAAATCAACACTTGTTCCATTGCATACATGGGCGATAGACACATATCAAGGAGCACCAACCAGTATTACTGTCTTTCTATCAACAACATCTAAAATTCTAGGTATTTCAGTAATAGCCTTGCTTATTACAGGGCCATTCAGCGGATTGTATAAGTTCACTACTATCTATTATATACTTGTAGCTTTTGCATTGCTAACTTTAGTAGTGCCTAATATAGCTGCACTCATACAACGCGATCTAAAAAGACTGTTAGCGTATTCATCAATTGCACATGCTGGTTATATGTCTTTAATATTCGTCTTTCCATTCCAGACAATTTACATTTTAGGATACTATCTTATAACTTATAGCATTGCTAAATCAGTTAGCTTCATGGTTGTAAAGATTATATCTGGTGAAGGTAGCTACAGTTCTTATGATTCTTTAAGGGGTCTTTTTAAATCCAATCCTTTAATAGCTTTTGCATTTTCAATCAGCTTGTTATCGTTAGCTGGAATACCTCCCTTTGCAGGTTTTATGGCAAAGTTCTTGCTATTTTTATCAACAGCTTTATCAAGTAGTGTAGGAATTTCCTTAGCTTTAATAGCATTAATAATGAGCGGTGTATCTGTTTATTATTATGTTATTGTTATTAGGTTTGCCTCTTCAAAAAGTTTAGGAAACGGTAATGAAAAGTTATTGAACCTCAGCTTTGAAAAATATTTATTTTTAATATTATCTATTGTTTTGTTGATTGTGCTAACTTTCTTTCCTAATTACTTTTTTGTTTCAATCCCAATAATTTCTCCTTAATTAATTTAATTGAATAAAAGCTTTGTTTTTCTGGAAGAATTAGACGTCCGATGTTAAATCACATATATCTATGATAAGATTTGCTATGTCATCGAAAATTTTAATTATTGTTGTATTATTAGCTACTTCTTTAACCTTATTAATTAAATTTAATATTTCTTTCTTTACTTCTTCATTATTCATACCTTTATTCCTCAAAAAGTTAATCAATGCTTTTTCTTGAAGCTTTTGAAGTTCTAGAGCAAATTCATGAATCGTATTCAAAAATTCTTCTTTAAATTTCCCGTTGGAATTAATAAGTTCGTTAATTAATTTTGCAGTTTCATCACCTATTTTTTCTATTATTTCTCCAACAAGCCTTAAATCCATGCAATTTATCATTGTTAAATTCAATTTGTTCATAAGAATAGGTTTAGTGATAATACTTCTCATCTGCCTTACAAAAAGGAAATATAACCTATCTATTTCTGTCTCTCTTTCTAATAATCTTTGTAAGAAATGTTTATCATTATGGGATTTTAAAGCGTCTACATACATCATTGAAGCAATTGAATTTATCCTAAATAACAATTTTATAGGATCAATTGAAGATTCATTTACCAGTGTTTGGAGAACGATTAAATTCCTTGATTCTTCAACTATTTCAATTCCACTCAATTTCTTTGCAACCTCTAATATTTCTTCTCTTTCATGTTGATTCAACCCTGTTTTTGAGAAAATTTTTATTGTATCATATCCTAGCAAATAGTAGCTTATTATTTTTCTCGAAATGTTCTTTTTATCATATTCAATATCTACAACCTTTTCATCTTTATTTTCCTTGGCAGGGCATATAGCAATTTCTCCATTTTCTTTTATTATTAAATTTATCTCATCGCCTTTTGTAATATTTAATTTAGATATCCATTCTTTTGGTAGCGATATATAAAAAGTGTTTCCAATTTGTTGTATCTTCCTTATCATTTAATCAATTATTATTAAATCATGCAAATTAGATAAATTTAAATCTCTAGAAAAGTTTAAATAGGTTTTTAAGTAGGTTTTTCATGCAAGATAACCTTCAAATTAATCATTTTCTTTCAACTCTGATTGGAAAATCGAAAAATACAAAGAAAGTTTATCTACACACAATTCAAAAATTTATCAATTTTGTTAGAAAAGAAAACTATGACCAATTTGATGTGATAAACTACTTAAATTATCTTGACTCTATAGGTCAAAAAATATCAACTATAAGGTTAGTGGCAGTAGTTTTAAAGCGTTATCTGAAATTTTTGGGAAAAGATACTTCAAAAATTGTTTTACCTAAAATGGGAAATGAAATTAAGAACATATATGTTAGAGAAAAATACTTAAAAGATTTTTTGAATGCCTTTGATTCATTTCGTGATAAACTTATTGTAAGATTTATTTTGCTAACAGGATGTAGAGTTGGGGAAGTAGCAAACCTTAGAGTTGAAGATATAGATTTTGATAAGAGAATGATTAAAATCGTTGACCATGGAAAGTATGAAATAAAGAAGCAAAGAATAGTACCAATAGATAAAGTAACTTGTGATATGTTAAAAGAATTTATTGGTGAAAGAAAAACAGGAAGCGTATTTAATTTGAGTGTGAGAGCTATTCAAAAGATAATAAAGAAAGGGGCATTAAAATCTAAAATACCTTATTGTGACAAAATAACTCCTCATAAACTTAGACATACTATGGCAATTTATTGGATAACTAAAGGAGGAGATTTAAGAACGCTTCAAAGAATATTAGGTCATAATAGCATTAAGACTACAGAAATTTACTTAGATTACGATATACAGGACATGATTAAAGTATACGATAGAATTTCTGAAAAACTTCTGTGATTTCATTAAATAGAAAGCGTTATAAGCAATTTTTTGAAATATTTTAAATGACTCATTGGAGATTTATAACTGAAGTAGGAGATGCTGCATACAATTTAGCTGTTACTGAAGTTATTCTTAGAAGTGTAGGCAACTTGAGAGCTAACAATACATTAAGAATAGCTTATTGTAATCCAAATTCAGTAATTATTGGTATTCAACATATTCCTTCTCAAATAATTAATATTCCCGAGTTAAGAAACTTAAAGTTCAATATTGCAAGAAGGTTAACAAGTGGTTCGCCAATCTTTTTTACGGATAAACAAATAGCAATACAATTCTTTGTTTATGATCAAGCCCCTTCAAAAAATATTCTCAGGAATAAAATAATATCCTGTATAATTGAAGCATTTAAACAAATGGGATTGGAGGTTAACTTTCAAGAACCTTATAAAATTCTCTGTAATGGCAGAATGATCGCATATCTAGATACATTAAGAATAAATCATGGACTTTCGATTTCTCTTTTCATAAACGTAGAAAATGATGCAGATTACAGAGAAAAAATTCTTACTGACAAGTACGCAGCAAATTTAAAGAATTATTTATATGGAATTACAAATGTTAACTTTGAATTAGGAGGAAATTTTTCCAAAACTGAATTAATTGAAACATTTAAATCAGCAATAAAGAAGGAATTTGAAGTCAGTTTTTCTAATGAACACTTAAATCAGTATGAAAACTTACTTTTGAAGTCGCATATTGAAAAACACACAATGAGTGAATGGATCCTTGGCTTTAGAAATATTAGTGAATTTATTTCACCTGATGTAAAATCTATTACAATTAATACGAATGAAGGTTTTATAACTGTTGTTGCATCTACAAATAGAGGCTTAATAACTAATTTGCATATTTCAGGAGACTTTTACATCTATCCACCAGAGGCTTTAAATGCATTAGAAGTAGGTTTAAAATTTTCTCCAGCAGATGATAGTTACATTCAGGATTATGTTGCAAGATATATAAAGATAGCAAAGGTTCAAATATTTGGTATTAAAGAAATTGACATCGTCGAAGCAATCAAAAAAGCAGTATTATGATTTTAATAAAATATATCAGAAAATATTAAATAAAAATTTTACAGTAAAAGAAGCTAGAGAACTACAGAGATTTATTTCACAAAATCTTAACGAAGTACCTTTAAGCAATTTTAAATTGGTAGCTGGTATTGATTCTTCTTATTACAAGAACAAAATAATAACTTCAATAGTATTTTATGACGTATCAGGCAAAAAAATCGTATATCAAAATTATTTAATAGACAAGGTCAATTTTCCCTACATACCAACTTTATTATTCTTAAGAGAAGGACCTTTGCATGTAAGAATTATAGTTGAGACAGAACTTAAGGCAGATGCATATTTAATAGACGGTCATGGAAAAGCACATCCTCTTAGAGCTGGTTTAGCGAGTTTTGTAGGTTATTTTTCTAAGATGCCTACAATAGGTGTAGCTAAGAGTAAATTGTTTGGAAGCATTGAATGGTCAAATAATGAAGGAAATATTGTTGCAGAAAATGAAATTATTGGTAAAGTAATAAAGCTATGTAACAGAAATTTGTATATCAGTGTAGGTTGCAATATTGATTTAGAATCTAGTGTTAATGTATTTAAGGCTTCAATCGTTGGTTGTGAATGTTATCCTTTAACAAAGGCACATGAACTTTGCACAAAAATAGCTAACGATATTAAGGAAAAATCTATAAAATGAATTGAATGAAGGTAGTAAAATTTGTATTTCCTCCATTGGACAATAACGTTTATTTAGCTTACGATAAATCAGAAGGAGTAGTTATAGATGTTGCTTTAGGAGCTGATGCTATAGTAGAATTTGTTAAGAAACATAATATCAACATTCTTTATTTAATTAATACACATGCCCATATTGATCATACAGCTCATAATTATAAATTAAAGGAATTACTTGGAATAAAAATAGCTTTACACAAAAATGACCACGCATTATTAAAGGAATTTTTCAATTCAAATTATCCGTTTATACATGAAGAATTTAAATATGTTGAACCTGATGTTCTTTTAGAGGACGGGCAAATTATCAAATTTGGTAATGTAGAAATGAAAGTAATCCATACACCAGGTCACACACCAGGTTCTATTTGTTTATATGTTGAGAATGAAGGCATTCTTTTTTCTGGTGATACATTATTTGCGGGCACATATGGTAGAACTGATTTCCCATACAGTAGTGAGGAAGATATGATTAAAAGCTTAAGAAAGTTAAGCAATTTACCTAAAGACGTAAAAGTATATCCAGGTCATTATGAGGAAACAAAAATAGGTTATGAAAGTTGGCTAAAAGAAATTTGAAAGTAATGTTAAATATAAGCTTACATTGAAAAATTTGTGGATATAAAAATTGAATATTTAAAGAAGTATTTAAGTAGTGTATACAATTCGAATGTTGAAATAATTGATATAAAAGGAATTAAAGTTGAAAAAGGTGAAATAAAGGGATATGGTTATGGCATCCCTATCATAATCGAGTATAAAGTTAATGGAGAATTGAAAAAAGCTGTTTTAGAAACGGTTAAGGAAGATATTTTTGGGCATGAATATATTTCTGATCGTGTGTCTAATATTATTTTAGCTTATAAAACATTCAACAGACTTCCAAAACATGCAAAAGCTATTTCAATCGGATATTTTACAGAATCAGATGATATAGTAAAAATTGATGATTTCAAAGAATTTTTCTTATTAGTGGAGTTTATACAAGGTCAATTATATTACAAAGATTTAGAGGATATTAAATCTAGAGGAGAATTAAAGGATAAAGACATAGAAAGGTGTCGTAGACTTAGTAATTATTTAAGTCAAATTCATTCTTTGAAAAGCAAAGATTATAAGCTATACATGCGTAGAATTCGCGACCTAATAGGTCATGGAGAATGTATCTTTGGGCTTGTTGACAGCTATCCTAGTAGTTTTGAACATTTTAGTGAGAAAGAATTTATCGAATTTGAGAAGAATCTAATAAATTGGAGATGGAAGTTGAAAAAATATTCGCATAGATTAAGTGTTATTCATGGAGATTTTCATCCGTGGAATATTTTCTTTTTTGATAACGATGACTTTATTGTTAATGATAGGAGTCGTGGTGAATACGGAGATCCTGCAGATGATGTATCAGCCTTAACTATTAATTATCTTTTTTATTCCATCCAGAAATACAAAAAATTACACGGACCGTTCGAAACGTTATGGCTTTCATTTTTCGAAAATTATCTTAGATTCACTGATGATGAAGAAATTTTAAGAGTTATACAGCCTTATTTTGCATGGAGGTCGTTAGTTGTAGCAAATCCTATCTGGTATCCTAACTTAGATTCTGCGGTTAGAAAATTATTATTTAATTTTACAAAAAACGTGTTAAATATTGATTTTTTTGATTTCAAAAATGTCAACGATCTTTTAAATGAATAACACTTTTTGTATATGGTTAACTGGATTACCATCATCAGGTAAATCAACAATAGCAAAACTTTTAAAAGAAGAATTAAAAAAGTTAAACGTTAACGTATTCATTCTTGATTCAGACGATTTAAGAAAAATATTAACTCCAAATCCAAAATATACTGAAGAAGAAAGAGATTGGTTTTACAATGTTTTGGTTTATTTTGCAACGATACTGGTTCAGAATCAAGTAAATGTAATAATAGCTGCAACTGGAAACAAAGCTAAATACAGAGAGAATTGTAGAAGATCTATTAAAAACTTCATAGAAGTTTATATAAAATGTTCTTTATCAGAATGTTTAAAAAGAGATTCAAAAGGTCTCTACAATCTTGCTTTGCAGGGTAAGATAAATAATTTACCCGGATTACAAGATATTTATGAAGAGCCTTTAAATCCTGAATTAGTTGTTGAAAGTGATAAATTAACTCCTGAACAAAGTGCTAATTTGATAATGCAAGAAATAAATAAAAGATTTCTTTAAATAAATATTGAGCAAATAAATTTATATATGGCTTTAGATCCTGTTGAATATTATAAATTGTTTATTAAAGTATTCGGTAGCCCCGTTAGATTAAAAATATTAAATTCATTAAAGAGCTCACCTAAATCTGTACAAGAGATCTGTAAGGAGTTAAATTTAGAGCAAAGTTTAGTATCTCATAATCTAAAATGCCTTTTAGATTGCGGTTTTGTGAATAATAAAAGAGAAGGTAAAAGAGTTATCTATTCGATTAATGAAAGTATAGTATTTCCGTTATTCGAGTTAATAGATAAACATATTGAAAAATACAAGGATAAGCTAATTTCATGCGGAATAATTAAATCTGAATCGTAACTCATTTAAACAAATATAATATAAGCTTATATTAATGTTATAACAATGTTATAGAGTAATATGAGTCAAAAACAGGAGTTACATATTGTGTTAGTTTCCAACGACCCTCAAAGAGTTTACCCTGCTTTAACATTGGTATTGGCATCTACAGCTTTAGGCGTTAAAGCTCATTTATATTGTACGATGAGCGGTTTGGATGTTGTTAAAAAAGAAACAGCAAATAAAATAACATTGCAAGGCATGCCTCCTATTGATAAGTATCTTAAAGATGCAATCGATTCAGGTACTTATGTTTGTGCCTGTGCTCCTTCTAAAGAATTTTTAAATAAAATGGGTATAACTGAAGAAACAGTATTTCCAGGTGTAAAATTGGAAGATGCTGTTACATTCTTAAACAAAGCGTTGAATGCTGCAAGGAATGGGGGAATAGTTTTATTTGTTTAAATTCAAATGTGAGTATTATGGAAACAAAAAAGCAAATTCTTGACGTTAGAAATTTAATGTGTCCTTATCCTTCTTTTCTTACAGTTAAGAAGTTAAATGAAGTTGAGAAAGGGACTATTTTGGAAGTCATTTGTGATAAAGTTGAGATGACAATTAATTCTTTAACAACAACGCTAAAGAATAGAGGATATAAATTTGAAGTAAAAGAAGATAAGGATAATTATATAGTTGAGGTGTACAAAGATTAGGACAGAACAATTTGAATTCAACATTAAGAAAATTGATAATTGGATATTAAACATCGATAAAATAAAGTCTGGAAAATTCATAAGGGATGAACTTAAAGTAGGAAATACGCCAATAGTAAGGTTAGAAAATATAGATACAAATAATTTAGAACTTTATGCAAAAATAGAATGGTTGAATCCTTTCGGGTCAATAAAAGATCGAGCTGCTTATTGGATGATAAAAATTGCAGAAGATAAAGGAATTCTTAATAAAAATAAGACTGTTATAGAACCTACATCAGGTAACATGGGCATAGCGTTAGCATGCATAAGCATGAGCTTAGGATATAAATTCACTGCTGTGATACCCCAAGCTGTAAGCGAAGAGACAAAAAACTTGATTAGATTACTTGGAGCAGAATTATTGGAAACTTCAGATGACCTCTGTCCTAGAGTTGGAAAAGGCACTGATCAATGCATTGCATTAGCAAAAGGAATTGTTAATTCATTCCCCAATGAATATTTTATGCCAAATCAATATGAAAATGAAGCTAACTTCTTAGCACATTATAATGGAACAGGGCCTGAAATTTTTAATCAAATGAATGGTAATATAGACTATTTTATTACAGGTATAGGTACAGGAGGTACTGTAACAGGTGTTGGTGCATATTTAAAAGAACGTAAGGATGTAAAGATTATAGCAGCTCAACCTCAACCAAATCATCACATCCAAGGATTGAGAAATCTACAAGAATCTGATAAACCTGCAATTCTATCAAAACGATTTCATGTTATAGATGATATATTTACGATTTCAGATGAAGAAGCATTTAGAGCTGTTAGACTTATTGCAGAAAAAGAAAAACTTTTAGTTGGTCCTTCTTCTGGTGCTGTTCTAGCAGCAGCCTTAAAGTTAGAAGAGAAGGGATTAAAAGGAAAAGCTGTTTTAATCTTTGCTGATGACGCTTTGAAGTATAGTTCTGTTTATAGACAATTTAAGGTTCTAGACGAAGAAACTTTAAGAAGCTTAGAAGAGCTGATTTCTCTTCAAAAGGTCAATTAATAAAAATATATATGTAATATATTTCATATGAAATTATGGGCATAAAGGAATATGATTTGGCAATAATTGGTTATGGAGCTGCTGGATTTTCTGCTGCAATAAAATATAGTGAATTAACTGAAGGTTCAGGAAAAGTAGCATTAATAGGCAAAGGCCCTATTGGAGGAACATGTGTAAATGTCGGTTGCGTACCTTCTAAATATTTATTGGAAGCCTCACATAAGTATTTTTATTCAAAGTTTTCAAAGTATGCAGGCATAAAAGGTGTTTCTGCTGAAATAAACTTCGGTGCTTTGATTGAAAGCCTAAATGATTTCGTACAAAATATGAGAAAGTCAAAGTATGAGGACGTTATTAGTAACTATGAAAATGTAGAAATAATTAAAGGAGATGCCAATATTATATCCGATTCAAGGGTCGTTGTTAAAAATGGGAAAGAAGAGTTAAAATTATCATTTAAAAATCTATTGATTTCTGTAGGTTCAAGACCTTCAGTACCGCCTATAGAAGGTTTGAAAGATACAGGATATTTAACGAGTGATGATGTTTGGAAATTGCGAGAGTTACCTAATAAAATTGGCATAATTGGTGGTGGAGCAATAGGACTGGAAATAGGTCAGGCATTAGCACATCTAGGAGCAAATGTAACAATAATCGAGGCATTACCTAGAATAGCTTATACAACTGAACCAGAGATTTCTGAAATTCTTGAAGATATTTTAAAAGAAGAAGGAATTAAAATTTATAAACGTGTAAGGGTTTCTAAAGTTTATAAGTCTGGAAATGAAAAAGTTGTAAAAATATTATCACATGATAAGGAATTAAACCTCAATTTTGATGAGATAATTGTAGCCACAGGGAGAAGGCCTAATACTGACAATTTAAATTTAGAAGTTGCTAATATTAAAGCGAACGAAAAAGGCTACATATTAACTAATGAAAGAATGCAAACTTCAAATCCCAAAATTTATGCAGCTGGAGATTGTGTCTCTAAAAAGCTGATGCTTGAAACAGTTGCGGCTAGAGAAGGCGTTGTTGCTGCTACAAATATTGCAGGAAAGGAATCTAAAATGGATTATTTGCCTGTTCCATGGGCAATATTTACCCATCCTTCTGTTGCATCAGTAGGCTATACAGAAGATGAAGTAGTAGAAAAATACAATGCATGTAGTTGTAGAATTATAGAAATAACTGATATACCTAAAGGTCTCATATTAAAAGAAGATAAGGGTTTAGTTAAAGTGGTTATACACCCAGAAAACGGAAAAATTCTAGGTGTTCATTCTTTGGCTCCAAATTCTATTGAATTCATTATTGAAGGCGCAATGGCTATTAAGTATGGGTTAACTATTTGGGATATAATTGAGACAACGCATATATTTCCAAGCATTAGTGAAGGAATAAAACTTGCTTCTCAAGCATTTATTAGAAACATTAAAGCAATGTCTTGCTGTGTAGAATAATTATTCTATTTTTCTTTATAAAAATATTCGGAGTTAAATTCGTTAATTTTCTCTAAAGCTTTTTGAATGATTGTTGATTTGTAATAGCCTAGATAAATTCTTATAGCATTATCTTTTTTAAAAAAACATAAAGGGGTTAATAAGATGTTTTTCTTTTGCAATAAACTTTTGCAATAATCTAGAGAATTTAGATTTTCTTTTTCTAAAACTGCTACAGGCATATTTTCTGTGTATTTTATATTAAAATAATTTAATTTAGATTTTTTTAGTATATTATAGTTATGTTGAGTTATTCTCTTATTCCTATTTTTAAAGAATTCGTAATTTTTAAAGATATACTTTATAATTTCTTTATCAAAAATAGGTTCAGGTGAAATTAAATCTTTAATTTTAGAAATTTTTTGGATGTATTCTTTTTTTGCTACAATCCATCCAACTTTAATGCCTTTTATATTGAAAAATTTGCTTGTACTTGAAATTAATATTGCATTATCATGAGTGAATATTTCATCTGTAACAAATGGCTTAAATATTTCATCGACTATCACTAAGTTATTTTCTACTAATTCATGTAAATTTACAAGCGATCCATAAGGATTATTAGGATTTGAAATTACAATTATTTTATTCCTCAAATTTTCATAATTTTCAAAAAACTTAAATTTTATTCCCAAGGCTTCAGCCTGTTCATAAAAAGGTGGATATGCTGGAATTTGAATATAAACCAAAGACGGTTTTAATGCTAAATAAACGAAAAATAGAGCTTCTTGTGCTCCGTGGACAATTAATACATTATCAACACTTACTTTATATTGATTCGCAATTAATTCTTCAGGTTTTATATCTTCCTTATCTAAAGATTGAAAATCTTCAATAGGTTCGATGCCGCTTATTGATAGATTATAATCGCATTTATTTTCTTCCCAATCAAAAAGTTCTACCATTTTTACAAATACTTAATTCTTAATAATCAAAGATAAATAATAAGAAAGTTTTTAATTTTTAATGTCTCAAATAATGGTTAATAAAAGGAATGGTTCTAAAGAACCCTTTATAATAGAAAAAATAGTTGTAAGCTGTGTTAAGGCTGGTGCTGATATTGAAAGTGCAAGAAAGGTTGCGAAAAATATTGAGAAAGTTTTAGAACAGAGAAAAGTAGAGGTTGTTGATTCTAATGAATTGACCAAACTTGTTTTTAATGAGCTTAAAAGATTAAATGAAGAATGGTATAAAAATTGGATTGTTTATGATAAGGCAGTAAAAAGGAGAGATACAAGTAAGCTTGTTTAATATAGTATTTTTTTATACTTAGAAATAGAATAAACTAGGCTTACTATTATAAGAATTGCAGATACATGAGCTATAGTACAATATAAACAAATATAGCCTATAACTCCTATTTCAACAAAAATTAAATAAATCAAAGAACCAATGCCAAGAAACATAAAAATAACATGAATTAATACGTCATCATGTCCAGTTAAAGATAATAATAGAAAAGCTATAAACCATATCATACCTAATAATGACCAAGGTATTCCAAATAAATGTGAATACGGACTATTCAATACATTTTCGCAACTTATAAAAGATAAATTTGTATTGCAACTTAACGTAGCATTAGATTCAAAAAAAGTAATATAGCTTGAATCTGAAAAACCCAAAAGAGAAAAAGCTAATATAATGTATCTAATAATAGTCATTACATTTTGGTATCAAGGATAATATGAATTGATTTACATTGGGTAAAGTTATGTAACTTGATAATTTATTTAGCGCATTTAAAATCGCATTTACTAACTGCTGGCTTTCTTGATAAACTGCTTGATATAGCTGTCCTTGTTTAGAACTTATCATTTGTTGTACTTGTTGGAATGATAATCCTAAAAATAATGCTGGGCTGATACCAGAGCCTATTCTAAAATATATTCCACCTACAGAAATAAACGGTATTGCGCCGCCTGGGTCATATGTACTAAATAGTTGTTCTTCTAAAGAATTCATTTGTTGCAACGATACGTTACCATATCTATTACTTAGCTCAACTTCCAAAAATTCAATTTTATTACTTTTGTAGATCGCATCAACAAAAGTATAAGTTGGTATATTAGGATATGTTTCTTCGTAAGGTGAACTGTAAATTGGTTGTAAGTTGCTCCAATTCCCAAAATGAGATAGAGCCATCACAATTGCCCATCTTTCTGCAGCACAATAGGGACAGTATTCTGCACCAATATATATAAATGCTAACTTTCCATTTTGTGTAATAATTGGGTTATTTGGATAGTATGTTAAGTTTGTAGCATAAACACCTGTTACTTTATTCGATTCTTGATTCATAATTATATAAATTGAAATTATTAAAATTAAAGCTACAATAAAAATAAATATAAAAATATTTCTATTCTTGTTATTCTTTTTTGACTTTTTCATTTATTATTATTATTTTCTAAGTTTCTTTTATTGATTCCCTCCGCTTCCTCCTTGATTACTGTTGCCTCCTCCGCCTAACCTGTCTTTTAGTTTCTCTCTGACTTCGTCTGCAAGTTTCTTATTCTCACTTATTACACTATCCCATTTACCTTTATCATTTCCAAGTATTTGTAATATAACATTCTCTAGTAACTTTTGCATTTCTTTTATATCTCTTGTAACTAAAGCATCTACTTCCCAACTTTCATCACCAAATTCTTTATTATACCACTTGAATCTAGGGTCTGTTTCTTTTGCTGGATTTGGAGGAAGATTGTAATCAAGAATTTGCTTCGCTGTTAATGCAACTCTAACTTCATCTAAATCAAAGTGATGGAATATCTTAAGTAAGGCCATATAGAATCTATTAATATCCAATCCACTTGGATCATGGTCACTTATTATTAAAGCCCAAACTTTATGACCTTTATCTAATTTTTCTTTTATTTTTGGGGCTAATCTTGATATTCTGGTCCAGACTGCACCATAACCTTTGAACGAAACCAATGGAACATAATATTTTTCGCATACAGAATTAATTTGTCCAAAAAGTTCTCTTTTCTCTGTAAAGACATAAACACTCTTGCCTATTTCTTCCCAAGGGTCTTTACCCATTGCCGGTATTGATTCCATTGCTTTCTTTATAGCTTCATCTATATTTGAAACTCCCCATAACACAGGTTCAAAGTATAAAGATTCTGTCTCTGTAATCATGTTCCAATCAACTATACCTAATATTCTTGCTTTAAGCATGAAATCAACTAGCTTATTATAATGCTTAAGATCGTTTCTATAATCAGGTAATTCTAAGCCTACTAGATAGTAATGAACCTGTCTTATTGTTACTGGATTGTTTAACTCAGCAAAAGCCTTTTTTACAAAATCAACTGCTCTCTGTTGCCAATCCGTTTTTACAATTCTTGCTTTCTTATCTTTAGGAACTGTTCTTGTTACATCCTTTTGCCTTCTGCCATACATCTTTTGAAGCCATTTGAGCGTATAATCAGAATCTTTGTGCTTTATAAGTTTCTCACTCATAAACGCTATATTTTATTTTAAATATCAATTCAATATATATACTTTTAATGATGATTGATTATATAAAGAAGATGATTTTTGCATATCAATCTCAATTTTTTTAAAAACGCTTGAATTTATTTCATAATAACAAAAATATCTAAATTAATTATAATTATATAAACAAAGGCTTTTCATAGCTTTTTTGCTTAAATATTGTACAATATCTAGCTCTTTGCTCTAATTCAGGGCATCTTCTTAATTTAAAGCAATTTGCATGTGTTATATAAGTCAACTCCTTTAAATCTTCTTTAATAAACACTTCATTTATTTTGTTATTTATCATGCTTGCTATGATTTGAGTTTCAGCTTGTGCTAACTCACAGCATCTATTTCCTATGAAGCCTCTAAAATTGAAAATATTATAGCCATCTAGTCTTAACGTTGAAATCATAGCTAAGTTAGATGGTAAAACTATTATAGCATCGTTTTCATCTTCATTTTTTAATTCTTCATAAAGATTAATTGAATCATTTAAAAATTCCACATACTTTTTTTGTTTATCACTGTTTAATGTTCTGATCGAATTTGGAACTATCATCTCCATCCTCTCTGCTGCTTCATATAAACTTATTGATTGTTGTTGAATAGTTCTATGTCTTATTATTTGGTGTCTACTTACAAGACTATCTTTAACGCCAAAAAGGAAAAATAAATCATTGAAATCTCTAAAGTTGCCTTCTTTTACTCCTTCAACTATAATATTCTTTATTTCATCTTTTGTGAATTTCTTGATTGGTTCTACATTATATGATATCAAATTAACTTCATTTTTTCCATTCTTAGAAAATACGTTCTCTATTTTTTTCGCAAAATTTGAAGATGCAAATGGAAAAGGGTTAGGATAAAATTTGCCTATCTTTATTTGACTACTTACAACATTCACTAAATTTCTATATTCTATGCTAAGGGAATCACTTAAATTGTTAATTAAATCAGTCCATATTGAAGGAATTTTTAAGCTATGTTCTTTATAATATCTGATGGTTGATAACATGTGGACTATATGACTTAAGTTTATGCTACAACTGATAAATGTACCTATGCACAACGGTAAATGATATCTTGCATCTTCTTCAGGTTTTCTTGTTTCTAAAACTTGAATTTCGGACATCAATTCGTTATAAAAAGAATAAGCTCTCTCTACATAACTTATAATTTTATTCTCTTTATTTTTTAGTGTGTTAGGAATGAAGATAAAAATGTTCTTTTCTTCTTTCTCTTTAATTAATGGCATCGTATATCTTAATGACTGTTGTAGAAAATTGCTTCCTATTGAATATGATACTAGCGCTAATGTTGCAAGTCTGGGTAAAATTAAAGAAGCATGTATATTTGGCATTTCCAAAATAGATGAATAGCCATCTTTAATTGCTGCTATTATATCTGAACTTCTTTTTTCAACTTCCTCCTCATTCAATTCATAATCGATATAATGTGGAGTTTTTTTACTCCATGTAGAAATTGTTTCGGAAATTAATCGCTTAAAGGATATATTGCATTGAATATCGATAATACTTGCAGATCTTAAAATCTTTATCATTAAATATCTATGAAGAAATTTTTATAATAACTTATTTAAAAAGCTCTTTGACAAATTTAATTAGTTCAGAATTATTCGTTATTTTTACCGAATATTTTAACTCCAGTTCGTTTATAATTCTATTCAGAATTATTTGAGAGAGATCATTAAAAATTTCAATTAAAAATTCTATAAAATCATCTATTCTATCGACAATCTCATCTTTATCCAAGTTCTTTCTTATTTTCAAATGAAAATATAAAGTTTCTGTTTCATCTTTTCCAAAAAGCATCTTAAGAACGTTGTCAATAATTTTGATTAGTTCTTTCTTTTTTTCATTTTTTGAATCTTTTTTGCTGTAATTATTTCCTTTATGCATTTAGTTAAATTAATTATATTGTATATATTAATCTTACTTTAATTAAGGTAAAATTGTTATTTAGTAATTTAAAATTTTTTAAAATAAATTTCAAAAATTAAATAAATTTACAAATTGTTGGAAAGTATTCTATTTTTTGCGGATTCTTCACTAATAAATTCAATAAGTTTACTATTAACTTTATTATTCAATTCCGCGATTTGCTTCTCATCTTTATTAATGATTAGATAGATTTTTGATCCAATGTCTAGAGCTGTAATTGTACTTCTTAAAGCCTCTTTTTCTAAATTTTTTTCATCCACAACGTTAAAATATATTCTTTTATCATTATGTGAAAGTAGAATATCTATCTTATGAGCTATATTACTTTTACCAACTACCTTTACATCTTCAATCAAATTAAATTTTGTACTGCTTTTCTTATTCAACTCACTTAATAATTCTTTAAATGCTAAATTTTTGTTCTCTAACGCCATAATTTATGCGAAGTTTTGAATATATTTAATATATAAGCTTTATCCTATTCCCCCCCCCAGTTATATGGAATTTTTTTATTTTTTTAAAAAAGTAAAGAAAATTTTTGAAAAATATTAAAAAATTAGAAATCAAAAAAATTTTCCAAACTCGATAATGGCTAACATTTATGTATCTTTTAATTAATAATCTTTTTATGGTAAGGTTTCGAAGTTATATTTCAATACTGAGATTTTATTTTCCGAGCGATGTTAGAATAGGATCCAGAAAATCCCATGTTGAACTTAGACATATACTAATTTCATGGTTAGTACTCAGCTTTTTATTTTCATATCGATTTTTAGTTCTTGAAGGTTTAAGAATATTTCCAATTTATTTCTTTGTTAGCTTGGTTACAGTCGGTTTAGGCTTTATATTACACGAGCTTTCACATAAATATATAGCTAGGCATTACGGTCATTGGGCAGAGTTTAGAATGTCGATTCAAGGATTACTTTTTGCAATTCTATTTACAATAGTATCATTTGGGTTATTTATATTCGCAGCTCCAGGAGCAACTGTTATAGTGCCTGCAGGAGGTATATTTGGTTATGGAATATCTAAAAGAGAGAATGGAATTATTTCTGCAGCAGGTCCTTTAGTTAATCTTATTTTGTCTGCTATTTTTTATGTGCTCTATATTTTAGGGAATCTTTATAATATCATAATACTTTTCCTAGTAGGTTATTATGGTTCTTTTATAAATGCTTGGCTTGCAGCCTTCAATTTAATCCCTATTGGTATCCTAGACGGAAGGAAAATATTTTCTTGGAATATTTTAGTTTGGGTCTTATTAGCAATACCTTCTTGGCTAATATCTGCACTTTTTATTTTAGGAATTATTTAAGTTTAAAAATTTTTATAATACCAATTTTTTATGATTTTTATATCATCAAAAGTTAAATTATGTCCATAAGGTATCCATTCAATCTCAACAATAGCTTTATATTCTATTAAAATATTGAACAATCTTTTAGGATACTCTTTGTTCACAAGTTCATCAAACATTCCTGCTAAAATTAAAATCTTCTTATCCTTTAAGTTAATATTTTCTTTAGGTTCAAATGGGATCATTGGTCTAATTAAGATAGCAGCATTAAATGCGTTAGGAAATGTGAATAATAAGCTTATGGCCATATTTGCTCCATTTGAATATCCTAGCGTAATCATCTTATGGTCTTCTAATTCATATTTAACTTTCGCTCTTATTATGAAATCGTATAGTTCTTTTGTTCTAAATTTTAAATCTTCCAAATCAAATACACCTGGGGCTATTCTTTTAAAATATCGAGGCATTCCATTTTCAATAACTTTTCCACGAGGACTTAGAATAGCAACGCTATTATCTATCTCTTCAGCAATTGGTATAAGGTCTTTTTCATCACCTCCTGTACCATGTAACAATAAGAAACAAATTTTTTTTGGCGAAGAAGATCTTTTAAATATATGAATGAAATCCATTTTCTTATACCCAAAGGTCTAATTTTTCAATTCTTGTTGAAACGTTTTTCATGAATTCAAAATCTACATTAACGCCAATTCCAGGAGAATCGTAAGGAATTATTGTACCATTGTTCATTTTGAAAAGATTTAAAACAATATCTTTATTAAAATATCTTTCATTTGGTGAAGTATCACCAGGCATATTTATTGAATTTAAGCTTGCTAACGCTATGTTGAAAGCTCTGCCAATTCCAGTTTCAAGCATGCCTCCTATCCATACACCTTTTTTAAATTCTTTAGCTAATTCAATAACTTTTAAAGAATTATATACCCCTCCCAATCTACCTGGCTTTATATTGATTATATCTGCGGCCCCGATCTCGAATGCTTTCAATGCTTTTTCATATGATGTAATTGGTTCATCTAAGCATATAGGTGTTGATATTTCTTTTCTAAGCTTAGCATGATGTATAATATCGTCATGCTGCAAAGGTTGTTCAATATATAGTAAATTATATTTATCTAGAGCCTTTAAAATTTCAATATCTTTTATAGTATAACAGCCATTTGCATCTGCAGATAATGGTATGTCAGGAAAGTATTCTCTTATTTCACTCAATATCTTAATTTCTTTTCCTTTGTCAATCTTAACCTTTATCCTTCTGTAACCTGATTTTATAGATTCGTGTATAAAATTTATCATTTTCTTTACATCATCAATGCCGATTGATATTCCTATTAGAGCATAGCCTTTTGATTCTCCAATGTATTTGTATAATGGAATTTTTTTAACCTTTGAGTAGTAATCCCAAAGAAGCATTTCAATTGCCGCTTTAGCCATATTATGACCTTTTATCTTCTCACTTCTTTCTAGAAATTTTGAAGGTTCAGGCACATCTTTAATGTAATTTATTAAATATGTTTTTATTATATGCAAAGCAGTTTCATTATCTTCATAACTATAATAAGGGCCTTCATCTGTCACGCATTCTGAATAAGCGTCTATACCATTATACATTAAATGTAAAATTATAGCATTCCTATAATGTTGAGTTCCAAAGCTTGTTGTAAATGGTATCTTTAAGGGGAGTCTTATTTTATAAATCGTAAGAGACTTATTTGAAAACATTCATATTTAAAATACACATTATATTAATTAAAGTTAGATAAAAAGCAAATGGTTGTAGAATTGAGATATCAAGGAGGAACATTGGTAATTAATGGTTTTGAAACTCATTATTTACCTTCATTAAATTTTATCAAATATGATCCTAGGATTAATGCATACAGATGCGTGGCATATAAATATGCTGATTTAATTAGCTTTTTAAAAGACAAAGAAATACCTTTTATTGATAACGCATTAAAGCCTCTACAAGGTAAAATCGATATCAAAAGAGAGATAATATTAAGGAATTATCAAAAGGAAGCAATAGATTCATGGAAATTAAACAATTATAGAGGAATCATAGTTTTCCCTACAGGTTCTGGTAAGACATATCTTGCTATTCAGGCGATGCAAATGTTAAACAAGTCAACTTTGATAACTGTTCCTACAATTGAGCTTTTAAACCAATGGTATAGTATTATAAACAAAACATTTTTAACAGAAGTTGGTAGACTAGGAGGAGGTTTTAAAGAAATTAAATTTATAACAGTATCAACTTACGATTCTGCATATCTTCAAGCTGAAAATCTCGGAAATAAATTTGAGTTTGTTATATTCGATGAAGTGCATCATTTAGCCAGTGAAAGTTATAGGCAAATCGCTCAAATGT
Organism: Thermoprotei archaeon; assembly: GCA_017857595.1. Lineage (GTDB taxonomy): Archaea > Thermoproteota > Thermoprotei > Gearchaeales > Gearchaeaceae > AAA261-N23. The sequence continues at coordinate 60,997 of JAFMCU010000003.1, forward strand.
TAATAGCTCCATTTAGAATGGGTCTTACAGCTACACCAGAAAGAGTTGATATGCAACATATTATATTTCCTGAGATAGTGGGGGATATTGTTTATAAAAGACGTGTAGCTGACCTCGCAGGCAAATATCTAGCAAAATTCGAAGTGATTAGGCATTATGTTAACTTAACTGAAGAAGAAAAGTTAGCTTATGAAAAGTTTAGAACAAAATTCAAGAAATTCTTTGAGGAAAATAACATCCAAATTAGAAGCTTAGAAGAATTTTATTATTTAATAATGAAAAGTGGGATGGACAGGAAGGCTAGAGAAGCTTTACTCGCTTGGAATGAGGCAAGAAAAATTGCTTTGAATGCTTCTGAAAAATTAAAAATGCTCGAAAATTTACTTAAGAAGCATAAAGGTGATCGTATTTTAATATTTACAGAGCACAATATGCTTGCTAAGGAAATATCAAAAAGATATTTGATTCCCGAAATTACATATAAAACAAATGATAAGGAAAGAGAACAAGTTATGGAGAAATTTAGGCAAGGGATATATAATGTAATTGTTACGAGTAAGGTTTTGGAAGAAGGTATCGATGTGCCTGAAGCAAATGTTGCAATAATTTTAAGCGGGAGTGGAAGCAAAAGGGAATTTATTCAAAGATTGGGTAGAATATTAAGGCCTAAAGAGGGTAAAATCGCTAAGTTATACGAAATAGTGACGAGAGGTACAACAGAAGTTAATCTATCATACAGAAGGCAAGCTAAAGAGGAATTGTTTTAGAGTGCTACCAAGTGAGTTAGCAAGATATAAAATAATTAAGAATCAATATATTGTTCCTTTGTTTGCTGAAGTTAATGAAGAAAATTTGTTCATAGCTGATTCTTTAATAAAATGTTATGAAGAAAATGTAAATAAAAAAATTTTAGATTTAAACAACTCAATTCGAGAACTTGAATTCATGGCTAATGCATTTGGATACGATTTTAAGCTTGTAAGAGGATTGAAATCATTATTAGATAGAAGAATAAGGCTAAATGATAACGTTGATGAAAATCTAATATTTGAAATCCGGTCTCAAATATTTGAGTTAAGTAATAAAATGTATAAGGGATCAGTTTTAAATGAAAACGAGAGAGATAAAATATTTTCCATTATTGCTGAAAAATATAAAATTAGCAAAGAAAAAGTTGAAGAATTGTTCCTTTCAGTATATGAGGATGAAATGTTCATTAAAGGCTTTGAGAGTATTTCTCCTGAAGAATTGATTAAGCAATACAATCTTTCATTGCTTCAAACAATTCTCTTTAAGTGTAAACAATTGCAAATAACGGTCGATTTAACCGGTCATGATATGCGTTTATTGCTTTGGAGTATAAAAAAGTTAGGATTGTTATATCATGCTGAAAATAATTTTAACAAAATAAACTTGATCATCGACGGTCCTTTGTCTATTTTAAAGCAAACAGAGAGATATGGAACAAGAATTGCAAAGCTCATTCCATTAATATTAAGTTTTAAAGATTGGAGCATAAAGGCAATTATTGTAAAGAAATTTAGAAAAATTAAAAATTTTGAAAAAAATTATACTTTATTGATTAGCAAAAATCTTGCTTCTTATTTTCCAAAATATGAACATAAAGAAATAACATATGATAGCGAAGTGGAAGCAGATTTAGCAAAAAAGCTAGTAACTGTTGGGGGTGAATGGCAAGTAATAAGAGAGCCAGAACCGATAATTTCTGGCTCAACAATATTCATACCAGATTTTGCATTAATAAAAGGAGATAAGAAGGTTTATTTAGAAATCGTAGGATTTTGGACGCCTGATTATTTAAAAAGGAAATTAGAAAAAATAAAATCATTAAAAGGAATAAATTTGATATTGGCGATAGATGAATCTTTACATGAATTTAAAATAGATGATGTTGGAAATTTTAATATTATCAAATATAACAAAAAGGTTTCTTCTATTGATATTATAAAAATATTGAAAAAATTTGAATAACTATTTCTTAAGATTCTCTTTTATTTTTCTAGTAAATATCGGTAAAAATTGATATAGGTCTGCAACAACTCCATAATCAGCGTACTTGAATATGGTTGCATTTTTATCTTTATTTATTGCTACTATTATTTTAGAATCCATTATTCCTGAAACGTGTTGAGGGGCACCTGAAATACCTACAGCAATATAGAGCTTTGGTCTTATTATTTTTGATGATATACCTATCCAAAGGTCATTAGGTAACCAGCCATAATCCGCTGCGATTGGTCTTGAGCAGCCTATTACACCGTTTAAAACTTCAGCTAAATCTTGCGCCAATTTGATATCTTCTTTACTTTTAAATCCTCTACCTATTCCTACTACCACGTCAGCATTTTCGATATTAAATCCGCTTTTTTTAATTTCTTCAAAACCTTTTGATGTAATCTTTGTCTTTTCAATCTCTGTAATTTCCTTTATGAGAGATTGCTTATCTAATTTTATTCTAGGGTAAACTTTTATTGGAACTGTTACCGAAAGCTTTAAACTTTTTTCAACTTCTATGTATGATATTCCTCTTCCTCCTAAAACTTGCCTAGAAAATATTAGGGTAGCATCATTATCCTTAATTGAAGTAGCATTTGAAATCATTGGCAAGTTATACTTTGCACTTACATAAGCAATTATATCGTTATTATTTACAGTATGCGGTGAAACTAAATATTGAATCTCATTCTCTTTATAGAATTTAATTAGGAACTTGGCCCATTGCTCAGGTATTAAATTTTCCTTTGCAAAATGAATTTCGTCAAAATTACTTAGAACATCATTATCTTCAGTTAATTTTGAGACACCAAAAATTTTTCCTTCATTGCCTTTTAATATGTTTGCTATGTATACTGCTTCGTTGATTACTCTAGGATCTTCAGAAAATACTAAAATGTTTCTTTTCATGCTTTAATCACACCTTCTTGAATCAAATTATCTACAAGCTTTTGCGCGATCTCTTCTAAATTGCCACCCTCATATATGATGTTCTTTCTCACAACAGGTCTAATTTCTATTCTTTGTTTCATTAGTTTAGCATTTAAATTGATTCCTAAATCCTTCAAAGTATATTTCATCAATGGCTTATTCTTAGATTGCAAAATTTGTCTTAAAGTTGGTAATCTTGGTTGATTTATTTCTCCTGTAACGCTAATTACAGCAGGCATAGGTACTTCAACAGTTTCAATTCCATTTGGCATTTCTCTTTGTAGTATTAAATTATTTCCACTAATTTCCACTTTTCTCACATAAGTTACAAATGGAATATCTAAAATTGAAGCAATCCTAGCAGGAATTTGAGAATTGGAAATATCCATAGAAGATTCTCCAGCAATAAATAAATCAAAATTTCCAAGCTTTCTTATTAAGCTTGCTAACGCTAAAGAAGTTTCCAAGGGAGTGCAATTATCTAAAACGTCATCTATAATAAAGTGGGCTTCATCGACACCTAAAGCAAGAACTTCTCTTAAAATTCTTTCGGCATCTGATATTTTTTTGTTGACAGGCCCCCATGTTAAAGCAGAGACGCAAACAATTTTACCACCATGTTTTTCTTTTATCCTTATTGCTTCTTCAATCGCATTCTTATCATATTCGCTTATAGCAAGTTGTGTATCAGCTGTATTGACTCTTCCGTCAGATTCGATTTTTAGAAGATTTAAGTTCAAAGATAATTTTACCAACGTCGCTATATTAACCATAAATAACAATTAATTTTATGAAATATAATTAATTAATCTATAAGGATATCATGAAAGAAATTTCTAAAGTTTTCAATAAAGGTTCTGTATTATTGGTTAGAGGTCCAGCCTCGATTAAAGTTATTAAAGGGAAAGTAAGCTGTCTCTCAAATTTTATATCATATTCACCTGTGATTGTGAGAAAATGGAAAGTTTTACCTCTTGAATGTGAAGATGATATATGTGAAGTTTCTATTTTAGCTTCCGACAACTCTTACGTTGAAGTTGCCAGCTCAAATTATGGGACATATATTTGGAAACATTATGTCGAAAATATATTAGAAAATTTAGGAGGAAAATATAAAAAGATTGTAATCATAGGTGCAACTGATGCAGGAAAGTCAACGTTTTCTGTGTATTTAATTAATCTTGCATTAAGTAAAAATCTCCTACCTGGAATAATAGATGCTGACGTAGGTCAAAGTGATCTTACACCACCTTCATTCATAGGATGTAAAAAGATTAAAAAGCAAATTTTCGACCTTAGAGATGAGAAGGCAGATTACACGTTAGCTATAGGAGTTATCGACTCATTTCATTTTAATGATTTAATTATAAATGTAATAAAGAAAGAAATTGAATTACTACAAGATGCAAATATAATTATCATAAATACGGATGGATTTGTTGTTGATAAAGGTTTAGAGAATAAGATATCTTTAATAAATCAAATTAATCCTGATTTAATTTTTATACTAGGCAATACTGAATTGTTTTCAAAAATTATTGAACTTTACAAAGAAAAATGTATGATTTTACCTAGGTGTGATATAATCAGAGATAGAAATGAAAGAGCAGAAAGAAGAGAAATACAATATCAAAAATATTTGATAGATTCAAAGAAAAAAATTATTAACTTAACTAACTTAAAGATTGGACTTTTTGGTAGAATCTATGAGAAAACTTTAGTTGAGAAAGATACAGTTACAATGTTTAGTAAAGATAATTACGCTTTAAAGATTTTTCCAAGTAAGTATGAGATGTTTATTATAAATTCGATGGAAAAAACCACCTTCATAACAAATGAATCATTGAGGGGTATGTTCGTAGGATTATCTGAAGATGAATTTATTATAGGATTTGGTGTAATAGAATCGTTCAATGGAAGTAAAATAAGAATTTTAACAAATTTTGATGGTAAATTTGATTGTATTTGGTTAACTACAATACGAATTACAAAAACGGGCGAACAGAAAATAAGCTTAAGATTTATTTAAAATTAAATATTTCTTGTGCGTTTTTTGTTGTTGCATTAATAACTTCATTAATAGGTATTTTTTTAATTTCAGCTATTTTGGCTGCAGATATTACGATGTTAGAAGGAGTATTAATTATATCTTTTGTCGGTCCTAATACAGGGGCATCGCTCTCTAGTAGAATTTTATCCAAAGGTAGATGTTTAGCCATTTTTTGTTTCTGTTCAGATCTAACTATTGAAGGAGGGATAGAAAAATAGAAACCTTTTTTGACTCCTTCAATTGCATAACCTACTGAACCATCAAATGCATGCATTATAACTCTTTTAGCTCCTTCTTCTGTTAATATTTTAATAGCATATTTTCCAGCACTTCTAGAATGAACTACTATTGGCATATTTAGTTCATTAGAAAAACTAATCCAATTTTTGAATATCGTTTCTTGTTTCTTTTTTTCTTCTTCTTTTATAAATATAAAATAATCTAATCCAACTTCGCCTATTCCAATTATTTTATTAATTCTTCTTCTTATTTCCATCATAAACTCATTTACTTTATCTAAATCTAAAATTGTATAATCTAAGCTTGCTGTACAAAATATTAAACTTGGATATTTTTCCATGATTAGAAAGGTTTTTTCTAATGAATCGATATTTAATGCTGATGAAACAATCTTTGTAACTCCTACCTTAACAGCGTTGGATATTATTTCATCTCTATTTGAATCAAACTCTTTTGCATCAATATGACAATGTACATCTATCATGATATGAGAATGTTTTTTTTATTAAAATTAATAACTCACTTTATAATTTTTCAAGGACTGTCTAATTTCGTTTAATTCTTTTTCTCTTATGTTTCTCCTTATATTTGCTTCTTCCCATTCTTTAATTTCTGCTTCTGATTTTGGAGTATATTCAGGTAATTTTGTAGGCTTGCCATTTTTATCGATGTTAACAAAAACAGTATGTACGGTACAAACATGTCTCTTTATGTTTTCAAAAGGAGTTTCTGCTATAATCTTAACCTTTATTTCCATCGAGCTTTTCCAAACTCCTGTTATTGCTGCATCTAAAGTTATAATATCACCTATTCTTATAGGAGAATAAAATTCCATTTTTTCTAAACTACCAGTAACGCATATTCCATTGGAATATTTAGAAGCCAATATGCTAGCTATTTCATCTATATACATTAGCAATTTTCCTGCAAACATAAGGTTTCCTTGAAAAGCATCTTCCGGCATTGCTAATCTGTATGTTGTTAATCTCCAGCTAAATTCATCCAAAAGTTTAATATCATTAACCTTGATTTTTCTGTCTGCTATTCTTTCATTCCTTACTTCTTTTCTTTGTTTTGCTTTCAAATATATATCATTTTCATCATTATCAGGCTCTATTTTTTCATCAAGTTCTCTTGGTCTTCCTTGATAATCTACAGCTACAAATGACATGTAAGCTTTTGTAGCATGCTTTATAATTTTTGTGGCTGATTCTTCAAGTTGCACGTCAACAGATACTTCCATAGAACTTCTGCTTATATATTCGACTTGAGCACTCAAAATTACATTATGGCCAAGTTTAACTGGTTCTAAGAAATATATGCTGTCAAGCGAACCGAGAACTGTAAATCCTTTAGATACTTTAGTGGCAGCAATGGTACCTACTAAAACGATCCAATTCATCATTCTACCTCCATATAATGTTCCAATTGGATTTGCGTATTCAGGTAAAACATAATATGTAGTTAAAATTTTTGTATCCTTTATTCTCATATAGTAGTTTTACTTATTTTTACCGACTAATATGCTTTATGAAAAAGATTTGAATAAGACTTTATTTTTCATTAAATACTGTTTAATTGTTGTATAAAAATGTTTGTTAAATTATAGATATAATTAATTGACAAATTTTCTATTAAAGAGCACTTTTTCTAATTTAGAAAATAATTTGTCAACATAACCAAGATTATATTAAAAATTTTTTTAAAATATTATCAATAAAAGTTTATATATTTAATTATTACTAAGAAAAATATGAATGAATTTATTGAGAATGCTTTAAAACTTCTAAAAGAAAACGACGTCGATTGGGTTGATCTACATTTTACTGATTTGCCAGGAAGATTGCATCATATAACTGTAAGAGCAAAGGAATTCAATGAAGATAGCTTCAAGAACGGATTTGGTAAGCTAGATGGTAGCAGTATTAGAGGGTTTACAAATATATATGAGAGTGACCTTGTTTTAGTTCCAATACCTGAAACCATGACTTTAGTTCCTTGGTCGCAAAAAATGGCAAGAGTAATATGTAAAGTTTTTTGGGGAGGTGATAAGGGAAGGTTTGAAAGGGATCCAAGATTGTTTGCTGAAAATACAGAAGAATACTTAAATAATCAAGGTTATTTAACATTCTATGGTCCAGAACTTGAATTTTTCATATTTGATAAAGTAGAATTGGACATAACATCTCCTCAAGGAGGAACCGGTTATAAAATTTATTCTCGTGAAGCACCTTGGTCTAAAAATGGTTCTTATTTGATTAGATATAAAGAAGGTTATTATCCTGTTCCACCAATAGACCAGTTAATGGATGTAAGGGTTGAAGCAATAGATGTATTATCTAAGAATTTTGGATTTTTAATAGAAACTACTCATCATGAAGTTGCAACTGCTGGTCAAGGGGAAATAGATTTCAGATACTCTACACTTGTTGATACTGCAGATAAAGTTCAAACGTTGAAATATGTAGTAAAAAATGTCGCATCAAAAAGAGGTATGGTTGCGACGTTTATGCCAAAGCCTTTATACGGAGATAATGGTACAGGAATGCATGTCCATATTAGCTTTTGGACTAAAGATGGGATGAAGAATTTAATGTATGATCCCAATGAAGATTACGCAGAAATAAGCCAAATTGGTAGATATGCAATAGGTGGTCTTCTCGAGCATGCTAGATCTTTATCGGCTATAGTATCCCCTACAACAAATAGTTATCGAAGACTTGTACCTGGATTTGAAGCACCTGTTTATCTTGTTTGGAGTAAATCAAATAGAAGTTCAATTATTCGAGTTCCTGCATATTATAAAGGTATGGAAAAATCTAAGAGAATTGAATATAGGGCTCCAGATGCAGCTTGTAATCCATATCTTGCATTTGCTGCTATATCATTAGCTGCTTTAGATGGCATAAATAAAAAAATAGATCCTGGAGACCCGGTTGATGATAATGTTTATCATTTATCACCAGAAAAAAGAAAGCAATTAAAAATAAGAGAGCTTCCCAGATCTTTAGATGAAGCTTTAGATGAATTAGAAACTGATAATGAATATTTAAAGCCAATATTTAATTCTTCTATTCTCGATACTTATATAGAAATTAAAAGGGAAGAAGCAAAATCTATACAACAATATCCTCATCCCATGGAGATTTATTATTATTTAGATATATAATTAAGCCTAGATATTTTTCTATTTATTCCAAATAATTCTTTAACTATATCAAAAGATTTTCCGATTTTTATGATATCGTAAATTAGTAATCCCGCTCCTATGAAATCTGTTATATGAGTTGGGTCTGGTATAGCAAGTAAAGCAATTGCCAGTTTCCTAATTTTTAGACTTTTTAAAAAATAATCGTCTCTTAATTTAATACTTTCATCAATTTTCTTTAAATCAAATGCGAGAGAACGATAATAGTTTTTATATTCATTTAGAAGCCAGTTTACTTTTTTAAAGTTATTCATTCAATTATTATATTGATTATTTAAAAAACGAATAAAAAATACTATTTTTTGTATTACATAGATAATACGTTCATGAAAGCTTATAATCAATTAGATGTTTGGTATCTAGATTTTAGTTCAACCTATACCTAAGATTGCTTTAGCTTCCTCAGACATCATTTCCGGTGTCCATCTTGGTTCCCATACAAGGTCAATTTGTACGTCTTTTACACCTGGTAATTTAAGTACTTCAGTTCTAACCTGGTCTAATACAAAAGGTCCAGTTGGACAAAATGGAGTTGTGAAAGTCATTTTAATGTAAACTTTATCTTCTTCAATTTTGATATCATAAATTAATCCTAAATCAACTATATTTACAGGTATTTCAGGGTCATAGCAATTCTTTAAAGCATTTAAAACTTCTTCTTTAGTTACCATTTCTTTGTTTAAACTATTTTACTATTTATATATTTTTTACGTCTTGTTTTGCATATTTGCTTAACGCTATAACGCTTATACGTGCAGCAACTTTCTTTGCAATTTCATAATAACATCTGCTGGCTTCATTATGACTTATATCTATTGTTATAGGTTGTCCTTCATCTGATCTTTCTCTTATAAATGAATCTAGTGGTATTTCTCCTAAAAAAGGCATATTAAGTTTCTCAGCAATTGCTTTACCTCCACCATACCCAAAAATCTCTGATCTTTTACCGCAGTGAGGACAAATAAAGTAACTCATATTTTCTATTATGCCGATGATATTAGTATTCAACTTTTTAAACATTTGTAATGATTTGGTTGCTATTGTATATGATGTAGGTTGAGGAGTTGTTACAATAATAACTCCAGCTAATGGTAAAGTTTGTGCGAGCGTTAGTGGAATATCTCCTGTTCCAGGAGGTAAATCTACAATAAGATAATCCAAATCTCCCCATTCAACTTCAGTTATTAATTGCTTTAAAACATTAGATATTATTGGCCCTCTCCAGATAAGAGGCGTATCTTCTGTAATAAAAAAACCTACAGAGATAACCTTTACATTATGTACTTCAGGCGGGTATATTTTTTTACCATCAGTTTTTGGTGGCTCTTTAACGCCCATAATTCTTGGTACACTTGGACCATAGATATCACCATCTAATAAGCCAACCTTTGCGCCTAAATTTGCTAATGCAATTGCTAGATTGCATGCAACAGTTGTTTTACCGACACCTCCTTTTCCGCTCGCTATAGCTATGACATTTTTTACTGTAGGCAAAATATCTTCAGGCATTATAATTCTAGAAGGATTAACCTTTGCACCTACTTTAACTTCAATTTTTCCAATTTCTTTTAATTCAGATAAAGATGCCTTAACTCTAGCTTCCACCTCATCCTTCAAAGGACAAGCAGGGGTTGTTAAATCAACATATACAGTAACATCGTTACCTTTAATTTCAACCTTTCTTACCATGCCCAATCTTACAATACTTGCACCTAGTTCAGGATCTTTAACTTTAGATAAAGCATCCATTACTTCTTTTTCATCAACCATACAAAACTCATGTAATCAATAACGTATTTAAAAGTTAAACTAATGAAAAATTAAAAGAAATCTGGTAAATTTATCTTTTTATTTTTTATTTCATTATATATTGAAAGAATCGTTTTAAAATCCTTTAATAAGGCATCTTTCATCTTTGGATTATATAAAGCTACTGCAGGATGATATGTTGGAAAATAAATTGTGTTATTTTTGATGTATTTTTTTCCACGTATTTTACTTGGTTCATTAAGTTTTAGTACATATTTAATTGCAACGTTTCCTAGAAGGACAATAAGGCTAGGTTTAATCAGTTCTATTTGTTTTTCTAGATAATTTTTTATACAAGTATTGCTTTCTTCATCATTCGGTTCTCTATTATGTGGAGGTCGACATTTAACAACATTGGTTATAAATACTTCTTCTCTTTTAATACCTACTTCCTTTAATATTTCATTTAATACTTGTCCAGCTTTCCCAACAAAGGGCCGGCCTTGTTTATCTTCTTCCTCGCCAGGAGCTTCACCAATAAACATAATCTTTGAATTATAAGCTCCTTCTCCTGGCACAGCATTTTTCCTATATTGACGAAGAGGACATAAATTGCATTTTCTTATTTCATCTTCAAGTACTTTTAATTGCTTTATGTTATCTTCATGCATTCTTATTTAAACAATATTTAGATAAATTAAATAATTATGAGTTTATTTATTCAGGTTCTGTATGAACAGTTATAATTACATCTTCTCCTAATTTTTCTTTTATTAAATTCTCTAGCTTTGTTGATAAAACATGAGCTTCTTCAACATTTATATTTTCAGGAACTTTACAAATTATATCAATATATGAACTTGGTCCTGAAATTGCTATAAAACACTTCTTAACGTTAATCTTCTTGAAGAGTTCCTTTTCATTTTTCATAATATCTTGTAAAACTTCGTTTATTTCTTTATCTGTTATCTTCTTTATAGGTTCAATATGTATTGTAATTGAATTTATATTCGATAATTTACTCTTAATGTTTTCTTCTATCTTACTTGATATCGAATGAGCTTCAACTATTTTCGTGGTAGGTTCAAATTCTACATGCATTCTTACATCGAATTTGTTATTAACTTGGTTTATCTCTATATTATGAACTTTTAAATCATTCTGCACATTCTGTGCTATTTTAATGATACTGTGCTTTAAATTGTTTATTTCATCTGTTAGCACTGGTTCAGCATGTATCATGATATCAGCATCGTAGTTACCAATAATAGAATTTATCCTTTTTTCAATTGATTCAGTTATTCTATGTATGTTTACTATGTCGGACGTATTAGGTATCTTGATAATAGCGTCTATGAAAATTTTATTACCTACTTTCCTAGATCTTACTCTTTCTACATGAGCTCCTTCTTCATTAATGATTTTTCTTACTTCATCTACAATACCTTTTGGGGCTCTATCCATCAACTCATCGATTGCCTTTTTAGCTAATTTTATACTTGGAATGGTAAAATAAAGTGAAACAGCAATAGCAGAAATTGGGTCTAAATAAAAGGCCAATATTGAATTAGAAAATAAAGTTGAATTTAAGAGTATAACTATTAAGACAGAAGTAGTTCCGTATAAATCACTTAAAAAATGCAATGCGTCAGCTTCTATTATTTGGTTTTTGAATATTTGTGCCGCCCTTACTAGAGTTCGAGCTCTCCACAGGTTAAGAACCAATGTTATACCAATCAAAGAAACTATAAACAAATTGAAATTAATTTGTACACTCTCGATACTAATTAATCTCTCATAACCATCGTATAGAATTAGAATTAATATTAGAACTAAAATTATTGCCTCAAGAAAGCTTCCAATATTTTCAGCTTTTCCGTGACCGTATGTATGTTCAACATCTGATGGCTTTGAAGCTACAATAATTGCATAAGTAGCGATTATTCCAGACGCTAAGTCAAATAATGAATGTAATGCATCCGATAATATAAGAATGCTATTGCTTAGGAAAAAAGCAATAAATCTTATTACAATAATAGCTATCGTAACAAATAGTGATATTATGACTACATTTATTTGCTTTTTCTTTAATACTTTCATCCTACATCGAATTTAATAATTTAATTTTTACAAACTAAGAATATATATTCTTTTAAAATTAATATAAAAATTTATGAATGAATGGCATGAATTGCTTAGAAGTTACGGGGGATTTAAAAAATTCTTCAACCATTTAAAAGATTCCAACATTAATTTGGTAAATTACTTTAATGAAGAAATTCTAACTAAAGAAGAGCTTTATAAGTTCATAGGACTAAAATTTATCGAAATAAAAGAAGGGAACGTTATTGCTACATTCCCAGCTAAGAAAGAATTATTAAGAAGGGGCGGAATGGTAAATGGAGGAATAATCATGGCAATTGCTGATGTTGTTATAGGTGTTTCAGTTATGACACTAAGCGATGGAATTGATCAATTCACCGCAGAATTAAAAGTAAATTTTCTTGAACCTTTAAAAGATGGACCTTTTACTTGTATTGGTAAGGTTATTAGAATTGGTAGAACATTGGCAGTTGGAGAAGCGGAAATATTGGATAATAATAAGAAATTATGTTCAAAAGCTCTAGGTACGTGGTATATCGTTAAATGATTAAAAGTATTTTCTTTATTAAAAAATTTAAATAGATATAATCTAAATTATTATATGGTTAAATTTTATAAAATAAGAAAATTATCTCTATAATAAATGTTAATCTATAATGGATGGGCTTTGTTATTAAGGTAAAATTAATGTAAACAAAAAAAGTATTATAAAATTAATTAATGTAATAATAAAACCATATTTAAAAAATTCAAAATAACTAATTTTTATATTCATTTTCTCAGCGAGTTCTACAATAATTAAATTGCTAGCTGCACCAAGTAATGTTAAGTTTCCTGCTATTGTACTAGACCATGCCAAAGTTATCCAAACTTTAGCTTGTAATGATGAAAAAGTATGTGTAAAAATAGGCAGATATAAAAATGTCATTGGAACGTTACTTAAAATCTGGCTGAGTAGAATGGATGTTAGAGCCACATTCGTTATTTGTGTTATTTGCATATTGTAGTTTTTTATAAGTGTTGAGAATATATTTAGAATTCCTTCGTTATATACTGTGCCCATCAATACAAACATCGAAGTAAATAGAATTAATATCCCCCAGTCAACTTCCGTTATTAGCTCTCTTCTTGAAGGGTATAAAACTATTAATAATGTAGCTCCTATCAAACTAATCCAACTTATGTTTAAATATTCTATACCAAATATCTGAAGTATATCTGCTATTATTATTCCTAAAAATGTTAACAATGATACTATCAAAGTAATTTTTGCTACATACCTATCTTCAATGACAGTTTCGTTTGCCTTTGTTATGATCTCAAGTCGGTGCTTAAAATCCATTCTTGTCTCATCCAGCTCTTTTTTAAAAAATCTTTTTAATATATAGTAAAGAAGAAAAAGATTGATAATTGTGGGCAAAGTTAAATAGTACAAAAATGTAATAAATGGAGCTTTTATTCCACTTTCGATAGCTATTAACAAATTCTGAGGATTTCCAATAGGTGTTAAAACGCTTCCAGTTGTAACAGTGTAAGCTAAAGCTAACAAAAGTATTTTTGGTTTTATATTTAATTTTCGAGATAACTCTAAAATTATAGGAGTTCCTATCAATGCCAGTGTATCATTCATTAAAATCCCTGACATTAAGCCTATTCCTAAAACAATAAACCATAATATATGTTCAGGTTTTGATGATTTTGAAATCAAAAGTTTAATAATATAATTTAGAATTCCTGACAATTTTAACGCTGCTCCAATTACAAACATGCTGAATAAAAATACAATAACATTATAATTAACAGATAAATATGCTTGTTGAGGTGTAACTACATTTAGAGCAATCAAAGCAACTGAAGCTAGAAGCATAATTGCCCAAATTGGGAGATTGATTTTTAATATGTTCCTAAAAACAATCAATGAATAAGCGAAAAGAAAGATGATTAGCGTAAGCAAGTAATCAATGAACATATTATTGGTTAATAATTTCTCTTTAATAAAATTAAGTTGAGAATTTGGTAAATGTTTTTTATTAGAAAACATACTATAATAATCAATGTACTCTTTTGCAATCGATAGAAGAAATTACGTACTTGGGAAAGGAAAATTCGTTGATGATTTGTATTTTGAGGATATGTTGTATTTGAAAATTATCAGAAGTCCTTATGCACGAGCAAGAATTTTAAAAATAAAAGGAGGTATTACAGGGCATGAATTGCGAGCTTCTATGACAGCTACTGGAGAGGAAGCAACAGGGTCTGAAATTCAGGTTGATTATCCCGTTCTAGCAACTGATTATGTTAATTATGTAGGACAACCTGTGGCTGCCGTTTTAGGAAAGGATAGGTATGAGGCTGAAGATAAAGCAGAAGAAGTTGAAGTAGAATATGAGCCTTTAAAACCTGTAGTGGATATTTTCCAAGCTTTAAAATCAGAACCTATTCATAAAAGTATGAAATCAAATGTTTATGCTTATTATGAAAGAGGAGAAAAGCAAAAAATCGATGCACCTGTTGTTATTTCAGATGAATTATTCAATGAGAGGGTTATACCTAATCCTATAGAACCGAGAGGTATAGTTGCATATTATGATGGTTCAAAACTAAATGTATGGGCTTCAACTCAATCAGTTCATAGCTGGAGGGAAGGATTGGCATCAGTGCTTAATATACCTATGGAAATGGTAAGGGTGATACACATGGATACAGGTGGTGCTTTTGGTTCTAAAGGAAGTGTATATCCAGAATATGTAATTGCAGCTTATGCTTCAATGAAAACAAAGAAACCTGTAAAATGGATAGAAACAAGAAGAGAACACTTACTTAGTACACACCATGGTAGAGGTGCTTATGCAAAAGTTACAATTGGATCAGATAGAAAAGGAAACATACAATTTATGGATGCAGAAGTAATAGTTGATGCAGGTGCTTATCCTGTAGGGATTGCGAATTTTGCTCATCAATGGATTCCTTATCAAATAACCGGTCCTTATGCAATAAGAAATTTGCATGTAATTGGAATGACTGTATGCACAAACAAAGTTCCGGGCGGGCCTTACAGAGGTGCAGGAAGACCAGAAGCAGCTTTCTTTATTGAAAGAATGATGGATCTATTAGCAGATGAATTGAAAATGGATCCTATCGATGTTAGAATGAACAACTTGATAGATGAAGAATTTGTATCAATAACAAAACTTAGGGTCCCTCCTGCAAAACAATTTTTCTTAGACGCAATTAAAGCTATGAATTATTACAATTATGTTAAAAAAGGAGAGAAGGTGGGCATTTCATTCTTTATATTGATACCTGCTGCAACAGGAGGAGAATCGGCCAAGATTTTAGTAGATAATGGTAAGGTGAAAGTTTGGTTAGGCGGAAGTGTTCACGGCCAAGGTCATGAAGAATTTGTAAAGAAATTAGTTAGTAGTGAGCTTGGTGTAAATGGAGATGTGGTTGAGTTAATGCATGGAGATACAGAAGAATTGGATGAAGGTATAGGTACCTGGGGTAGTAGAAGTGCAGCTTTGGCAGGTTCAGCAATAATAGAAGCATGTAAAAAAATTTTAGATTCTGCAAAAAAAGAGCTAGGAGAAAAATTTTCAGTTGAAAGAATGCTTAGAGGTAGATATGAAGAAAAAGTGTTGTATTCTCCTCAAGGTAATTTAAATTCCTTAGGTGCAAATCTTGCAATTGCAAAATTGGAAAATAATGTTGTTAAGATAGCTAAAGTAATTTCATATTATGATGTAGGAAAAATTCTAATAAAAGAAGTTGCTGAAGGTCAAGTTGAAGGTGGTTCTTTACAAGGCTTATCACAAGTTTACTTTGAATTTGCACCATATAATAGCGATGGTCAGCTTTTGGTTAGCAGTATTGCAGAAGCCGGAGTAGCATCAGCAAATGAAACATCTGAATTTATATCAATTTTTGCAGAGAACCCTTCATTTACTCTAAATAAGGCAAAAGGATTGGGGGAAAGTCCGACAATTGGTTTGCCTCCTGCGGTGGCTAGAGCTATAGAACAGGTTATAGGTAGGAGAATTAGAAAAACTCCTATAGATTTATCGGAATGGTTTATGGTAAATGAATAAATTAAAAAATTTAACGGACATGCTTTATTTTATTTGTAATAATAAAAATAATGTATAATTTAGAATCGTTGAGTTTAGAAGATCTAAAGAATATATTTGAACAAGCAAAATATGTTGCTGATGAAAATATACTTTTATCAGTTTTTCTTTCATTAAAATTAAAAAAACCTCTTTTAATAGAAGGTGAACCCGGATGTGGTAAAACAGAAATAGCTAAGGTGTTATCTAGCGGATTAAATACTGAATTAATTAGATTGCAATGTTACGAAGGTCTAACTGCATCTGAAACTATATATGAATGGGATTACATGAGACAATTGATTGAAATAAAAATAAAAGAAGCTTACAAAGATACAGCTAATTTAGAAAATTATATATTTAGTGAAAAATTTCTTTTAAAAAGGCCTCTTCTTAAAGCAATACTTCATGAAGGACCTATGCCACCTGTTTTACTCATTGATGAAATCGACAGAGCAGATGAAGAATTTGAAGGTTTCCTATTAGAGTTTTTAGCAGAATATCAAGTTACTATTCCAGAATTGGGAACTTTTAAAGCTAAACAAGAACCATTAGTAATAATAACTTCAAATAGGACTAGAGAATTGGGAGATGGACTAAGAAGAAGGTGTTTATATTTATACATTGGTTATCCTAATTATGAAAAAGAATTGAAGATTGTGAAGCTTAAAGTACCACAATTGAATGAAAAGATATCTGAACAGATTGTAAAAATCATTTCTAAAATAAGAGAAATGGATAATATTTTAAAAAAGCCTGGAATATCTGAAACTTTAGATTTAAGTAGAGCTGTAAACGTTTCAAACTTGAAAGAACTGAATTCTTCAACAATTTTGAAGTATTTAGGATGTATAGCTAAGAATCCAGATGATTTTTCTACATTGTTAAAAGTTGACTTTAGTTCATTGATTTCTGAACAGAACAAATGAACTCCAACAAGCTTATTGTTTTTGTATTAAGTATAGCAAGATATTTAAGATTCAAGGGCGTAAAAGTTTCTCCGATGGACAGCGTAGATGCCTTAAGATCACTTATGTTTTTTGAAAATCCATCTAGAAGATTGATTTATTCTGTCCTTAAAACTATATTCGTTAAAAGATATGAAGATTATTTTATATTTGATTCATTATTCCAATTACTTTACAATCAAATATTTAATCAGCAAGAAGAAGGTGGAGAAGAAGCGATAATTCAGTCATTAAAAGCTTTAGATAACATAATAATAGAACAAGCTATGGAAAGTAATCAAGATAACATTAATCTTGGATATAAAGTAATGTATAGTCCATATGAATCAAAATCAAAAAGAGAACTCAGAATTCAAGAATATAAAGATGTGATATATGTACGCAGGTCTCTACGCTTATTGGCAAAATTGTTAGCTACATATAAAGGTTTAAGATACGAAAGTAAAAGGAAAGGTTTGATAGATATGAGAAGAACTTATAGAAAAAATCTGTCTTACGGAGGTGATATAATCACATTGATGAAAAAAGATAGAAAACTTAACAAGGCTAAAATTCTTTTGATTTGTGATATTAGCGGCTCTATGGATGATCATAGTGAAAAGCTTTTCGCATTAATGTATTGTGTTGCAAATAAATTTCATAAAGGTTCTACATTTTGTTTTAGTACAAGATTACTTAATGTTAGCGATTATTTGAAAGGCTGTACATTTGAAAGAGCTAAAGAGAATTTATCTGAGAAAATCGATATTTGGAAGAGTGGAACTAGAATAGGATTGGCCTTAAGCACATTAGTGAATGATTATTCTAAATTTTTAGATCAAAGAACGATAATGATAATAGTCAGTGATGGTTTAGATTTAGGGGATGCAGAAATATTAAAAAATTCTATGAAAGAAATTAAAAGAAAGGTTAAGTATGTGGTTTGGTTTAATCCATTAGCTGATGAAAAAGATTATCGACCTTACGCTATTGGCATGAGAGCTGCCTTAGATTATATAGATGTATTTGCCCCATTCAGTTATCTTTGGAATGAAAAGTATTTAAGAAAAGAAATAATAAAACAGCTAAGCAATAGTAAAAGTAAGAACATTTTATTTCAAGCTCAAAAAGAATTAAATGTTTAAAAGCTAGTTTTCAGCTTTTGTGTAGCATATTTTATGGCTTCAATTATTTTAGTATATCCCGTGCAACGGCAGAGATTACCTGAAATAGCTTGTTTTATTTCTTCTTCTGTAGGATCTTTATTTTTGTTTAAAAACCAATAAGCTGTCATTATAATACCAGGCGTACAATAACCACATTGCAATCCAAACTTTTCTACAAATGCTTCTTGAATTGGATGCATTTTCCCTTCTTTTGAAAGACCTTCAATAGTAATTAATTCACTTCCATCAGCTTGTACTGCAAAAACGCTACATGATTTTATTGCTTTTCCATTTAAAACAACAGTGCAAGCACCACAATTATTGGTATCGCATCCAATATGTGTTCCAGTTAGTTTCAGGACGTCCCTTATAAAATGAACTAGTAGCATCCTGGGTTCCACATCTGCCTCTTTTCTTTCGCCATTAACTTTTAAAGAAATATGAATTTTTTCCATTTAAAATCCCTTTATTCTACTTAATGATAATTTTAAAGATAGAAAAGTTAAAAACTTTGCTAATTTCTTTTTAAACTCTGCTGATGCTCTTATATCAGAAACAGGGTTAGCACTTTCATAGCTTATCGTAGAAATCTGTTTAAATACATCATCGCTCGCTTTAGATCCTATAAAGTTTACATCAATTTTAACAAGGAAAGGCTTAGAACCTAATGATGTCAAACCTATCCTAACATCTTTAATTTTATCATTTTGATCTATACTTAAATAACTTGCAACAGCAGCTGCTGCAAAATCTCCATCCTTTCTTTTAACTTTAATGTAGGACGCGCCTGAAAAATTATCTAAATTTGGAATTATTATTTCGGTCAACATTTCATTTGGTTTCAAATCTACAGTAAAACTATCTATGTTAAATTCAGAAGCTTGAACATATCTAACACCGTTTAAAGATTGAATTTTATACCTTGCATTTAATACCATCATGACGGCAGGTAAGTCATTTCCAGGATCACCGTGGCAAATATTTCCTCCAATCGTAGCTAAATTTCTAACCAATGGATCTGCTATTGTTTTAGCAGCGTCTATTATGATTGGATATTCTTTATTAATAAGTTCAGATTCCAATATATCTGATATTCTTGTCAAAGCGCCTATTTTTAACTCATTACCCTCTTTCCTTATATATTCAAGTGATTTGATTCTATTTATATCAATAATATATCCAGGTCTGACTAGTCTAAATTTCATTAATATTGTCAGGCTTTGTCCACCAGCAAGAATTTTAGCTTCATCAGCATATTTTTCAAGTAGATTTAAAGCATCTTCAATTGTTTGAGGCGCGTAGTAATTAAATTTCGAAGGAAACATTGAAATTATTATTATTCTAATTGTATAAATTTTTAAATATAAATTTCCAAACACAATATAAAAACGATGCATTACGAGGGTACTGTTGAAGTAAAGAAAAGTATAAAAGAAGTTTTTGACTTTTTAATCGATCCTAGAAAAATATCTACAGTTATTCCAGACTTAGAAAATTTAGAGGTGATTGATGAGAATAATTTCAACATAAAAGCTAAAGTTGGTATTTCATTCATCAAGGGTTCTATGAGTTTAAAATTCAAGATAGAAGAAAAAAAAGAGCCCAAGCATGCAAAAATTTCTGGAAATGGCACTGGGATGCAGAGTTCAGTTAATATGAATTTATCATTTGATTTAGAAGAAAAAGAAAACGGAACTTTAATCAAATGGTTTGCAGATGTGCAAATTGGTGGCTTATTAGCTTCTGTAGGTTCTAGATTAATTGATAATGCTGCTCAAAGATATATTCAAAACGTTGTTGATGGAATTAAGTCTAAGCTTTCATGATTTTTTTATGAATAAAGTTATATTATTTATTTGTTATCTATTTCAAGTTGAGAAGAAAAGAAGATAATTGGATAATAATCTATAATGAAAGGAGAGAAGCGATATATAAGCTATTGGATCGAGTGAATATTTTTATAGAAAAGCTGAAAAAAGCAAAAATTCCTACAGTAATAGTCAACTTTTATACCTATGACCAAGATGAGGTATCGATTAAAATGGAAGGTAGCAGCGATAATGACAAAATTAAAAGAAGACATTATTCGATAACGCTTGAGAACTTATACATAGAAGGTGAGAAAATTTATTGCAGAATTAGATTAACTACATGGGTCTATTCAAATATGAGCAAAGTTTTCTACAGAGAAAAGTTTGGAAAAAATAGGAGAGGTTTTGGAGAAATCGTATTTAGAGTAAAAGGAGAAACAATCAATTCAATACCAAAAATTCTTGAGAAAAGCTATAATAAGTTAAGAGCGTTTTATACAACTCTGCCTGAATTAGATTAAAAATAAAAAAATATTTTATCTTAAGATTTTATGAAAGCTGTAATATTGGCAGGAGGTTTTGCAACTAGGCTTTATCCTTTAACATTAAACATTCCTAAACCTCTGTTGAAATTAAACGGAAAGGTTATTCTTGATATGATTATAGAGAAAGTTAATGAGTTGGATGTTGATGAAATTATATTAACTGTGAATAGGAAATTTTATGAGCATTTTATTGAGTGGCTAAACGAGAGAAAATATAAAAATATATTTTTAAAAGTTGAAGAAGCAACAAAGGAAGAAGAAAAACCAGGCGCGATTAAAGCCCTTTCATTTTTGTTAAACGATTTAAAGAATAATGATGTTATTGTTATAGCTGGAGATAATCTATTCACTGATAGTTTAAAGTCTATTTATAAATATTATTTAAGTGTAGATTCAACTACTATAGCAATTTATGACATAAATGATTTAAATTTAGTAAAAAAATATTCTACTATTATTTCTGATAAAAAAAGTAGGATAATAAGTTTTGAAGAAAAACCAAAGAATCCTAAAACAACTAAGGTTGGTACAGGGATATATTTCTTTAAGAATGAACATTTTCAAATGATTCGAGATTATATTGCTACAAATAAGAATAAAGACAGTCCTGGTAATTTCATTGCATGGTTGGTTGAAAGGGTGCCAGTTTATGCTTACGAATTGAAGGGAGTATGGCTGGATATTGGATCATACGAAACATACATGAAAGCGAGAGAGATATTTGGCTTTAATAAACATTGATGTTTTTTTCTTTAGCTAAAAAATAAGACAGTAATTGTAATGGTAGTGTGTAAATAATAGGCGTAATAAAATTATGCATTCTAGGCATCTCTATAAATATCTTTGACATTGAACTCAATTCCCTATCTCCTTCAACTCCAAACGATATAACTAAAGCATCTCTTGCAGCCATTTCTTGGACATTACCCAAAATAAGCTTTCTTGTTTCATCTGGCGGTGCTATGAAGATTACTGGCACATCTTTTTCAATTAGACTTATGGGTCCATGTTTAGATTCACCAGCAGGATAGGCTATTGCGTTGATTTTAGCAATTTCATTAAGTTTAGTTTTTCCTTCTAAAGCTGTTGCATAATTAATTCCTCTTGAAAGAACAAAAATAAAATTTTTATTCGCAATAATTTTTGCTATTTCCCTTATTTTGTTAAATGTGTTTTTTAAGACAACACTAGCTAAAGAAGGAAGTTCTTTTATTTCATCATAAATTACGTCTATTTCATCTTGAGAAATTTTTCCACGCTTTTTAGCCAAAGTTAATGCTAAATTTAAGTATATGATTAGTTGTGAAGTAAAGTCCTTAATTGAATATTTTGTTAATGGAGCTCCTGCATTCTGAACTATATACGTTCTAGACATTCCTGTTAAAGGACAATAAGCTTCATTACTCATAGCTAAAATAGTACATGCTCTCATTCTAGCAAATTCAACTACGCTTAGTATTTCTTTATCTCTTCCGCTAGGAGATGAGAATAAAATCGTAGTTGATATATCAATAGAAGATCCAAATTGTTCAATAAATTCGCTAGCATGTGAAGGATATACAGTGATGTTAGCTAGCTTTGAAAATAAGTATGAAGCTGCAATTGCAGCGTTGTAAGAAGAGTAAGATGCTACAATAAAATTCCTATTCGCTTTATCAATATATTCAGAAATTAACTCGAGGTATGGCTTTTGGGCATGCATAGCTGTTTTAAAAGTATAAGGTTGTTCCATAATCTCTCTTAAAACCATATGTTCATATCCTAATTTTTTTGCCTCATCTTCATTCCATGTTGATTCCACAGCTTCTTTATTCAATTCTAATAAGCCATTTATACTGAATATTTTATAGCTATCTCCACCAACTAGAGCTATTTCATCTTCTTCTAATTTTAAGAACTTATACGTTTGTTTAATAAAACCTGCTGGTTCAGAGGATACGTAATTCTCTTCTTTTCCTAACCCTATATATAATGGTAATCCTTTACTGAAAGCGATTAAGTAATTCTTTAAATTTTTACTAATAATTACTAAAGAAAAACAACCTTCTAGTTTTTTTAATACTTCTGTTATTTGATTAAAATAGTTTATATTATATCCAGAGATTTTTTCTAAATGGTGGGCTATAACCTCTGTATCTGTTTTAGAAACAAATTTGTGATTCGATTGAATTAATTCATCCTTTAATTGAAGAAAATTTCCTATGACTCCATTTTGAACAACTGCTATATTGTTATAACAATCTGTTAAAGGATGCGAATTAAATTCTGCAGGTGCTCCATGTGTTGCCCATCTAAGATGCCCAACCCCAATTTTACCACTCAAATTTTTTAAGTCTTCTTCAGAGAATATTTCTTCAATTTTACCCTTGTTTTTCTTTATATGGATTGAATTTCCGTTGAAAGTCGCTATTCCTACGGAATCGTATGGATAAAAATCTAATTTTTTTAATCCCTCAAATATTTTGTTTGAAACCTCATTATTTTTTGAGACAATTGCAAATATCCTACTCATATATAAACGAATAATGTTCTTATTTCTAAATAACGATTCAACTTATATTTGGATTATATATTTGATGCCATCAATTCAATTTTTAATTTTAATTTGTTTTTTGAGAATTAATTTTAAATTCACAATTAGAGAAAATGTGGAATCTATTAATTAAATCCCTATTAAGAAGCAAAGGAATAGGACTAGCTATATTTTCTATAGCGTTAATAGTAAGTTCTATTATAGCTACCACCTCAGTTATGAACAGTATAATTTTGCAGAATGAGAATATATCCAAACTAAGTTATTCTAACAACAATTTATCCAATGATTTACCTTTAGCTGCAATTATAGGCATTCAAGCTGAAAAAATTTTAAATATAAGAATAGGTCAATGGATAGCAATAGTTTCTGCAATATCGGGCAATGTAGCTGATTTAAAAGTGGTTGGAATATTTGAAACTCAATCTCCTATGGATTCTGAAATTTTTGTAAATTTGAACATTGCTCAATCAATTATAAGCATAGGTAAAGATTTTGTTAACTTTATCAGAGTTAAAATTAATCCTCTTCAAACAAATGAATATAAAATTTATTCGGATTTAGGAATAATAGTAGAAAGCTCAAAAACCAATCAAGATAATTTGCCCATTTCAAGCATTTCTCCATCTGTAATAAATTTTAATCCTAATTTATTAGGGATTTCATCGCCCAACGATGCTATAAATTATTATTTATCTAAATATGGGTTTAATTTTTCATCTTTAATTGTTGTTGCTTCAATATTGCTTCTTATTATGAGCGTAGGGATTTTTGTTACTTCGAGAGTAATAATATCAGATAATAGAAAAGAGATTGATTTAATTAAAGCTATAGGTGTAACTGAAAAAAAATTGTTATCGACATAATTTTGAAATTGCTTCCTTATGTTCTTATTTCATGTATGTTAGGTATTATTGCAGCTTATATTTTCGTATATATTTTTAATATGCTAGTGAATATTCAGTTCCTTTCGGATTTTATACTAAAAGATGGCAAGCTATTTGAGCTCACTAATATATAACAATAAAATTGTTAAAAATTGTGCTCAGTAAAACAATTTACACTAGAGATTTTGCCGTTGCTACAGAGCATTATCTAGCATCTTTAGCAGCTTATGATGTACTAAAAAAAGGCGGTAATGCATTTGATGCTACTATTGCTGCATCTTTTTCTTTAACAGTATTGCAGCCACATTTGAATGGACTAGGAGGCGATTTTTTTGCAATGGTTTATAATTCAGGAGAAGATAAAATTTATTGTTTAAATTCTAGTGGCTGGTATTATAAAAATGTAAATTTAGATAATTTGGAAAAAAATGGCATACCATTATATGGCCCTTTTTCTTCAGTAGTTCCTGGTTATGTAAAAGGTATTTGTTCACTTCATAAAAAATTTGCTACATTAGATCTTAAGGATTTAATGAAATATGCGATAAATTATGCTGAAAAGGGCTTTCCTATAACTGATAAACTCTCACGCTCTATTAAGAATGAATTTGGAACGCTTTTGAATGAAGGCTTCATTGAAAATGTTTTAGATGTATCAGGGGGTTATATATTAAAGCAAAAAAATTTAGCAAAAGCTTTGAAAGAAGTAGAAGAATCAGGTTCAGATGCTTTCTACAAAGGAAAAATCGCTAAAAAGATTATTGAAGAACTTCGAGCAAAAGGATTGGAAGCTATAGAGGAGGATTTTTCTCAATTTAAAGAAGAATGGATTGAACCTATTAATATTGAATATGGAGGCAAAAGAATTTTTGAATTTCCTCCTAATAGTATGGGTGCAACAACATTATTAATATTGAAATTACTTTCAATTCAAGATTTAAGAAAATATTCTCCTAATTCTGAAGAAAGAATTTTAAAAATGATCAACGCTGCTAAAATTGCTTATAAAAGGACAGATGAAATGATTGGTGATCCAAGGTTCGTCAAATTCGATATTGAAAAATATCTTGATATAAGTAATATAGGTACATCATTTCAATTATTCAAAAAAAGTGAAGGAGATACTACTTATTTTGCAATAGTTGACAAATATGGTAACTTGGTATCTGCTATACAAAGTTTATTTCATTATTTTGGTTCAAAAGTATACATTAAGGATTATGGTTTCTTTTTAAATAATCGTGCATCAGCATTTAGCACAAAAGGTCCAAATAAGTTGGAACCTAGGAAACGGCCACTTCATACACTATCTACATTAATGATAGGTGAAGAAATTCCTATTATGGCGATTGGTACGAGTGGAGGTAACTTTAGACCTCAGCAACATTCTATTTTTGTAACAAATATCCTTGATTACGGTATGAAAATAAATGAAGCAATAGATTTTCCAAGATTTTTATTGAACGGTGATAACTCTGTAATAATTGAGGAAGGTTTGCCTAGCTTAAATAAACATGGATTTTTAGTCAACTTTGAAAAATATCCAGGTAGAACAGGAGTAGCACAAGCTATTGAGATTAAGAAAGAATATAAGGTTGCAGTTTGTGATGTTAGAGGAGACGGTTTTCCGATGGGAGAATAAACCTTAAATATCTATTTCATAATATGGTTTTGTGATGGGCTTGGATACATATTAAAATGCGTTAATTGTGGCAAAATCTATAAAGCGAGCATATGGTTATTTAATTGCGATATTTGTAAAGGATTGTTAGAAGTTTCAATAAATTTTAAAAAAGAGTATCCAAATGTAGAAAAATATTATGAAGGGATTTGGAGATACCATAAATTTCTTCCTCCTGTAAACGAAATTGTATCTTTAGGGGAAGGTAATACACCACTTATAAAGTCTAAGCAACATCAAAATTTATATTATAAATTTGAAGGTTCAAATCCTACAGGAAGTTTCAAAGATCGTGGAATGAGCTTTGCCATAAGTTTAGCGAAAAGTAATAACGTAAAGAAAATTATAGTTGCATCTACAGGTAATACAGCAGCTTCAGCCTCAGCATATTCTGCTCGAGCAGGTATTGAATGTTATGTTATTTTACCAAAAGGAAAAGTTGCAAAGGGGAAATTGATGCAATCTATATTACATGGCGCGAAAATAATTGAAATTGAAGGTAATTTTGATTTAGCATTGAAATCTGTATTTGAAAGAATAAAAGAGAATAAAATAATTTACCCTTTAAATTCGTTTAACCCATGGAGACTGGAAGGACAGAAGACGATAAGCTTAGAGTTATATGAGAAATTAAATTTTATTGATAACATTATTGTTCCTGTTGGAAATGCAGGAAATATTTCTGCTATATGGAAGGGATTTAAAGAATTGCACGAATTAGGCTTGTTAGAAAAATTACCTAAAATGATAGGAGTTCAAGCAGAAGGAGCTGCTCCTTTAGCGAATGCATGGGAGAAATCTTTAGATAAGCCGGTCTTTGTTGAACAACCTGAAACAAAAGCAACAGCCATAAGAATTGGAAGACCTGTCAATTGGCAAAAAGCTATGAAAGCAGTAAAAGAATCTGAAGGTTTTTTTGTAAAGGTAAAGGATGAAGAAATTATAGAAGCACAAAAAAGATTAGCTAGAATCGAAGGAATCGGTGCTGAATTAGCAAGTGCAGCTTCATATGCAGCCTTTTTAAAAATTAAAGAAAAAATAAATCTGAATATAGAAAAAACTGTATTAATTCTAACAGGTCACGCTTTAAAAGATCCCGAATCGATACTAAATAATTATCTTTGACTTGGATATTTTTGTCATAATCATCTTTAAGCTAAAATAGATTTTTTATTAATGCAGAGTAAGCTAAATTTTTTAAAAAGTTTTAGAAAAAGAAATAATTAGTCGTATTATAAAATCTAATTAAAATATTTCTTACAAATTATAATATTTATTAAGATTTCTATATATAATTGAATGCGAATATAAATATTAAAAATATATTTTAAGAAATTGTTATTTAATTAAAAACATGGATGTAATTAAAATTAAGGACTTGTTTTATGAGAAATTAAAAATGAGTTATCCAATGATAGAAGGTGATGAGTATTTAATCGACGTTGTATCTATCCTTTCAAATATTAATCTTGATTCTATAATAATAAGAACATCGCCCTTAAATAAAACAAAAATTGTTTCCGGTTATTCAATATTAAGAGGATTCGTAAAAGAAAAAATAGAAGACATATGGGGATTTTTATATAAGGAAGCTAAAAGCTTTACTGTTGATATTGAATCTTTTGACATTAATGATGAGGCAACAACATTGTTAAGATATTTGTCTACTTATACAGTATCACAAGCAGCAATTATCTATAGAGATTTTCGAACGATAATAACCTTAAGGGATATACTTAACTTAATATTAGATTATCAAATTAGCATAGATATAAAGCTAGAAGAACTTGTTTCAAGCAATTTAATTGTCATTTCTCAGAATTCTACAATTTATGAAGCTATAAGAGAAATGGTAAGCAATAAAGTAAGAAGATTGTTCATTGAGAAATCTGGTGAATATATAACAGATAGAATCATTTTAGGTTTCTTATTCAGCCCCTATTGGCTAAGTAAATTAAGGTCATCTGAAGAATCTTTGCTTGATTCGAACATTGAAAAGTTACCTAAAAAGAAACCCTTTATAGTTGAAAAGGAGATAAGTGTTATAGATGCAGCAAAAGTATTGTTAACTAATGATATAATTTTTTATAAAGGACTAGGTATTATAACCCCCTACGACTTAACAGCTAAACCATTCATAATGAATAAGTTTAAATTTGTAGAAAAGAAAAAAGATTTTGAAATTCTTCAAACATAAGAACTTAAATTAAATGCTAATTTAAATTTTTTTCAATTCTTTCTAAAAGTTCTACTTTATTAATTCCCTTTGTTTTGCAAATTTCATCGATCACTAATTTAATATCGTCTGGTTCCAGGAGCCTATTGTTATACACATATCCACCATCGCTTTCAGTTAAAATTATTTCTAACGAAGCTTTTTCTAAAACTTTTCTATGTTTTTCTTTGTACGTAAAAGAGGGGTTAATCGTTATAAAATATCCGGCACCTTCTATATCCTTTAATAATTCCAAAGGCCCATTGTACCAATGCAGAATTGCTCTTTTTACATCATTTCTTAGCAATAATCTAAAAGCTTCTTTCCAAGCAGCATATGCATGAATGTTTAAAGTTTTATCCATTTCTTTTGATATATTAATGAAATAATTGAAAATTTCTTTTTGAATTTCCCTATTAACTTTGGAATATTTAAAATCTAATCCAACTTCTCCTATAAAATCTGCTTTTTGGACTGTTTTCAAAATTTTTTTCACTTCTAATTTATTGATATACCAAGGATGCATACCCATACCCTTAAGAATATTCTTTGTCTTCAAAGCTAAAGTTTTTAAAGAACTTCTATAATCTACTGACACTGCAGCAATGAAAAAATCATTATATATTTTTCCTAAATTTGAGTAGTGACAGTGAGCGTCATAATAAGTTATCATTTTTTAATTTTATTATTCAATTGTTCTGAATAAAAAATATTTTATATTATTGTATTATAATGCATATTTATTTTAAAATCTCATATTAACTTTATCTTATTTAATTTACAATTTAGAAGTGGATAGATAAAATATATTGGAACATTTATTAATAATTACGATATAAAATCATTTATAGCTAATACATTAAATTTAAATAATGAATATCGATTTTCCTTTACAACGAAGAAGATCAATAAATTGAAAGGAACATTTTTTCTACTATTATTATATATTTTCATAGTAATTATTGTGTGGTTTTTAGTATATTTCTTATTTACTAGTGGAGGTGGTATTTCATAAATAAAGCTGAATTAATATGGATAATTGTTATAATGTTTGTTATTACTGCCTTAATAGCAACATTAGCATATTCGGTAATCATGGGTTATAACACTCCTAGTTGTATAACAACAAGTACTGCCACTTTAAAAACTTCAAACCTGGAGTTTTTGAGAAAGAACCCGGTGTTTACGTTGTCAACATTATAGCTCAAAGATTTTATTTCTTGTCATCACAAATTTTGCTGCATAATCCAAAGAAAATTATATTTAACATAACAAGCAGTGATGTTATACATGGACTAAGAATTATTGGCACCAATGTTAATATGATGATAATCCCAGGCTATTTCACAGAAGTGACTTGGTATCCACCTAGCAATTTTGAAGGGACCTATTTGATAATTTGTACTGAATATTGCGGAACTTATCATTCAACTATGTATGCAACTATTATTATTGAAAAATGATAAATGAAAATTTTAAAGTTGAAGATAGAATCATAAAGATATCTTTAATATTTGCTCTTATAGCACTCTCTATAGGAGGAATATTTGGCATAACGCAGTTGATATCAAGAACACCTTATTTAATTTCTATTGATCCAAGTACTTATTATACGCTGCTTACAGGTCATGGTGTTTTAATGGCCATAGTCTGGATAAGTTTCGTTATTATCGCAATTGCAATTTTCGTTGTAACTAGGGCGTTAAATATCAGCTTAAATAAAAGCCTATTAAATAGTTCAATTTTACTTTCTTTAGTAGGATCAGTAATATCTTTGATAACTATATTGAGCGGAAATTCAAACGTACTTTATACATTCTACCCTCCGTTGGAAGCTTATTCTACATTTTATATAGGTTTACTTATTCTTGTCATAGGAACCTGGCTATTTACAGCATGTATATTTATTGCGTATTTTAGATGGAGAAAAAATAATCCACGATCTTCAATACCAATTCCTGTTTATGGAGTACTAACTACATTAATTGTCTGGCTTGAAGCTACTCCTGGACTTTTTATTGAAATTGTTAAAGATCTGTTGCCAATGTCTTTATTAGGATTATCTATCAGTCCACTAGAGGCAAGAACTTATTTCTGGTATTTTGGCCATCCATTAGTTTATTTCTGGCTAATACCTGCTATTACTCTTTGGTACTTTATTATACCAAAAGTTCTGAACACAAATCTTTATAGCGAAAATATGGCAAAAGTGGTATTTATTTTGTTTATAATAACTTCTACACCAGTAGGTTTACATCATCAATTTTTTGACCCAGGTATAGATAATTATTTCAAATTCTTACAAACAATATTAACTTACATTGTAGCTATAGCAAGTTTTCTAACAGCTTTTAACATACTGGCTACACTTGAGAATAAATTTAGAGAAGAAGGAAATAATAGCATACTAGGGTGGTTAAAATATTTACCATGGAAAAATCCTACATTTTCATCTATTATGCTTGCATTCATTGTATTTGGGGTAGGAGGAATAACAGGAATTATAAACGCAAGTTATATGTTAAATTATGAAGTTCATAATTCAACTTGGATAGTAGGCCATTTCCACAACACCGTAGGAACAGCAGTAACTTTGACATTCATGAGTTCTTTATATTTTTTAGCGCCTATCTTGTTTAGAAAAAATCTATTTAACTTTAAACTAGCTCAAATTCAACCATATATTTGGTTTGTAGGAATGATGATTTTTTCTATTAGTTATTACATAGCTGGTTTATCTGGAATGCCAAGAAGGACCTCATCAATATTGAATTATCCATTCATACCTAATGATTGGATTCTTATTTCTATAATAGCATCATTTGGAGGAATATTCTTGTTCACCTCAGGTGTTTTTTTCATTTACAACACATCGATGACGCTATGGAGAGGGAAAGTTGGTCTAATTAATGGTGCGATAATGAATTTTGAAAAAAACAAAATGACAGTATTAGATAATTTAAGAATTTGGGTATCTATTGCAATAGTTATTATAATTGTAGCATATGGACTTCCTATTTATAAATTATATTCGATGGGATTAAACACTCAACCCCCAGTTATACCATAATATTAATACGGATAATTTTTTATGATTATTGAAGAATGCTAAAAAGATTTGAGTTGAGTAATATCAAAAAATTCGGAAAAGTCAGTATTGGTAAAACACCTTTATTATGTGCATCTGTAACAAGCTTTGATAAAAAAACGATGAATAAAATAAAAATTTGTTATGAAAAAAAATTATTCCAAATATATGAAATCAGATATGACTATCTTTATAAAAAAAATATAAAACTTAATGATATACTGCCTTTTTTTAAAAAAGAAGAAATACCTTATATTTTTACTTTCAGAAGAAAAGAAGAAGGTGGCAAAGTTTATGTTGAAGATGATAAAAGATTGAAGACGATTTTTGAAGCTTTAAATTACGATCCTACTTTAGTTGATATAGAGTATGAATGGGCTAATAAATACAAAGAGCTTAAAACATCTTTAGATAAAATTAAAGGAAAATCAGGAATAATATTATCTTACCATAACTTTAAGAATACACCAAGCATTAAGCATCTTAAATCTATAGCGAATAATTGTCTTGATTTAAATGCAGATGTTATAAAAATAGCAACTTTAACTAGATCTTTTAAAGATGCACTTAAAATTTTGCAATTAGCCTACTGGATAAGGAAAAATTTAGATATTCCCGAGATTATAATAGGCATGGGTAAAATTGGGTCAATAACAAGGATAACTGCACCTTTTTTTGGCTCGGACATTATTTATGTTCCATTATTTGAAAGAACAGCTAGTGGCCAATTAAACGTCGAATATTATCGATTAGTTTTCAGATTCAAATAACTTAAAATATTTTTTATTCGATTTTGAAATTGTGGATATTATTAAGCAGCTTACAAGCATTTTAGATAAGAATTCATTATTATATAAAAAAGAAGAAATAATTCCTTATTCAAGAGATGCATCTTTTTTTAAAGGTTCTTTACCTTTAGCTGTAACAATTCCAAATAATGTAGAGGAATTATCAAGGATAATGAAGCTATGTTATGAAAATGAAATACCAGTTTATATTAGAGGAGGCGGAACTTCATTAACAGGCGCATCCGTTCCATTTGAAAATAGCATTGTGATTAGCATGGCAAAGTTTGACAAAATACTTGAGCTGGATACTATATCTAGATATGTTGTTGCTGAAGCAGGTGTAAGGCTTGAAAATTTAAACTCTTATTTAGATATGTTTGGATACTTTTATCCTCCTGACCCTGCGAGTTCTATTGCTTCAACTGTAGGAGGTACCATATCTACGAATGCTGGTGGTTTGAGGGCTGCAATGTATGGTACAACGAAGGAATGGGTTTTAGGCATGGAAGTTGTTTTTCCCAATGGAGAAATAACGAGATTTGGTGGAAAGGTTTTGAAAAGATCTTTAGGTTATGATTTAACTGCATTAATGATCGGTTCGGAAGGAACTTTAGCTGTAATTACAAAGGCTATACTTAAAATAGCTCCCAAACCTAGAAAAATTGGAAGAATACTTGCTTATTATGATGAAATTGAAAAAGTTGGAGAAGCTGTTGCGAAAGTTAAAGAAGAGGGAATAACTCCAATGATCGCTGAATTCATGGATAAAATAGCATTAGAATCTATAAAGAAGACAAAAGGAATAAGCTATCCTGAGAATTCCAATGTAATGTTAATATTAGACATTGCTTCGGAAGAAAGTTCATTGGATCCCTTACTAGAAAGAGCATATAAAATTATAAATTCTCTAAATCCAATACAAAGTAAGGTTACAACTGACCCTATTGAAATGGAAAGGATTTATTTGGCAAGAAAGGGAATACTTTCCTCTTTATTGGTTGAAAGGGAGAGCATGAATCAGTACATGATTATTGGAGATATAGTTGTACCCCCTTCAAAATTAGCGATCACGTTAAAAGAAATTCAGGAGTGTAATAAGAATTTCTATTTCAAAATTTCGTTGTTAGGACATATCGGTGATGGTAATATTCATATTACGATATTTACAGATCCAAATGATGTTGAATTAATGAAAAAAACAGAAGAATTTCTCTTAGAAACAGGGAAAATCGCTTTAAAACATGAGGGTAGTGTTTCAGCTGAGCACGGTATAGGTTTAGAGAAGAAAAAGTTGTTAATAGAAGAATTCAAAGCAAAGAATTCTTTAGTAAATTTAGAAATTATGAAACAAATAAAAAAGGTTTTTGACCCTAAAAATATTCTAAATAGAGGTAAGTTACTTGAATAAAATTCTTGAAGAATTGAAAAAAGAAGCTAGTAAGTGTATTAATTGTGGCTTCTGCGATTCTGTATGCCCGACCTTCTCAGCTTCAGGTTATAAAGGTTTTATTAGTGCAAGAGGAAGGGTAAATTTAGCAAATAGTTTGATAAAAGAGATAAAAAATAGTTCAAACTTTAGTTTGAATATAAGTGAAGCATATTATTCTTGCCTTGGTTGTTATGCATGCTTTGAAGTATGTCCTGCAGGAGTTAACGCAGGAAAGGTAAGCGAGTTAGGAAGAAAATTGATAATTAAATATAGAAAGGATCAAAAAAAATATCTAGCTGAACTGCTTGTAAAAATAATTTTAAAATATAAAGATCCGTTAGGACTATCAAAAAAATGTGCTGAATGGTCTCAAGGTATAGAAATTGATGAAAAAAGTAACATTATTTTTTATACTGGTCATATGTATCAATTGATGGGCTATAGTAAAAAGCTGGAAAAATTTATGTTAGATAATAAATTAATATTCAATTTAAGTTTGAAGTTTTTGAATTATTTTCCTTTTTTAAATAAGTTTTCTTCTTATTTTTATGATAAAGAAATTGAGGAAAGGATGAATAATATACTTAAAAAGATATTTAATTTGTTGAAAACATGCAACATTAATTTAAACTATTTGAAAGAAAAAGAACCTTATCCTGGGACTTTATTACTAGATTTTGGATACGAAGAAGAATTTGAAAAATATTCCAATTACGTTACTAAGTTATTTCATGAAAATAATGTTGAAACAATTGTAACAATTGATCCGCATACATTAGAACTATTTAAATTTCATTATCCTAAATACGCTAAAGATTTTAATTTCAATGTTGTATATTATCTTGACTTATTAAACGTTTCAAATATTAAGAAATTTGATAAAAGAGTAACTTATCATGAACCCTGTCATTTTGTAAGAAGATTAAATTACAATTTACATCTGAAAATACTTAAAGAAATAACTGAGGTAATAATGCCATTACATAAAGGCAGAAACACATTATGCTGCGGCGGACCAGATGCAATGTTATACCCTGAAATTTCTGAAAACATAGCATGTAACAGATTTAATGAGTTAGAGAGAACGGGTGCAGATTATATTATAACATCTTGTCCTGTTTGCTTTACAAATCTGTATAAATCTAATAAAGTTTTTGATTTAGCCGAAATATTTGAATATCAATGAATAATATTAAATTTATATAAGATATATATATACATTACGATTTTTTAAAATATTTATTATTCATGTGAAATTATTTTAAAATTTTAAAATGACTTTGCTATGAACGGTAAAGTTTAAATAAACAAAAAAAAAAATTTATGCTATATTTAAGAGAAACGGGAGCAATTAAATTGAAATTTATGGTGCCAATAGTAGCAATAATTTTATTTGCGTCTGTAGCATACGCTGCATCCGTTTCCATTCAAACTGTAAATTATTCTCAATATCAAGGCGTGCTGTTTAACAACTATGGAAATTTTACATTAACTTTCGTAGGTTTCTTTGTTGCACATGTTACACAATCTGCAACAAGCTCATGTACTTGGACAAACAATGGTGAATGCCATAATGCAATAACTATAGGTCATTGGGTAATTGTTGTAACAATATCTAATAGCACTCCTATTAAAGGTACTTTCCCGAAAAGCAATATACCATTTGTTATTCAATGGAATTCAACCAGCACCAATAACTATGTCTATACAACAATTTGTAACATACCGTTCACAATTTCAAGCTCATTTACTGGAACTCAAACGATGACTTTTACGTGTGATACAGGTGTATCTACATTTAATACTCCAACAGGAATTGTAATCACAGTAGGCCCATTACCATAAAAAATTTAAAGTAAAATAAAGGTATATCGATGGGATTAAAATGGATATTTTTTTCTATAATTTTTTATAGTATAATTTCTGTAGCATTCAGTCTAGTTATTAACGTAGTTAATTTTAGTTCTTACCAAGGTTTTTATAGTATAGTTTTCTTCGAAATAAGTGCACCTGTAACGACTACCACTTGTCCTAATACGCCTAATACATCTCCAAATCAACCAAGTACAAGTAGTTTTTCCACTTTTTCAACCACATCCTACATTTTTTCACCTAAATTTACACAAACAACAATTATACCTTCACAAACTATGATCGTTGCTATTTCTGCAGCAGCAATAGGTGGTACTATAAATACGAGATACTTAATAGTTAGAGTTCAAGCAGTTAGTCCTACAGGCTCTAGCACTACTATAGGTAGTTCTACAACGCCAATTTTAGGAACAACACCTAAAGAAATTGATCTTAAAATTCCAATTTCTCAAGTAACTATTAATCAGAACGGCTGTATTAGAATTGATTTTATGACACAACCAGGTCATATCTACTATATATATTGGGGATCACCAAATTTTACTAACTTTCAATACACTCAAGTTTTTCTTTATACTTAACTAATGAGAAAAGTATTGAATATCCTTTTTTTAGTTATTGTCATATTAATTTTAATATCACCGTTTATATTAAGTACTAGTACGCTACCAATTGCTATTGTCGCTGGTAATTCTATGTATCCAACACTTCAAAATGGAGATTTAATAATCTTTAAAGGCCCTCCAACTGGTCCTATTCCTGTAGGAACAATTATTATATATGTTGAGCCACAAATAGGAAACAATTTTCTTGGCTGGTTAACAGGTAGAATCATTATACATAGGGTAGTTTCTGTTCAAAAAATGAATGATAATTCCTATTATTATATAACAAAAGGTGATAATAATCTATTTAATGATACTTTACCTGTAAAACAAAGCAATGTGCTGGGTATTCCTATATTAGTAATTCCTAAACTAGGATTGTTATTTTTGTTTATTAGCACACCCCAAGGAATCATTGTTATAATTGGTATTCTAATCGTTTATTATTTGAAAGAAGAAGATAATCGAAGAAATTTTGAAAGAAAAATGCATAAATTTTTACTTTTGTTAGGTAATGAAATGTATAAAGGTCATATATCTAAAGACTTATTCGATAAGCTTGATGTAGATTTAAGATACGCATATGAACTGGAAGAAATTGAAGACAAAGATGTTAGGAAAATAGGAGAATGGGTAGCTAAAACTAAATTAAAAGATTGGAACATGAGTTATTTTGAATGCGATGTATGCAAAAAAGGCATTCAATTTGAAACAAAAAAACTTACATTAAAAATTTGTAACCATAAAGTTGATTTAATCGATAGAACAAAAAGATAAAGGAAAAGTTTATATTCAGTATTCAATAAAATTCTTAAATTGAAATATGGATAATATTGACTCGCTTTCTTCATTAATTAATAACCTTTGAGAGGTGGACTTTATGATTTCAAAAGTTAATCATAAATTAGTTGGGAGTAAGTATAATTGGCTTTACTCTATTATGCTATATAATATTGCGGCTAGCCCAGTTTCAACAATCGTCGTGCTCTACATTATCGAAGTCGGTGGTAGCGTAATAGATGCATCAAACGCAATAACAACTAGCACTTTAGTATCGATTGTTGCATCCTATATTTGGGGTAGAATCTCTGATGTATACAAAAGCAGAAGAAATTTATTGTTAATATCTATCAGCAGTCTATCTCTTTTGACAGTCTCGCTATATTTTGAAAGAAAAATATTAGAGATAATTTTAACATATGCCTTATTTTCTTTTTTGAACTCTGCCAACTCAGCAGCAATCAATCTTTTAATTATGGAAACTAATCATGAATCTAAATGGAAGAATGCCTTTTCTAGATATTTATTTTTATCAAGTGTTGGAAACACTGTAGGTCTAGCTTTCTCATTTGGTATAACAGGACTTCTTTCAATTCAAGATTTAATTTTCTCATTATTTATTATTTCAATTATTTCCTTAATCTTTGCATATTATTCAATTCCCGAAACAATGACAAAACAAGAAAGAAAGATTTTCATCTCAAACCTTCATGCGTTCATATCCAGAATATTTACACATCCATTCATGATATTGCGTAAAATAAATGGGAACCATAACATGAACATATCGAACCTAAGTAAAAATTTAATATATAGGATTTATGCAGTAATATTCGTTTTTTATTTTGGTTCAGGAATGTTCAATACAGTTTTTCCAGCAGGTCTCAAAGTTTATACATTATCAAATTTTTTAGTATTCTTAGTACTGTTCTTTGGAATGTTCATACAAACTGTTAGCTATTATTATTTGGGAAAAAGAATTACATCAAGCATTAGGGAAATTTATTTAGCTTTAATCGTAAGGGGTATCTCATACAGTCTTATAGGTCTAACTTTCCTTTTCCCGGTTATACCAATAGTATATTCAAGCTTGTTGTTTTATCCTATTGCTGCAGGGATAGGATTTTCTATGTTTTATATTAATTCAAACATTTTAATTTTCCATGCAATCGGAAATAATGAAAGAGGTAAACTATTAGGTCTTTATACTGCTATGATTAGCTTTGGAAACTTATTAGGTGCATGGGTCTCTGGCTATTTAGCTTATTACGTTGGATATTGGTTTGTATTTATTCTAGCCGGTATAGTAATATTGTTATGTGAAATTTTATTTAGCATTATAAAAATAGAAAAAATTATTTAGATAAATATTCGTAGCCAGGATACCAAGTTATACTATCTGATGTAAAGCTATACAAACTACTTGAACCCATTGATATCTCCCGTTTTGATTTACAATCGTCCAAAGACCATAATCTCCTCCGAGTCTGTCATGATTCTGATCAAGATTTAGCCATCCTGTTGCACCAAATAATTGTGAAGCTACTTGTGGTAATACTTGATTTACCTTTACTGGGTCATAAGCATCGACTTCAACAATAGCTTTAATTTATACCCAAGCAATATCATAGGCTACATATGCGTATTGGTCAGGTTCTCTACCAAGTTAGGAAATAATGTATTGTCTTACTTTTTGTGTTATATTAGTAAATGTTGGGTTAAAAACAGCGTGAACCATCCGTGTTTGGATGTTAAACTGAGCTACCGTTGTATCCTGTATGAAATATCCACTCCCTTCTGTTCCATCTGAACCAAACCATTTCACATGCTTTAATGCATTGTAGCTTGCTGAATCATGAATTAAAAAAGCTCCTTCATCACCTGCGAATAAAACAACACCTACTTGATTATTTCCATAATTCTGTACTGCAGCTGTTACTCTATTGTTTAAGTCAGCTACGATGGCTGTGAAATCAGTTGTTTCAGGCGGGTATTGAAGTATTTCAAATTGTACTCCCAATTTAGTTAACCTATCAGCCAATCCATTTGCTCCACTATCTCCCCATGAAGCATGTCTTACTACGATTATTACATACTTTACATTTGCGTCAATAATCATTCTTGAGAGTGCATAATCTTGATATACATCAGGAGGGTCGAATCTATATACAAAAGGCTTATTAACTGCCAATTCCATGGAAGTTGATGATGCACTGACAACGATGATTTGATTACTTTGTGCGTAATTCATTATATTTTTAAGTTCTGCACTTGTTACAGGTCCAATGATAAATTTAACACCTTGAGCTGCCAAAGTTTGTAACTCAGATAATGCAGTATCTGGATTAGTACCTGTATCTTCGTATATAATTTGTAATTGTACTCCTGGCCTTACTGTTGCATGCCAATTGTTGATATCTATTTGTGCAAGCTGTAATGCAGCCTTTTGTGTTTCACCATAAGATTTTATCGTTCCGCTTAGCGAAAGTAATGCCCCTATCTTTATTATCGAAGGTAATTGAGTTGTAGATATTGACTGGGTAGGATTCGTTGCAGGATATACAAAGTAACCCACAACTATTCCGATTAACAATCCCATGATTACCAGGGCTATGACTTTCGGTAGTTGTTATAGCTTTTTGTGGCAACAAAAGTTTTAAATTTATTACATATATATAACATTTTTATTTTATTTGTAATATTTCTTTAAATATTTTGAATAGCAATATAATTTAAAAAATGAGAAGAGTTTGCCCCAGTTGTAGGAGAAGGTTGAAAAAAAGCCATTATTCGATTCATGTTGCTTCATGCAAAACTCCACCTCCAGTACATATAATGATAAGTGGGAGAGGTCCCAGAACGTTTATATGCAGAAAATGTAATGCAAGAATTGAAGGAAGAAGAAACTACAGGAGACACATGAAAGAAGCACATTAAATGTATAACCTTGATAAAATCATAAATATTGGTTTAAAAATAGGTGTTGATTTTATTGAAGCAAGATTTCAATCCAACTCCAATTTAACTATAACTTATTTTGATGGAAAGCCTAGAAATATCCAACATGGATTCGATAATGGAATTGCTATAAGAATTTATTACAAAGGTGCTTGGGGTTTTTCGGGCATAAACAATGAAGATATTGAAAAAGGAATTCATGTAGCTTATAAGATGGCAAAGAAGGCCTCTGAAAAGATAGATCAAAAGAAAGAATTGAAAATAAGCAAGCATGAAAAAGCGAGAAGTATAACCAAAGTTCAAATTCCCTTTGAAAATGTTTCAATTGAAGATAAATTAGAAGTGGTTAAAACAATATCTCAGGATATTGAAAAGCATTCAGAGCACATAAAAAGTAGTACGGTAAATTATAATGAAAATGTTGATAAGAAAATAATTTGTAATTCATTTGGTATTAATGTTGAAAAAATAGAATCCTATTTGCATTTAAGTTGTACAGCGATAGGATTAATGGAAGGTAATAGATCAAGGGGTTATGAAGCTATAGGTTCTACAGGAGGTTTTGAAGTAATTAAAGAAAAAAATGGATACAATTTAGGTGAAAAAGTAGCAAAAAAGGCAGAAATGCTAATTTCTGCAAAAGGAATTAAGCCAGGAGTTTATGATTGTGTTATTGATCCTATATTAGCTGGAGTTTTTGCTCATGAAGGAATAGGGCATCCATCTGAAGCAGATGCTATAGTTGAAGGAAATTCAATTTTAAAAGATATGCTAAATCAAAAAATAGCTTCTGAATTGGTCACGATTAAAGATAATCCTTTAATTGAAGGAACGTATGGTAATTATGAATATGATGATGAAGGTATAAAAGGTCAGGAAAAAATAATCATTAAAAATGGTTATCTTAACCAATTTTTGAATAACATTGAAACAGCAAATATATTAAACCATGAAATGAATGGTTCAGCAAGAGCAGCGTCTTATTTAAATGAACCTATAGTAAGAATGAGTAATATTTTCTTTGATAAAGGCGATTATAAATTCGATGAGTTGATAAATGAAATAAATTTTGGGCTTTATTTAAAAGGTTTTGTATATGGTTATGTAACTCCTAACAACGGTCAATATACGTTTAAATGTGAGTATGGCTATGTTATAGAAAAAGGAGAGATTGAATATCCAATTAGAGAAGTATCTACAAGTGGTCAAATATTGGAAACTCTTAAAAAAATAGACGCGGTAGGAAATGATCTTGTAATTGAGGGTGTAGGACACTGTGGCAAGGAAGGACAATTTGTTAGAGTAGGTGATGGAGGTCCTCATTTGAGAGCGAGAAAAATCGTTATTGGTGGGTCTGAATGAAGGATTTAATTGATATATGCAATAAGGCAATTCGATTCTCTAGAAAATATCAAATTGATTCATGTGAGGTATTTTCATCCTCATCATATATTTTTGAAATTGGATTAAAGAAAAATGAATTAAAGATTCTAAGAAACAAAATAGATAAAGGGATTGGTATAAGGGTTGCTATAAATAAGTCTGTAGGTTTTTCTTATACATCAGATTTATCGAAAATTGAAGATACAGTAAAAAGTGCATACAACATTGCTAGGGTTTCACCTCCAGATCCTGATTTTAAATCTTTCAACGATAAAGGTGCAGATAACAGAATCGGTTTAGTAAATGATGAAGATATAAAGAATTTGAACGTAGAAAAAACATTAGATATAATAACTCAAGTTAGGGAATTGAATTTGGATAAGCGTATCATATCTTTAAATGCAAATTTAACAGTAGAATATATTCAAGTTGCTATAGCAAATACATTTGGTGTTGAAAATTCAGATGAACTTACAACCTCAGGAATAATAGTAGAAGCATCTTCAAGGGAAGGCGATAATTTTTCTGGTTCTTTTGATTTTATGTATACTAGGACGTTAAAAGAAATAAACGCTGTAGAACTAGCTAAAGAAGTTTGTAAAAGAGCAATTTATAACTTAAATAAGTCTAAAGTTTCATCAATGAATACAACAGTCATATTAGATCCAATATGTGTTTCTTCAGTTGTTGGTGAAAGCATAGCTGCAGGTCTTAATGCTGAGAATGTGCAAAAGAAAAGGAGTTTTCTCTCTGAAGATATTGGCAGTCAAGTATTTTCTGAAAAGCTTAATATTATAGATGATGGAACCATAGCTGACGGAATTGGTTCATTAAATTTCGATGCTGAAGGTTATCCTTCAAGAAGAAATGTTCTCATAGATAAAGGAAAAATAATTTCGTTAATGCATAATAGTTATACAGCAAAAAAAGAGAATAAAGAAAGTACAGGAAATGCTATAAGAGGTTCTACATTTTGGGATTATTCCAGCTTACCATCGATATCGCCTAGAAATCTAATTGTAGAAAAAGGTAACAAAAAGATTGAAGATATGATATCAGATTTGAAAAAAGGTATTCTTATAAGGTATACAGGAGATTCGCCAAACATTGTAACTGGAGATTTTACAGGTATCATAAATGAAGGTTATTATGTTGAAAATGGAGAAATAAAATTTTCAATTGTTGAGGCTACATTTTCTGGAAAGATAAAAAGTATGTTAAAAAACATAGTTGAATTGAGTTCGGATTTAAAAAACGTAGGCAACATGCGCTTACCTTATATAATGATAGAAGATGTTTCTATCGGTGGCGGAATCTAATGGATTATATATAATAAGATGAATTGGAAAATTATAACAAATACGTAAACAAGCAGTAAAATAATCCCTTCAATTTTAGTAACTTTCCTATCAATCATTAAAATCGTAGCAATTATAGCAACAAGCATTGATAATAATGCCTCCAAAAATCCTATATAATCGAAAGAGATTTTGCTACCAAAGATTAACGAATGAAGAACTATGAACATTGTAATTAGTAATGAACTATTTAGAATTTTTGAGCCGAATATAGTTCCAATCATTGTATCTATACTTTCACCACCTTTTCTTGCTAAAAATATTAAAGAAACTTTCTCTGGCATTTCTGCAGCAAGAGGAGAAACAACAAGTGTAAGAACGATTGCAGGAATACCTATGCTAATTGCTATACTATTTAAAGATGATGTGAAAGTCTCGCTTACAAATATCAATCCTATCGCACCTATTGCAACAAAAAGCGAACTTAAATACAGTATCTTTTTGTTAATTTTTCTTTTTGATTTTGAATCCATTTCGAATACTTCTATTTTTCTCTCTTTTGCAGTTAAGTATAAATATAAAGAATAAGCCAGCAAAAATATTATTGCATCAAATATGCCATAGCCATCGATATAGGTTATAGGAATTATTATTGATAGAAGCAAAAAGACTATTATATCATTCTTAAATTTATTTAAATTTATAGCTTGAATAGGTTTCAGAGAAAATCGTGTTGTGGATGCTAATATAAAGACAGCCAAACCCAAGCTCATCATAAGTATATTACTACCAAAAATTGCGCCTAAACCTATATCTGGAATATTTAAAATTACCGAGTATACAACAATTAAAAACTCAGGAAGCTCAGAAGTAATACTTAGAATAATTCTACCTGAAAATCTTCTTCCAATAAATATTCCTATATTGTCGCTGCCTTCAGCTAAAAGGTATCCTAAAACTACAATCGAAATAAAAGAAGTGAAGAAAATTAGGTAATCCACTTATACACTATAAATTGCAATTATTTTAGTAAGCATTTGTAAGTCTATTTCAGCATAAGTTCTCCATCCTAAGCTTAAAATATTGTTCTCATCAATTTCTAAGTAGCCTTTCTTTATAAACTTGTCAATAAATCTTCTAGTCTTTAATTTGGATATTTTATTACTCAAAAAATCTATTAGATTTTCATATTCGTATTTATTATTTTTTGAATATATGAGCAATATAGATGCTGCTAATGCCCCCAATTCTTCCATATTGAATTGGCCTTTAAGCGGAGTAGCGATTATAGGCTCAGATGTTGTTATATAGAAATAAGCTTTATCATAATCTTGTAATGAAGGGTTTTCAATATTTTTATCCTGAAAAACAATCTTTAGCTTAAGACCGTAAGTTTCCAATTCTTTATTTAGTAAATTTGCAATGAATGTATATTTCGTACCTATTAATTTTTTTAATTCAAATCCTTTTGCGCCCGGAATGCTTCTTCTTTGAACTAGCAAGTATACGAGCATTTTCTTCATTTTATTGAATATAGTTAATTTTCGTTTTTCGAACTTTTTCTTATCTTTACTCATAGTTTTA
Source organism: Thermoprotei archaeon (assembly GCA_017857595.1). GTDB lineage: Archaea > Thermoproteota > Thermoprotei > Gearchaeales > Gearchaeaceae > AAA261-N23. The sequence goes on from JAFMCU010000003.1 coordinate 104,969, forward strand.
TCCTAAATATAATACTATTTGTGAATTTGGACGGTCCTGCATCGACATATAATTCTTCATTTTTCTCAACTAAATGAACTTTTCCTTGAGCAATTAAAAATGATAAATAATATAGCAAATTAATTTTATCCTTAGAATTCAAATTTTCTATTTCTTTTGTTAAGTTTAATGGCAATTTACTTAAAATCACTTCTTCATATTTTTTTAAATCATTAATAAATTTTCTATCTGAATAATAAAATTCATCTTTATTGATGAGATTTATTTTAGTTTCGTAAGTTCTTCTTTCACTTCTTATTGATGATTTGGCTAACCAATATTCGTAGCCTATTTTTATTGAATCATTGTTTATAAAATTGGTTGTAGCAATAGGATACATGCACATTTCCATAATTTTTCCAATTTCAAGAATTGATATCTTTGTCAATTTTTCAATTAATTTTTCTGCAGCTAAAAATAAGGTGGATGATTTATCATATAAATAATTGGATTGTTCTTTTACAATTGTTGCTAGTAGATTAATTGCTTCAGCATCTTTGCTATATTCCTCAATACTTTGCAATTTTATATATAGTTCATTTAGTTTTTTCAGTAAACTTTTTATATTTATCTCGAAAGGATCTTTTTTCTTTTGAATAATAAGGTTTATTTCTTCAATTATTTTTTCTAATTCGTCCGTTGTATTGTTCATGTTATTTTACTTATATACCATAATGAACCAAACTTAAAATCTTCGATTTCAATGCCCATTTCTTTTAATTTGTTTCTAATAATGTCGGCCTTTTCAAAATTTCCTTCTTTTCTCAATAAATTTCTTTCTTCTAACATTTTTTCTACGATCCAAAAATATTTAGACATATCAATTCTTATTTCTCTACTGTATAGATTTCCAAATATTATTGTAATAATTGGATCTAAAATTTCTAATATTTTTAGTGAAAACTTAGAATCAATTGGTCCATAACTTTCAATATACTGCAATATTTCTTTCGCAATATCTTGAAGAGATTTTATAGCTAATGGGGTGTTTAAATCATCATCCATAGCTTCGATAAACTCAATTCTTTTATTTTCAATTGTATCTATTAAATTCTCACCTACATTACTTGAAATATTTTTTAAAATAAACAGTTGTAAAAATTGAATCGCTTTCTTTATTCTATTTACAGTTAAGCTCGCTTCTTCAATTCCCTTTTCATCATATAAAAGCTGTTTCCTATAGTGTGTTTGAAGTAAATAAAGCCTTAAATTTAAACTCCCAAATTTTTTAACAGCATCTCTTAAGTATATAAGCTTTTTATAAGATTTAGACATCTTTTCTCCTCCTAATAGTACATGTCTTGTATGAAGCCAGTATTTTACAAATCTTTTGCCTGTAGCAGCTTCACTTTGAGCTATTTCATTTTCATGATGCGGAAAAATATTGTCTTCGCCCCCCGTATGTATATCAAAACTCTCTCCAAGATATTTCATAGACATCGCTGAACATTCAATATGCCAACCAGGTCTACCTATACCCCATGGAGAATACCAATAAGGTTCATCAGTGTTTGTTTTTTTCCATAGTGCGAAATCACCAACGTTTTCTTTATCATATTCATCAGCTTTTATTCTACCACCTGCACCTGCTATTAATTCTTGAGATCTAATTCCAGATAATTTACCATATTCCTTAAATTTTGAAATGTTAAAATAAACACCATCCTCTGTTACATAACCATAGTCTTTTTCAATCAATTTCTTAATAAGTTCAATCATTTCCTGTATATGTTGTGTGGCTAAAGGATGTACATCAGCTCTCAATAAACCTATAGATTCTCTATCTTCAAAATAAGCCATAGTGTATTTTTCAATTAGCTGTTGAAAGCTAATGTTTTCTTCTTTCAATCTCTTAAGAATTTTATCATCGATAGAAATATCTGTAACATTCGAAACATAAGTAACCTTATATCCTTTAAATCTTAGATATCTTACTAATACATCCCATATTAAATATGTTCTTGCATGGCCTATGTGCATGTAATCATTCACTGTTAATCCACATGCATATATTCCAACCTTATCTTTGTTGATGGGTTGAAATTCTTCGATATCTTTAGATAAAGTATTGTAAATTCTTAATTTTGAACTATGAACAGGTGTTACCACCTTGCATATAAAAAATTGAATTTTTGCAGTATTTATTTTTAACAGGTGTTAGATTATTTGTTTTATATTTTTAATTACTTCTTCTGTAAATTCTCTATTTGAACTTTCCTTTATATCGGAAAATCCAGCATTCTTTAGAATTCTTACCATGTCGTATGTTAAAGCTTTTTTTTCGTTTAACGTTTTAAATACCGCTTTTTCAATTAGCTCTGCTTTTTCGTTTAATCCCAAAAATCTAAGCATGCTTGTAGCAGTCAAAATTTGCGCAGTCGGATTAACTTTCCATTGATTTGTGTATTTAGGAGCAGAACCATGAACTGGTTCAAATATAGCATATTTATCGCCAATGTTGCTACTAGGTGCTACACCTAATCCTCCTATAAGACCTGATATTAAATCGCTCAAAATATCTCCCATTAAATTTGTTGTGACTATGACGTCGTAATCTTTTGGTCTAAGAACCAATTGCATAGCCATGTTATCTACAAGCATTTCTTCTTTCTCGATTTCAGGGTAATCCTTTGCAACATCACGATAGACTTCTAAAAAGAGTCCGCCAGTAAGTTTAAGAACGTTTGCTTTAGTTACAACTGTGACTTTTTTTCTTTTATTCTTTTTTGCATATTCAAAAGCAAATCTAATTATTCTCTCACTATTCTTTCTTGTAACTACACCAATACTTTCAGCAGCTATTCTTTCTCCTTCAGCAACTATATCATGTTCTATTCCAGCATAAAATTCTTCGGTTGCTTCTCTAACAAGAACAAGGTCTATATTTGAATATCTTGGCACATCATGGTAAAGCCAACTAACAGGCAATGATCTCGCAGGTCTAACAACAGCATATGTATCAAAAACTTTCCTCAATACTACATTTACGCTTCTATATCCAGTACCTATAGGAGTTGTCAATGGACCTTTTAACATTACATTATATTTTTTCAATTCATTTAGTAATTCTTCAGGAGCAGGTTCATTGTATTTTTTAATTGCAGGTTCCCCCAATTCGAATACTTCAAACTCTAAAGGTACTTCTGCGGCTTCTAAAACTTTTAATGTTAGGCTAGTTACTTCTGGTCCTATACCATCACCAGGAATTAAAGCTGCTTTAATTGTGGCCATGATATAGTTATGTTATATAATTATAAAAATAGTTAAAACAATCGCTTATAAGACAAGATAGCCTCAATTATGAATAAGATTGAGGCAGATATTATTAAAGCTATTAGTGCGAACAAATCAACTAATGTAAATCCAAAAATTAAAAGTCTTAAAATGAAATAGAATGAAATAATAAGGAAGAAAATACCATAGAATAACATTCTTGGAATTAGAAGCGAACCTATTTTAATTATATGGCTAATTATATCAGGTTTTTGATTATTAGATATGTAATATCTTCCTTTTTGTTCATAAACTAAACCCATACTTTCAAGTTTTTTTAAATAATACTCTGCAAGGCTGGGAGATTTAAACTTCAAGCTTCTTTGTACTTCTCTT
>JAFMCU010000023.1 GCA_017857595.1 Thermoprotei archaeon
AGAAGATCAAAAACTGTTACATCCACTAATATATTAACAGGATAATAAATTCAAATGAAACATCATAATTTAGATAATGGCTGGAAATTTGGCGATGAATTCACGTCGTGATTTATGTCATTAAAAATAAATTAATACTTTTTTAAATATAGAAGATGCTGTAAAAGACGTTCAACTTGTAATCGAAGCAGTTCCTGAGAACGTTGAATTGAAGAGGAATGTTTTTAAAAAATTGGACGATGTAACAAATAAAAATGTAATATTAGCTTCAAATACTTCCAATATAAGAATAACTCAAATATCAACAGGACTAAAGTATCCTGAAAGAGTTGTTGGGCTTCACTTTTTTAATCCTCCTGTAATAATGAAGCTTGTTGAGGTAATTAAAGGTGAAAGTACAAGTGAAGAAATTTTTGAAGAGGCATATGAATTTGTTAAAAAAATAGGCAAAATACCTGTGAAAGTAATGAAAGATGCTCCAGGTTTTATTGTAAACAGGATAACTGCACCAGAATCCTTATATTTTTGTTTAATAGTACAAAACGGAATCGCGAAGCCTGAAGAAGTTGATGTTTTTATAAGACAGCAAGGATTGCCTATGGGACCTTATGAACTAATGGATTATGTTGGAATTGATGTAGTTTTTGATTCTTTAAATTACTATTCACAGGAACTTTCCAGTGATTATTCAAAATGCAATGTTTACAAACAATTGGTGGAGAAAAAGATGTTAGGAAAAAAGACAGGTAAAGGTTTCTATGATTGGTCTTCAGGTAAGCCTGATTTGTCAAATGTTAAACCAACAGATAAAATATCTTTATTGGATATTTTTGCACTCGAGATTAATGAAGCTATTAAGCTAATTGAAGAAGGTGTTGCATCTCCGGATGATATAGAAACTGCTGTAAAACTTGGCCTTAATAGGCCTTTTGGTCCAATAACTGTAGCAAAAAATTTAACTAATCAGGAAGTTAAACAGAAACTTTTGGAATTATCTAATAAATTTGGATGTAGCATATTCTATCCTACAAAATCGATTGAGGAAGGAAAGATGAGAGATGTTATTGAAGGAAGGATCTCATTTAAGAAAGAAGTGATTAAACCTTCATTTGAATACAAAGAATTGATTGTTGACTTTCCTGTTGAAAAAGTAGCGAGAATTACAATAAATCGACCTAAATTGAATACAATAAATGAAGGTGTTTTGAACGAATTGGATAATGTATTAAATGAACTATGGAAAAATCAAGAAATTAATGTTATTGTGATAACTGGAGCAGGAGACAATTTTTCAGCAGGTGCAGATTTATCAACGTTTATTGCAAATTCATTTCAATTTCTTGAATATTCTAGAAAAGGAGAAAGAGTATTTAGAAAACTTTCCGAAATTCCTAAAATAACTATTGCTGCTTTAAAAGGATACGTACTAGGAGGTGGTTTCGAGCTTGCACTTTCTTGTGATTTGAGAATAGCTAGTGAAGATTGCATCCTTGGTTTTCCAGAGTTAACACTGGGATTAATACCTGCTTGGGGAGGAAGTCAAAGATTAGCAAAATTGATAGGTATTTCAAGAGCTTTAGATATGATACTAACTAGTAAAAGGATATCAGGAAAGGAAGCATATGAGTTTGGTTTAATTTCAAAACTTGTTAGTTCGAATGTTGATTCAGAAGCAATTAAATTTGCAAGTGAACTTGCTAATAAAATAGCACCTGTAGCTGCTGCGTTAGCTAAAAGATTAGTTGATAAAGGTGCTGAAGTATCTACTGATGTGGGATTGGAAATGGAATCATTTTCAGCAGGTGTGATATTTTCAACTGAGGATCTTAAAGAAGGAATATCCGCGTTTTTACAGAAAAGGAAACCTAGCTTTAAAGGAAAATGAATAATGAAGTATTTCTCGTAGATTATATAAGAACTGCCTTTTCAAGGTCAAGACCCAAAGAACCAGAAAAAGACGTTTTTAATTCTATAAGAATGGATGAAGCTTTAGCTAAATTAATTAAACATATAGTAGCTAAAAATTCGATTAATCCAAAAGAAATAGATGATGTAATAACTGGTTGTGCTCTTCAAGCAAGTGAAAATTTTCTTTATGGAGGAAGGCATCCTGTTCTTCTAGCTGATTTGCCCGTAGAAGTACCTGGTTCAGCCGTTGATAGAGCATGCTCCTCATCTATGATGTCGATTAGTATCGGAGCAATGGAAATAATGACAGGCAATTCTGATATTATATTAGCAGGAGGGATGGAGCATATGACCCATGTACCGATGTCAGACAATCCATGTATTTTACCTAATTTTAAGCTCCTTGTTAGACCGGAATACATGAAATTTCAAATGAATATAGCTTATTCAATGGGTTTAACAGCAGAAAAATTGGCAGAAGTGAGTGGAATTACGAAGGATGAAATGGATGAATATGCTTTGCGAAGTCATAGATTAGCTTATAAATCATTGCAAGAAGGTTGGTTTAAAGGAGAAATATTGCCTTTAGAAGTTGAATATCAAGGACAGAATATTATTGTAGACAAAGATCAAAGTATAAGAGGTGATACAACATTAGAACAAATTAAAAAATTGCCTCCTGCCTTTAAAGAAGGCGGTGTTATAACAGCTGGTAATTCTTCTCCCTTGAACGCAGGAGCATCCCTAGTTTTGCTTATGTCTAAAAAGAAAATCGAAGAATATGGACTTAAACCTTTGGCTAAAATAAAAGGTATGTCTTGGGTGGGAGTGGAGCCTTCAATTATGGGGAAAGGTCCTGTACCTGCTACTCAAAAATTACTTAAAAAGCATAATCTGAATGTTGATAATATAGATTATTGGGAAATAAATGAGGCCTTTGCTGTTGTAACTTTATACGCAATAAGGGAATTGGGTTTAGATGTAAATAAAGTAAATATTCATGGCGGTGCAATAGCAATTGGGCATCCCTTAGGTGCTACTGGAGCAAGAATAGTTGGCACATTAGCAAGAATTTTAAATGAAAATAAAAAGGACTTAGGTATCGCTACGTTATGCGTAGGTGGTGGACAAGGATTTTCAATATTAATTGAAAGATATTAACAATGCTATCCTTACCAATTGAGGTTGAGGAGATAAGAAAGAAAGCGAGAAAATTTGCCTTAGAAAATTTCAAGGATGATATAGCTATGAAATATGACACAGAAGAAAAGTTTCCCTTTGAGTTATGGAAAAAAGCATTCTCTGAAGGTTTAATAAATTTCTCCAATCCTTGGGTGATGCTTGTTACCTTAGAAGAATTTTGCCGAGTAGATCCTAGTTTAGGAATCGCAACTCTCATTCCTACGTTTGGATCTGAAATATTAATGTTATTTGGGAATGATGAGCAAAAAAAGAAATATTTAGAACCAGTCCTAAAGGGAGAAAGAATTAGTGGGGTTGCAATTACTGAACCTGTTGCAGGAAGTGATGTAGCAGGCATTCAAACCAAATTAGAAAAAGATCAAAGTGGAAATTGGATATTGAATGGTCAGAAAATTTTCATAAGTAATGGTACAATAGCTGACCATCTTTATGTTCTTGCAAGATCCTCACAACCCCCATCTTTTGAAAAACGTCATCATGGTTTAACTTTAGTTATAGTAGAAAAAAAGATGAAAGGATTTAGTTCAAGTCAATTAAAAGGAAAACTGGGTGTAAGAGCAACAAACACTGCTGAGCTCAGATTTGAAAATGTTGTTATTCCTCCAGAAAATATAATAGGTGAGATTGGTAAAGGTTTCTACTATATTATGGTTTTCTTTAATATCAGTAGGGTATATGTTGCAACACAGGCGATAGGTTTAGCGCAAGGAGTTCTAGATGAACTACTTGATTATTTAGTAACAGCTAAAAAAGAATCTAATCCCATTGCAGATTATGAAAGTTCACTTTTTTTGTTAGCAGAAATTGCTACAAGAATAGAAGCAGCAAGGTCATTAACGTACAAAGCTGCAGACTTGGTATTTAAATTTACACCGGATCCAATCCTAACAAGTATGGCAAAATACTACGCATCAGAAGTTGCAAATTTTGCAGCAGAAAAATCTTTAGAATTTATAGGTAATGATGCTATGATAAGTAAATTAGAGCGTTTTTATCGAGATGCTAAAATCATGGAAATTTGGGAAGGAGCAACTGAAATAGAAAAGCTCGTAATTTCACGTATGTTGATTAAAAACAGGATGGAAAAAAATGAGCAGTAATGAACAAAAGTTACTAATAGAAACTGCTAGAGATTTTATAGAAAAAGACCTAATACCAATTTATGATAAAATAGAAAAAAATGGAATAGATAGTGATTTAATTTCAAAACTTGCTGAAAACGGTTATATTGGTGCTAATTTGCCAGAAAGCGAAGGAGGTGTAGGATTAGATGATGCAAGTTATATTCTATTATTAGAAGAGTTTTCAAAATATGTCCCTTCTATAGCATTGTTTATTTTTATCCAAAATAATATTGCTATACCTCTTCTTAAATTAAGTGAAAATAAGGAAATTGCATTAAACTTTATCGAAGAAATCATTAAAGGTAAAATTCATGCTTCTATAGCTCTTGAGGATCTTACGAATTATAAAAGAAGCGATTTAAGAATTTATGAAGATAACAGAATAATTAAAGGAAATAAAGAATATGTATTGAATTCAAATGCAAATATACTTTTAAGTTTATCCGATAATGGAGAAAATCTTGTCTATTTAAAATCTTCTTATTTGAATAAGATAGAATATAGAAGACTTGGATTTAGGGCACTATCTTTTTCTAAAGTATTAATTGATGCTAAATTGGATGAGAATCCTGTTTTGATAACAAGAAAAGCTAGCAACATCTTATCTAATTTATACGAAGAATCTGGCGCTTATATTGCATCAATCGCACTTGGTATGAGTAAAGAAGCTATAAATAAAGCAAAAGAATATTCAAAGAAAAGGGAAGCGTTCGGAAAATTGTTGCACGAATTTCAGCCTATATCTTTTGCAATTTCACAAATTGAGGTTGAGTTAGAAGCATTAGAAAATTATCTAGATAAGATTGTGAGTATTAAAGATAAATCGAGATATACAGGAATAAAAATACTTACATGTGAATTTTCAAGAAAAGTTGCAAAATTATCCCTTCAAGTTCACGGCGGTTATGGATATTTTGAGGACTTTAAAGTTGAAAGAATATATAGAGATTCTATGGCTTTATCAATTTTATTCAGTAATTTTATTAAGGATAGAGTTTTGTTATCTAAATATCTTATTGATCCAAAGAGCGCAGAATATTGAACTTTAGCTAAATATATATTTTTGTACAGCGTTTAAATCTCATGAGCTACTATGATTATCAATTGAATCTTAAGAATCTATTCACAAATACATCTAAACATTTTCCTCAAAGAGAAGTTGTCTACAAAGACAAATTAAGATACAATTATAAAAAGTTCTTTGAAAGAGTCTCAGGTCTTGCTGCTGGATTGGAGCAAATTGGCGTTAAGCAAGGAGATGTGGTTGCTGTAATTGATTGGGATACAAATAGATATCTTGAATCTTACTTCGCAATCCCAATGATGGGAGCAATATTGCATACAGTTAACATTAGGTATCCTCCAGAAATCATTTATTATACAATGAGGCATGCAAATGACAAATATGTCATAGTAAGAGATGAATTTTTGCCTTTAATTGAAAAATATGCAGCTATGTTTGATTTCGTAAAAGCATGGATAGTATATAATGAAGATGGTAAAGAAGTACAAACGAGCTTGAAACCATATTATAACTATGAAGATCTAATTCAAGGAACCACGTATGAATTTCCTGACCTAAATGAAAGGACAACTGCTACAATATTTTACACTTCAGGAACGACGGGTATGCCAAAGGGTGTTACATTTACACATCGAGATTTGGTATTACATACATTGGTATTATCAGTAGTAACAAGGTATCCACCACTTGATTTAACTGAAAAGGATAATTTTATGATTTTAGTTCCAATGTTTCACGTTCATCAATGGGGAATGCCATATTCTTGTATACTAGGAGGTAATAAGTACATATTGCCTGGGCGTTATGAAGTTGGCACCATACTTGAGCTTATTAAGAGAGAAAAAGTTACTTATTCAGCTATGGTTCCATCAATACTATATATGATCCTTAATGCTCCAAATATAGATGAATATAAAGAATACTTAAAAGGATGGAAAGTAACAATCGGAGGTGCTGCTTTACCAAAAGGTCTTGCGTTAAAGGCTAAATCATTGGGCATAACTACAATTGCAGGGTATGGATTATCCGAAACAGCTCCAGTATTAACAATTGCATTTTTAAATGATTACGTAAGAAGTATGAAGGATGAAGAGTTATTAGATTACATGATTTCAACGGGAATTCCTTTACCAATGGTTAATTTAAGAGTTATAGATCCAAACAATAAAGATGTACCATGGGATGGAAAAACTGTAGGAGAAATTGTTGTAAGAGCGCCTTGGAATACTAGAGGATATTACATGGATGAAGAGAAAACAAAGAGTTTATGGAGAGATGGCTGGCTTCATACAGGAGATTTAGCTGTTATTGATCAATATGGATACATAAGGATTGTAGATAGGGACAAAGATGCGATAAAAAGTGGCGGTGAATTCATACCATCATTGGTACTTGAGAACGTTATTAGTGAACATCCTATGGTAGGAGAGGTTGCTGTTGTAGGAATGCCTCATGAAAAATGGGGAGAAAGACCTGTTGCTTTCATAGTTAGAAAAGGAAATGTTGATGAAAATAGCATAATTGAACATTTGAATAAATATGTAGAAAAGGGAACAATTCACAAATGGTGGATACCAGATAAAATAATATTTATAGATTCATTACCTAAAACAAGTACTGGTAAAATAGATAAAAAGGAATTGAGAAAAAATCTATAGTTTGTTTAAATATTATTATTTAAAGTATTTTTTCTTTCTAGGAATAATTGTATATTAGTTGACAATTTTAATTTCAGAATTTCTTAATTACTACTTATGATAATAATCTGACTTCCTTCATGCCATAAATGGCGAAACTTTCAATCTAATGTAAATTGAATACAAAATTATATAAAATTTGTAATAATTAGTTCAAAATTAAGCATCTCAGGTAATAAAGTAGAAGTATACCCATTATAAGCTAAATTTCTGTCTCCAAGATCGCTAAGAACGTTTTTTTGTAAAAGAAAACAGATATCAATTATTTAGAAATGTTGGGAGGAAGCTTTTTCATTATAGAACTTATATTGAACTTAAATCTTTTTATTGATAACAATAATGCCGATTCATATCATCCTATGCTAGGTCTACCTTCAATTTTTAGGATTTTATATATAGCTTGCACTCTTCTTGCAGGATGAGGATGAGTTTGTAATATATCAACATAAAATGGAACTTTATCATTCAACCACTTTTCCAATAATAAATCTGGATCCTTCTGATTTATCTTTACTGGTGCAGTTGTTATAATTATGCCAGTAAATGGATCTATTCTCATTTTCTGAATATATATTTGAATTTTTGCTAAAGCAGAAGCAAGATATAAGGCATCGTTACCATAAAGTTTAACTGAATTTAAGTCAGCATACGATTCTCTAAGTCTATTAAACCAAAGAACGAAAATTTGAAGAAAAATTGTAGTTATAAACAACAATCCACCGACAGCTAACATGGCTATAGCAAACACTATATCTAATTCATCAAAAGCGAAAAAGAGTAAAGTCCATCCAATGTTGAATAACATGCTACTTAAAAATCCCAAAACAGAAGGGATAAGACCTATAGCCATGCCCAATTCCACATCAAAATGTTTGATATGCCCAACTTCATGAGCTATAACTACTTTAAGTTCTTCATAATTGAGAATTTTTAGAAGCGGTTTTGTTATTGCAACTCTTTTTCCTGAAATGTAGTTACCAAAAGCAAAGGCGTTAGGAAAAGGCTCATCTGCTATAAGTACTTTGGGCATTTTAACTTTTGAACTTAAAGCTGCATCTTCAACAATATCATAAATCCATCCATAAACTGGGTCCTGCTTTTTAATTTCGGTTGATTTTCTTGCAACTAAGTAAGGAGATATTATCCATTGTACAAGCCAAAGTATTGCTAGAAATACAAACATTAAATAAAATGGTAAGCTAAGAAAGTAAACGATAAAATACATGACTAAAGCTTCAGCGATAATACTTAATATAAGCGAAACCGTCATTTTTATTCTTAGTGATGTTTCGTAGGCCATATTGAGTTAACTACAATATAAAGACTGTTTATACATTTTATAAGTTTAATTTTTGTAATTGATTTATTTAAAGAAAATATTTATATATCACATTTTGTTATACAATAATGAGGTATAATGGGTGATTTAGTTTGGTAATGTAAACAAATATACAATTTCCATCAATAAAATACTAGAAAGAATAGAAAATAGTGAGAACGGTTTCATTCTAATGTTAAGAGACCAAACAAATTATAAAATGATATACTATTTTACTGAAGAAGATACTTTTAAAATAGATTTAGATAAAAAATCCAAGTTAAAAGAGTTTGAGGAGTTAATCAGTAAAAATGCATTAATAGGTTATTTGTCATATTCATTTTCAAGCTTTTTTGAGCAAATCCCTTATAAAACGTTGCATCCATTTCATGATCTCGAATTCTTAATTTGTCCTAACAATATGAAGTTTTATAATATTAGCTATTTTGAACTTATAAATCAAGTAAAAAAAATAAAAGATAATTATACATTCAAATTAGAAAGGATAGTACCAAACAAGTCGAAAATAGATTTTGAAAATGACGTTATTAAAGTTAAATCTAAAATTGAAGAAGGAGAAATATTTCAGGCTGTAATTTCAAGAAAATATGAATTTTCGTTTGATGGGGAATTGATATTGCCATTCTTGAATTTAGTCGAAATAAATCCATCACCTTATATTTATTATCTCAAGTTTGGTAATAAGCGCATTGTAGGAACATCACCAGAATCTTTGTTCAAAATAAAAGGAAGGAAAATAGAAACATATCCAATTGCAGGAACTAGACATTTAGGAAGAAATGAAAAAGAGAATTTCATTCTAAAAAATGAATTGAAAAAGAGTTTAAAGGATTATGCTGAACATTCAATGCTAGTAGATTTAGCTAGAAATGATTTAGGAAGAATTTGTGAATTAGGTACTGTCAGAGTCGCTTTTTACAGAAGAATTAAAAGTTTTAGTCATGTCCATCATATTGTTTCAAAAGTTGAAGGAAAGCTTAAAAGTGAGGTCAATTTCTCTGATGTATTTCATTCAATTTTTCCTGCTGGTACTGTAACAGGCGCTCCAAAAATAAGAGCCATGGAAATTATAGATGAAATTGAAGATAATCCAAGAGGTCCATATGCAGGCGCAGTTGGCATTATTAAAGGTAAAAATTTCGCTGATTTTGGAATTACCATTAGATCAATCATATCAAGCTATAATAAAGCTGTAATTCAAGCTGGAGCAGGTATAGTTTATGATTCAATACCTGAGCAAGAATATTATGAAACAGAGTACAAAATGATGGCTCTAATTCAGGCTATAAAATCTAGTTTGGTGAGATTAGAAAATAGAATGTAATATGAATATAATCATTATTGATAATTATGACTCATTTGTGTACAATATATATCAAATGATAGGAGTTTTTGCTAAAAATGTTGTAGTAAAGAGAAATGATCAAATCAGATTGGATGAGATAGACGCGTATGATGGAATAATAATTTCTCCAGGACCTGGGGATCCAAGACTAAAAATTCGCAGTGGTATTGGAATTGATGTAATTAAAACATACTATAAGGAAAAACCTATCCTAGGAATTTGTTTAGGTCATCAAGAAATAGGTTATGCATTTGGGGCTAAAGTTAGAAAAGCAAACCGAATAATTCATGGTAAAAAAAGCTTGATTGAACAATTTGGTTCTGAAATCTTTAAAAATCTTCCTAAAAAATTCTTTGTTGGAAGATATCATTCCTTAGTAATCTACGATTTAACTTACGAATTAAAGATAATTGCCAAAAGCTTAGATGATGGAGAAATAATGGGAATTGAACATGTAAAGTATCCAACATATGGGGTACAATTTCATCCAGAATCAATACTAACATCAAAAGGCTCTATGATTTTGAGCAATTTTTTAAGAATTTGTAAAAAATGATAAAAGAATTAATATACAAACTTGTAGAAAGGCAAGATCTTACTCAAAAGGACATTATAGCAGTAATAAGTGAAATCGCTAATAATTTAACAACACCTGCGCAAATCGGCTCTTTTTTGACTGCGTTACGAATGAAAGGAGAAAAACCAAAGGAAATAGCATATTTTGCTAAAGCAATGCGTGATGTTTGCATAAAATTAGACCTTAAATCCGAGGATATAGTTGATACTGCAGGAACGGGAGGCGATAGGATAAAGACGTTTAATGTTAGCACAGCTTCAGCTTTAGTACTAGCTGCAGCGGGAGTTAAGGTTGCTAAGCATGGTAATAGAGCTGTAAGTGGAAAATCAGGAAGTGCTGATGTTTTGGAAGAATTTGGAATGAATATATACTTAGATCCTAATGCAGCATTAAAATGTTTAAACTCAACTAATTTTTGCTTTCTGTTTGCGCCCATGTATCATCCAGCAACAAAATCCGTTGCTATTATAAGGAAAGAAATAGGAATTAGAACTATATTTAATATATTAGGGCCTTTAACAAATCCTGCTAATATAAAAAGACAAGTTCTGGGTGTAGCTTTTCCAAGTGATATACCAAGAATTTCAGAAGCGTTAAGTTTTCTAAATGTAAAGAGGGCTATTGTAATTCATGGCTTGGATGGTTTAGATGAATTTTCAATTTCTTCATCGAATTTAATTTCTTTTATAAACGAATCAGGAGTTGAAATAACAACAATAGATATTGAAAAGCTAGGTTATAAAAAATATGATGTTTCAGAATTGTATTGCAACAATTCATTCGAAAGTGCTAAGATAATATTTGATGTTTTTTCAGGAAGGGAAAAATTAGATTCTGCCAAGTCAATGTTCATCATTTTTAATGCAGCATTAGGATTTTTAGTCTCTGAAAGAGTTAATACATTGCAAGAAGGCGTTGAGTTAGCTAGAGAGACAATAAAAAGTGGTAAACCTTTGGATTTAATATATAAAGTTGTAAAAGAATCGAATGGTAATTTAGATAAATTGAAGAATTTTGATGAAAAATGATAAATTTTTTACAAAAGACCGTTGAAATTACAAGGAGTGCTATCGAATCAGGATACTACGAAATCGAAAATAATATGTTTCATAACACATTTTCGTTGAAGGATTCTATCGATCCAAATAAGTTGAACATAATAGCAGAATTGAAGTTGAAATCTCCAACCAAAGGCATAATAAAAGAAGAAGTAGATTCAAATTTGGCAATTAAATTAATAGAAAATGGCTCAATTGGGCTTTCTTTACATGCAAATAGGGAAATCTTCAATGGCTCTCTAAAACTTATCAGGGAAATTGCAATTAGAACTTCTCGTCCAATTCTATTTAAAGATTTTATAATAGATAAAAAACAAATAGAAGCCGCAAAAAATCTAGGTGCGAGTTGTATTTTATTAATTGCTGAAATCTTTGAACATGGTTTATCCAATTATAGTTTAAAGGAGTTGGTTACATACGCCAAAAAATTAAATATGGAAGTAATTCTTGAAGCTCATGATTTTGATATAGTAAATAAAATCAACAATTATGATGTTGATTTTTTAGGCATTAATAATAGAAATCTTGTAACATTAGAGTTAAATACAGAACATTTTAGCAATGTTATAAGGAAAATAAATAAGAAAAAGCCGATTGTAGCAGAAAGTGGTTATTCTTCTCATTCTCAATTATTAAAAGATTTTAAAGAAGGAGCAGATTGCTTTTTGATAGGCACTTCAATAATGGAAGCTAAAGATCCAATTAAAAAATTGAAAGAGTTGTTGGGAAATGATTAGAATTAAAATATGTGGTCATACTAGAGTTGAGGACATGATATTGTCTTACAAGCTAGGCGCTCATGCCATTGGGTTCATATTTAACATTCCATCTTCATTAAGAAATAATGATAAAAATAAAGCGAAAAAATTTGTTAGAAGCTCACCACCTCTTGTTGATACAGTTCCTGTAACTACTCTTGATAATTTTTATGATGCCATAAGCTTAGGAACAAAAACTGTTCAAATTATTGGAGATATAGAAAAAATTTACAATTTAAAATTAGAATATGAAAATGTAAACATCGTTCCTGTTCTATATATAAATAATGACTATCCAGATTTCAGGATGTTAAAATTTTACTCTGAATTCAATGCAATAATTGTTGATACAAAGAATGAGGGAAAACTAGGAGGTTCTGGTTTGACTCATAATTGGGAAATATCAAGAAGAATAAGTAAAGAGCTCGGAAACGTAATTTTAGCTGGTGGATTGAATGAAAACAATGTCGTTGAAGCAATAACAAAAGTAGAGCCAATAGGTGTTGATGTCTCTAGCGGTGTTGAATCTTATCCAGGTATAAAAGATCCTGTAAAAGTTAAGAATTTTATTAGAAGGGTTGTTGAATATGCATGAAGTAAAAGAAGGGTGGTTCGAAGGATTTGGAGGACGATATGCACCCGAGACTTTAATTAAGGCATTGGATGAGTTGTGGACAAATTTCAATAGATTAATACAAGAAGAGAATTTCTTACAAGAGTATAATGAATATCTGAAAGACTATGCGGGAAGACCTACTCCTTTATATTATGCAAGAAATTTATCCAATAAAATAGGAGGAGCTAGAATTTTCTTAAAAAGAGAAGACCTTTTGCATGGTGGGGCACACAAAATAAATAATGCTTTAGGTCAAGCACTCCTTGCTAAGCATATGAAAAAGACTAGAATTATTGCTGAAACAGGAGCTGGTCAGCATGGAGTTGCTACAGCTATGGTAGCAGCTGTACTGGGATTAAAAGCTGAAATTTATATGGGTATGGATGACATGGAAAGGCAGAAGCCCAATGTATTAAGGATGAAGTTATTGAATGCTAAGGTCCATCCTGTTGATTCTGGAAGTAGAACATTAAAAGATGCTATAAATGAAGCTATAAGAGATTGGATGGCAAACTTTGAAACGACACATTATTTAATTGGTTCTGTTGTTGGACCACATCCTTATCCTACGATTGTTAAGTATTTTCAAAGTATAATTGGTAGAGAAACAAAAGATCAATGTTATAAAAAAATTGGTAAATTACCGGATTATATCATAGCCTGTGTAGGAGGCGGAAGCAACGCTATAGGGATTTTCAATGATTTCTTGGAAACAGATGTTAAATTAGTAGGTGTTCAAGCTGCTGGAAAAGGAATAGAAACAGGTTTTCACGCTGCTCCGTTAATTTCAGGCTCGATTGGAGTACTTCATGGTATGAAAACATATGTCTTACAGGATGATTTTGGACAAATAAAAGATACATATAGCATAGCAGCAGGTTTAGATTACCCTGCAGTAGGTCCGGAACATGCCTTTTTAAAGGATAAAAAAAGAGTCGAATATGTTTCGGTAAAAGATGACGAAGCTATTGAAGCTTTTGAATTATTAAGTAAGACAGAAGGAATTATTCCTGCTCTTGAGCCTAGTCATGCCTTAGCTTACGCAATAAAGTTGGCTGAAAGATTGGATAAAGAAAAAATAATTATTGTGAACTTATCAGGAAGAGGCGATAAAGATATTCATTCTTATATGAAATTCAAGGGAGAAACATATGAAAGCTAGAAAATTGTTTCCATCAAAGAGTCCTGTATTGATTTGCTACATTGTTCCAGGTTATCCAAGTTATGACGAAAGTCTTGAATTAACTAAAATGCTAATTAAAGGAGGTGTAGACGCAATTGAAATAGGTGTTCCCTTTTCAGATCCAATAGCGGATGGAAAAACGATTCAAAGAGCTTCTTATTATGCTTTAAAAAATGGTATAAATATAATTAAAGTTTTGGAGTTTGCCAAATCTATTAGGAATGATTTTGACTTACCGCTATATATAATGAGTTATTTAAATCCGATCTTGAAATTTGGTATGAAAAATTTTGCTAAAAGATTAAGTGATATATCAATAAACGGTTCAATCATAGTTGATTTGCCAATTGATTACTTTGACGAATGGTACAATTTATCGAACGAATACGAACTTGAAACTGTTTTGCTTTGCTCGCCTTCAACGGATAACCTTAGAATAAAATTGATAGATGAAAAAGCCACTGGATTTATATATTTAGTATCTATCTATGGTATTACAGGCATTCGTGAAACTTATCCAAAATATACATATGATTTTATAAGGAGAATTCGTAATGAGACTAATAAGCCATTAGTAGTCGGTTTTGGAGTATCAAAAGCTTTACATGCAAAAAGCTTCATAGAATGTGGTGTGAATGGAGTTGTTATGGGGAGTGCTATATTGAACTTTCTAGAAATGCATGATAAAAATTCTATTGATAAAATTTTAGATTTAGTAAAAGAGATAAAGGAATCTTTGTTGTTAGCTCATAAACTATGAATTCCTATATCCATAAAAATAATATTTTAGATTTACTCGAAAATAATACTTCATTAAAAACTAAAACAAAAAAATTTAAATATATCCAGAATAATAAAAATTATGCAAAATTCCTCAATAATGGGGAATGTAGCGATGAGGTGAGTCTTATTGTATCGAGACTACAATCTACCTTTGAAGAAATTGCAAGAAAGCTAAACAATTGGCACTACGAATCAGCTAAAAGTTCGTTTAATATTCTATCCGCAATATACTTAGATTGGCTTAAATCTAACAATAGATTATTTATATTGAGCAAGAGTCATGCTTCTATAGCTCTTTATACAATATTTCTTGAACTTGGTTATATTAAACCAGAGGATTTAGAAAGCTTTGCTAAACCAGATTCGAAACTTCAATCTCACCCTGAAGGTAAAAGCCTTCCTACCATTTTAGTTTCAACGGGGTCGTTGGGGCAATCGTTATCTATTGCTGCAGGTATAGCAATTGCGTATAAAATAGATAACAAAGATGTTGAAATTGCTGTCTTATTAGGGGATGGTGAACTCAATGAGGGACAAGTATGGGAAGCTGTTGCTACAATATCTCATAATTCTCTCAATAATATAATATTGTTAATCGATAAGAATGGCTTACAATTGAGCGGTGAAACATCTAGAATTAAAAATCTTGAGCCTTTAG
>JAFMCU010000049.1 GCA_017857595.1 Thermoprotei archaeon
TAACAAAATTTGAAACATAAATCACCAATTTGACATTATGTTTACTGAACCTTGAGACGTAGTCTACTAAACTATAAAAATTCAGGTCTTATCTTAATGATGTAGTAATTTATCCAGATATTCCATATAGGCATCATATCTGTACTAAACGTAATTAACTGTACCACAAAAAGATAGTCGATAAAAATATCAGGTGTTATGGAAGCACCTCTTGCTTTCATAAGGCGGAAGTTTAATTATTTTATTAGAATGATAATTTATTGATCGTCATAGCATCAGATTTTATTTAAATACAGTTATTTAGAAAAGTAAATAACGTAACTCGACATATTAGATAATTAATTCTTAATTTTTTATATTATTAGTATTTAGATAAATTTTCCAACCAGTTCTGATGTCTATCTCATATTCTCCATTTTGGTACTGAAAGTAAATGTTATGTAATGATAATTATTCGATACGAGTATCAGCCAAGGTGTACTACTAACACTAGTTCTTTCAAGTAGAACTTTTGGAAATACCACGAATCCTATGTTTTGTTCCGAAATCACTGATTTTCTTCCACAGGTTAAAGGTACCATTAGGGATAAAAGGGTTCTAGATATCTGAAATACTTCACTCCATTGTTGGTAGTATCTCTCCTCCTCTGGTATCCGAATCTTATTAAATCAATTAATATGTACATTTTGTTGAAACTATTTATTGGATATTACTTAATTATAGGATTAAACTATTAGACTATCTATCAGAGGAATTTGAATTCAATATTATCTTCCGCATCTATCAAGGCCCCGATATAAATGCTGAGTATCCTAATCTTAATAGAAGTTCTTTATTTGATTCCATCGTATATCCATGGATATTCTCTAGATTTTATCTTCATAATTTCATTATAAGTCTTTCCTTGACATTCCCTTAGCAAGCTTGGAATTTTAATATTTTCGGCCCTAATTTCTTTGACTTCAAAGATCAAGTCGTTAGAGATTTTATTTGAATATATTTTATAAAATTCTTCATAGTTGGTGAATTTTTCTCTAATTGAAGGATTCATCCACAAACCATAAAGAGCTTTTACGATTAACTTCTCTTTAGGTTGAATCAAATGGAGATGTAGCCCAAATGGTTCATTGACGATTTTCTTTTTATAATAAATAGGGAATAAAGGTTGGTCTATTTTTCTTGCATTGGGTGATAGTGGCAATGATTTTGAAATCCACTTCATATTTTTACTATTAGAATACAACCATGCTTCTCTATGGTATCTGGTATCCTTATCGGTTATCGTCATTAAGCTATACCCCATTCTAATAAGTAGGAAAAAGATTTCATAATAGTATTTTTTGTACTCAAATTCATTTAACATTTTAAAAATCCTTTCTATTGATTCTATTCCCTCTGTATATGCTATCATATCACCATCCCAACGTAATATGTAACTTCTTGTAGAGAGACTTTGGGCTAAATTTCTTGCTTCAGTAATATTCAGGTCTTTCCAGATATACTTTACCTCGATCTCTCTTTTAAGTTCATTAATAATATCATTATTTTTTTCTCTATATTTGGTGCTTGAAGAGTCAATAATAACAATTTCATGAACATAATCCTTAATTGAATAAAGTGATTCTTTTAACCATATATCATCTTTCGTAACAACATTGGCACTGATCCCATCGATGAAAGATTCTTTTTCATGAACTGCCATATAAATGGGGGGATACAAGCTTCTTATTACATTACCTAATATACCTTTAGCCTTCCAGTATCTCCTTCTAATATATGCTGGAAGATCCATTTGGGCAAATATAATTCAAATATATATATTATTCACATTTTCATTAAATCCAGTTCGAATTTGCATTAGAAGATAATGTTCATTTCCTGAAAATTTATGAATAAATATCAATATATAAAAACACTAACATTGAACATATAATAATAATTCATATGTGATGAATAAAAAGCATTCAATGTCTGCCATTATGCTTTAAAAATTCCTTCACTGATTTGATAAGCTGATGATTTATTAATTAAATCGATAATAAACTCATATAATTAATTACAATTTATATAGAAAAACAAATTTTCAGTTTATCATATTAAATTTTTCCAAGGGATTGGCGCTGAAATGAAGGAAGTTATTATAATGAATCGATATTAAATCAATATGAATAAATCTAGGTTCCAAGCATTAAGATAGAAATTTCAAGAGTATAAAGATTTGAAGATAGCGGGTATTAAAAGGTCTTTAATTATGGATTTTTTAAGTGTTTACTATAGAGAGGAAACATATAAAATTTGTGTACAACTTGGGAAAATGAGTGCATCAAAATTTGGAATATCATTTATTGAAGATACTCCGGATAATTTACTTCATGAGGTATATCTGAGGCATATTTATGACATTCCGGGTTTTATTCCGACTAAAGACGAAATAATAATTGATGTTGGAGCTAACGTAGGGGATACATCCATCTATTGGGCAAAATTATATGGGGCCAAAGTATTGGCATTTGAGCCACTATCTGAATCATTTGAGATTATGAGAGCAAATATATCTTTAAATGGTCTTGATGATCTTATTACTCCATATAATTTAGCTCTAGGCGATGGAACAGATATAAGCTTTAACATGAGCGGATACATGATGAAGTATTCTATGGATTCATTAAAAAAAATAAAGACCGAAAGATTGGATAATTTTAATTTCAATAATATATCGATGATAAAAATAGACGTTGAAGGTTTCGAATTACATGTTTTAAGGGGTGCGATAGAAACTATTAAAAGGAATAAACCAAGAATAATAATCGAAACACATTCAAAGGAATTAAGGGAAAGGACTAATGAAATTTTAAGTTCGGTTGGTTATTCATTAATTTATAGGGATAAAAGTAGACGTGGTGCTGGATTTATGGATGAGGTAACTAATTTATTTTATAAATGTTTATAAATAATCATCTTGACTTTAAAGCTGTATAATGAAACGTACAAGGGATTTGGCAATTTCCTATGACATGAACATATTAAGTCTTTATAACATGTAATGAAAGGTTCTTAATTGT
>JAFMCU010000050.1 GCA_017857595.1 Thermoprotei archaeon
TTATCTAGAAGGATTGAAGAATGGACTACTCTTTAACAGCTTCTTTAATTCTTCGAATAAATTCATAAATCTTAAGAATACAATATTAGATAAAATAAAATTATTTTACACTTATTTGAAATCAGCTAATATATATGATTCAACTAATTTTACAATCTACTTGATTGATAAAAATAATATAAATCTTTTTAATGATACAGTTTCAAGTTTATATTCATTTAATTCAAGCATTACTTTCGCACAAAATTCTTCTTTTGTAGGATATGCCCAATTATACAACCAATCACAACTATACCTAAGCAATTCAGAAATTATGAATTATAATAATCTTCAATTGTATGGAAATTCTACTGTGTATATAGCTTCATTGCTTAATATTGGAAGTAAACTTGTCAGCCCAGGTGGTAATATCATGCTAAAGATATACGGAATAGCTAACGTTATTTCACAAAATCCAAATATTTATTTGTCGTTATACAAGCTATACATAAGAATCTTACTTCCAAATGCAAGCTATGTGTTAATTAGCTATGGATATTCTCCGACTATAGGCTTAATATCAATTTATAATGCTACAAACATGCCAAACTCTTATTATGAAGTGAGACTTGAAGTTCTAGCAAGCAATAATGTTACTATTTTAGCAAGTAAAAAAGTTTACATTGACAGCGATATAGGTTTAACCATACCTAAGGCTCCTGTACTTAGTTATTCAACTTCTTCCAATGAAGTTATTTTAAATTGGTCTTCACAAAATTCACCTTTCATGCCAATAAGCGGATACTATATTCTTAAAGGAACATCGCTTACTAATATGAAAGTAATATACAAAGTATCCTATAGCATTAATAGTTATATTGATACAAATGTAACACCTGGTAGAGGATACTATTATGCTGTTGTTGCTTTCAATATTATAGGCAATAGTACTTTTTCAAACATAGTTTATGTTTATTTGCCTAGCACTAATAATTCATATGATTTTTTGAAAACATATAATTATTTTCTAGAAAATGCAATTTTATTTTCTATATTATTGCTATTTTCTTCTTTTATTTATAAAAAATTATACAGAAAATAATCAAACGTGGAATGAAGAACCGCAACTACAAGTGTACGTCGCATTTGGATTATCAATTTTAAATCCTGACCCCATCAAAGTTTCTACATAATCAACTGTAGAGCCCTTAATGTATTTCGCACTGAATTCATCTATAATAACTTTAACGCCTCCAACCTCGAAAACAACATCATCATCTGTGGGGGCTTCTTCAAATGCCATACCATAAGAAAAACCTGCACATCCTCCACTTGCTATATAAATCCTTAGATATAAATTTAGATTATTCTCTTCCTTCATGAATTCTTTAATTTTTTCAATCGCCTTTTCTGTAAATGTAACCAATGGTTGTTCAATTGTTTTAGCCATTAATTCTATCTTATTATACTCCATATAAAAACTTTGCTTTAAACTATGGTTTGTTATTTTGATAATATTTACAAATATCTTTTAGTAAGCATATTTGGCAATTAGGTTTTACAGGTTTACAAATAGATTTTCCAAATCTTATGAATGTATCATTAATTTCTTTCCAATACTTCTTATCGATTATCTCCATTAATTTGATTTCAGTTTCTTCTGGAGTTTTTGTATCAACAATCCCTAATCTATTAAATATTCTATGTACATGTGTATCAACAGGTATAGCAGGCATATCATATGCATAAACTAATACACAATTTGCAGTTTTCCTACCAACGCCTGGTAATTTCAGTAATTCTTGTATATCATTTGGTACTTTTCCATGATATTTTTTTATTAAAGTTATGGATATCTCCTTAAGAATCCTAGCTTTATTATTATAAAATCCTACTTTTTTTATTTCATTTTTAATATCTCCCATACTAGCTTTAGCCAAGTCATAGACGGTAGGAAATCTTTTGATAAAATTAAGAACTACTTTTTCGGTAATTTCATCTTTGGTTCTATGGGATAAAATAGTAGCTACTAAAACAACGTATGGATCCTTTATTTTCTTTGTTAAATCTCCTAGCATCGTTATCTTTGATTGAGGTTGCATAGAGAGCGTTTCTTTTATTCTCTGCAATATACTTTCAAAATCTAAACTCATTTGCACTTTCTACCAGAACACAGGAAGAAATCTAGGCTTAGTTACGTTTTTACTTAACTTACCTATGATTGGAAGCTTATAACCACAATATTTGCACCTGTTTTCTTCATCAAGATACCAACCTGTTATGTCAAATGAAAATCTTTCAATTACAACGTTTCCACATTCAGGACAATATGTATTTTCAAGAGGATGCCCTGGAACATTTCCTATGTATACATATCTTAATCCTTCTTCCTTTGCAACTTTCCAATGTTTCTCTAATGTTTCTACTGGTGTCCATGGAAGATTCTGAAGTTTGTAATCTGGATGAAATCTAAGAAAATGTAAAGGTGTATCTGGACCAAGATTCTCATATATCCATCTTGCCAACTTTCTAGCAGATTCTATATTATCACCGATCTGTGGAACAACAAGGTCTGTGATTTCCACATGAATGTTAGTTTTTTTAAGTTCTAATAATGCATCAAATATTGGTTCAGGTCCTGGGACTATTATGTATTTTTGCATAAAATTCTTCTCCGCATTTCCTTTAAAATCCACGGTTATCGCATCTAAAAATTCTGTTAACATTTTTATCGCTTCAGGAGTTAAATATCCATTTGAAACAAAAGTATTGAATAAACCATTTTTCCTTGCAATAACTCCTACATCTCTTGCAAATTCAATAAATATCGTAGGTTCATTATAAGTATAAGTAATTCCTTCACTCCTCGTTTTTATGGCCATTTCAACCACATCTTCAGGATTTACATCCATACCTTCAACTTTTCTTCTTTGACTTATATCAAAATTTTGGCAATATTGACAAAGCCAATTGCAACCAGTAGTTGCTATTGAAAGAACTTTTGAACCTGGATGAAAATGAACAAGTGGCTTTTTCT
>JAFMCU010000010.1 GCA_017857595.1 Thermoprotei archaeon
ACCATTATAAGCTAGTAAAGTCATGAATATATTTGATATTACTTCAAATCCTACAGTTTCATAATCTACTTGAGGATCGAATGAGTATGGACCTCCTGGAACCACTTCAGCTACATTAATTACACCTGGACTTGGAATCTGACCTTCATACTTAAATAATGCAAATAACTTGCCCGTTGTTTGGACAGCGACAGTGTTAACAACAGTTAGGTTATAAGTTTTCATATTAGAGGCATTTTCTGTTACAATCGTTAGACTTACTGGATATAAGCCCGGCGTAGTATATGTTACATTAACAGGATTTTGAACAGGATCCAATGTTGAGCTATTTGCTGCAACAGTTTTTGTTTGACCATTACCGAAATTCCAAATATAGTTGACAATTGTAATATTTGTACCTGTAGGGGCTTCAAGATAACCACCGTATAAATATAAAGTTTGGCTCACATTAACTACAGGTGCTGTAGGATTTCTTGTAACATTGAATGTAACTACAGGTACAGATACGTAAGGCGCTAATGTTTGATTTATATTAGGTGTTACAGTTATTTGATACATACTGTTCTGCGTGCTTACATTTTGCCCAGTTGTACTGAATATAACAGCAGAAACTAAGTACTTACCTGGTGTGTTATATGTATAAGATAAAACTGCTGAACCATTAGTAACTTTACCATCGCCTGTGTACCAAAGGACATACTTAACATTTGTATTATTATTCACAACACTAAACTGAATTGGCGTACCTTGTGTTACTACCAATGATGTTGTAGAAATACCTGCCGTGAAAGTAGGTACAGGCTTATATGTTGTAGCTATAACAGCAGCTATTATTATTACGACCACGACAATTGCAACAGTTATCCACAATCCTTTTCTACTGCGAGGTTTTGCTTCAGTAGGTTTTTCCTCAGAACTCATATATTTTAAAATATTTCTATAATATTTATTTTTAATTAATTAAGGTTTGGAACAAACATGTATATTACTTTTATAAGCTTATTCAATATTGACTTCCTCCCCGCTATTTATAACGAGGGTTCCTCCCATTGATTCGAGCTACATATTTCGCTTGAGAAGAAGTTGAGAAGTCCATAAAACCACTCCCATTTGATGAATGTTCTGTATAATTATATGCTGTATATTGCAATACTGAACCACTCTCAGAGGGACAATCTTCATTTCGATGCTTGCTCTTATTGCTTGATTGCGCTTCATTCAAAGAAATTTTTTAGAGATTTAAATTCCATCCCCGCCCTAAAAAGCGAGGCTTTCAATCTTTTGTAATGATGAATGATAATTTTCTATATATTCATTCAGTTAAGGACCGAAGAATAGTTTTGTTTAAAATAATTTATTAATTTAACTAATGAAGACAATTATATAATGAAAGAAATAATTGCAAAAAATCTAACTAAAAAATTTAAGAAAAAGGTTAGGAAAGGGATTTTTAATACTGAGGAAAGAGTAATTCATGCAGTTAAAGGAGTTAGTTTTGAAGTTAATCATGGCGAAATATTTGGTTTATTGGGACCAAACGGCGCAGGAAAAACCACAACAATAAAAATATTATGCACACTTTTGATACCCGATAGCGGTGAAGCATACATACATGGATATAATGTTATAAAGGAGCCAAACAAAGTTAGAGAAATAATAGGAGTTGTTCTTGCACCTGATAAAGGTTTTTATGAACGATTAACCGGAATAGAAAACTTAGTTTATTATGGAAGACTGTATGGTATGAATAAAAAAGACGCTTATAAAAGAGCAGAAGAATTAGTAAACTTAGTTGACCTTGGAAAGGATGCTTATAGATTCGTAGAAGAATATAGTCTAGGAATGAAAGCTAAGCTAAGTATAGCAAAAAGTCTTATCCATGATCCTTCAATTATAATCCTAGATGAACCTACTGTAGGACTTGATCCAATTTCTTCTAGAAAAATAAGAGCGTTAATTCATGATTTAGCAAATTCAGGTAAGACAATTTTAATAACAAGCCATAACATGTGGGAGGTTGAAAACTTATGTAATAGAGTAATTATGATAAACAAAGGCGAAATAGTTTCTCAAGGAACACCAAAAGAACTTAAAGAAAAGTTGAATCTAAGTTATTTTATAGAAATTGAAGTATTGAACGCAGATAAAATCAGTGATTATGAAACCTCTATAAATGAAAAAGGAAATTTAGTAGTTAAAATAGAAACTCAAAAACCAAATGAATCCTTGATAAAAGTTTTGGATAAACTAAGAGAAAAAAATTATATAATAGGTTCGATTAAAGTTATTGAACCAACGTTAGAAGAGGTTTTTGCAAGAGTGATAGGTGGTGAGAAAGGAAATTAATCAATTGCTTGCAATTCTTGAAGTTGAGTTAAAGAATATTCTAAGAGAGAGAGGTACAGTGGGCTTTTCAATATTCTTTCCCATATTAATATCTTTATCTACATACAGTGTAGGAACAGGTATTTTAGGAAAACCGCCAAGCTTAGAACTTTGGTTTTATCAGCTTATTGGATTTACAATATTAATGATTACAATCGTAATGAGCGCATCTTCTGCATGGTATATAAGACAAGGCTTACTATCTAGAAGATTAGAATATATTTTTTCTGCTCCTGTAAATCCTATCATTATAATTGCAAGTATCTCATTAACAAGCGGTATTTTGGGTTTTGGAATATTTCTTACCGTTGGACTTATAGGAGTAATAGTAACCTATGGGTTATCAAATTTGTCAAACTTTTTCATTTCATTATTAATATTAATTATTGCTTTAATTCCTATTCTAGGAATTAACTTAATTATAGCTGCAGCTACAATTATAGGAAAAGAACCTGAAGCAATATCTCAACCGGTATCAGCAATAGTTTCAACGACCTCAGGATTAGCTTATCCTATAACAATACTCCCTTTTATATTAAAAATTATAGGTGAATCAATGCCTTATTATTATGCTGCATATTACGTTCGATCAATTATAGAAGGATATTTTAACATACTTAGCTTAGGAAATCTACCATTTTTGTTTTTATATTTAATCTTTGGATTTGTAATCTATCGATATTTCGAAAATAATTATATTAGAAAAGAAGGAGCCTATGGAATATAAATTTAAAAACTTTATTATAACAAAGATTTCAGCTGAATTAGGAAAAGGGTTGAAGATATATACAAGAAATAAAGTATGGATAATAAGTGATTTAATTTCTACACCTTTTTGGGTTATTTTTCTATTTTTAACATTAATTTTCTATGCCCAGTATTTACTGAATAATATAAACGTTGTAACAAGCCTGATGTGGGGAATATTTCTATTTATTTTCATGAATTCTTTCATGTGGGCTGGAAACAGTATTGTTCAGTCTGTAGAAAGTGGGATAATAGATAATATAATTTTAACAAATACAAGCTTAACAATTCATTTATTAGGCAGGAATATCACAGGAATGATAGATATTTTGATAAGTGGAGTCATAGCGTTGTTAACTTCTTCATATATTTTTGGCGCAACATTATCAATATCCGAACCAATACTGTTTTTTATTTCTCTTATAATAGCTGTTATATTTTATTTGTTATTTGCAAGTGTATATGCATCGTTAATTATTTCTTTAAGGTCGCCTTGGATTGTTACAAATGTAATGAATTTTGTATTGCCTTTCCTAAGTGGTGCCATACCTATACAGCTTTTTCAAAAAAACGTTGCCGATATTATAATTTATTCTCCATTTTACTACATCACAGGTCAAATAGCTTCTGCTGCAACAGGAGTTTACTATGTTGACCCTTATTTAATGCTATTGATAAGTATTGTTTTTACTGTAATTATGTTCTTTATGAGTAGAATTGCTGCAAATAAATTAATCCAAAAATTTCGTAAAGAAGGAAAAATATCTTTAATTTAAATTTTAATTATACTTTAAGAATGAATGAAGTATTGGACCTTCTCATCTATGGTAAGCAGATCTTAACCTTAAAAGGTGGAATAAGAAAAGGCAGTTCACTAGCACATTTAGGAATAATAGAAGATGGAATTGTAGGGATTAAAAATGGAAAAATTAATTTAGTTGAAGAAAGAAGCGGTAAGAAATTTGATGCTAAATATGAAATAGACGCTTCAAATGAGCTAGTGATGCCTGGCTTTATAGATTCTCATACTCACTTGTTATTTTATGGTTCACGAGAAGAAGAATTTGAATTAAGAATAAAGGGGTATTCATATAATGAAATCCAAAATAAAGGAGGAGGCATCTGGAATACAGTTAAAAAAACAATAAATGCTAAAGATGATGAGCTGGAGAAAATACTCATTGAAAGAATAAGATTTGCAATTGAGAATGGAACAACTACAATTGAGATAAAAAGCGGCTATGGAATTGAACCTGAACAAGAAATTAGATTGTTAAAGTTATTAAATAGAATTAAATACAAAGTTGATATAACAATAATTCCAACTTTTCTTGCACATTTACCTCCTAAGAATAGGTCAGAATATGTTGAAAAGATTACAAATGAAATACTGCCTTACATAAGAATTAATAATCTAGCAAAGTTTGTAGATGTATTTTGTGAAGAAAGTGCATTTAACAAAATGGAAACATTATACATACTTAAAAAGGCTAGGGATGAAGGCTTTTCATTAAAAATTCATGCAGGAGAATTTAATGATATAGGATGTTGTGATATATTGGATATGCTAGATTTAACTTCTATAGACCATCTTGTTTATTCCAATGAGCAATGTGAAGAAAAGATAATTAATAAATCTGTTTGTGTTACACTTCTTCCTGCAACCAGTTTTTCTCTAATGCAAAGACCTGCAAATGCTAGAAAATATATAGAAAAAGATATAATTATCTCATTGGCTTCCGATTTTAGTCCAGCATCTTGGATACTTAGTTTACAGGAAGTTATATCAATTGCTTGCAGATATTTAAAACTACTACCTAGTGAATGCATTTCAGCAACCACAATAAATGCTGCTTACGCTTTAAAAATGGATAAGGATTATGGCTCAATCGAAAAAGGTAAGTTCGCTGATGTTTTGGTAATGAATGTACCTAATTATAATTGGATTGGCTATACAATGGGGTTTAATCATGTAAAGTTTACAATTAAGGAAGGCAAAATAGTATATGCGAAGGAATGATTATTTAATCTTAGGTAAGTAATGCTCCAATTGATGATTTGGTTCACAATATCTACAAACAGATTTATTGCAATGGACGCACCAAAATAGAACGATTCCATGGTATTCGCATTTCTTAACTGGTATACGTTGCAAAGTTTTATGTTCTTTTTTCTCAGCCACGCTTTATTATTATTTTAACTTGAATTTATTTTTATTCATATCTTAATGCGACAGAAGGAGGAACCTTCGATGCAATGTAAGCTGGATATAGTGAAAAAATAATAGCTGAAGCGATTATTTCTGGAACAATAATTGAAAATGTATAAATTATTGTTGAATTATCAACTGTCTGCATAAAAGTATAGTACATTTTAAGTAAATTTATGATAATGTAGCCAAGAAACATTCCTAAAATAATGCCTATGATGCATAATACCAAACCTTCTAATAGGATCATTGTAACAACATCTATTTTTCTTGCCCCAATAGCTCTCAACGTTCCTATTTCTCTATATCTCTCTCTTACAGTAATGAACATAACAATCAATATCGAAAGTGAGGATATTGCAAGAATGGCTGCCCAAATTATGTTCAGAAATCGATAGAATTGATTGAATATATTATTTACATAATAAATAGCATCTTTTTGACTCACTATCATATAATCTACATTTTTCTTGTAACCTAAGTCGCTAAGAACTTGAACAATTTTATTCTCCAAATTATCAATCGAATTAAAGTCTGATGCTGAAACAAATATCGCATCCAAAGGTATGGAATTGTAATTTGTTATGTTGAACAAATAAAAAATATCAAAAATATTAGCGATGACAACATTATTAGGATCCAAGTTAATGCTAGGAATCTTTGGTCTTTCACTTAACAAACCAATGACTTTCAATTTAACATTTAAATATTTATATGAGAAACCGAATTGAACTATTAAAGATAGACTGACTGTTTGATTTATATCAACACCTTTAAGAAATTTATTCCAAACATTGTAACCTAAGTCAACATTTATAAGATTCGAATTAGTGGAGTTGTCTTTTATAAATGATCCTTTATAAAGTTCTAAAGAACCTATCAACTTTAATTGGCTATTCGAACCGACGAAATAAGCTGAGCTATTTCCAAAGGAAAAATATCCTGCTAAGAAAACTGGAGAGATCGCATAAACCCCACCTATGTTTTCCAAATATTTCATCGTTGAAATGTTAATGAAATTTGTAGGAAGTGTATAACTATTACTTGAAGCTATATTACCAGAAAATATTGCTATGACGTTAAACCCAGCTTCGTTTATTGTTTTAACATAATAATTTTGGATGCCATAAACTGGTCCTAAAATAATACTTCCGAGAATGACTGCTAAAATAAATGCTAAAATTACCATCGAGTTCCTAAGTTTATTCCTTTTTATATTAGAAATTGAAATTTTGTATTTACCTAACGAATTCATCTTTTATAACACCATCATACAAATGGATTATTCTATTTGAGTATTCTACAAGCTTTAAATTGTGAGTAGCTAGAATAATTGTCTTGCCTGACAAATTTAAATTCTTAAATATATCTAAAATGATCTCTGCATTTTTTGAATCTAAATTACCTGTTGGTTCGTCTGCTATTAAGATTTGAGGATCGTTAACTAATGCACGAGCTATAGCAACTCTTTGCTGTTCTCCACCGCTTAATTGTAAAGGTTTATGGAATGCTCTTTCTTTTAGGCCAACAAGCTCCAAAAGTTCCATTATTTTATCTTCTTTAAAGCCTTTCTTTGAAGAGAAATAAGTAGGTAACTTTACATTTTCCCAAACATTCAAAGATGGTATTAAATTAAAAGTTTGAAATATGAAACCTACATTCTCAGCTCTATATTTAGAAATTTCTTTATCATTTTGTTGAGTTAAATCAATACCATTAAAAAGAATCTTTCCTTTAGTAGGTTTATCCAACGCTCCAATTAAGTTAAGTAATGTTGTTTTTCCTGAACCTGAAGGTCCAACGATCGATATGAATTCTGCCTTTTTTATTAGAAGATTAATATTTTTTAAAGCTAATATTGTATCATTGCCTATCTTATATGCTTTGTATACGTTTTCAAGTTGAATTATGACTTCATTCATTCAAATACATTATTAAATCATGTGAGTTTTATTCTTGAAACTAAAATTCTTAAAAGTAACATAATGCTATTAATAAATAAGGCGAGTTGAATAAAATATACGAAAAAACTATAAGGGCATTATTCTTTAAATTTGACCCAGAAAAAGGTCACGAAATTGTAAAAAAATTTGCAAGGTTTCCAATACCAACCTTTTGCAGAGACACCACTGAACTAAATGTTAGAATCAAAAATTATAAATTAAGAAATCCAGTAGGATTGGCTGCTGGATTCGATAAAGATGCGAAAATGATAAGCCTACTTTCAAGCTTAGGATTTGGATATCTTGTTATTGGTTCAGTATTAAAACAAGAATCGATGGGAAATCCTAAACCTAGAATAGTCAGGTATGAAAATGAACAGTCAATGGTAAATTCAATGGGCTTACCTTCAGTAGGTATAGACAAATTCGTAAAAAATTATTTAGATTCTATAATAAGAACGGATATTTTTATCAGTATAGCAGGTAATACATTGAAGGAGTTCATTGATATATATAAAATAGTCAAAAAACTTACACCTTTCATTGAATTGAATTTAAGTTGTCCAAATACAGAAAATGGAATGCTTTTCCAAGATGCGGATAATTTTGAAACACTTGCAGAAAATGTTTCAAAGTTAAAAGATGGAATAATTTTTGTCAAAGTTTCTCCTGTAATAAATAGAAAAGATGCAGAAAACTTGATAACTATTGTTGAGTTATGCAAAAAGTTTAATATAGACGGTATTACTGCTGTAAACGCTTTACCAGTAAAAGAAAAAAGCATTTCTGTAGGTTATGGTGGACTTTCTGGAAAAAAGATTTTCAATTTTATGCTCAATACAATAAATTTAATTAAAGAATATTCCAATGATAAACTCATTTTGAATGCTTGTGGAGGAATATTCAATTCTGAAGATGCATTCAAGGCTTTAATACTTGGTGCATCTACAGTTCAAGTTTATACTTCATTGATTTATAAAGGCCCTTGTATAACTTGTGAAATTAAAAAAGGAATAAATGTTTTATTAAAAAAGAACGGATTTAAGAATTTGGAAGAAGTCATTGGATACAAATCTAAACTATCAAATAAATAGAGATATTTATATCAAAACATTAAAATTTAATAGAATCATTGAGTTTGGCAGAAAAAATTATTGAGGCTTTGAATAAAGGAATGATTACTATTTATGAAAGAGAAAAAGAGGAACATCCAAAAATCATAGGAAAATACCATCCTTCTTCTATTGGAGAATGTATCAAAAAGCAGTACTACGACTTTTATTTGGCAAGAATGCCAACAACAGAAAAATTAGCTATTTTTGCAACAGGTAGAGGAATACATGAGATTATAGCTGAAATACTTGAAAATAGTAATGTAGTAAAAGTTGAAGCTAAAGAACTGGAAACTAAGCTTGATTTTGGAGAAGCTATGCTAAGTGGTAGAGTTGACGTAATCGTGGCTGATGTTGAAGGAGAAAAGATTATAATCGAAGTTAAAAGTACTTCTCAGTCTATTAAAGAACCATATAAAAGACATATACTTCAAATTCAATCTTATCTTCACGCACTAAATGTTCAGAAAGGAATAATTTTATATTGGGATAAAAGAAGAGGTGTTAGAACGACATTCGAAGTTGAAAAAAATGATGAACTTTTATCTATTTTAAAAGAGAGAACATTAAGCTTGCACAACTATATAAAGAACAAAATAGAGCCTCCAAGAGAAGCCGTAATTGAAAAAGATTTCCTTCAATGTATAAATTGCGAATATTTACAAGAATGCAGACCCTTAAAGCTAGATGTTGAAGATGAATCTGAGCTAGCAATATTTGAATTGGATAACATTATTTTCAATACTAATAAAAGAATGGAAATGACCCTTAAAGAACTTAATTTAGACCCTAATGTAAATTTCAAACAACTGGATAAAGATTTGAAAGAAAAAATATTCAACGTATATTATAGTGATAAGTACATAAATTTTGATGAACCAATTCATGAAAACATAAATAAAGCATTAGAACTTTACATGCAAAATAAGAAAATCGTAATAATTACAAATAGACCGCCGCATATGGAAAAATGCACTTCAGAACAATTGATGGAAATTGGTTTACCCTATGAGGCTATATTTTTTAGGAATTCACATTTTAAAGGTATAAATTTCAAATCTTTAATCGTTAACCTTTTAATATCTTCAGGATATAAAATCTTTGAAATATTTGATGAATATAGTGTTACAGAAAAGATCAAAAAAAGAATAAAAAACGATATAAAAAAATAAAGTTCCTTAATTTATAAAAACATCATTAATAAGAATGATTTCTTAAGTTTTATTTCGAATAAAGATAATGATATAAAATCAATTTAAACTATTTTTAAATATCAATTAATTTTGGAATAATCTAAACTAAAAAATAACACATTGTAACTTATTACTAACCATAAATCAAAGAAACTGCAGAATAATCTTTTCCAGTATGACCATGCTTAACTGCTAATTCATAAGCTTCCTTTACTTTGTCTAAAATTAAAGTTTTTACCCCACCATCATCGGCTAATTCTTTAGCATAGCTTACATCTTTTAACATAAGTTCCAATTTAAATCTAGGTGAAAAATCTTTTTTAACAACCCTTTCTTCAAAATATTTTATCGCCGGAGCGAATGCTGTTTCTTTAAATACGTTTAATGCTATATTCAAATCTAATCCTGACTTTTGTGCTATATTTATGCTTTCAGCCAATACTAAAGGGAACTGTGCAAACATTGAATTAACTATTAATTTTAGTTTTGAACCACTTCCACTTTCGCCAATATAATGAATGGAATTTCCAATATCTTTTAAATAAGGCCATATAAAATCAAAGTCCTCTTTATCACCACCGACTATAATTGTTAACGTAGCCTGTTCAGCTCTATCTATACTACCTAAAACAGGACTATCTAAATAATGATAACCTTTTTCTTTAGCTTTAGTATATATATACTTAGATACTTTCGGTTGGATTGTGCTTAAATCTATAAAATAAGTATCTTTCTTTGCGCCGTAGAAACAACCATCATTACCCAATAAAACTTCTTTGACGGCTTCAGAATTAGATAGCATTAAAAATATTATGTCACTATTTTTAGCAAGCTCTTTTGGTGAATTAAAAGGAATCGCGCCCAATTCAACAAGTGATGTTAATTTTTCTCTTGTTCTATTATAAACGTTTAGTTTTTTTCTTTTAATCAAAATGTTTTTTGCAATCCTTGATCCCATTGCTCCAAGGCCAATGAAACCTATTTCCATAAATATTTCTTTGAAATTAAACATTAATTAACGTTGCCAGATTTTATTCTTAGATGTATTTGTTCGAACCGCCTAAGGAATTGGCTGAGAATTCAAATGTTTATAATTACATTAAAGAGCATGGATATAAAGATTACAATGATTTTGTGAAGTTTAGTATAAATAATATAAAGGAATTTTGGGAAGAAGTAGCAAAAACATTAGATATTACATTCTTTGACAATTATGATAAAGTTTACGATGATAGCAAGGGAATAGAATGGACGACTTGGTTTATTAACGGAAAGACGAATATTACTTATAATTGCATAGATAAACACGTAAAAAATAAAAAAGGAAATAAAATTGCATTTATTTGGCATAGCGAAGATGGTTCAATAAAAAGCTTAACATACAACGAATTGTACGAAGAAACGTGTAAATTAGCAGGTTTTTTTAAAGAAATAGGAATACAAAAAGGTGATGTTATAGCAACTTACATGCCCATGCTTCCAGAAACAATTATAACATTGTTTGCAGCATTTAGAATCGGAGCCATTTTTGCTCCAATATTTTCTGGTTTTGCACCATTTGCGATATCTGAGAGATTGAAAGATTCAAAACCGAAATTGTTAGTTACATGTAACGCCTATTACAGAAAAGGAAAAATTGTAAAAATAATAGAGCAAGCTAATGAAGCTATAAAGATAACTGGGACAAACATTATTAAAATCATAGTAGAAAGGATTAAAAATTTGAATTTTGAAATATCAGAACAAGATTTTTTGTATTCTGAAATAATTAATAAATCAAAAAAATTTTGCGATGTTCAAGAAATGTGTTCTGAAGACCCTGCACTTCTGCTATATACATCAGGTACAACAGGAAAACCGAAAGGAGCTGTGATATCTCAAATGGGTGCTATGATTCAGCCAGGAAAAGAACATTATTTTAATCTTGATATGAAAGAGGATAGTAGAATGCTATGGATTAGCGATATAGGATGGATGATGGGTCCTTGGCAAATAATAGGTTCACAACTTTTAGGTTCAAGTCATGTAATAATAGAAGGAGCTATAGATTATCCTTCAAACGATAGAATTTGGAAAATTATAGAACAAGATAAAGTAACTAATCTTGGTTTTGCTGCAACAGTTGCAAGAATTCTAAAAAGCTATGGGATTGAAAATGTAAAAAAATACAACTTAGATTCACTAAAATATTTTGGAAATACAGGAGAACCAATCGACTCTGATACATGGCTTTGGTTGGTTAGAGATGTGGGAGAGAATAAGAGGCCTATGATAAATCTTTCTGGTGGTACAGAGATATTTGGATGTTTTTTACTTCCTTCACCCATCGTTAAACTAAAACCTTCAACTTTATGGGGCCCAGGACTTGGAATGGATGTTGACGTTTTTGATGATGATGGTAATTCTGTAAGGGATAAAATAGGTTATTTAGTCTGCAAAAAACCAGCTCCTTCAATGACAAGAGGATTTTGGAAAGATCCTGAAAGATATCTATCTACATACTGGTCAAGATTTAAAAATGTTTGGTTTCATGGCGACTTAGCTTACGTTGATCCTGATGGATATTGGTTTATTTTAGGTAGAGCCGATGATACAATAAAGGTGGCTGGAAAAAGAATTGGTCCTGCAGAAATAGAGTCTATAATTAATAAGCATAAAGGTGTAGCAGAATCAGCATGCATAGGAGTTCCAAGTGAACTTAAAGGTGAAGAAATAGTTTGTTTTGTGGCCTTAAAACCTAATTTTTATCCGTCAAAAGAAATAGAGAACGAAATAAATAGATTGATAGAGAAAGAAATGGGTAAGGCTTTTTTACCAAAAAAGATTGTATTTGTTAAAGAATTACCTAAAAATAGAGCTGGAAAAATATTAAGAAGAATTATCAGAAATGTTCTAGAAGATAAAAGAATAGAAGATGTTTCAATAATCGAAAATCCTGATAGCTTAGATGAGATTAGAATTAAAAAAGATGAAATAATTAAAGACCTTGTATAATCGCGTTAACAGAATTTAATTATCAATTTGAAACCTCTTTTTAACAATTGTAAGTATTTTTCTTAAATTTTTATTTTTTATAGACTTATCTGCTGAAGCTATAAATTCTGCAAGTTTATCTTTATCAAATCCTTTTAGTTTATAGTAAAGAGCTTGTATTGCCATATCTAATTTATCAATTTCTTTTACCATACGATTGTTTTTTGTTTTTTCTATTTTATTACGTATATTTATAGGCATATTCTTTAATAAGTTGTTAAAAATCATTTCTTCTTTAGCCTTAATTTTTTGATCTTTTTCTTCAGGCATTAAATCTCCTAATATTGATTCAGCGATATCATGAGTAATTATAGCACTCAATAAATCTTCGTATCCAAACAGTAATGCGATTAACGCCATTCCAAATGTATGGCTTGCAACAGATTCAGATTCAGATACTTTAACTTTTTTTAACCAACCTGATCTTTTTATTTCTTTAAGTTTATAAACTTCTAGAAGAAAATCTAAAATTTGTTCCTCATTTTTCATTTAATGTATCTTAGATATTATTCAATTCTCTTTCCATTTCTTCCTTCGCCTTTAAAAGTTTTTCTGTTAGTATATTTAGCATAAGATCGCTGACTAAAGGTGGTTCAACTCTATTTATTACTTCAATAAATCTAGAAACATCTTCTATTTTTCTGTATACCTGCTTATTATTTTTTTCTAAATAAACGAGTAAACATCCATCATCTGTATAATATGCCTTTGTAAAACCAAATTGCTCAGCGATAATTGGAATTTCAATCATGCAGGAATTTGAATTGTCTTTATGAATGATTCAGGTGCTCCTCTTAATTTTTGTTCTATAGCTCTTCTTATAACAAATTTAACTTTGGGTTTGAATTTAGTATCTTTTAACAATTTTCCTTTTTCAACACATGCATCAATCAATTGCTTTCCCAAAAGAGTACGAATAAGTGCAAAGTTCCAACCCGGTGGAGCACCATTAGATCCAAGAGCAATATCACTTACTTCAGCAGTAAAATCATGACATACAAAACAGGAACCAAATGTTGTACTTTCAACATCCTCTAATGGTAATTCTTTTTTAGATCCATCAGTCAACCTAAAAATTAGTTTATTCTTAACTATTATATCTGTTATATTTGTGGGTTCTATGTTTAGCTTCGTTTTAACTACATCGAAGAAATCTTCTCTCATCCATGTTTTAGAACAAAACAATCCTAATAGTAATGCAACTCTCCCTTTAAATTTAGGAATTTTATCCATTAATTTAGCAGCAGCTGTTTGACAACCAGTACCTACGATTGCAATTTTCTTCAATTTCATTTTTTCAACCGCTTCTTTTAAAGGAGTAATCATAGGAACATGCCAGTATATAGTTTGAACATACTTTCTCAAATCTTTAGGATCAGTTATAATTTCTGCTCTAGCATACCATTTTTCATCTTTTACTGCTACAATTGCTGAATCTATAATGCCTATTTCAAATGCAGCTTCTAACAATGCTGTAGTTGTAGCACCATCTGTTCCGATTTTAGCTAAAGATGGATCCGCAGCTTTATAAATTCCGTATTCTAAATAATCCCCCAAAGGTTTTTCTATCGGTGCTTCATAAGGATGAAGCACAGGACAAACTAAAGGACAAAGGCCACATAAGGTACATACACCAACAAGTTGAGCTCCTTCTGAACTATAAATATCAACTTTTAAAACATCAGGTGGGCAAACTGCTACACAAGCCCCACATCTTATGCATAAATTTGGCTTTACAACCAAACTAGCTAAATCGCCAAATGTAAGCAATTGAGACATATTATGTTAGTTTATTGTGTTGCCTTTCTAATAAATATTGCGAAATAGTTAAATTTAAATTGGTTAAATATGATTATTAACAAAAATGGTAGAAGCATTCGTATTCGTTGTTGTGGAACCAAATAAAATAGATAAAGTCGGTAGTGAAGTAAAAAAGATTGAGAATATAAAAGAAACGTACGCAGTTACAGGAGAATTTGACCTAATACTAAGGATTGAAGCAAAAGATTTTTCAGAACTTTCCAAAACAATTAAGGAAAAAATATTAAGTATTTCAGGAGTTGTAAAAACTACAACATCAGTTGTTATAGAAAAATACTAAGGCTAATCTTTCCAAGTCAATCTTTTAGCTTTTTCTACATCAAATCCCAAAGACTTACCCCATTTTTCTATACTCCTTAAAATTATATCAGCGCCTATGAAGCAAAGAGCTTGCATAAATGCCTTAAATAAAGGATTTGTATTAAAAACATCTCTGGAAGCCGTTATTAATTCTAATATTGTATGCCTCCAAGCTCTATATATGACAGTAAACGAACCTTGATTTATTTGTTCATCGATTGAGTAAAAATCTCTTTCTCTTAATAATCCTATAGGGACAAAGCTCAACGGAGTTACAGTGAAATGAGCCTTAGGACCTACTTTTTTAGGCAGTTCTCTTTCAAGCCGATCTATTAATCTTGCAGTATCCAATGCATCTTCTTCTGTCTCTCCTGGTAAACCAACTATTAAAGTGTAAGCAGGGAACCAATAATTTTCATTGTAAACAGCAGTACCTTCAAATATAATGTCATTCCATTCTTCCGCATCAAAAGGCTTACCTTTTAATGGCATATAATTTAAGAATATCCTTGAAGAACCTGATTCAAGTCCTCCTTGAACTCCTATCCAATTTCTAGGTCCTGCTCGAAGAATTTTAGATAAATCTCTTATCATCTCAGGATCGGCTGCTGCAGCAGAAACCGTACCATGGGTTGGATTCATATGCTTAATACCCTTCATTTCCATTATGCCTGCGAATAGTTCAACCAATGCGTCTCTATTGGGATAAAAATAAGATTTATCCTCGACTTTATAGAGGAAGATATCTTCACTTTGCAACCAGACGTTATGTATATTACCTTTTAAATTAACCGCAACTTCTTTCTTTATCCTTTCCAAAGGCACATATCTACCTACTCTTAAGTTTGGTTCACAAAAGTGACAATTTCTTCCACATCCTCTCATAGCTTCAACAAGCCCATGAGCTGAAGGTCTAACTATCAAAGGTATATCTTCAATATTAGGATGTCCTCTAATTTTAACTATTTTATTCAACCCAAAGCTTTCCAAAAGCGCATATGTTCCTCCATCAAGATGTCCAACAATTGTTCTTTCTAGGTTATCCTTTTCAAGCTCATAAAATAAGTATGGTAAAAGATGGTCAACTTCTCCCATGATTACATGATCAATACCGTATTGTTCTATGTATCTTGGTTTCATTTCCAATTGCCATGCACCGCTTCCCCCAACTACTATTTTAAATTTGTAATTTCTTTTCTTTCTCAGTTCTGATAATCTTCTTACGAGATCTAAAAAGTAATATTTAGTATAAGAAGTATAAATACCACCGTAGGTAAACATCATGGAGACAGGCCCCAAACCTAAAGCATCCATTGTATTTATTCCAACTATTTTAGTATTTTCATCGATGTATTTTTCTACATAGTCTGAATGAACTACTACAACTTCGTTCTCTTTATATCCCCTCAAAAGACCTGCTTCTAATTTCCTTAAAGGATAAGGAGCGCGAGGCAATAAACCATCATATGTAGGAATTTGACCTGTTAAAAAATCATAAAGAAACTTAGGTGTTTTTTCTACAGGAGCACAACTAAAGAAATCCAATAAAGGAATATGATGAAATTCTCCAGTTAATGTCCTATCACATGTAAGAACAATACGAACCATTATAAAATAATTTAAAACACATCAATATAAATTTTCCTAAAATTAATAGGAATATAATTTTTAAATGAGTGAAAGATTCAATTACTATGAAAATAGCTCTTTTGGGCGGCACTGGAGATATAGGAACTGGATTAGCAATAAGATGGGCAAGAAATCATGAAGTAATTGTAGGTTCAAGATCTGAAGAAAAAGCAAAGGCTGATGCAGCTGAATATGCTTTAAAAGCTGCTTCAAGTTATTTAGAAGAAGTTAAAGGAAAGGTTATTGGAATGAAAAATGAAGATGCTACAAAATATGCAGAAGTTATAGTAATTTGCATACCTGCTTTATACGTTTATGAAACATTAACTAAAATAAAGGATAATTTCGATGGTAATAAACTTGTAATATCTCCTGTTGTTCCTATTAGGAAAATTAACAAAAGCTTTGTTTATGATCCTTCTATCGTTGCAAAAGGATATTCTTCTGCTACAGAAGCTATTGCAGATATTTTGAAAGCTAAAAATATCGTATCAGCGCTTCATACAATACCTGCTAAGAAATTAGCAGACCCTTATGCAAGATTAAGTTATGATGTGCCTTTTTGCGCGAGCAACGATTATTCAAAAGGTATTTTCTTGGAGTTAGCAAAAGACCTTAGTCAACATTTAAATTGCTTATACGTAGGAGAGATATCACTTTCAAATTTAGTTGAGTCAATAACTGCAACAATTCTCAATATATCCATTAACAGCAGAAAATGGGACTTATCTATAAAATTTGTTGAATGACTAATAATACATGTTTATTTTATTTTGTTGAAGCTCGTCTTTGAGTATTTTACTTTTTAATATTAATTCATCTTTACTTATGTTTAAATTTTCGAAAACATAATTCAGTGCTTCTAAAGAATTTTCGAATTCTTTGTAATTTTCTTTCAAGATATTTCTAACACTTTCTCTTACAAACCATACACCTATAGATGTCACAAATCCTGGAAGTATTTCCCTTATAGCTAAAACCTTAGCTTGTCTTTTCTCATTAAGTAAATACTCTGATACAGCTAATCTTACTGAATAATAACAACCTCCAAGTTTAGCATAATCTTTTCTTCCTACATAACTTTCGTAATCCGACTCTATGCTAACATCTTTTCCTTGTATGTTCCAAGTTGTATTAGGATACCAAGCTTCTATCCATTCATAAGACCATTTTTCGGGAAACATTATAATGATAAAATTGTTTAGATGGATATTTTTCTTGAAAACCCTTATCTTATCTATTGTTGGATAAAATTTTAATTTAGCAATTAAATGCTTCGAAATTGTATCATCTACAGCAGTAATGCTCCATCTTGTTGGAACAAATTTCCTATATTTTTTCAATCCTAACATACCTGCACTAAGCACTTTAGAAATTCGTGAAACATACATTCCATTATTGTACAATTTAATTATAGCTTCTGAGGCATTGAGGTCATAATCGTAATACACTTTTTCCAAACTTCTGTCTGATGAATGAAAGGATAAAATATCAAAATTTTCAAAGGGTGCAGAAGGTCCCATAGGAGGAATTACGTCATCGATTAAATTCAACTTTGTAGGATTCTTTTTAAGTTTTACATGAATGTCTACACCTTTGGATGAAAGAAGCATATCCTGTAAATTTATAATCCAATTTCTTGGATCTTTGGCTTCATCTACTTTTATTGAATTATAGCTTCTTATTAGTTCATATCTAAAATTTAAAATATCTTCTATTCTCAATGTTAACCAAAATTCAGGTATGTCATATAACTCAGTACTACCAAACTTGTTAGGCAAAAGAGGCCCGATTCTAACTTTCGGGTAATTATATCTGCCAACAAAAATTGAAGGAGGAGAAGTTCCTTCAATAACTAATAAATGTTTATTTTGATCAGATAAATTTTTATTGAATTTTAAAAGTAATGGACAGTAACTTCTTCCACACAAATACTTAGAACCTTTACAAGGAATACAAATACTTGGTGAAGGCTCAATGTAAAGTCTTTTAATTTTACTTGCTCTAATAATCACTATGTTGATTTAAGTATAACATCTATAAAATATTGCAATGCTTCTCTTGCAGTTGTAGAAGGTAGTTTTTTTAAATACTTGCTTGATTCATTTAAATAGTAATCAGCTCTTTCCTTTAAAAATTCCAATGGGTTTTTTACATCCAACTTTTGAACAT
The DNA here is from genome assembly GCA_017857595.1 of Thermoprotei archaeon. Lineage (GTDB taxonomy): Archaea > Thermoproteota > Thermoprotei > Gearchaeales > Gearchaeaceae > AAA261-N23. The sequence goes on from JAFMCU010000010.1 coordinate 18,545, forward strand.
ATTCTTTAGATTGCCAATCCCTAATGTCATCGTATATTTGATATGCAATACCTAAATATTTACCAAAATTAGATAAATTTTCAATATCTTCTGAATTTTTTGTTGCTAATAATGCACCTATTCTTGATGAAGCCTCGAATAAAGATGAAGTTTTATTCTCTACTATTTTAAGATAATCATCAATGGTTATTTTTTTTCTATTTCTAATTTTTACCTCAAACAGCTCACCTTCACTCATTTTCTTTACCGCATCTGATATTATCGAAAATAAAACGCTACTTTTGTATTTGTTGATTAAATCTACGACGACTGACAATGCGAAATCAGCTAATAAAATTGACTGATCAAGACCATACACTTCATGATATGCTGGTTTCCCTCTTCTATATTTCTCTTTATCAATTATATCGTCATGAACTAAAGATACTGTATGAACCAATTCAATTGCCAATGCAGCAGAGAAAGGCTCTTTTTCTGGAATTCCTACAACATCAGCTGAGAGCATTAATATAATTGGTCTTATTCTCTTGCCTCCTTTCAGAGCATAAACTATTGACTCGTAAAATATAGAATCAGAATACTTCTTCAATTCATCATCCAAAAATTTTTCGAAGCTATCCAGCTTAATCTTTATCAATGGAATATCTAAGAAAATATTACTTAATTGATGACCGTCTTCCATTTTTTATACACTTTAATGAATACTTACAATGTCTAATCCTTAATATACTTTTAGGCCAGGAGCAGCTTCTATTAAAGTTGTTAAAGGATAAACACGTTCTTTTTCATCAACTGCACACAGTATCATGCCCTTACTTTCTATGCCTCTAATTATTTTAGGCTTTAAATTTGCTACTATAATTAAATTTTTTCCAATCAATTGTTCAGGATTGAATTGATCTCCTATACCTGATACTATTGTCCTAACTTCATTTCCTAGATCAACCTTTAGCTTTAAAAGCTTATTTGTTCCTTCAACTCTAGATGCCTCAATTACTTTACATACTCTTAAATCCATTTTTGAAAACTCATCTATTGTTATTTCTACCATATTTAGTATTTTTTATTTATTCAAGCTTATATATTGCTTTTTAAAATTTCTGAAAATCTCTTTGCATTTTCAAACATTGCTTTGTTATTAAAAAGAACATATGCTTTGTTAGCTTTATCTTGATATTCCAGTAATTTTTCCTTTAACCACAATAATTCATTATCGGAAAAAGAATAATTATACATACTTTTCTTTCCTAAACCGTGAAGCCTAAAATAAAGAATTTTCTTGCTTGAAAAATGGACAGGTTTGTTTCTGAAAGGATCTACACAAGAAATTAAGTCGTGTTTTTCACATACAGTTTTAATCTTTTCCTCACTCCATCCTCTAAATTCGATAGCTATATTAAGGTTTTTTCTATCAATACAGCTAAAAAAAGAATCTATGTTAGATAAATTCTCTTCTTTTTCTTCAAAACTGGCAGGTAATTGAATCAATATTAAATTCGAAATCAAAGCTTTACATTCTTCAAGAACATGCACCCAAAAACTAAAAACTTCCTTAGTAGGATTCATAAATCCTACCTTTCCTTGAAGTTTTTCTAAATCTTTAATTCCGCTTCTTTTCCATGTAGGAGAGCTTAAAGGATGCGTAATCCCTTGAAATGCTTTAACGGTAAACTCAAAATCTTCAGAGGCTTCTCTTCTCCATTTTTCCAACAAGCTTACATCTAACAGCTTATAAAATGTTTGTTGAACTTCAACAAGTTTGAAAGTTTTAAAATATCTTTCTTTACTTGTAGGAAAACCACAACATCCTATCAATACTTCCAATCATTCATCACCTCTCCAAATCTTTAAATTAGGATCTTCTATTCCTATGTATCTTAATGCTCTATAAACTGATTGGTCAACGATTTCTTCAATATTTTTTAACTTAGCATACCAAGCTGGTAATGGTGGAAATACTGTTACGTTAGGCAATTTGGATAATTCATATAAATTTCTAAGATGTATTTGGCTTAATGGAGATTCCCTTATCATTAATACTAAAGGTCTTTTTTCTTTAATGCATACATCTGCAGCTCTTAATAACAAATTATCTGAAATCCCATTTACAATACTTGCTACTGTTTTCATAGAACAAGGAGCGATTATCATACCGATTGTAGGATAAGAGCCACTTGCAATTGGGGCTGTAAAGTCTTTTTCATCGTAATATTTTGAAGCCAAATTAATTACATCCTCTTTTTTATAACCAAGTTCAGATTCAATCACTTTCCATGCTGAACTAGATACTACTAAATAAGATTCATAGTTTAATTCCTTTAATCTAATCAAAGTTCTAATGCCATATATTGAACCTGAAGCACCTGAAATTCCAACGATAACTTTGTTATTACTTCTCATAGGACTTTTTTTGCATATTCGATTAACTGCTTTATTTCTTCAGGCAAATATTTCTTACCTAAGACTTTACTCAAAAATCTTGATTTTAAGGATAAACGAAGATAACATCCACATGCAAAGGGATGACCACCTCCGTTAAATATCCTAGCAACACTTAGAAGATCTATTTCATTATCCTTTCCACGATATAAAGATACAGACCTATTTGAATATATTACAATTGCAAAATCGAGATCATGCAATTGAATGGCATGCTTAGCTACCAAATTACCTGGCAAATCTTTTTTCCTCATATCTAAAACTGCAAATTTCCTTCCTGCATTAGTGTACAAATATCTAACATTTTTAGCATATTCAATAATCTTGCTTTCATTGTTCTCCGCCTCCCTAGACCATTTTAAAATTCGCTCATCATCGAATTTACCTTCACTCAAAATATCAAATATAGCTTTAGACCTTCTTTTATTTCTCAGCGCCTTATTTATGTTTATAGTATCTTCAAGCATGTATTTTGCTTCATCTGCATCGTTAGCAATATCTACTAGTTTTTTTGATATACCATCGTTGATTTCTAGAGTTTTATAAACAAGCTCTGAAGCACTGTATGTGTTAGAGATTACCAGTTTTACATAGTTTGAAATTAATTCTAAATTCTGTTTTGGCCATGAATGATGATCTATCCATGTTATTTCACAACCTTTACTTACAAGCTTTGACAGACTTTTCTCTAAACTTTTTATTTGGCTTTCATTTGGAGAAAGGTCTGCAATAAAAATCTTCTTCTTTTCTACGTTTATCGCTTTAAAAACTTCATCTAGCTTCCTAGGCGAAGTAGTTATAAGATAAGAATTGGGATATTTTCTTCTTATTATTGATGCAGCTGCTATTCCATCAACATCATTATGAGATATTATTAAAACTTCTGCGTCTTTTATTCCTTTGTATCTCTCTTTTCCAAAAAAGATATTTCTTATTTTTTTAGAAAATTTTAGAAAAATATTCATGACTCTATTAATGTGCCAAGATTTAGACGCTTAGAAACATAAGGTCCATCCCTTTCATATCCAAATTTTCTATAATATTCTCTTACTCCTATTGCACTTATTATGACCATCTTATTTAAACCATATTCATAGTATGCTATCCTTTCAGCTTCTGAAAGTAACTTCTTACCATAACCTTTATGTTGCCATTGTTTATCACCCTTAACTCCTATTGGAACCGATTGCCCATAAACATGCAATTCTCTCACAATAGCAGCATCCTTAATTTCTTCTCTCCAGCAATCTTTAGAAGGAATTCTTAATCTTAAGTAACCAATCAACGTTAAATTTTCATCTTCAAAGGATAAAAAATGTTCTATGCCTTCTGAAGCTCTATAGCTTCTTCTATTAAGTTTAATAGTTTTTTCATCAGGTAAAATTTTTTCCTTAATCTCTCTTATACCAACTTCTCTACATCTAGTACATAAACATCGAATACCTTCTTTTTTTAATTGATCTTCTATAAAGGATCTTAAATCGCCTCTTTTTATACCAGCATGAATTAGCTGAGAAGGTAAATCTCTTTGAATTCTATTAACTCTAATAAATGGAGGTAAAAATTTTGTAACTTCTCTCATTATCCTTAAAACTCCAAACTCGTCTATAGGCGTGTATTTTCCATTTTTCCATTCATAATATAGCTCTGAACCAGGTAATATTAAAGTAGGATATATCTTAACCATATCTGGCATGAAATTTTCATCATAAAAAATCCTTTTAATTGATTCTATATCTTTCTCCTCATTTGAACCGGGCAATCCTAACATCATATGATAACATACTTCAAAACCTGCATCTTTAAGCAATTTCGTAGCTTTAATTACGCTGCTAACATCATGCCCTCGATTTACTTTTTGTAAAACGTCATCAAATGTTGATTGTACACCAATTTCTATTCTTGTAACACCCAAATTGAGCAATTCATCTAAAATCATTTCATCCAACCAATCTGGTCTTGTTTCAATCGATATACCTACACATCTTATTAGTGCTTTTTCGTTCCTTAAAACTTCATTCTCAGGAATTACATTTTCATCATGCTTTATGTTGGGAAAATCGTTCAATGCCTTTAGACACATACCAATAAACCATCTTCTATAATTTTTTGGCAAAGCTGTAAATGTACCACCAACAACGATTATCTGAGATTTTGATGGAAAATGACCTTCACTTAAGTACTGCTTTAATCTATCAAATGTTTGATAATAAGGATGGAATGCATTTTGAGCTGCTCTGTTTACTGCGGGTTCACCGATAATATAGCTTTTTGGTGCTCCAAAATTTGGTCCACCAAAGCAATATGTGCATTTAGCAGGGCAATCAAACGGTGCTGTTACAACAGCCACTACCGAAATACCTGATGCAGCCCTTATTGGCTTTTTTATTTCTCTTTTCTGAATTATTTCCACTATCTTATGTTAGAGTAAAAAAACAATTTAATAAGATTTATCATATTGTGTTTAATGCCCATTATAAATTACGATCAAAAATTCTTGCCTGAATTGACCAAAATTTATAATGAATTCAAAATTAAAGATTCAGATTTTAGACCTTTATCTATTGACGAATTTAAAGCTAAATTCATAGATCTACCATACAAAGGTAAGATAGTTAGGAAAATTTATATAGATGAAGATGAAAGAATTAAAGGCTTTATAGTTGCAGATTATGATAAAAGCGTAGAAGAAAAATTTGGTAAAAAGATTGCGATTATAGATATTCTTGTAGCTGAGCCAAAAAATTTTTCTTTAATAGCTAGTGAACTAATTAAATATGCAAAAAAAGATTTTGAAAAATATAACGTTAAAGAAATACAAGCACATTTTATAGATGAAAAAAATTCAGAAGAATATAACTTTTTTAAAAAGGATTTTGATTCAGAAAGAAAATGGTTCTACATGGAGTGTAAAGTATTCAGATTTCCTAAAGATTTGATAGAATTATCTGAAGGTCTCCGTTGGGAAAAATTAATTTTTAAGGGAAAGAAGTCGAATGTAAAGAAATGGATCGAATGTTACAATGAAGCCTTTAGAGAACATTTTGGAATGAGACCTCTTAGTTATAAAGAACTTATGTCTTATACATTAGAAAAAAGCTTTGATGCTGAAGCTTACTTTGGTATATTCGATGAAAAATCAAAGGCATTCATTGCAGAGTGTTCTTGTGAAATCGATGAAGAACTTAATAAGTTTAAGAATATAAGTAGATGTGTAATTTGGACTGTTGGCGTAAGAAAAGCGTATAGAGGAAAAGGGTTTGGTAAAAAATTAGTTTATAAAGCATTGGATTACATGCTAAAAAGAAATATAGAAACCGCTGCTATACATGTAGATGAAAAAAATGAAATTGCCTACAATCTTTATAGAAGCATCGGATTTGAGACAAAAAGATATAGATCATTTTTTATTAAAGAGATTTAATAAAATACCTGTAATTTCGGAAAATATTTTATAAGCTTGTTTAGCTTTATTTATTCCTTCTTTATCCAACTCATTGTTTGTAAGGAAATCACTCAATTTGACCCATACTTCTAAAGATTTGTTAACTGAGAATTCGTTTTCGATGTTTTCAATAAATTCATAAACGTAATCATCTATTTTCTTGTTTAGGTTAACAGTTTCCTTATTGCTGACATTGAATTTAACATTCATGATTTTTTCCTTTATTCCTTTTGAGTCATAAAGATCTGCAAGCTCGAATTCAACATCATCTTTGTAACCATATTTAAAAATGTATATTCTTAAATCATCCGAATCAAATTTAGGATATAATTCATCCATGTATATACAATTTCCTAATGATTTGGACATCTTTTCACCATTTTTCTTTATCACACCAGTATGCAAGAAATATCTAACGATTGGATATTTTTCTTTATAATATTCGCCTAAAAGTAATATGAATTCATGATGAGGATATATAAGATCTGATGCTCCTATGTGAATATCATAAAGACCATTGAAAAAATGTTCAACTACTGAAAAGTCTTGCATGTGCCAACCAACAAAACCTCTTCCAAATACAGTTTCCAATTCATAATTTTTCTCATTAACTTTAATCCAAATTCTAAAATCATTGGGATTACGCTTCTTTTCATTAGGTTCTAAAATTAATTCATTCAATTTTTCCTTTTGAATTTTAGATAGCTTGCCTAAGTTTTTTGAAAATGATACATCACAGAATATACCGTCTTCCAAAAAATAAGCTCGCTTCTTTTCGACCAAATCCCAAATGATTTTGACTGATTTATTAATTAATTCTGAAGGCCTCACTAGAATAAAATCTTCATTTAAGTTCAGTTTTTTTATGTCTTTTTTAAACACATTATAATAGTAGTTAATTAAATCTTGTGTTTGAATATTTTCTTCTTTAGCTCTTTCAATTATTTTAAAATCCATGTCCGTTAGGTTTAAAATTGGTTGAACTTTGTAACCTTTCCATTTGAAATATCTAACAACCAAATCTGAAAAGAATAATATCTTCAAATGACCTACGTGTATCTTATCATATAATGTAGGTCCGCAAATGAATATCTTAATTGGTTCATTTATGTCCTGCTTAAAATCCTCAATAGTTTCAGAAAACTTATTAAGTATTTTAATCATTGAAAATATATTCTGAGAGTATACTTTAAATGTCTATGCTTAAAAAAATAGACAACCTTGATGAATTGCTAAGATACATAAAATCTTTAGATCAAGATGAGGGAATTAAAATAGAATTAAGTAAAATAGAAAAGATATACATAGCAAAGTATTCTTTTAATTTTGTTTTGGTTCTAAAGAATAAAGATAAAGAAGAATATTTGAAGTTTAATTCATTAGAGGAATTAAAAAACTATTTAAACAAAAAAATCTTCTTTCCCGTTTTTATTAGTTTTTATTAAGTTTCTTAGTTAAAGATATTCGAAACAAAGCCTCATGTACTTTAGGTGTATAAAATTTAGTTTTTACATTCCTATCATTTATTCTTTTTTCTATCGTTTCTCTTGAAATGTTTAATGGATCTATAGAATCCGAAGCTATTATAAAACAACATGCATATCCAAAAGATGGTATCCAAACATTATACTCTCTTACTATTAAAAAAGATTGCTTCACATTTTGTAAGACTTGATTATAAACTTCATAGTAGTAAAATGCAGTTCCAGCTTGAGTAACCATGATGCCATTTTCCTTTAATCTTCTTTTAATAATTCCATAAAACTCCTTAGAATAAAGTTTTTTACCTATTGGAGAACCAAAAGGATCTGTGAGGTCAATTACTATACAATCGTATTTTTTATCGATTCTTTCGACAAATTTTATACCATCTTCTACAACAACTTTAACTCTATTGTCTTCCAAAGAATTCATATTTATGTTGCTGAGATAGGATTTAGATACATTGATAACTTCTTCGTCAATATCAACTAATATTATTTCTTTTGGATTATGTTTTAAGCATTCCCTTGCTGCACAACCGTCTCCACCACCTAGAATAAGTATTTCTTTAGGATTCTCATGGGAGAAAAGTGCTGGATGTACAAGTGATTCATGATAATACGCTTCATCATTTTCTGATAATTGAATAAGATTATCTAGAATTAAAGCTCTTCCATATTCCAATAACTCAGCTACGATTATTTCCTGATATTTAGACTTCCCTTTATACAATTGATTACTTATGCTAACTAAAAGGTTTGTATGCTCTGAAACAGGTTCACGAAAAAAATTATTGATGTTCATATTAAAGCTTAATTTAAATTAATTTTTAAGCCTTTAATAACATATTTTAATAATCTGTGATACAAATAGAAATTCTAAGAGATATAGAATGCGGAGAATATAGCTTAGAGGAAATTTTCAAAGGGCTTGAAAATTCATGGATTGCGAAAAATGTGTTAAAGCATGAATTCAACGAAATAAGAAAAAATGTTAAAATTAGAATCGTTAACTGTGATGGATACATGTGGACAGATGATTTAGATGGATCAATTTATATATGTAGAGATTATTTGAGAAAGGGTAAGAAGGTATATTTATACTTAGATATTCTCCATGAATTAATACATCATTTTCAATGGAAAAAAGGCTTGGATCTTTTTGATAGAAGATATAGCTATGTAGATAGACCAACAGAAGTTGAAGCATACAAATATACTCTCGAGGAAGCAAAGCAAATTGGTTTAAGCAAAGAAGAAATTTTAGACTATCTAAAGGTTGAATGGATTTCAGATGAAGAATGGATAAAACTTGCTAAAAAATTGAATGTATTATAATTAAACAAACCTTTCTAAAGATTCAATGCCTTCATATGAAATAAGGTCATAAGCTCTCAAAGCTAATCTTCTAAACATCCTAGGAGACTTTTTTATTAAATCTAGTAATAAAGGTTCAGCGATTTTATATATATCCTTTTCAGAATTGATAGGTTTATCGGCTAGTTTGCTCTTAGATATAATGTTTAAATCATCTAAAACAGCCATGACAGAAATTCCTTTTGCAAAATAATTATTGGATTTTAGTGTTTCAGATAATTCCTTGGAGAGCTGTTCCAAATAGGGTTTAATTTCATTAAATTGCAAGGTATTATTTTTCAATGTGACCATTCTACTGAATTGTTTCACTTCATATGTTTCCTTAACTTGTTCTGTTTCTTTCCCCTGAGCTGCTCGAACGAAATAAGTAGAGATTTTCTTGCCGAATATACTAACTAATTTCATAAAATCTGCGTTCAATATATCACCTATTGTTTTTACGCCAATATTCTCTAATCGCTTTTTAGACCTTGGTCCTATACCAGGAAGAGAATCAACAGAGAGTGGCCAAACTTTTAAAGGAATTTCTTCAGGAGTTATAACCTCAATGCCATTTGGCTTTTTTAAATCCGTTGCTATTTTTGCAATTACTTTACTTGGACCAATGCCTACTGTACAGGTTAATTTATGTTTTTGAAAAATTTCTTCCTTCATTCTTAACATAATTTCAAGAGCTTTTTTATAATCGCTGTTAGATTGCTTGGTTATATCTAAATAGGCTTCATCTACACTTACCTGCTCAAAGACATCTGCATATTTCTTTACTATATTCATCACTTCTTGAGAAAACTTTTCATATAAATCTAAGTTTGCAGGTATAAAATATGCTTCAACATCTTTTAATAGGTTTTTTGCTGTCTTTATTGGGATTCCTGATTTGACACCATATTTTCTAGCTATATAATTTGCTGTAGCAACAGCGCCTCCCTCTTTACCTCTCCCAGAATAAATGCATACAACTACAGGTTTATCTTTAATGGAAGAATTTAAAATTTCTTCACATTGGGCATAAAAGTAATCTAGATCTACACATGCTATAATACTCATCTACTCAAGAGAAATCCAATTGCTACTCCTATTATGAAAAGTGCTGAAGAAAAGGGTAAGATATATGCTATAGATTGTGCTGCTGAATATGCTTGCATTCCATAATTAAAAACTTTATTTAAAATATAAGAAATTGTTGAAGGTTTTATGTATCCCACAACTAACAATACTAAAATTAAAATAATTAAAGCGCCCAAAATTTTTATTGCTTGCTTGAGTATATATCCTATTATAAGACCAATAACAAATGGTACTATTAAAGCAATAGCTTGTTCAATAACAAAGGCCATGATTTTAATTTTAATAATAAAATATAAGGTTTATCAAATTCAATTTTTTATCCATACTTAAATATAACTCCAAAGCCTCCTTTTGGATATTTCCAAGTTATCCCTTTATTTCCCAGTTTATGACATGCAACTATACACCCGCCAGTTTCTAAACATGCTTGATAGTTGAAATAGATCTTGTTATCTTTTAAATAATACACCTTTGTAGGACAAACATATAAGCATGCCTTTGTTTTACAAAGTAAACATCTTTCATTATCTACTTCAATATGCGATTCATTATCTGAATTGAAGGAGGTCAATCCTAATCTTTCATCCAAGCTAATCCTTTTTATGCTACCTAGCGATTTCATGAGTATAGCAAAAATTGAACTATATCTTTTAAAATCACAATAGGATTAATATGTTTAAATGTTTTATTCTTAAGATAACTTATTAAACTTGGTTTAGTTGTTCCATCTACAGTAAAGAAATCGTAAAATATTTCATTTATTATACTTGGATACAATTTATAAAGCCTTTCATTCTGCATAACTTTTGGAACATTCTTATATCTTTTTAAATCCTTCAAAACAAAACTATTATTTAATAAATCTAAATAGATACTTAATTTTTTCTCAGAATAATCTCCTTCTTTTAATGCTTTTTCAATTGCTTCAGCTGCTAAAGAACCAGATTCAATTGCAAAATCCATTCCTCTAAATATAGGACCATTTTCTAAAAAGAATCCTGCTGCATCGCCACTTATTAATAATCCATCATATACTAATTTTGGTATCATACTGTATCCCTTTACCGGAATTAGGTGACCAGAATATTCGAGCATCCTTCCTCCTTCTAAAATTTTTTCTAAAACAGGATGATAAATGAAATCTTCAAATATATCAGCAATAGATGTTTTGTTCTTAACCAAAGATTCTAATAAGCAAACTACTCCAATTGAAATTGTTTCTCTATTTGTGTATAAAAATCCTCCTCCAGTAACTCCCTTAGTCATTCCCACAAATATTTGTGCCATTCCTTGTCCTTTTTTTAAATTGAATCTTTTATCAATTTCTTCTTCTCCTAATTCTATCACAGCCTTCGCAGAAGTTACAAGATAGTTTGCTTCAAATTCCTTTCTCAATCCTAATTTTAAAGGCAAAAAGCTGTTTACCCCTTCAGATACCAAAACAATGTTTGAAGTTATTTTTTCATTTGCTACAATAACGCCTTTAACCTTTCCATCTTCTAAATAAAGATCATCAACTTTTGTTTTTGTAATTATACTAGCTCCTTTTTCTTCTGCTAAACTGGCAAACCATTTATCAAAAATGGCTCTAAGGACAGTTGCGCTTTGATATTTGCCTTTTTCATATGAATTTAGTTCAATTGAAAAAGAACGAAATTCATCCATTATTGTAACAACTTCTCTTGTTACAAATCTTTCAAAAGGCATCTGCTCTACTGGTATATTTAAAAGTTTTTTAATCGCATGTAAATACATTCTTCCTCCTGTAACATTTTTTGAACCAGGATACTCCCCCCTTTCAAACAATATTACATTTCTTCCAATTGATGCAAGCTTATAAGCTGCTGATAATCCTGATAATCCTCCTCCAACTATTATGACATCAGCATCTGGCAATTTTCTACATATATTACATTTGCTAAGAATAAAAATGAATTTATAAAATAATCGTTTTGAAAATAACTAACATAGGTTTATATACTATGTAGTAAAAATAATAGTAACTAAATGGGATGATTTGAAACGGAAAGAAGGAAATTTTTCGAAAAGCCTGTAAAAGTAAACGAAGTACACGAAGTAGAAATTCAAGAAGTAGGAAAACAAGGTGATGGAATTGCTAGAGTTAAAGGTTTTGTTGTATTTGTTAAAAATAGTAAAAAAGGAGAACATCTAAAAGTAAAAATTATTAAGGTAGCTAATAGGTTTGCAATTGCTGAACCTGTAAGTGAATTAAGCGAAGATATTGAGGAATTGAAGGAAACGGAAGTTTAGTTGAATTTTAAAAATAAATTTTTTTTAAAGTTTTTTTATTTATGTCTGTTAGTGTTAAAGATCGTATTGCACTGTTATTATCTATTAAAGAAGAAGGTAGAAAAGTAGATTTCGATCATATTTATGAAAAAGTTGGAAGAGATATCAAATTTTTAGAGAAAAGAGAAATTGACAAAAAGGAGATTATAGATGCGTTAGATGAACTAAAGAAAGAAGGAATTATAAGAAAAGTAAACGATGAATATGAACCTTTACCTGAAATTGATAAATACGTAAGAGAGAATCTTTTAAAATTTGAAAATCTTTTAAATAGGTCATATATATTAGTTTGGAAGGCTAAACATTATTACCCTGTAGTTTCAGAACTCATACTTCCATATTTGCAGGAGAGACCTGTTAGCTGTGTAAAAGTATTTTCTGGAAAAGAAGATCCTATTACTACAATTGAGCCAATATTTGTTAGGTATTCTAAGTACAAGCCAAAGCCTCAATTCATTATAATAAATGATAAAGGAAAATTGATGCAATATGTTCATGATCATTGTATTGACTTTATACCATATGTTCACAAATTAAATTCAAATGAGCCAGACTTCTTTGTCTTAGATCTGGATGCTGGAAAAGAGCTTCTTTCTTTAGAAAACGGTTATAATTTCCTAAAATACGTTGCAAAAGAGTTGTATGAATTTTTAGAAGAATATGAAATTAAACCAATGTTAAAATTTAGCGGATCCAGAGGATTCCAGGTATGGGCTAGTTTTGATAATTCTAAAATAACAACTCAGGATAAATTTGCTAAATATCGTGAAATCGCTATAAAGATGCAAGCTATATTCGAAAAGAAACTAAGAGCAAATCTAGAATTTATAAAAAAGGAATTTAAAGAAATTGCAAATTTGCAGCAATTTACAACATCCCAAGTAGCCCATAAAGAAGAGAGAGAAGATAAAATACTAATAGATTGGTCATCGATGAAATATCAGGGAGATGTTAGAGCTCCTTTCTCAATTCATTATAAAACAGGGTTATCGTCCGTTATATTAAATAAAGATGAACTCCAAGTTTTTACAATTAAAGATGCTGAACCCTTCAAAATAATTAATGATATAAATAACGGAAAGAATTATCCAAAACTTGAAAAGTCAGACCCTAGTAAATTGATAAAATTAATAAGTTAATTTTGAATGCTAAGTAATATTTTGCAATTCGGAAATGGAATTTATTAACCAAGGTAAAACTTCTTCAATAAAACTCGGTCCATGATGGGCTAAGAAATCATAGGGACCCGGAGTTACAAGAATATGACCCTTTTTTACAGCTTTTAAATTAATCCAGCCTCTTTTCATAAATAATTTCATTACAGCCTCTTTATCTATAGGCCTAAACATTTTTGGTTCGTATATTATAACATCTGGATCCTCTTCCAAGACTCTATTAAAATCAGGATAAAACCATTCTTTATGTTCATCTGAAAATATGTTTTTTATACCATAAATAGACAAAGAATTTGTTATGTAGCTAAATGAACCAAATGTTGTCGGTCCACCTAAGTCTATTTCTATATACGCATTTATTTCTTTTTCCAATTTAGGAATTTTACTAACTTTTTTTAAAAGCTCTCTTTCCAATTTTCTAGCTTGTTCATAATAGCCTGCAACATAACCTGCTTCGATACATGTCGCTATAACAGAAGAAATAGTCACCGGTAAAGGAATAGCATAAACAGTAAACATTTCAGATAATTTTAAGGCAAAATCTCTTTGATAACCTGTAGTTGTAAATATTATATCAGGGTTAAGTGATTGAATCTTAGATAAATTCGTAGCATTGTAACTACCGACTTTCTCTTTTTGTAAAGCTTCTTTTGGTCGTACACAAAATGCACTAACACCAACGACATAATCTCCCAATCCCATTTTGAAAAGGCTTTCAGTAATTGCTGGGCTAAAGCTTATTATTCTTTCGCATTTATCTTTTAATTCCAAGTATTTTCCCACCGATTCACAAAATATTTTTCTCATTATTGATACTAAATATTAAAATTTTAAATATACGATTGCTATCAAATTATCTAAATGGCAAAATTTGATGGTGTAGTTGGTAGAAGACTATTAACCGTAGATGAAAAGCCTGATGAATTAACTTTAATATTCGAGGATAACAGATTCTTAATTGTTACTCTTAAAGATGGAAAATTAAACGTTGAAAGTATTCCAGAGTAAAATATATTTTTTATTAAGTATAGTAATTACATACGAATAACGAAATAGCTGAAAATAAGGATGACATTCGTAGATTAAAGTTTTTTATCAAATATTATCAAACATTATTTAATTCTTTACCTAACTTGAATGATATAAAAAGGCTAAAAGAATTAAATATAGAAATATTAAATGGAAGTCGAAGCACAGGTAATGAAATCTACGTTGAAAATAACTACATATTTTTTGGAAACCAATCTCATTTATTGTACGACATTATCAAGAGAGATACAATACGTGGATTATATATAAATAAAATTAAGAATTTTTTGTTGCAACTGTTTAATAGTCCAAACATAGAAATTGTGTGTATTACAGGTTCATTATCTTATAATTTTTCAAGCTTTAAAGATGACATAGACCTTTTAATTATAACCAAACCTTATAAGCTATGGAGAACTTTATTGAAGCTATTCATTTTGATAAGAGCGTGGAAAATAAAGGGATTTAAATTAAATTTATGCATTAATTATGCTACAAATATAGGCGAATTCGTATCTATAATTCAAAATGAAGAAGATTTACTTATTTTGTTCGATCTTTTAAAAGCTATACCCATAAAAGGATATTATGAATATTATTTAATTTTAAACAGTTCTAACGCTATTAAAAAATGGTTCAAATTTAGTTTTGATAAACATTCTTTTTTTATTTCTAACTTTTATTATAACTATAATGATATAATAATTGAAACACTAGTTTTTATATTGTTAATGATGTATTTACGTATTAAAAAGATAATTCAGAATTTGTTTTTAATTAAGCAAAAAAAATTCATAAATACATTTAATATTATTATTAGATTACATAATTATCATATAGAATCAATTAGGTATAATATAATTAGAAAAATATTTAACTCAATTAAATCAAAATGATTTTCAGTGTTATCATACCATCTTACGGAGATATAAATAATCTTGATAATATTATTAATTATCTTATTGAATTTAAATATAATAAAGAGTTTTATTTAAATAATATTTACATTATTTATTGTTGTGGCTTGAATCCAAAAATACTAAGTATTATTTTTAAGTATAATTTCGTAAAGCTTATTATCGAAAAAGAAAGAAAGGGTAAAGCTCATGCAATAAACTTAGCTTTAGAAAAAGATAATTCAGATATTATAGTTGTTCATTCTGCAGATTGCTTAACCAATTATAAGTCGATCAAAAATATTCTTACTAAGTTCAAAGAAGATAGTGTAGGTGGTGTTATTCCACTCTCGCACCCGTTAATTTCAAAAAATTCATTGATGGAGAAAATTTCCGCAACTTCTTGGCTTCTTTTAAATGAAACAATAAATAAATTAGATTTTGAAGATTCGTTACTAACTTTGGGCAATGATATTTATGCTTTTAGAAGAGAATGTTTAAATATAATTCCTGAAAATATAGTTAACGAAGATGCTTTCATTGCAATTGTTTTAAAGTCTAGAGGTTATAAAATTAAACTGGCTAACGAGGCCATAACATATATTAACACTACAAAAAAGTTAAGCGAATATTTAAAACAAAGAGAAAGGATAAACTATGGTCATGAACTAAACTATAGAATAAGTAAAGTAAGAACAAGTTCTTTTCGTTGGATATTGATATACAAACCTTTTAAAGCAATGAAAATAATCAAGGAATTTATAAAAAATTATAAGGAATTATCTTTTCACTTATTCTTGCTAGTCTATATTGAAATGGTATCAATCATCATATACAAAATTAATCTTTTTTCAAAAAAGGATTATATAAGATGGAGTATAGCCTATTCAACAAAGAATCAAATAAAGCTTATAGAGACTTATTAGTTTGTTATAATAAAATAAACAATATGAGCGTAAAAGTTGAATGGAAAGGCGATTCAAATTTTGTAGGATACGATTCAAAAGGAAATACTGTATCGCTTGGAAGAAATGCTATAGCTCCTATGGAAATGCTATTAATATCTCTGGCAGGATGTACAGCAATTGATGTTGTAGAAATATTGACTAAAATGAGAAAAAATGTTAAAGAACTCAATGTATTAGTTTCAGGTGAAAGGAATGAAGATTACCCAAGATATTGGAAAAAGGTTAAAATAGAATATATAATTAAAGGTTCAGGATTAAGCAATGATGACGTGGAAAAAGCAATAAAGTTATCTATGAATGTTTATTGTTCTGTAGCTGCTACTATATCCGGTAAAGCAGAGATCTCTTATTCATACAAACTAGAGCAGGTCTAACTTTGAATGAATAATTCAAAAATTCTTTAATATAAATTATCTGTATAAAATATTTTCGTTTAATCAAAATTTTTATACTTTTATTTTGACAAATCGAAGGTTAATAGATTTTCTCTTTAAATCAAAATATTTATATATATGTTTCTTAAATTAAATAGAACCAATACTTTAATGCGATATTATTTGGAATAATAGTTTGAGGTATAAGTAATTTGTTATATTCATATGAACAAAAATAATATAATAATTCTTGATTAAACTAATATAATTATTTTGATTTTTACTTTAGGATAGATAAAAGTTTACATATTCTTTATCAAATTATTATAATGATGTATAGAAAAATAATTATTGCTATATTGATATGTTTGCTATTGATATCTACTAATATTTCTATGCTTCATGCAAAAAAAATCATTTAACGTTTACCTATGAAATGAAAGGAAAGAGTTTTAATGAGCAAGTTGCTTCTAATATAACAATTATCAATGATAGTTATGTTAATGTAGTTACAGACTTTAACCATACAAATATAGTTAATGTAACCGTATCATTAACAAGTCTCATACTTAATTCAACAAATGAAATAATAAAAGATGAGAACATTACTATAAAGCATATTATCAATGTAAAGAATGGCCTTGTTACTAATCTTGAAGATATTTTTAACAAAAATAATACTTTCAATATTAAACTCATAAACAATGATTCTGAAGTAAAATTCTCTTTACCAAATAATCAGGGTTATCTATTTATCCCTGAGTTATTGTCAAAACTAGACATGATTGGACATCCTCCAGTAGGGAGGGGGAGGATATGTTGTTGGAAATTTGACATTTACTTTATTAGATAATCCTGCTTGTAATTTTCATTTATTTTATGCATATGTAGCAATAATTATTGGTTATAATGGAACTGCGTGGACATTGGATTCTTATAATGTTGGAGTGGAAGCAAACTCACCCTTCAATAATTGGTGGGTTATGTCTAATCCACCTCCTATCGTTACAAATAACTTTGTAAAATTCTCACTAGCTTTATGGGGTATTTTTCCCTGGATTAATAGAAGTATATGGTATGCATACGTAAATATAACTGTTAATTTCTTAAGTAATGGAAGTATTACAGGTAATATTAAATATAAAGTTTATGATGTCTCAAATTTAGAAAGTTCGGGAATTATAAATCCAGGTTATTTTAGTGGTTTCATAAATGAAACAGCTTATGCACTCCCATCATTACATTATTGTTAGAATATTAAGTATTTCCGCTTTATTGACCACAATTGTGTATTACGCTTTAGCTTATACTCTAATTTATATAATTCATATTAATTATCCATTATTTTTATTTTTATCCAAATTATCTATTTTTACTGAGGTCATTGTTTGGACAAACTTGGCCATGATTATCATACCTTGCTTGTTATTAAGCTTATATCCTGAAGAACTTCACTTTACGGCATACCTTATTATGCTTACAATCAGTGCTATCCTATCTGAATTTATGTATAGTTTTTACTATTTCTTAGGTTGGTATCCTTATTTTTAGGATTCGAAGCTTTACTTGT
The DNA here is from genome assembly GCA_017857595.1 of Thermoprotei archaeon. GTDB lineage: Archaea > Thermoproteota > Thermoprotei > Gearchaeales > Gearchaeaceae > AAA261-N23. Next base: position 36,677 of record JAFMCU010000010.1, read on the forward strand.
CGGTTATATCTTAAATGAGAAAGAAAATGTATCTATAAAATATATTAGCTCTAGATTTTTTTTGCCATTTATTTTAACGTTAATAGGAGGAATAATATTGTTAATTTTACCATCCATAGATTTATTTGTTGAGCATATAGCACTCAATTTTTCGTCTTATTTATTAAGTATTGAATTGAAAGTATTTTTTAGCGGTTTATCCACCTTAATTGTTAGTTTATATATGTACAACAATGATGAAGCAAGAGTAAAATTAAGTGGAGTTCTTGCAATGTTATTTTCTACATTATCAACTGTAAATTACTTAGTAGGATTTTTCATCTTGCCTTTAATTGGAGGTATATTAGCAATAGTATGGAAACCTACTGCTACAGACTCCCTTTCCTCCTAGAAAGATAAAAGCACAGCTCATTGATGCATAGATACATTTCTCATTTGTAGCATGCCTGGAGACTAAAAAACACCTCTAATTTGATAAAATATTAAGTATGTTATTACTGTATATTTGATCCTAAATCTCTCCTAAGCGAGCATTCTTCATTACAATATTAGCTCTGATCGTTTATTGCTCTTAATTAAAAGGAAGCGTTTAAAAAATATTAAAATTAACAAATTTATTCAGTCTTAAAGAGTGAAAAATTCAAGCTATTTTAAAAGTCCTAGCAAATTTTAATTAATAGCATTATCATTAATTTTAAATAATTTGACATTTATAGCAATAGAGTTTAATAAATCCCACCACTTATTTAAGAAACAATCTTTTCGTATAAACTTTCTATTTGTTTCACTATTATATCCCAATCGTAAGATAAAGAAGTTTTATATGCGTTTTTTTCCAATTCACTCCTTAGATTATCATTTTTTAGTAACGTAATCATCTTATTATGAAGATCGCTTGAATCGTTTGCTTTAAATAATAATCCATTGAAATTATCTTTTACAATATCTTTAATTCCACCTGCATTACTAGCCACAACAGTTTTACTAGATGCAAAAGCTTCTAAGATTACTAGACCAAATGATTCTATTCTCGATGGTAATACTAAAAATGTACAATGACTTAATAACGATGCAAGATCTTCTTTATTTAGATTAAAATAAATAAACACATTTTTTTCCAATTTAAGCTTTTTAATCATGCTTATAATTTTAAAAGTTTCCTTTGTTGGAAAGCCTGCGATTACCAAGAAGATGTCATTATATTTTTGTAATAAATTTTTAAAGGAAATGATTAAAACATCAAGACCTTTATAAGTTGTATCTATTGAACCACCGTACAAAATATAATTCTTACCCTCTAATTCCTTAAATTTAACATTTCTCTTCAATGAATAAAATTGTACATCGATACCATTTGGAATGAATTTAATTTTTCTTTTATTAAAACCGTACCTTATATAATGATTATATTCTATCTTAGTTACCACTATAAGAGCATCACAAATTAAAAAATTCTTAATGTAAAATGCGTCGAATAAGGCTTTCTTTATAGATTGTGAACCAGGTTCTGAATGAGTAGTAATTACATGATTAAATTTCTTCAATCTTTTAATAATTGAACAGTATGTTAAAGGAAAGCCTCCATATGAATGGGAATGGATAATATCGAAACTGTTTGATTTAATTAATTGACGAAATAATTCAAAAGAATGATAACCTAAGTGTCTAGGTAATGGAAACAGTTTATATGTTTTAAATCGATTTATAAGAATTCCATTGTAATTCTCAATTGTTTTATCATAAATAGAATTATAATCAAAACTTAAGAGATTGGATGTGAATATATTAATTTCATGACCCCTCTTAAATAATCTTGTAGATACTTCTAATACATGATTTTCTACACCCCCTATTGAAGGTAAAAACTTTGGTAAAACATAAAGAATCTTCATATTAACTTAAGCTTGTTTAACCTAATTTTTAATTTAAATTCTAAATAATTCCTGAATGAATAAATCAATTTATAAAGCAAAATGGCATTAATTATGGATAAAATAAGAATGAAAGTTTCTCTAATTATCATAAATGGATAGCTTGTTGTTATTTCTATGTCCCAAAAATAGAAGTCAGGGTTAATCGGTGTGAAAAATCTTAACAATAATACATTATTTAATAATATAAAAACCCAAACATTAATGAAAATGTAGTATACTATTCTTTTGGATTCAATATTTGAAAATTCATAAAACAGAATAAAAATTATAAATAGATAAAGAAGATACTGTTCGTTAACAGAATTCCTTGTTAAAAGAAATACAATTATTGTAACAAGATTACAAGCAAGAAAATTTTTAAGTTCTTCATTTATTTTTGAAAAACTATACCAAAAAATTGGCGTTAATATTGTTAAAGGAAGCCATACATAAGGCGCAATATAATTAGCAATGTAATATAACCAAATAAATTTACCCGGAAATATTTCGTTCAAATAGTAAACAAAAAACCAATAACTGAATCGACCGTAACTTTCTTTGAATAATACTGAGTCTACAGCATCGCGTAAATTAGATATATCCCAATTTAAAAATATAAACGGAATTAGTACGATAAAAAATATAAAAGTTATAGCAGCTACTATTGTTAAAACTAATTTTTTACTAATATTTTTTCTATAAAGGAAATTTGTTAAAAATGGGAAGAAAAATATGAATGGTAAGCCTGATATTAAAAAGCTCATGGATAAATAAAACAAGCTTTTAATTTTATTGAAATTTGTAAAAGCTAAAAAAAGGAATAAGATAGCTAATGTATGAGGCAAGCCCCACATTGAAGAAAATAGAATAGTGTAAGGATTTAAAAGCCATGCTGAACTTAAAAATAAAGCTTGCTTAAAATTGCTCTTATTTTTATAATATTTAAAAATCAAATATCCTAGCATTACGTCAGAAGCAACAAGAGGTTGTTTAAGAATAAAATAATATAAATATTTGAAGTGAACGTCAAGTGATTGATAAACAAAATAAGAAAAAGCTGAATAGTAAGCATACAAAGGTGGATAGGCGATAGATGTCATGTTTTCTTGATTGTAATACCAAAAGCTTACATTCGGTGAATAAGGTATAATACTATAAGGGTTATTCCCTTGTAATACATAAGGTCCTAATCTAACAAATAATTCAAAATCCCAGGGATGCCCAGTCCAAGGGGCTAACAATTCTCTTACAATTATGGAAAAAATCAAAATGATTCTAAAATAGTTATATACATTTCTCATTAAACTTGATAAAATTAATAAAATAAAAAAATAAAATTATTTATAAAAAAGAGTAATTTAACCTTGTTTTTGTTCTGTGTTTAAGCTTGTTCCTATAGGTATCTCTGAAAACTTTTCTTTAGTTCTAGATTCAGCAACACTTATTGCTTCCTTCAATACAGATTCTGACTCCTCTGTTGTAACTTCAAAGCCACCTATCATTCCTTCTGGTCCTGTTGTCTCATATAGTAATCCTGATAGATTTTCATTGATTGAAACAAGCTCTTTGTCCAGCTCAGGTAGAACACCTGATAATTTGCCCCTAACTGATTGTATAACATTTATAGCACTACCGATTGCAACAGTAACATCGCCTATTGATTGAACAGTTTCTAATCTTAATATTACAGATTCTAGAGCTGATTTACATTGATCAACAAGCTTTAATGTCTTTCTTGTATTAGCTGTTTCATTTGCAAATACTTTAGCTCTATCCATTTCATGCTTTACATAACTATCGACGACCTTCTCAAACAATCTCCTATCTTTCTCTCTTAATCGCTCAGCAAGAATATCTAACTTTCCTGTTTGTATCTTAAGTCGATGAATAATTTGATATACCCTTTGCTTTAAAGGAGCCCCTGGTTGTATAGCTTCTCTTATCCTTGCCGATACTGGTTCCTTTACAGGTTTATCCCATTCTTTTTCGAAACTACTTGCCATTCTAGCGATAATTTGAATAATATATATATAAAAAAGATTAGCCCATGAAAAATGCTAATAAAAAATTAAATTTTCCATGGATTAATTCAAATTTTATAGTATTAATAGGAAAACATTTGATGTTTTCTCATATATCTTAATAAATGTTCTGTTATGAAATCAACTTGTAAAGAAAGATCGTAAGGCCAAAGCAATTGAATATTAACAAAATCGTCTAATTTAATTTCATTTAATACTTTCATAACCAAATCAGTAGGATCGCTTAAAAAATCTAAAGGAACAATTAATATATTTAGTACTTTCATTGATACCATGTTTAGAATTGAGGATTTCAAATCCGGAAAACAAAAATCTTTAAAGGCTACATCAATTACAAAATTTACTGTAAATCTCAATTCATTAACCAATTCTAACAATTTATAATAATAAGGATCATTTTGCTCGTTTCTTGGCCAATGTTTAATTTCTTCTGCAAGCGCTTGAAGTTTTTCCAAATCCGTAGAATGTTTGAAAGCTAATTCATTTTTTAAATTCATATAAATTAGTGCTTTATCAGAAGGATAATCTAAAGGAAGTTGTCCATCAGCGAGAAGAATAACTCCTGTTCTAGAAGTCCTTGAAAGCATTTCTTGCTTTGTCATCAATTCTGTTGCCATATTACTTATTAAATTTCATTTGATTATTTATTTAAACTTCTAATGAAGGACTTTTTAAATATATATCAATTGTAAAATTTGTTTAATTATGGCAAAGCTTCTAGCTGATAAAATAGCTGAATATGTAAAATCTGTAAATTATAACAATCTAACTAACGAGGCAATAGAAGAAGCAAAGAAAAGAATCATTGACAGTATAGCTGTAGCGTTACCTACCTATAATGAAATACCCATTAGAATTATATATGAAACGATAAAAAATTCTAGCCAAAGAAAGGGGGCTACATTGTGGGGGACGAAGAAGAAAGTTCCTATTGACTATGCATCGTTTTATAATTCCTCGATGACCAGATACATAGATTACAATGATACTTATCTATCTAAGGAAGCACTTCATCCAAGTGATTCAATAGCTGGACTTTTTTCAATAACAGAATCGATGAACCTAAGCGGTAAAGACCTATTAACAAGCATAATTATAGATTATGAAATAATTTGCAGATTAGCTGATACCGCAAGCATAAGAGAAAGAGGTTGGGACCATGTGTCTTATATTGCAATCGGTGTTGCTGCCGGTGCATCTAAATTATTAGATTTGGATATTAAAAAGATAGTTCAAGCAATTAATTTAACAGCATCGAATGTTATCACATTAAGACAAGTTAGGATTGGAGAATTAAGTATGTGGAAAGGACTAAGTGCACCGAATGCTACAAGAAATGCAATCTTTTACACAATGTTAGCAGCGAATGGAATGACAGGCCCTGCACCTGTATTTGAAGGTGAAAGAGGTTTCTTTAAACAAGTATCAGGGGAGTTCGATTTGGATAAATTCGGCGGTTATAACACAAAAGAATTTAAAATATTTGAAACAAGCATAAAATTCAATCCTGTTGAATATCATTCAATGAGCGCAGCAGAAATAGCAGTTAGACTGCACAATAAAATAGGTGATGTTAGTAAAATTAAAAATATCGATGTAGATACTTTTAATGTTGCTTATCAAATCATCGTTAAAGATCCAGAGAAATGGGAGCCAAAAACTAAAGAAACTGCTGATCATAGTATGCCTTATATTATCGCACATTGCTTAATTTATGGAAAAATTACAAAAGAATCATACTATGAAAATGCATTAAAGGATGAAAGGGTAAGAGCTTTAATGAAAAGGATAAATATTAAAGTAGATAATGAACTAGATAAACTCTATCCTCAAGGCGTTCCAACAAGGATTACTATAACTTTAGATGATGGATCAAAGATATCTGAAGAATTAATATATCCAAAGGGTCATTATAAAAATCCTTTGACCAAAGAAGAACTGAATGATAAATTTTTAGTGTTGGTTGAACCTTTGCTTAAAGAAAATGCCAAGGAGCTATTGAATAAACTTTGGAACTTAGATAAATTAAACGATTTAAAGGAAATAGTTGAACTTATGCGTTTTAGATGATAGAAAGAGATTCAAATAGGAAATCTATAATAGAATTAATAAAAGAGAACGAAATAATTGTTGCTCCTGGCGTATTTAATCCTATATCTGCTCTTTTATGCAAACATTTCAATTTTAAAGCTATTTACTTATCTGGCGCCGCATATACTGGAAGTTTGGCTTTACCTGATTTAGGAATAATAACTCTTACAGAAGTTGCAGAAGAAGTAAGAAGGATAAAATCTATTGTAGACTTACCATTAATTGTCGATGCTAATACAGGATTTGGAGAAACGATTAATGTATTGAGAGCTGTTAGAGAGCTTGAGAAAGCAGGAGCCTCTGCTATTCAAATTGAAGACCAAGTTAATCCTAAAAAGTGCGGACATTTGGAAGGAAAAATGCTTGTCGATGAAATTGAAATGGCGAAAAAGATTAAAATGGCTAAAGAATCAAGAAAAAGTGAAGATTTCTTAATCATAGCTCGAACAGATGCTAGAAGTGTTGAAGGTTTAGATAGAGCAATAGAAAGAGCAAAGCTTTATTTAAAAGCTGGAGCCGATATAATTTTTCCAGAAGCATTACAAAGTTTAGATGAATTTAAAGAATTCTCTAAAAAAATAAATGGTATTCTTATGGCCAATATGACAGAATTTGGTAAGACGCCATATATTACGGTGGAGGAATTTAAGGAAGCAGGATGTAAAATAGTAATTTTTCCCGTCACATTATTACGAGCATCATTATTTGCAATGAAAGAAGTTTTAAGTGAAATTAAAAACAAAGGAACACAAAAATATATTTTAAATAAATTAATGACCAGAGAAGAGTTTTATCAATTAATTGATTACTACGGCTACATAGATTTTGACAATAAAATCGCAAAATTTTTCGAATAATTATAATATAAACTTTTATTTCAACAGGCTATAGCTAAGATATGGAAAGCATTTCGTATATAAAGGTTCCGAAAGGTCTTGAAAATGTTCTTGTTGACAAAACAAAAATTTCTGTGAGTGATCCAGAAGGTAAATTAATTTATCGAGGATATTCCATAGAAGATTTGGCTGATAATTCGTTCTTTGAAGAAGTCGCATATTTAATTTTAAAAGGTAAAATACCTACACATGAAGAATTAAGCGATTTCATCTCAAACTTAAAAAATGAAAGAGAAGTTCCTAAAGAAATTTATGATTTATTCAAAAAGTTAAGAGGCACTTACTTATCTCCAATTGATTTACAAAAGATTGGATTATCTTTACTTGCAGCATACGATGAAAACTGGTATGTTCAAGAACCTGAAGCTCTCTTCTTGAAAACAATTAAAATCATTTCTAAATTAGCAACTATAACAGCAAATGGCTATAGAATTGTTTTTAAGAATTTGGAACCGATTCAACCGTCAAATGAATTACTTCATGCCGAAAATTTTCTATATATGCTTACTGGAAGTAAACCTAATCCTTTCTTTGCTAAATTGTTGGATATAACTCTAATACTTTACATGGACCATGACTTTAATGCTTCAACTTTTACTACACGTGCTATAGCATCAACTCTTTCAGATATATATTCAGCTTTGCTAGGCGGATTATCAGCCTTGAAAGGACCTTTACATGGAGGAGCAAATGAAAGAGCAACAGAAATGATTTTAAAAATTAAAGATCCTGAAGACGCTGAAAAATATATTTTGAATAAACTAGCAAAAAAAGAGAAAATTATGGGATTTGGTCACAGAATATATAAGAAATTTGACCCAAGGTCGGAAATTGCAAAAAAGTTATTCATGAAATTGGTTGAAAGATATCCTAAATACGATAACCTATTAAAAATCATGATAAAATTTGAAGAAGTTATGAAAAAAGAAAGAAATATTCCTGCAAATGTAGATTTTTGGATAGGCCCCTTGTATTATGCTATGGGAATAGATATTCCATTATACACGCCAATATTTGCAATATCAAGAATTGTAGGTTGGTCAGCTCATTATATAGAACAAATTCAAGATAACAAAATAATAAGGCCAAAAGCAGAATATATAGGGCCTATTAATCTTAAATTCCCTTATGAAAGAAAATTTATCGAGAAACTTTAATAGATTTTTAATCTTTCTTTAATTACTCGATTAAGTATATGCTCAATTATAATTGCTAACGAAGTTCCTGGGCCGAAGTTACCTGTAACACCTATAGCTTCAAGCTTTGGTTTATCTTCTTCAGGAATTATACCTCCTCCTACAACTACAATGTCACTTGCACCTTTTTCTTTTAATTTATTTATAACAGCTGGAAAATGAACCATATGAGCACCATTCATAGAGCTTAATGCTATTACATCCACATCTTCATCAATTGCTGTCTGAACGATCTCATCGACTGTTGCTAATATTCCTGAATAAACAACTTCCATCCCAACATCTCTAAAGGCTCTTAAAAGTACATGTACGCCTCTATCATGCGCATCCAGCCCAGGCTTTGCTACTAATATTCTTATCTTTTTTGGAAGCTTACTTATTAATTCTCTATAATAGCTCAGGTTCTTTCCAGCCTCCATACAACTCTCTTCCAATATCCATTATTTCTTGTAGTGTTGCATAAACTTTTACTGCTTTTAAAATAGGATAAACAATATTGATACTTGGATCTTCGAAAGCTTTTCTAACTTCTTCCAATGCCTTCTTGACTTTTTCGTTATTTCTTGTTTTCTTCAACTCAGCTAGACTTTCTTTCTGTATTTTTTCAACTTCTGGATAAGTCTTAAATATGTTCAGTATTTTTTCAGTTTTATCAACGTATTCATTAACACCAACAATTATGGATTCTTTATTTTCTACTTTCAATGCTTGCCTATATGCATTTTCGATTATTTCTTTTTGCGGAAAACCTTTCTTAATCGCTTCAACCATTCCACCTAGCTCTTCAATTTTATCAAAATACTTATATGCTTCTTCTTCTAATTTGTCAGTTAGCCATTCAATATAATAAGAACCTGCAAGTGGGTCTATTGTAGAAGCAACATTTGTTTCATGGGCAATTATTTGCTGAGTTCTTACTGCTAAGAGAGCTGCATCTTCTTTTGGCAAGCTCAAAGCTTCATCATAAGCATTTGTATGTAAACTTTGAGTGCCCCCTAATACTGCAGCTAATGCTTCTATAGCAGTTCTAATCAAATTATTTAAAGGTTGCTGCCATGTAAGAGAAGCTCCAGATGTTTGTGTGTGAAATCTTAGCCAAAGAGCTCTTGGATTTGTTACTTTATATTTTTCTCTTAATACTTCACTCCATATCCTTCTAGCAGCTCTAAATTTAGCAATCTCTTCAAAGAAATCCATCGTAGAGTTGAAGAAGAAAGAAATTCTTGTTGCAAATACATTTGGATCCAATCCTGCAGATATGCCTAAATCCATATAAGTAAAACCATCCATTAATGTAAAAGCGAGCTCTTGAATTGCACTCGAACCCGCTTCTCTAATATGATAACCACTTACGCTTATATAGTTCCATTTAGGCATATGTTTTGTGCAAAATTCCATTATATCCTTTATTATTCTCAAATGTATTTCTGGCGGATATGCCCATTCCTTTTGTGCAATATATTCTTTAAGTATATCGTTTTGAATTGTTCCGCTCAATTTTTCCATAGGAACACCTTGTTTTTCTGCAGCTACAATGTACATTGCAAATATTACGACAGCTGGAGCGTTTATTGTCATAGAAGTAGTTATCTGATCCATTGGAATACCTTTAAACAATATTTCCATATCCTTTAAGGAGCTTACCGATACTCCCATTTTTCCAACTTCTCCCAGTGCTCTCGGAGAATCAGCATCATAGCCATATAAAGTAGGCATGTCAAATGCAATACTTAGTCCTGTTTCTCCATGCTCTAACAAAAATTTTAATCTTTTATTTGTATCTTCAGGAGTACCAAAACCACTAAATTCTCTTATCGTCCATAACTTACCTCTGTACATGGACGGATAAATACCTCTGGTGAAAGGGAAAGACCCAGGGAAACCTATATCTTTTAAATAATCAATATGCTTTACATCCCAAGGTGTGTAAATTGGCTTGATTTCTATTCCAGAAGCTGTTTCAAATTTACTTTTTAATTCAGGAGAGTTCTTTATCCATGGTTTATAAACATTTTCGTACCAATTTATTTCTTCAACATGCAATCTTTCTAATTCTTCTTTATTGTAAAGCTGAGATATTGTTTTTCTTTTTTCAATTTTTTCTTTTATTTTATTTTTCCAAAAATCGCTATTGGAAATGTCCTTTTTTTCTTCTTTTACTTGCATTATATATTATTAATAAAATAAATAACAAATATATGTTGTAATATCCTTACATGAACATTCAAGAAATAAAGCAAGGAATAATCGAAGGAGATAGAAGAGCAATTGCTAAAGCTATCACGATGATTGAAGAAGGTAATAAGGAAATATACGATTTAATTAAAGATTTTAAAGATTACGCAGGTAAAGCAATCGTAGTAGGTATAACTGGTCCACCAGGAGTTGGAAAAAGTAGTTTAATATCAAAATTGTTAAAAGAAGCAATTGAAAGGAATATGAAAGTAGGAGTTTTGCTAGTAGACCCTTCGAGTCCAATATCTGGCGGAGCTCTTTTAGGAAATAGAGTTAGATTGATGGAAAATATTACCCATGAAAATGTATATGTAAGAAGCCTAGCAACTAGGGGATGGAAGGGAGGATTATCAAAAGCAGTTGATGATTCTATTTTAATTTTGGAAGCAAGCGGAAAAAATATCATTTTTATAGAGACAGTTGGTGCAGGACAGATAGAGACAGATATAGCTAAAAAAGCTGACGTCGTAGTTGTTGTTTTAATGCCATATTCTGGTGATGAAATTCAAGCGTTAAAAGCCGGCCTCATGGAAATAGGAGATATTTTTGTTATTAATAAAGAAGATTTGGATAAGGTAAGAACAACCGAATTAACTCTAAGAATGATTCTTGAGAAAGAAAAAGGTAGCAAAATACTTTATACTTCCGCAGTATACAATAAAGGAATAAAGGAATTATTTGATGCAATATTAAACACTTGGAATGAACTAAATGGAAAAGGAGAAATTGTAAGGCGAAGAATGGAACGAATAAAAAGTAAATTAATTAACTATCTTTCAGATAGAATTGATGGCTTATTACAAAATTTTTTGAATGAAGAAGATATAAATATTGAAAACATTGTTAAGCAAATTTACAACAAAAGTTTGGATGAAGTGGAAGCTTCGAATTATTTGTTTAAAAAATTAAATGAAAAAATACTTAAAGAATTGAAGGATTAAGTCGTTGAGTTTTCAAAGATAGATTATGCTTATTTTTAATTTAAAGCATAAAATGTAATTAAATGCTACAAAAACTCTATTTTGTTCATAGTACTTTTGAATACAAATTCGTAACTGCAATTTCTAAAATAAACTTATGAATAAATTTCTAAGAAAAAAATTAGAGAATAAAAAACTCTAGCTGATTATTGCTCTAATTTAAAATCAATTACCATCCCTTCGCTTTTTAAAAAAGTTTTATTGATTAACAATTTTTTAAAATTCGATTAAAATTAAAACCTAAAAAGTTCATATTCAATTATGAGCTTACAATATCAAAATATCTTAATTGAAAGAAAAGAGAACGTAGGAATAATCTATCTAAATAGGCCGCGTGTTCTTAATGCTCTTAACAGAAATACTGTGGATGAAATAATGAATGCTATGAAAGATTTCAACAATGATGAAAATGTAAGAGTTATAATTATCACTAGCAACGGCGATAATTTCTCTGCTGGAGCTGATATTAAGGAGATGTCTCAGCTATCTTCTATAGATGCCGAGGAAAAAAGCCCATTAGCTAATTGGGATATAGCAATAAATTCTGTTAAGAAACCAGTAATTGCTGCGATAAAAGGTTATACCCTTGGTGGGGGATTAGAATTGGCATTAAGTTGTGATATAATAATTGCAAGCGAAGATGCAAAATTAGGACAGCCTGAAATAAACATTGGATTGATGCCAGGAGGTGGAGGAACACAAAGATTGACTAGATTGCTAGGCAAACATAAAGCAATGGAGTTAATTTTAACAGGAAAAATGATAGATGCAAAAGAAGCTGAAAAACTTGGTATAGTTAACAAAGTTGTTAGTAAAGAGAAACTCTTAGATGAAGCTATTGAATTAGCAAAAGAAATAGCAAAAAAGGCTCCTCTTGCTGTTAAGTATGTCAAAGAAGCGATTCTATTTACGTTAGAAAGTAATTTACAAGAAGGGTTGAGGTATGAAAGAAAATTATTTTATTTATTATTAGGTTCTGAGGATGGAAAAGAAGGAATGAGAGCTTTTATTGAAAAAAGAGAACCTAAATATAAAGGAAAATGAACCAAAAAGTATTATTCGAAGTTGATGAGAGTATTGCAAAAATAATCCTTAATAGAGAAGATGTTCTAAATGCATTGGATGAAGAAACATTAAACTATCTAAATTCATACTTAGATAAAGTTTTCTACGATGATAAAATAAGATGTGTAATATTAACAGGTAAAGGCAAGGCTTTTTGCGTAGGTGCCGATTTAAAATACATCAGGAGCTTTTTAGATAAAGGTGAGAGATTTCCTTATGGTGAATTTTTAGATAAACTATTGAACAAAGTTGTCATCAAGATAGCTTCAATGAATAAGCCTGTTATTGCTGCGATTAACGGTGTTGTTGCAGGAGCTGGTATAGGTTTAGCTCTTTGTTGTGACTATAAAATAGCTGTGGAAAATGCAAATTTCGTTGAAGCATTCTTAAATGTAGGTCTTATTCCTGATACTGCCACTTGTTTTTATCTTATTAAGAATATGCCGTTTGCTAAAGTTTTGGAATTTTTAACCACAGGGTCAACATTGAGTGCAAATGAAGCGTTAAAATACAATTTAGTTAACAAAGTAGTTAAAATGGAAGAATTTGAAGGCGAAGTAATGAAACAAGCCAAAATTTACTCTGAATTGCCCACTGTAGCAATTGGGCTTGCGAAAAGACTTGCTTATTACTCGCTTAATGAGAATTTAGAAAGAGTTTTGGAATTAGAAAGTTATTTGCAAGAAGTAGCTAGCCATACAGAAGATCATAAGGAAGGGTTAGAAGCTTTTATAAAGAAAAGAAAACCTGTATTCAAAGGTAAATAATTATTTATTCTATAGAAGAATACTAGAATAAAGTGAATAAAAGAGAAGTTGTAATTGTTGATGCTATAAGAAGTCCTATTGGAAAATATGGGGGATTATTAAGTTACATAAATGAAAGCTTCACCATTTATGGCGGGGATGAATAGACTTAAATAATAATTTTCTAAAATTGATCAATGACTAGGAGGAATAATGCGATAAGAGCAACTGTTTCAATGAATATCGCAATTTCAGAAACCCTCTTAGTCTTTTCCAAAAAATATTTAGAATCTTTAAGATATGTTCTTTATTGGTTAAAAGAAAAAAGAATTAATCCAAATAAAGGAAACGTTATAAGCATTGTACATAAAGAACTATATAAAATACTCAAGAGTTTCAACCTTCCTTCAAAAATAGCACAAGACTGTTATAGAAATGCATTATCAATATACAAAGGCTGGCATAACAATCCTAAGAAAGGAAGATTTCCTATAATTTACAAACCAACAGTTTGGTTAACGCCAAAATTATCATATACAATAGATTTCGAAAGAATGGTTGTAAGAATATCTAAGCTTGGAGAGTTTAAAATTTTGGGATATCCAAGAAACATAAAAGAATATTTATCTTGGAAAATGAAGGAAGCAAGATTAGTAATTCGCAATGGTAAAGCTTTTATTAAAATAACCTTTGAAAAATTTATTCAAAAAATTGAGCCTAAAGATAGCATAGCAGTTGATATAAATATGCAGAACATAACAGTAGGAAAAGATGAGA
>JAFMCU010000051.1 GCA_017857595.1 Thermoprotei archaeon
ATTAATTATTAGTTTACTCATTGATCTAATATTGATCATTACATACTACTGCATCGAATTCGTAACTTTGAATGAAAAATTTCATGTGATAGTTTCAAAGAAATTAAAATCTAAAAAGAATCTCCGAAATTTACTGTTAAATTCGGCTCTATTGGATGTTATAATAAGATAAGTCAAAGAGATTATCATCGGTATTTTCATCCCTCCTCTATTTGGATCGTAGGGCACTCTGATAGACTTAAACAAGTAGGAGAATATGCATTTAAAAGAATGCTCCTATTACCTTTGGGAAAATCGAGCTATAGAGGCGCAGAAAATGTTATAGTTAAAGTTTCTCATGGTCCTGTATATGAATGGGATGTTCATCTAAAAGAGTACTCACTACAGGAAATATGTAAAGAAGAAATAGAACAATATGAAAAATATTTAAGTATAAAGAAAAGTAAAAAGAGCGAGTCAAAAGGAAAGAAGTATTCCCTTACAGAAGAACAAAGAAAGCTATTAAAGAAAGAAGATTTCAAATATTTTAAATCATCAGGATATTTTGTATCTCTGCTTCGGGAGTATAAGATATTGCCATATAACCTTTCGCAGGGTAAAATAGATGAAATGATAGATCGTGCAATCAAGGGTTCTTCTTTGACTAAAAAAGAAAAAGAGAAGATTGAGACGCTTATTGAATGTTATAAATTATGGTCTTCATCAGAAAATCTAGATGAATTTAGGAGTAAATTATTAATATATGTTGAAAAGAAAAAGAAGGATTAATTATTTTATTGATGTGAATAAATAAAACATAAATATTTTCTTAATATTATTAATTTATGAATTTAAATAATTTCATTAATGAGCTGCGTTCGATGGGATTATCTGAAGAAGTTATTAGTGAAATTAAAGAAAGTCTAGCAGACTTATATATTGCATCTCGCATTCCATATGGATTTGTTAGAAAGCATCCTTACATAAGTTCTACAGAAAAAGGTATTGAGAGAACAAAGTACTGGACTTATAGTGAAATGACTGAAAAGATCCTTTCTCAATATGAATTCACAGATAGCAGTTCTAAACATACTATTTACTCTGAAAATACAAATTGGTTCTTCCTTGCACTAACTGAAAAAGGATTACCTATTGCTAAAGAAGCTTTTGCATACCGTCTTCAAAATAATTTAAGTTTCGTTAATGAATTAACTGAAAAGTATAAACATATATTACCTATCCTCTATCTTGGAGCATCCTATGATAACTTATTAAATAGATATTATTTTTGGTATAATTATAAAATTAAAATAATAGATTTACATGATGAAAATGTAATAATAGCCAAAATTGGTTGGATACCCGAACCTCCACTTAAAAGACAAACCATTCATACTGGTCAGGAATTGTGGAAAAAGTTAAAAGATGAATACATTAAGGAAAAGTTTGATATTGTTTCTTTGACATTTCAAAGCATTGCATCAACTAAAGTTGCAACAGATACTATCAATGAATTCTTTGATCAATTGTATAGAAAAAGATTGGCACTCATAATGCCAGCCTTCAATTCAAGAAGTGTCTCAGATGAAGAACGTTGGCTTTTAACTGAAGAATTGCTGAATATTTTTAAAGAGAGAATGAAAGAAGAAATGACTGAGAATCGAGTGGAAAAAATCAAAGCAATTGTAAAAGATTATATAGCAATTCTCTTACTTTATCTTGGAGGTAAAGGTTTAACGAAAGGCGAGATTTTAAGTTCAATAAAAGTGATTGTAAATGAAAATAAAGATCTAAATTTATCTCATTACGAATTGGAAGATAAATTTTATAAAATGGTAAATGAAGTTAGTTTACTTACTGGTTGCATATCTAAGTTCAATGAAGCTGGCGGCCCTGAAAGCAAGCCGTTTATCGTGTTTGATCATAACGATTTAGATAAAGTAATAAAAACCTATATAGAAGAATTAGGATCAAAAACAATATCCTCATTTATGAATTAGACAAATTAAGAGCATATCACAGCAATCATGCCAACTGAAAGGAAAAATTGAGCGTTCAAAATGCGGTAAGGAATACTATGTATTTATAGTAGTCTATTCAACACAAAGTTATATTGAGATAGCAATACTTTTTTTCCAACGTTGTATAACATTTTTCTTTTAGTACTTAACAAGGAAAAGGCGCAAGAATTAGAAAAGATGATTTGCTTGAAACAGGCCTTCGTAGAGCATATCTTATCCTTAGGTTTTTATGAAAGCATTAGCAATACTAACTTGACGAATTTTTAAACAACTTTAAAGAAAAAGGACAATTAAGAGAATTGTTGGGAATCTCATCTCTATTTATTAATTAATCTAGAATATGGAGGTCTTTCTTATAATTTAAGCTGAATCCGATTTTTTTTACATCTGATGAGGAAGTCAAACCCCTTTCAAATAAACTATTAAATGGAAAATTTAGTTTCAATCAGAAGCTGTTTTGGTATAAATATTAAGTGCACCTTATAAATTAACTTACATAACAATTCATTGCTTAATTCAACAAAAGAATTAAGTTCATAAGTTAAACTGATATATTGTCTGCGAAATTGTTAGGATTAAGCAAAAATCATAATTATTTAACATAAAAATGAATATGAAAGAGTTAAAGAATAGTTGTATAAAAACTTATGTAAAAATTTATTAACTTTAAAATATTTTAACTTATGATGAATTCTGGGAAGATCCTCGATGATTTAATCAATGAAGCTAAGCAAAGGATATGGATTATTGCAGTTTTCCTCGATAATCATGATGCAAAACAGCTTCTAAATGTGGTAAAGAAAAGTGTTAAAGCTAATGTATTCACAACGAGTCAACCGACCATAAAATTCTTAAAAGATTAGTAAATAAGGGTATTAAGGTTAAAGTGTATGCTGGTAATCTATTCTATGTTAAATTGTGCATAGTTGATAAGAAGGCACAAGTCTTAACAGAAGATCTATTGCATG
>JAFMCU010000052.1 GCA_017857595.1 Thermoprotei archaeon
AATGTAAAGATTTGTTTATAATAACTTGGGATTTTGAAGATAATATTAAATATGATGATAAAGTAATAAAAATTTTGCCTTTATGGAAATGGCTTTTTACATTAAATACATTATAATTCAAAAAATTTATCCTATATAAATTAAAACAAGAAACACTTTAATTCCTATTTTTTAATATTGAAAAAGGTTTTTAATAGATATAGTAATAATATCCCTTTCTTATTGTATTTTTTATTACTTAAAAATAAATAATTGTAAAACTTATGCCATAAAGCTTTTTATTTTTAAAATTATTTATTTTTGGTTTAAGATTTGAACCGATTTATGTCTGCTAATTTGACTAATCGACTCCCTATCTTAGAGAAGCAAGACTTTCATTTATTTCTGACCTCTCCCGTCCTTAAGGACGAGGCTTTCAAAATATGTAATTAAAGCTTCTAATGATGCAAAAGAAACCATTTCCAAAGAGGGACATAATCGATTTCATTTTCTTTATTTTCATAGTCCCAAGTTATTACAGTAATTTTTTTAGGATTTAGTTCCTTTTTTGCTTTTTTTATCGCATTTATTTCTCTTTCTTCAACAACATCTGTAGCATATGTGACTTGAATTATTTCTTCAACCTGAAAGTTTTTAGCTATTACAAAATCTACTTCTTTTCCTTCAGACCCCCCAAATTCTTTCCAATAATATATATCGCCATAATTTCTTCTCATAAGTTCAAGATAAACAGCATTTTCCATTGCTTTAGAAATTGAAAACTCGTATCCTAGAGCAGTTGAGTAGCCCGTATCTATTATATAAACCTTCTTTGGGTTGACTTTTCTTTTAATTTCACTTTTATTGAATATTTCAACATAAAACGCAAAGTAGCTTTCTTTAGATTTATCAAACAGTTCTAAAACTTTTTCTTTACCTATTTTATATCCTAAACTTTTTAAATAATTATAAACTCTATTCACGGTAATCAAAGAAGAATAATTTGAGATTATATATGATGCAAAAGCTTCGGCAATTTCAGGATTAACTGTTCGTAAATCTCTAACTATTATAGAATCAAAATAAGATTTCAATAATTTTTCTTTCTCCTTTTCAAATATTACTGCAGGATAGGCTCCATAATAAAGATACTCTCTGAGAAAAGAAAGAATTCTTCCTCTATACTCAGTATAAGATAATAATTTTGGATCGAACTGTTCCTTCAAAAAATAGAGATATTCTCTAAAAGATAAGGGGTATATTTCGTAATTAATACTTCTTCCTCTTAATTCCTCAGCTATTTTCCTCGGGGTTAAAGAAGAAGAGGAACCTGAAAGATAAATTTTTGCATTAAGCCTTTTTCTGAACCAGCTTCCATAGTTTTCAACATTATGGATTTCATCCAAAAATATATAGGAAGGTTCGTTACCAGTTAATTCCATAAAAGCTTTAAGCATATCATCTAAGTCATTAACTTTCACAGCTTTTAACCTGCTATGTTCAAAGTCTATGTATAATATTTCATTTATTTTTGCCTTGTTTTCTCTAATCAATTTGTTAATAGTGTTGAATAGAAGATAAGTTTTCCCTGTTCTTCTTCCTCCTGTAACAGTTATAATTAAATTTGATTCTAAAGGAATAGAAATTTCTCTTTCTAAAGTATTTGGTGGTCCTTTAGTTAGCCATTCAGTAATAACGTGCTTAAAATCTTCCGTTCTCATACTTATAGTTAGTATTTACTAACAAATTAACCTATTTCAGACCAGTTTTTTATTAATTCTGGTCTATTATGGACCAGTTTTAGTATAAATTATTGCTAGAAGGATTTTCCATCTTGAGACAAAACATAATAAAACTTTACAAAATTGAAAGTCTTCTACTATAAAATGGAAATGAAAAATTGTGATATTAAGCAGTCAATAACGAAATACTAATTCTTTATCAAGTTCCAATTCATCGCTACTGATAACAACAGTAGTTAAGTGAATTAACGAAAAGCTTTTTAATGAGACCTTGATAGATCTCGGTTATATTATTAAATAGATAAAAGATAAAGAAGGAAGATGAAATATATCATTAGGCTTTATAGATAAGATGCAAAGTTTTATTAAAAACTAACAGATTTTAAAGCTTTGAAAGGCTAAGCATTCCATAATGGATAATTAATTGATAAGTTTCCTTATTGGAATTAAAAAGTATTTTGTTTAGATGAAAGAATTCAATAATGGTGTATCAGCTAATTATTTAAAACTAAAATTTTTAATTTATATAAATGGATAATAATAAAAATCAGTTGAGTAAATTTGTAGAAAAACTTGTTAAGGAACTAGGTTATAAGCCAGCTACGCAACTTCAAACAGCTTCTTTAAAAGGCTTGTTAAAAGAAATTAAGAAAACAATACCTAATTTTGAATTTAAAGTATTTCCTGAAGGCTTAGTGGTCTTTTATCCACTAAAAAATAAGGACGATGTTGAAAAATCATTATATTCTATTTTCAAACTGGTTCACGCACCTCCTTATGATAAGACTGATTATATCAAAGGAACTAGAGGTGCAAGCGTTTATGAATGGAGGGAATGGGAAGAATACATAGAGTAGATTTTAATTAATTTCTCGCTGAACATTTAATATATTTAATTTTAATATGGTTCTTAAATTAATTAAGATATAGATTTACTAATCATTTTTTTGAGAAGTTCGAAGTTGCCATATTACATATAGAATGTATTTCTATAATTAATTTATTTCTTTTCAAGAATTAATAAATGCTTATTTTCTAAAATATAGAATTATGGAAATTATAAAAAATAGATAAGCAAGACAGACGGTATTTCCAAAAGAATGAAGAGAGAAATACTTGAAAGATGGAATAGTTTTAATGAAAATTGAGGACGAAAAATAATAATTGAGTCTTTGAAAAAGGTTGATCTCACAAAGTATTTTGATTTAATTGAATTAGACCTTCAATCCGATATTTCAGAATG
>JAFMCU010000053.1 GCA_017857595.1 Thermoprotei archaeon
CTATTCCTTGAATTTCTAAAATCTTGGTTAGCATCTCATCAGCTATTTTAACTTTCACGTATATATGGCCCATCTAATCAATATAAGTTACGACTAATTATTATATCTGGTTTCATCTTAAAAACAAATAATTAGAAGAAGTCATCATGAAAACTATTACTTTTTCTTCTTTAGATGTTTTAAGACATTACTATCTATAAGTACTTATTCCTCACTTAGCTCATCTAATTTTTCTGGAGAAGTTTCTTCTTTCCATTCTTTCTTTTCTATGAGTACTTTTAGCGGATTTCTAATTCTTTTAAATTTCCTTCTCAAAAGAATTTCGTTATCGTTTAAAACAACAACTTCAAATTCTTCACCAGGTTTTAAGTCGATCTTCTCTCTAATTTCTTTGGAGATAGTAATTTGAAACTTAGTCGTAACTTTAGGCATATAAAATATACATATGCATAATATTTAAGTTTCCAAGTTATTTTCTTAGAATAATTTATGCTGATTCGTTATCAGCGGTTTCTTGGTCTTCTAAGATAATTAAGCTTCTTATAAATTGTATTAATTTTAAGGATATGTAATTTAAAACTAATTTATTAACATTTAGATTACGGATAAAATTTTATTTAATAGTTAATATGTCCTGTTCCAATATATTTTGAAAGAAGCAAGATCTTCATCTTTAATTCCTTCATAGAACAATATGTGAAGTTGATATGCGTTATCATATAAATCTTTAAATAAATCGCACAAATTGCCAGACAAATTATTGTTTATGTAATTTCTAATTTTTCTGTGATCCCAGTGAAATATAGGGATCTCGTTTTTTGCAACGTGATATTTTACTAAAGAAGTAAAGCTACCCCAAATTTTTTCAGATATTTGTTCATAATTTCCCTTATCGAATTCATTTATTGCTTCTCTTAAGTACTTATCAAATAAAGCTTTGTGATGTTCAGTTCTTTGCTTAGGCTTTGCGTCTAAATTTTTAATTTCTTCCATAACTTCTTTTTCTTCCCAACCTGTAGCTTTTGCGATCTCTTTTATCCAAGCTAAGTTGTTTTCATTTAATTCTTTATTTGTTTTAAGATTAATATGAATAGCATATACTTCTGGCCACTCAGTATTAACAATGTTTATTTGATCCTTTATGTTGATATTCATATTATTTAACCTCTTATTTTTAATGTCTAAATATAATCTCTGAAAGTTAAATCTTAGTAATTTAAATAAAATTAGAAGGAAATGTGATCCAGCTAACTTTTAAGTTTTTATAATTATTATGTCTCAACATGTATTTTAGGTTGTTGTAATTTTATAACAACTTGACTTACTCCTTCAAGAAATTTACTATTTCATTAACTTTTATAGAATAAAACTCAACTAATTCACTACTTAATATCATTTCATGAAAACCATCCTGATGCAATTTCCAAGCTGCTTTCCATACGTCTAATATTCCTAGCATTTTAGCAGCCTTATATAATAATTCAGAACTCCATCTTTTTCTTTTATTAACCAAGTCAATTACGGCCAAACCTTTTTTAATTGCAAGAATTTTTATTGCTTCCTCTGCAGCTTTATAGTATTTTTCTGAAGCTTGAACAAGGTCTCCTTTCTTTAATAGCTAATCAGCTTCCTTTAAAAGCTTTTCGGGTAAAATTTCGAAGTTCATAAGAAATTAATTCAAAATAAATTATATAAAACTAAAAGTGAACAATACTAAAAATATAGGTAATGTCACAAAGAGACTCTTATTGGTCCTATATTTCTTCAAATTTATCTATAAATCTTTTGTAGAATTCCCATTGTTCTTCAGTTAATAAATGGAATTCATATGGATATGAAAAATATTTTTCAAAAAGTAATGAATCTATTGTTTTCCTTTTATTTCTATCATTAAATTCATTTGAAACTACTGCTATATCAATATCGCTTAATCCTAAAACATAATCTTTTCTAACAACAGAACCAAAAACAAAAATTTTAAAATTACTTATTTTATTCTCTAAAAATTTTTTAATATCAATAATATATTCCTTATAATTCTCAAAAATTCTATATTTTTCTTCCAAGCTTAATTTTTTTATTTCCATAATATTTCTTTTATTTTTTCTAATAACTTTTGAGCTTCTTCTACCTCTTCTTTAAAGAAGGAGTCAGGCAAATATCTAGCAGAGATGTAGGCCCTTTCTAAATTTCTAATCGTCATTTTATTCTCTTCTATTATCTTTTTTATTTAATCTTTCTTAAATATGTTAGAAAGTTCTTCTAATAAAACTCTTAGAAAATGAGTTCTAGGATAGCTTCCTTTTAACTCCAGTAGTTTAGCTTTGATATTTAATTGAAAAGCTTGATCTAAATGAAACATAGATAAATCGTATTCTTCCCTCGATAAAGCGAATTTGGCGTAGTCTTCGAAGCTTTTAGCTCTCCTTATTAAAATATTTATTTCCTCTCTTTTCATAAATCTTAAACCTCTGGCATCCTTCCGACCGTGGGAAAGATTATTTTATGTAAAGATCTTTCTTCTTTATTAACTTAACTCCTTCAACAGTTCGCTTATTCCAATTATTTCAAGCGCTGTGATTTCATTAGTTTCCTCCTCAGTAAATAGAGTTACAATAGCTTTTGTTTGTAGCGGTTCTCCTACTTCAGTTTTGTTGGTTTCCTTAAATCTTATGAATAGCATATCATGCTTCGCATCCAAGTAAACCTCTATAACCCTTCTCGGCAGTTTTATACCAAACTTTTCTTCAATATTCGATAACAATTTCTCAAGATCTATTTCAAGTAAAGATCTCACGCCCATTTTCAATTACGCCTAATCTATTGCTTAAGCCTATACTTAATATATTTTTCTTTCCCTTAAAGGATAATACTTTCATTACTGAACATTTTAGAGAGTGGATATTTAAATATTTATTTATCAGTATAAAATATGTTGGAGGTAAACA
>JAFMCU010000054.1 GCA_017857595.1 Thermoprotei archaeon
AAATTAAATTAAAACCTCTAACAATATTCATAGGAAAAAATAGTGTTGGGAAATCGATTCTGATGCGCTTAGTGTGGACTCTACTCGCAGAACGTATACCTCTAGCAGTTTTAATCTCAGCATTGTTTCTACCCTTATTTAGGTTACCTTCTTTTATTTTATCAACTACTTCAGAAGAGGCCGCGTATATTAGTACGCTAGAAAAAGTTAAGAGTAATATCCTTAGTAGTATTGAAAAAGGCTTAAAACCTTCTGAAGAGGATATTCGTACAGTTTTAAGATTTTATATAAAACCCTTTTGGAAACAAATTGAAGAAACAATCAAGAACGGAATTAAACTCATTTATGGTATTGAGCCGCAGGAACTAGTTAAGGTTGGTAGGGAAGTTGCAAGAATAAAAATGTCTGGGTTATGGAGACCAGTAGCAATAACTATAAGAAAAGATGATTTTAAGCTCGAACAAATTGGAGTTAGTTTAGATAACGTGCTAAATAATTTAGTAATTGAATTCTTAGAACAAAGAATCTTAAGTTTAAGATACCAGGACTCGGAAGTAAAAGAAACTATTTATTCCCTTGAAGATATTGATAAGCTTGTTGTTAATTTCATAAACAAACTTTTTGGTCCTTCCATGAATGACTTACGTTCAATTTCTGAAGAACTTAATATAATATTTCTACCAGATGATAGGGCTGGAATAATTCGTCTAACATTTAAGCCTCGTCCAGCAGCAACTTCGCCATTTATGTCTTTCTTTATAGAAGACGTTGCTGATAAGGAGTTTATAGAAATAATGCTTCGATTCTCTGAAAAAATTAAAGGTATTACAGAACTTCCTGATTCAGCAAAGAGTTTCCTTGAAGAACTTGGTTGTAAAGACTTTATTTTAAAATCAAACGGTGAGAATCGTTCAATCTATGTAAAGACTTGGACTGGAAAAGAGTTACCGCTTCATTTAGCTCCATCTGGAATAAGGGAATCTTTAGCATTGATATTGGCACTTGTAGCTCCAGAGACGCCTTCGTTTATATTTATTGAAGAATCTGAAGCCCATCTTCATCCAAAGGCTAATGTTGAACTTGCTAAGGTCATAGCCAGAGCTATTAATACGGGCAAAAGAATCGTTATATCAACTCATAGTGATCTCTTTTTAGTAGCTCTGAATAACTTGATAGCATTATCCAGAATTAAAGGTAAAGCAAAAGAATTGGGATTTGACGAGAACGAAGTCGTAAGTCCTGAGAATATTATTGCATATCTTGTAAAGGCTGAAGGAGATAAAGCTGTTGTTCAAGAACTAGAAATTAAAGATACTGGAATTCCTGAAGATGATTTTGCAAAAATTACAGAGGAACTTCTTGATAAACGGGCAAAAATATACTATGAGTTCCAAGAAGAGAAAATGTAAGGAAATAGATCTTGAAGAATGGATTAAGGAAAGGCATCTTCAGATTAAGCATCCCGATCGGTTACTTATTTGTGATAATATAATATTCCTTATTGAAGAAACTTCAGTTGCTAAGAAGGAGGACATTGAAAAAATCGAAGAAATATATAACGTGATCAAAAGCGGTGAACTTACAATAAACGAAAGCCTTGTTCACAAATCTACGCGTTATTGCGGTATAATACATGCTAAAAGAAAAATAGACATGCTAGTGGAGAGAAATCTTGCTTTTGTGATAAAGAAAATAGGAATACCAATAATAACTGTTAATTGTGAAGAGCTGCTAAATAGTAAAATTGATGAGTTTCTTACATTGTAACAAAAGAATTAGACTTAACTTTTTAAAGTTTAAACTCGGTACTCTTTAATTGTAATAAAACATTTTTAAGTGTTGCTAGGTTTTTATTGACTTTCATCATTTTCATAACTTTTAACGTAATTATCAGCACAATATAGCTGTAAAAATCATGTAGAACTCTTAAAACGCCTTTTTCCCTAAGTATATATTGACAAAATATAAAATAATTATAAGACGGATGAGGATAGGATTGCTTGTAAGTCTCCTAATCCTAACACTTGTCTTAATAATCTCTTATTTTCTAGCTTTGTACATCTTTCCTCCTATTTTTGGAGAAAAAATAGAAGATTTTTCTTTGTTAAACAGATATATTATATTACTATTCATACTGCATTACATGGCAGTTTTTAATTTCTTTATCCTCTTCAACTCATCCAAATTAAATCGTAATTTCTTAGATATGATTAGAACATCTGATGATATTCAATTTGCACTGATTTCATATTTTGGACCTTATGTAGGCTATAATATTACTCTTGCATTAGTATTATTCCATGGTCAAGCGAATATTCCTGTAGCTTCTCTTTTCGTATTGTCTATTACTTCACTTATAGGACTAGTTACAAGCATGTCTTTTGGTATTAGTTTTAATAAATTTTTTGAAAATAATAAAGATAAAAGAAAAAGGAAAGAAAACAATTAACAGTTCTGTGAAAGTACTTTTTAGTGATCAAGAAAGATTTGAAGATTATTAAAAAGATTTTTTTAAGGTTTTCCTGAGAATGTTTAAATGATTTCATATATAGTTTGCTAACTAGTTTAAGCTAATAAATGTTAAGGATATTCGAAGCTGATTAGATTTGATTTTAATGATATATCTGTTTTTGCAGAATATGTTGAAGATAAAAATTTAAGAGAATTTAGTTGTTTATAACACTTTACTGAATGAATTGAATTCTCTATTCCAATTAAATAACGAATATGATGTTGTTTTAAACAAGTCTTCTCTTATACATTTTTAATTATTAGCTTCAGCTAAGTTTTATTCTTTTTCATATTATTAATTCATGTAAAACAAAATTAACTTTATTTACTTTCTACACTATCTAGTTTTATGAGTGAACTGATAAGAGTAACTAAAGAAGTTAAGAAGAAGTTAGTTAAATTGGCAGCAGAAATGCAACAAGAAAAG
>JAFMCU010000055.1 GCA_017857595.1 Thermoprotei archaeon
TAAATAAAAAGCAATTAGCAAAAAAATCTTGTGAATTCATTAATCTTTTTTATGCCCTACGAATTCTGGCAATACTTACAAGAATAATAATCATAACTATAAGTAAAAAATATTAATAAACCGAGTTCGGGTCCAAAAAGGAATTGAAAAAGTTCTGAATATTCAATAAGATAATGAAATATTATCAGTGCTATAATCAATAATTTTATAAATCTAGATAGTAGAACAGATAAAGGCCAGATATTAGAAAACTTTGTTCTTAATGAACTAATTCACCTAGGCTATAATGTGAAATACTGGAGGACGACAGGTAAAGCTGAGATAGATTTTATTATTGAGAAGAATAGTAAGATAATTCCTATCGAAGTTAAAACAAGTGGTAATATAAAGAAAGGATTTATAAGCTTTTTAAAGTCTTATAATCCTCCTAATGCAATTGTTTTTACAATGAAAGATTTTGAAATTAAAAAAATATACAATACGACTGTAGCTTTTTTACCCATTTATTTTATTTAAAAATATTGATATCTAATTTATTTAAAATAAGAAATTTAATAATTACTATAATGTATAAGCTAATTTTAAAAACAAAATATTTATCTATAACCTAATAAATATAACTTTGAGTTTAATTGAGAAAAATACCAAGAACGATGTCAACTCAGCATCCGGATAATGCTAATAATCCTGAATGGTCAATAAACGGTATCATTGAAGGCGATGCAGAGATAATTGAGGCCTATAAAGCTTTTTCCTATTATAACATTGAAGAGGTCATGTGGGATGCAGAAGGTAAAGATGTTGATACACATGTAATAAGAAAACTGCTTTCTAATTATTCTGATTTTTTTAGTGAAAGAACTATAGGACAAGATGTTTTTATAACTTATCGAATACCCAATCCTAATGTTGAAAAGACAGAAAGAAAAGTTCTATCAGAGACAATGGAAAGTATTGCAGTTTCCTATGATGTAGCTGAGAAGTTTTATAATAGAAAAGTTATACCGATTTTTGAAGTTATACTTCCATTTACAACAAGTTATGAAGAATTGATAGCTATATTAAGGTATTATGAAAAAGTAATTGTTAACAGAGAAAATATAGAATTATTCGATGGTATTAAAGTTAAAGATATAGTAGGAGAAACGTATCCTAAAACGATCGAAATTATTCCTTTAGTTGAGGATAAAGAAAGCTTATTAAACATAGGAAAAATTGTAGCGGGATATTGGAGGTATATTAAACCTAGTTATTTAAGAATCTTTATAGCAAGATCTGATCCTGCAATGAACTATGGAATGTTAAGCGCTGTTTTGTTAGCTAAACTGGCCTTAAGCGAGTTACAAAGATTATCAAGCGAAATAAATCTTGAAATATATCCTATAATTGGAGTTGGCTCATTGCCCTTTAGAGGAAACTTTAATCCTTATAATATAGAAAATACTATGGATGAGTATCTTGGCGTAAAAACATTTACCATACAATCAGCATTTAAGTATGATTATAGTAGAGAAGAAGTTATGGAAGCTATAAACAAAATATACAGTTATAAAATGAGAAATGCGATAGAGCTTTCTCATACAGAGGAGCTTGTATTAAAGAAGATTGTTGAATTGTATTCCAAGAGATATCAACAAGAAATTGAAAAATTATCTCTTATGATTAATAACGTTTCTAATTACGTTCCAAAGAGAAGAGCTAGAAAATTGCACATAGGACTTTTTGGATATTCAAGAGAAAGTGGAGGTGTTAAGCTTCCTAGAGCAATACCTTTTTGTGGCGCTTTGTATTCTGTTGGTTTACCGCCTGAGCTATTAGGTTTGTATGAGTTATCAAAGTTAAACGAAGCTGAAAATGACATTCTTGAATCTGTATACATTAACTTTAAAAGGGATTTAAAAAGTAGCGCAAAATTTTTTAATAATGAATCTTTAGAGCTAATCAAAGAAGCATTTAATGTTGAAAGAAATACAATAGAAATGATAAAAGAAGATATTAATTTCGTTGAAAAGAATATTGGCATTAAACTTGGCGGTGGCAATTATAATGAAAGAAAGCATGCTTACTTGTCAACTTTATTTATATTAGCCTTGAGAGAAAATAAAGTGGAAGAAGCTAAAAATTATTTCTTAGAGATGGCACTAATCAGAAAATCGATTGGTTAATGAATCTTCTAGCAAACAAATTTGTTTATTTTGCTATATCTCATATTTTATAAGTTCATATCAAAAAATACCTTTATATTTTAACTATTATTATACTAAATAAATGAAGAGGATATTAAATAATAGAAAATAGAAAATATATTTTTATACATATTATTTTGAATATAATTATAAAGTTTATATAACTATAAGAATCATGATTAATAATGCAGAAGTTAAAATATCTTTGGTTAGATGGTGAAATTTTAGAATGGGATAACGCTAAAATACATGTAATGACACATTCATTGCACTACAGCATATCAGTTTTTGAAGCGATACGTTGTCATGCTACAGAATTAGGCCCCGCAATATTTAGATTAGACGAACATTTAGTTAGATTTTATCAATCAGCTAAAATATACAATCTTAAAATTCCTTTTGACAGTAAAGA
Organism: Thermoprotei archaeon; assembly: GCA_017857595.1. Classification (GTDB taxonomy): domain Archaea; phylum Thermoproteota; class Thermoprotei; order Gearchaeales; family Gearchaeaceae; genus AAA261-N23. The sequence goes on from JAFMCU010000055.1 coordinate 2,599, forward strand.
AATTAAAGATGCCATAATTAGTTTAATTGAATTGAATGAAGTTGAAAATTGTTACATTAGACCAATAGCTTTTACAGCCTATGGAGAAATGGGATTAAATCCATTAAAAAATAAAATAAGTGTTGCTGTTACTTTATGGGAATGGGGACCTTATTTAGGAAGTGAATCAAAGGAGAAAGGTGTGAGATGCATGGTATCGAGCTGGGTAAGAATTGATTCAAGAAGCTTGCCTCCACAAGCAAAATGCTCTGCAA
>JAFMCU010000024.1 GCA_017857595.1 Thermoprotei archaeon
AACTGATCGTTCAACTGACACTTATGCGGGGTTATAAAAATAAAAGACATAAAAACTGACCTTATCAATTAATGTTATTTTTACAAATGGAAAGATAAAAGGTAATTCATTTATTACCTAGTTGCAAGTTGTAGAGTGATTGCAAAGAAATGAAAGCCTAATCCTTTAGAGTAGGGAAAGGTCAATTTGAATGAAATAGATGATATCTGGAATTTTCTTAAAATTAAGAGAAAATATTTGGTTAATTGCCTCATAATTTTAATTAACTGTGTATATTAATTTATGAAAAAATTACAAGAAATCATAAAAAAGGAAATAAAAATACTATTATAAATCGAAGCTTATAATATACCTAAGTTTAGATTCATATTCTTTAAAAATTTGTCCAATATTTTTAAAATTTACATAATCATTTATTAGTGAATTTAAGTCAATTTGATTATTTCTAACTAAATTAATTGCATCTATAAAATCCTTAGGTAAACTTGATCTCGAGAAGATAATTTTTGCCTCTTTATAGTACAACTCATACATAGGAATATTTCCAATTTTAGTGGTTATTCCAAAAGATAAAAATTGACCAGCTGGTTTGAGATGTTTAAGCATACTATATATTAATTCTACATTTGCACTAGTATCAATTAATATATCAACCCCTTCTCCTTCCGTAATTTCATGTATTTTATCTTGAAAATTTTTATCCATAATATTTAAGAAAAACTCTCCACCGAATTTTTTAACTAAACTTGCCTTTTCTTCAAGCCTACTAACACATATAACTTTTGCACCTTTTTCCTTTAGTAACCTTGTATGCATTAAACCTGTTATTCCCATACCAATAATCATAGCATAATCATTAGGATTAACGGTTAACATTTTCTGAGCATGTATTACTGTCGATAAAGGTTGAATCAAAGGTGCAGATTTAATGTCTACCGAAGTTGGTAATCTATAAAGATTCTTTTCTTGTAATATTATATATTCCTGTAATACACCGTCTTTCTCTCTACCTAAAAGACCACCATTTAAACATAGGTTAAATTTTAATGCTCTACAACTAGAACAAACTCCATCATAAATGTTTGGATCTATTACAACCTTATCACCATCCCTAAGAGAAGTAACGTTTTCGCCAGTTTGAATAACCTCACCTACTGCTTCATGACCTAAGATGACAGGAAATTTAACTTTTGAAATCTCACCCCTATAAATTTTTAAATCTGTTTCACAAATACTTGCATGTTTTATTTTTACAAGAACTTCGTCTTTATCTAATTCCTTATTGATAACATTATTTTTAATTTCAAGTGAATAAGGCTTTATTAAAAAAATAGCCTCATTATCTTTGATATGCATCTAAACAGTAATTATTTCATCGACAGGTATTTTGTTAAGTATTTCAAATCCACTAGAGGTTACAACTAGCATTTGTTCAATTCTAACACCCCATTTGAAAAGTTTTCCATGCTGAGTTTCTAAAGCTAAAGTCATGTTCTCTTTAATTTCATATGGGAACTGAAGAGAATTTATTCTAGATATGAGTGGAAGATCGTAATGGGATAGCCCTAACCCATGACCCCAAAGATTAGCTGCTGCTTCTTCTTCCTCCCTATATCCCCATGTGTCTTTTGCTGAAGGCCATTGTTCAGCTATATCTTTAGTTGTTATTCCAGGTTTAACCACATTAATTGACTTATAAAGCCAATCTAGCGCAATTTGATAATAGTCCTTTTGCTCAGGTGTAGGTTGTTTACCTACACTGTATGTCCTGTATACACATGTATGATATCCATTGTAGGCAATTACCACGTCAATCAAAACAAGGTCACCATATTCTATCACTCTATCAGTGAAATTTCTATAGTTTGGCCATGTATTTGGACCTGAACTAACTATTATTGTGACTATATTATCGACATTGGGAAAAGAAAATGCATACTTATATAAATGAGCCATAACCTGATTTTCAGTAAGACCGGGCCTTAGTATTTTCATTGCCTCGTAATGAACAGAATCAGCGATTAATGCGGCTATTTTATATAGTTCAATCTCATCCTGAGACTTAATAGATCTTGCGCTATGTATAACTCCTAAACCATCAACTACTTTAATTCCAACTTTTTCAAAAGCTCTTAACATATTAAAATCTATAAAATCAACGCCCACGGGCAAATCAGCTACACCATTTTCCTTCAATTCTATCTTAAGATCATTGGCGAATTTTTCAGCTTGATATAAACTTGCTGGGCCTGAAGCTCCCTTTATCCAAATAGCGTAGGAATATTTAACTTTATCTAGCCAAGGACAGTTTCTTTTAGTATGATACCAATTGTCACCCTGTTCATACATGGTTACTTTACCATTTAAAGTCAACAGTGCATACCTTAATCCAGGTTTATCTCTTGTCCAGGGAGCCCCCCTTGTAGATGAAATGAACCTTATATTTTCTTCATAAAAAGCAAGAAATGCTCCTAGCCCAGCTTCTTTCATTTTCTCCATAGCTCTTCTTTTTCTTTCTTCCCTAATTCTACTCCAATTAATTTTTTCCGCAGCTTCCGTTCCGAAATTGCCCCAAGACATTTTATCACAATTAAATTTTTTTCCGTAATTTAAATTTTATTATATTTATTGCATAAGTAAGACCATATTTTAAGAAACTCTAAGTTTTAGTGACCCTTTAAAAGAATATATCTAAAGATCTTTAGAAGGTTTACCAATATTTTATTCATTAAGATAAACGATAATGCTTTAAAAACTGTTCTTCAATACTATTTGTTGCTAAACCTAAGAGCAATAAGTTCCTATAGGAATCGCTTCTCTCCTCTTTATATTATATTACAAGCTTTAAAAGGAATGTATTAATATTGTTTTAAAGGACTTTAAACAAAGAATGAGAAGCAAATAGTCAAGAAAATTGGGAAGTTATCAAGCTTTTTAGTAAAAAAGCAACGATGCGTAGTGCAGCATTTGGACTTATTGATTTGCAAATCCCGGTCCAGGAAGAAATTTTCCTCTTCCAGGTTTACCTAATACTTTTCCTTCTTCGTAAATAATTTCACCTCTAGAGATAACATATAGTGGTTTCCCTTTTAGCTTAATTCCTTCATAAGGAGACCATTTTGCTTTGGTATAGAGCTTATCTCCTTCTATAACTTCTTCAGCTTGTAGATCCACAACGACCACATCCGCATCAGCTCCTTCTTTTATTGCGCCTTTTTTAGGATACAATCCATAAATTTTAGCAGGTGTCGTAGAAGTAACCTCCACTAATTTCTTTATGCTAATCCAGCCTTCATTAACAGCGTGTAGCATCAATCTTAATGTTGTTTCGACCCCTGGTAAGCCGAAAGGAGCCTCCATTATAGTTTTGCTTTTATGCAATTTTGTGGAAGGTGCATGGTCAGATGATATATGCGTAATTTTATTCTCATTTAACAATTTCCACATCATACTTTTTTCATATTGCGAAGTAATTCTTGTAGGTGGAGTAAATTTTCTAAAACCCCCTTTTTCGATAACTTCGTTTTCGAAAAGGTAAAAATATTGAGGGCAAGATTCTATCCAAAGATTCGCTCCTTTATTTTTCCATTCATTAGCTATTTCAATTACATCTGGATGACTGGCATGAGCTATTATTGCTTTAACTCCTGTTAATTTTGCTAAAAGTCCTACAGTATTCACAGCTATAATCTCAGCTTCTTTATTTCTCCATAAATAGAGAATCTCATTTCCCTTTATTTCGCTTCTTCTTAATTTCTCTAACTCACCATTAACTATCGAGTCATCTTCACAATGACATAGAACAAGTCCATTGAAGGAATTTATCTTTTTAAAAAACTCTTTTATTTGAAAATTATTCATACCTGGGACACCGTGAGTTGTTGTGGTAAATAATTTAAACATAGTTATTCCGTTTTTCCACAATTCTTCAAGATCTTCAATATTGTCTCCCCAAATATGTGCAGTAAGTCCAAAATCAACAACTGATTTTTGTGATACATAACTTAGCTTGGATTTAAACTCTTTCAAATTTCTTATAGGACTTGAATGAGTATGTTCTATAACTGTGGTAACCCCGCCAGCAGCAGCTGCAGATGAGCCTGTTATAAAATCTTCTCTATCTATCTCAGAAGGATCCATAAAATGTACATGCCCATCAATTAATCCAGGTATTACGTACTTATTTTTTGCATTTATTATAGACTTGCTTTTATATTCAAATTGAGATATTTTTGCTATTATATTATTTTTTATGTATAAATTTGCTTTTATTATACCAATATCTAATACAATATATCCATCAGCAATGCATAAATCAAAATCCATTCTCACGTTGACTATATTATTTTAAAAAGTTTATATATGTCTACACGAATTATGTAATAAGAATGTCTGAATTAGGCGTAACAGATGCTGTAGGGAAATATCTACAAACATATAAAATTAATAGAATATTTATAGCAATTATCATTACTGTGATTCTCGCTGATATGTTAGAATTTTACGATTTTGGTCTACTCAGTGTTGTAATTCCTATATGGATTAACGTATGGAAAATAACTGGTTTCGATGTCGGCTTACTGGTTTCTTTAGTGGGTGTTGGAGGAGTAATAGGGGCATTCGGTTTTCCAGTATTGGCCGACAGAATAGGAAGAAGACCGATTTTCGTTATAACAGTACTTTTAGCTGGAATATCAACTGCTTTGATATCTGCTGTCCCTGAATATGGCATTGCATATGTTTTTATTTTAAGGTTTTTACAAGGTATAGGAATAGGAGCTACATATTCCATAGATTATACAATAATACAGGAATTTGCACCAGAAAGACGGAGGGGAGTTGCTGCTGGAATTACATCAGCATTGCTACCGTTAGGAACTTCCCTTGCAAGTCTATCAGGCTATCTGGTTATTCCTGTTTTTGGTTGGAGAGGATTATTCGTATTAGGAATAATACCCGCAATATTATCGCTCTTAGGAAGATTATTGATGCCTGAATCTCCTAGATGGCTGTACTCAAAGGGAAAAATAAAAGAAAGTGCTAGAGCTTTAGCTTGGTTGTTACGAATACGTGATTCTACTGAGGTGAATAAAATTGAAGAAGACTTAACTACAGAGTATAAAAGAAATCCGCCTAAGTATTTATCATTAATAGAGCAATTATCACTTTTAGTTGCAAATAAACGATCTTTTTTATATATTATATCCTCAGGATTCGTCATAGGTTACGTATGGTATTTTGTTACTCCATATATGCCAACTTACCTAGTCTATAATTACAAAATTTCAGCCGTTGCTGCAGCTGGATTATTTACTGTAATTGCTCTTTCTGGAATGATAGGCAGATTTGTAATGTCTGCACTTGTAGATATAATAGGAAGAAAATTGACAATAGCAATATTTTCATTACTGCCATTTATATTTCTTATTGTCACTTCGGCATACTTTTATACATGGTACTTTTTACCTTTTATTCTTCCTGCTTATTTTGTTTTAGATTCAATATGGTCTGCTGTATTTGTGTATGCAAATGATTTATATCCTGCACGTTCAAGAGCTTCTGCAAGCGGGATTACTTATACATCAGCCAGAGTGGCAAGTATAGTAAGTCCTGCAATATTAGGATTTTTAATAGGCACCCCGCCTAATTTATATAATTTAATTCCACTTTTTATTTCAGGAAGCATTCTGTATTTAATACTCGCTATAATGACGTTCTTACCTTTTACGCCCGAAACTAAGGGAAAAAGATTAACAGCATAAATAAAGTAAATATATTTTTTAAATAAGAGATAATTCCCAGTGAATGTTCTATCTTGAGACATATAAAATTTTAATTTATGCTCGTAGACTATTACATTTAATAAGGCATGAATAAGGTTATAAATGTAGGAATAGTAGGTATAGGTTGGTGGGCCTCAGTTCATGCAGAAGCCTTAAAGAAGAATAAATTTATGAAATTAGTAACATGTTATACTAGAAATGCAGAAAAAGCGAAAGAATTTGCATATAAATATAACTGCAATTATGAAGATAGTTACATCAATTTATTAAAGAGGAAAGATTTGGATGCTGTAATAATAACTACTCCGCATACCACTCATAAAGAGCTAGCAATAATGGCAGCTAATTCCGGCAAACATGCGTTGGTAGAAAAACCGTTAGCTAATACTGTGAAAGACTGTAAAGAAATAATAGAAGCATTTGAGAACCAAGATCTAATATTAGCAGTAGGTCACGATAAAAGATGGATGGGCCAGCATAGAAAAATGAAAGAAATGATAAAAGAAGGTAAGATAGGGAGAGTGATTTTTTCAGATGGATACTATTTTAATCCGCTAGGTCTAAATTTAACTCCCGATAAGTGGAGGTTTTACAGAGAAGAAAGTCCTGGCGGATCTCTTGCTTATTTAGGTATACATATGATAGATACTTTAAGGTTTCTACTGGGTTCCGAAGTTTATGAAGTAACAAGTATGATGGATAAGATTGCAACCCCTGCTGAGATAGACGATGTAGCAATTGCCTTATTAAAATTTGAAAATCATACGTATGGTTTTATAGCAAGTGTTTTTGTAACTCCTAGAATATTTAATGTAAATTTATATTGCACTGAAGCTAATCTTTTCAGCAATGAGAATGGCGAGCTCTATATTCAACCGCGAGACCAGCTGAATAAAATGAAGATTGAAGTAGAAAAAGTGGATCCAGTATTAAAAGAACAAGAAGATTTCGCATTAAGTATTATAAGCAAAAAAAAGCCTGAAGTTGACGGTTATGAAGGAATGAAAAATGTAGCTATCATTGAAGCTATAATTAGATCTGCGAAAGAAAAAAGAACAATTAAAGTAGAATCATTCTAATTTGAATAGTTTTATAGCATTTTCTATTAATATCATATTTTTAATATTTCCTGCAAGTTCTAATGATTCAATCACATCAACTGGATTGTCGTATCCCATATCGAAAGGATAATCACTACCCATAATAATCTTCTCAGGACCAACTTGTCTAATTAAAAAATTAAGGGCTTCTTTATCGTGCAAGATCGTATCAAAATAAAAGTGTCTTAAGTAGTACTTAGGTGATTGTTTAGCTTTAAATTTCGTTTCTTCTCTTACATGATACCCATGTTCAAATCTTCCTAATTGATAAGGAAAAAATCCTCCACCATGTGCCAGTACAAATTTTAAATTGCTTAGCTGATCTAGAAGCCCACTGAATATAAGCGACCCCACCGCAATTGTTGTATCTAAAGGATTCCCTATTATATTCGTCAAATAATATCTTTTTAATCTGCTTTTAGCCGCAACATAGGCGGGATGTAAGAATATGGGTACATTCAATCTATTAGCTTCTATAAAAAATTTCCTTAGAGTAGGATGATCTAAATTCTTCCCTACCACATTTGTTCCTATTGCTACACCCTTCAATCCCAAATCTATTATAGCTCTCTTTAATTCCTCAATTGCTTTGCTAGGATCTTGAAGCGGAATTCCTGCCATAAAACTAACAATATCCTTATATTTTTCACTTAATTCTGAAGCCAAATTATTGAATTCCCTATATAATTCATCAGCTATTTCAATATCCAACTCATAAAAGAATGATATTGGAGCAATTGAAATTATTCTAATGATCTTATGTTTTGTTAAGGAATCTTTAACTAACTTATCAAAATCTAAAAACCCGCCTTTTACTGTGCCGCTATATCTTACATTACCTATACTTATTCTAATATTTGCTAAATCTCCTTCAGATTTTATATCTAGATTGAATTTATTATATTTCTTACTTAATTTTTTAAATATACGTATTGGGAAAAAATGACAATGAACGTCTATTGCTTCGTAGTCAGACATAGCGATTAAAAATCAAAGATAACCAATGGATAATTCTCAATCTGTAGAAACAGCCGTACTTTTATATCTTTATTTACTAAGTTCCAATTAATTTTTGCTGAAAACTCTATTCCAAATGTCCTCAAAGGTAATCATTAGAATTTTAATGTTATAATTATTTAAATCTATTGCAGATTGAGTAACATATTTACCAAGTTATTAGTTTAAAGTTTAAATACAATAAATTGTAAAAACATTGTTATGAAAAAGGAAATTAGGGATAATATGATAATTGAGTGGGACGTAGAGATAAAAATGGATGACGGTGTTGTTCTTAGAGCTGATGTCTTTAGACCTATAAAAGAGGGAAAGTATCCCGTAATACTTTCTTATGGACCATATGGTAAGGGGTTGCACTTCAGTATTGGATATCCATTCCAATGGCAGAGACTCAAGCAAATTCCAGAAGTATTCCAAGGAAGTTCAGGTAAATATATGAATTGGGAAACTGTTGATCCAGAAAAATGGGTACCAGATGGTTACGTAATTGTTAGAGTGGATTCAAGAGGTGCTGGAAGATCTGAGGGCTTTCTAGATCCACTTTCTTCAAGAGAAACTAAAGATCTGTATAATTGTATAGAATGGGCTGCTGAGCAACCTTGGAGTAATGGTAAAATAGGTCTTGCTGGCATTTCTTACTATGCAATAAATCAATGGGCAGTAGCTTCCTTGAAACCACCTCACTTGGCAGCAATATGTCCATGGGAAGCAGCAGCTGATTTTTATAGAGATATGACTTACCATGGTGGCATTCCTAGCACTGCATTTTGGCGTGTTTGGTATGAAAATCAAGTAGTCAAAGTACAACACGGAGTAGGTGAGAGAGGCCCAGTAAATCCAATTAACGGAGAATTAGTAGCAGGTCCAGAAACTTTGCCAGATGAAGAATTAAGAAAAAGAAGGGTCGATATGGAAAAGATAATATTAGACCATCCGTTATACGATCAATTTCATAAAGATAGATCTCCCGACTGGAGCAAAATAGAGGTCCCATTATTATCATGTGGTAATTGGGGAGGACTGGGTCTTCACTTGAGGGGAAATGTTGAAGGATTTATTATGTCTGCATCAAAGGAAAAATGGCTCGAGATTCACGGAAGAGAACATTGGATTGAGTTTTATACAAATTACGGTGTACAACTTCAAAAGAAATTCTTTGATTATTATTTAAAAGGTATAGAAAATGGGTGGAAGGAAACTCCTAGAGTAATTCTTTGGATTAGACATGTTGATGGAAGCTATAAGTTAAGGGCGGAAAATGAATGGCCAATTGGTAGGACTAGATGGACAAAGTTATATCTAAATCCGGAAAATCTTACTCTTGAATTTGACAAGATAGAAAAAGAAAGTAATGTTGAGTATGAATCTCTTGGAGACGGTGTAACTTTTCTTCTACCCCCTTTGCAGGAAGATACTGAAATAACTGGGCCTATTTCTGCAAAGTTATTTATATCATCCTCAACATCCGATGCTGACATATTTCTAACTTTGAGGGCTTTCTCGCCTTCTATGAAGGAAGTATTCTTTTATGATTACCTAGATCCTCATACTCCACTATCTCATGGATGGTTAAGGGCTTCTCATAGAAAACTAGATGAAAGATTAAGTACAGAATGGAGACCTTATCATACTCATGACGAATTAAATTATCTTACACCCAATGAGATTTACGAATTAGATATAGAACTTTGGCCAACTTGCGTATATCTTCCAAAAGGTTACAGGATCGGTTTAACAATAGGGGGTAAAGATTTCGAATATTCTGGAGAACCTGTGAGATTAGGTCATTTCCTAATGTCAGGAAGCGGACCATTTTATCATGAAGTTGGCGATTTTTTTAGAAGACCAAAGAATATTTATGGAGGAAAAATAAGAATTTATGGAGGAAAAAATAAGGCCTCGTATTTATTACTGCCTATAGTACCTCCAAGAGATCCAGAAGAACAGAAAAAACTTGATGAAAAAATTTCTTGGTTAGCTAAACATATGAGAGTTAAGGAATAATTGTAAAGGTCATTTTTGATATTTTTGAATTTACTCGATTAGTCACCTTTTATTCCATTGGATTTAGTAGCTCTTGACAATGATTAAATAACATTATGTATTACCAAAAATTAGATAAGAGAGCTAACAATTTTATATATTTCCTATTCATAATGGATTTTACAGAAATCTAGGCCTCATCAATATTAAGTTAAGACCATAATAATTTTTATCTTATTGTACTCATTATCTAAAGTTTTCTTAAATCCCATTACACTCACTTTATCTTGATTACATACATTAAAATAACTTATAATTTATTAAATAGAATGTCATAATTGAGGTTCAGAAGATTGCAATGATTGGAAAAATCATTAAGAGCTTTCTTTATCAATTAGCTTAAAGAATTCTTCTTTAGTTAAAACTCTACCAAAGGCAGTTTCAATGATTCTGAGTGATGATTGATGAAGAGACGGCTCATCCATAGTGTCTACTCCATCCGATATAACAATTACTTCAAAGTCTCTTGAGCATGCTGAAGCTGCAGTTGCTAGTACACAACTGTTAGTATTAACGCCTATAATTGCTATTCTTCTGCACTCTAAACTTCTAAGAATGAATTCCAAATCGGTCGAATAGAAAGCATCATATCTCTTTTTATTATTTATTAGGAAATCACCTTCCTTATATATTCCAGGCATCAATTGAGTTTGGGGAGAGCCTATGAGGTTATGATTTATCATGTTTTTTCTTTTATTTTGAACATCGCTTTTTTGTAGTGAACTCCAGAAAGGATTTGAAAGGATTTCTTCTATATTTCTGTACACAGTAACGACGTGAATAATTGGTATTCTTCTTTTTCTCGCCTCATTTAAGATATAAATGCAGTTTTCAATAACTCTTCTTGCCTTTTCTTCAGGAAGAGGTAAGGTTCCTATTTCAGGATCTAAATGACCCCTATGTAAATCTATGGTCACTATACAAGTGTGACCACTTCTCATCTGATTCGCTATATCTGTATTATTCATTAATCTATTTAAGCTTTGTATTATATAGAATTGTTGAATTTTCAATGTTTATTTATGTCAATTCGATTAATCACTGTTATTTTTGCACATAATCAAGTGTTATATATATTTAGTATACGTTTGAAAAAATATTTTATGCAAAGACGCTAGATTATTGGTTTATAATCCTGAAATTAGTAACATGTTGGATTAATCGTATACATAAGATTTATTAAAGATTAAACTTTAAAATCAACTGACTGTCCAAAATTTAATTCCTTATTAATAATATTTAGGAAAAAGTTTAAATAAAACTCCTTGATTTAAAAATTGTGGATGAAAAAGTAGTAAGTCTTGAAGCAGAGAAGTTTACTGCACCAGCAATAAGAGCGGTGATTTCTCAAGTATTAGGATACTTTTTTGATGCATACGATTTATTAATAGTACTAAGTCTAGCTACTGTACTCAATAGGGTTTTTTTGCCACCAAACGTACCTGTACTACTCTCCCAAATAGCAATTTTATCCGGATTTGTATTGAGCGAAGTTGTTAGACCTCTTGGATCATTTGTATTTGGTCATTATGCAGATAAATTAGGGAGAAAAATTACCTTAATAATTACAGTAATAGGTTATTCTGTATCTGGAGCGCTTGTCGCAGCCTTACCTTCATATACTGTTGCCGGTTACTTAGGATTCATAATCTACTTAATTTTAAGATTTCTGGTTGGGTTTTTTATTGGCGGTGAATATGCAGGAGGGCATACATTAGCTATGGAATGGACACCTCCTAAATGGAGAGGATTGGTCAGTGGACTTATACTGTTTGGATTTATTTTGGGCGGTTTAGCTAATACTGTTGCAATCTATTATCTCTCTTTATATTTCGGAAGTAATTTTGTAACTTATGGCTGGAGATATCTTATATTAACTACACTAATTCCTCTCCCAATAGCATTGTTCATAAGATTGAGAGTAGAAGACTCTCCGATGTTTAAAGAAGTTGTGAAAAACAAACAAGTTGAAAAGCTTCCTGTAAAATCTGTTTTGGGAGGAAAAGCTTTGAAAGATTTTATTCAAATCTTAATAGTAATGACCGGGATGTTTCTTGCATCATTTGCAAGCTACTCTAATCTTTTGCTAGTACTACAAAATAAGCCATCAATACTTTCGTATGGGAATTCACTCATCGTTTATATGATTGGATTAGTTGGAGGCGGAATAGGCGCTATAATTTATGGGCATCTTTCGCAAATCTTTGGTAGAAAATATTTAGGAACAAGGTGGCATATAGCTACTATACTACTGGCAATCCCTATTTATTACGTTATTATAAATTCTGCCACCGTCAATAATATATTTGTCGCAAGTCTATTCTCATTCATTCTAGTCTTCTTAGCTTATGCTCCGTGGGGTTCTACAGTAGCATATCTAGCTGAAAGGTATAGAACTTCTCATCGATCTTCGGGAGTTGGTATTGGATTTTCATCTGGACTATTCATAGGCGGCTGGTATACATTTTATACATTAGGTTTACATAGCCTATTACAAGGAATTGAGGGTGCCAATATTTGGTTTTCTTCTGGTATTTTACTTATAATAGCTGGACTCTTAGTAATAATAGGATTTAAATTAGGTCCTGAAACTAAGGGAATTAGTTTAGCCAAATAACCTTATAATATATTATATTAAATTTTTCTATTACTACATACAATTTATAATTTGGATGGGTACAAAGTTCTATAGACGTTACTCTTCCTTTTAATTTATTAATTCTTTATTTTAAATCCCTTGCAATCAAGGTTCGATTACTCAATTTTATCACTTACCTCTTTTAGTAAATTATTTGCTAAAACTTTTTTCCATCATATGATATAATTATAAAAGTTTCATAAAATTTTATTTATAAGTTAATTATTCCTCTGCCTAGTATCTTATTCTCCTTTAAATCAGTAATAGCATTATTTATTTCTTCCATATTATACCTATTAGTTACATTAGATTTAATATAACCGTTGATTGCAAGCTGTATTACCTCATAAAGGTCGTTAATTGAATTTCCCAAGGAACCTATTATTTTTATCTCCTTATACACCAAAGTTTTATTTGGAATTTCACTCAAAGTAGACTCAGTATAACCTACCTGAAGCAATTTTCCTCCTTTTCTAAGCGTATTTATTCCCAGAATTTGGCTCTCCTTATTACCCACGAAGTCTAAAAATATATCTACATTGTCTTCAATACCTGAAAATTTTTGATAGTTAGATACATCTATTGCAATGTCAGCACCAAGTTCAATGGCGTAGTTAATCTTCTCTTCTTTCTTATCAAAAGCAATTATCTTACATCCTGAAATTTTAAGAATTTGAATAGCTAACGATCCTAATCCTCCTACTCCCATTACTGCTACATTTAAGTTGGGTTTTAGCTTAACTTTCTTTAGTGCTCTTAATACTGTTGCTCCAGCATCTGCTAGAACCGCATAATCATATGTTAAAGGTTTTGGTAATGGAACTAGATTTGATATAGGAACTTTTACATATTCTGCAAGTCCACCATTAATTTCGAAACCTATTCTCCTAACATTATAACATAAGTTTCTCTCGCCTTTTATACAATATTTGCAAACCCCGCATCCTACATATAAATAGACAATTAAATTGTTGTCACAATTTCTAATAAGTTTAATTATATTTCTTTCAACTTCATTACAAGGTAGAGCGTCTATAAGCTCTCCTGCAATCTCATGACCTATTATAAATGGATAATAGGGCGGTTCTATAAACTTATGCACAATCTTTACATCAGATCCACACAAACCTAGACCTCTTACTGCCACCAAAGCTTCGCCCTTATCGATATGTGGTTTTTCTACTTCCTTTATCTCTATTATACTAGAATGCTTATATAAAAGTCCTGCTTTCAATTTAGCTTCAATTAAGAAATAAGCCATTAAAGTTTAAATTTTTATTATATACAGGAAT
>JAFMCU010000056.1 GCA_017857595.1 Thermoprotei archaeon
TTTTTTCTTTCTCTTAACCAAGAAAGAGATTCATTAATACTTGGTGCTCTTTTTATTACAATATTTTCATCATTAGCTTCTATTATAATATAATCATTTTCTTTTATTCCATATTTCTTTCTAAGAATTCTCGGTATTAAGATTTGACCTTTTGGTCCTACCTTTATTCTTAGTTTTACCATAAGTTATACTTTGTAAAACTTAAATTTAAACTTTATAAAATTAAACTAAAAGATCAAATAATCGAAGATATTAAGCATAATTTAAAACAACTTCCTAACGCTTTTCTTTGTCTAAGATTTTCGTAAAAATATTTAGAATTAATTGTATCTTTTTCATTTAATCCTATTTTTTGGCTTTTTCTAGTTTTGTTCTATATAACCTTCTATTTTAATCAATTTTGATCTTTGTTCATATAAGCTTAGCATGTTTTTCTTAACTACATGTATCTCGAAGGGGTCTTTAATACCTTTTTCCCATAGCTTTAAAATAATGATCTCTGGAGCAATGTTATCAGTAACTACTAAAATATCTATATCGCTCGATAACAAATGCTTGCCTTCTGCTACGCTTCCAAATAGGTAAACTTCTGCATTTTTATCCAGTTCTTTTACCGTTTTATATATCATCTCCAAATACCGATTTAATTCTCTAAAGATTTTTTCTCTTTCTCTAGCTTCTTTTATCAAGAACTTCTCTGACAACTTCAATCACCTCATGTATTACCTTCTTTAGTCTGCTTACCTCATTTAAAGTAAACTCTCTTGAGATATATCTTGAAGTGATATAAATATCCTCAAGAAATGCAAGTTCAATGCTAAACTTTTGCACAAGCTCTTTAATAACTTCGAATTTTGTAATCTCATAAATCATCTCAAGAAGTTTTCTTGAGCTATGTGTTCTAGGATAATCAACGCCAAGTTTAAGTAGATAAGCTTTCAAGAAGAGTTGAAGGCTTCGTTCAAGACTAAATGCAGCCAAGTCATAAAATCCTTTCTCAATCTGGATAATTGCAGATTCATAAAAACGTCTAGATCTTTCAAGTAGAATACGCAATTCTTCATATTTACTCAAATTTTATTCCACTGATACATAGCGGATTTTCCTATATAAACTTTAACTATTTCTCGGAATTTTAAATACAAGGCATTTATAAACTTAACCGTTAGAAGCTTAAGTTTTATCTGTCATAAAAGTACATGCGAAAAGTTTTACGCTAACATACTTATAATGTAATATAATTAAATAATACGTAACTATATCTATTCTAAGAAGACCAAAGAATTTCTCTCCATCTCTTTTTCCTTTTTCTTAATCTTAATTCTAATGAATATTCCCTAATCTGCCAAATATCCTTTAATCCTCAAACTTTTTTTAACCTTGATAAAGCATACGCAACAATACATACACCTGCAATAGCAGCTATAGTAACAACTATTGGTTTCCAAGATGTTATTGATGACGGCGGATTGATCTTTATACTATAATTATTCAGAATTTTAACAATCCATTTTCCTTTTTTTAGAATCAAAAATATGCAAATAAGGATATGCACTTTTGTAGAAATCATATATTTCGTAGATTGCGGACACAGTAGGATATGATAGATGTTCAAAATATTCTCTACTTAATTCAAAATGTGCATCTATAAAACCTTCTTCATAAATTCTGGCATGTAGCTCCCAAATATTGTAAAATTTTAATGATAAAGCCTTTTTCTCACCTTTAAAAAATTGTAACTTCACTTCACGAAATTCTGATTTTTTCAACTCGTTTATAACATTGTCTATTTCTCTTGATGGAACTAAGACTCGTAAATTTCTTTACATTTAGTATATAGCTCTCAGGTAAAACCTTTCTTTCACCATCATCATAAACAACTTCAGCAGGTAAATAGATTAATAAGCTATTTTCTGAAATTTGAATGTTAATACAATTTATATTAGTAATAACTTATATAAGCCAACTAAATGATACTAAGTACAAAACAAATCTATATTTTTAGTTTTAAAAACAAATAGAATAAGTTTAATAATATAAAAAATAGTAATTTTAGATTATTAAAAATAAATAAAAATAAGTCAATTATTAAATTTTATAATCGCATAAGAAAAATAGAACTATTGCTAATCTACAATGTTAAATTTTCATTTCTACTCCCTTGGATAACGCCAATCTGAACCATGAGAACGTGTGCTAAGCTTAAATATCTCAGCAGGCAATCTTTTATGCTGCGTTTCCTTTATTCTTTTCATAATCATATTAACAACTTTTTTAGAAATCTTTAAATCGTTTGCAATGTCATCTTCATTCCACCATAGCTCAAATCTTCTATAGAGTATTTGGTCTATTAGAATATAGCTTATCCCAAGTTCCTGCTCTGCATATTGATTTTCCCATAGAGCAGGCGAAGGAGATTTTCTGTAAATGTTTTCAGGTAAATCAACTTCACAAGCTATTTGTCATACTTGAGTTTTATACAAGTCTCCTAGAGGCAACAAATCAACACCTCCATCGCCATATTTTGTAAAATATCCAAGTGTTATTTCAGATTTATCACCTGTACCAACAACCAATGCGTCTTTTTTTAAAGCAAAGGCATAAAGTAAAATCATCCTTATTCTTGCTTTAATATTTCCCACAGAAACTTTATTCAAATCGCTTCCCAAAGCTTCAACAATGCTATTTTCTAAAGGGACAGAAGAACCCGTCAAAGAAGAACCACCGCCTCTTACATAAACCGGCACTTCTTCTTCATAACAAATTTTCATTATTTCTGATAATTGCTTAACATTGTTTGGAATTGCTA
>JAFMCU010000004.1 GCA_017857595.1 Thermoprotei archaeon
ACCGTGAGATGGGTTTAGACCGTCGTGAGACAGGTCGGTCTCTACCTATCGGGGGTGTTGGCTATTTGAGGCGAAGATGTTCCCAGTACGAGAGGAACGGAACATCGCCGCCTCTGGCGTACCAGCTGTCCGGTAGGGCAAGCTGGGTAGCTACGCGGTAGGGGCTAAAGGCTGAAAGCATCTAAGCCTGAAGCCCTCGCCGAGACTAAATAGTCATTCTCTTCGGTCGAAAGGCCGAAGAGACGAGAACTCCTGCAAAACACAGGGTTGATAGGGCGGGGGTGTAAGCACCAAGGTCGCAAGACCGAGGTGTTTAGCCCACCGCTACTAATCGTTCGAGGTAAGTACGCATTATACCCCCTAAATTCACTATATATGGTCGACTAATATATGTTAAATAAAGACTTTTTCCTCAAATCTATACTTCTAAATTCTCCTTCTTTGATAAGAATAGGTCCTGCATCAGGAAGTCTTATCCAATAATAACCTTCAGGTACAGGGTTATATTGTTTTACTGGAGGTATTTTTTCGTTGAATGCTAACTTTACGTAAAGCCATGGCATATTACAACCTAGGTTTGAATAAAAATCATTTGTCGTGAAGAATCTTCCTGCATTAATTTCAGTTACACACGGTATTCCATCTTTATTTTTTTTAATATCAACACAGTAGATTCCGTTAGGATTGGTATCAACAGCTTTTATCGCTTTAGTTGCAATTTTATTGATTTCTTCATCATTAACAGTTACCGCTACAGATGGGGTAGATGTTTGACCGCTAGGGGTTATATTTCCAAATAAATACTCAACTCTTTTTCTAGCTTGTGAAGTGATCAATCTGCCATTTTTCCAAAGACTTTGAAATGCATACTCGTCTCCAGGCAAAAACTCACTTATCATAAAGTCTTCTTCATTCATTCCTTCTTTAAGCTTCCAATAATTTATCCAAAATTTTATATGATCTGCAGAAAAAGCAGGTAGAGAAGCTCTTGAACCTGCCCCTCTTATAGCTCTTATCCAAACTCTATTATTTTTATCTTTTAATTCATTAAACGCCTTATCTAAATTTACTTCATTAGCCTTATAGCATTTTGCAACGGGTATGCCTTCCATTTCTAAAACTTTACTAGTATTATACTTATTTTGACACAATTCAATCGTTTTATGAGAAGGCAAAAATATTTTCGCTTTGATTTCATTTCGGTTTTTAGAGATAGTATATACTTCAATGTCCGGTTGTGCATGTACAAATTCGATGTCTTCTTTTAAAATTACTTCGTTTACCTTATTGATATATTCTTCATTCGACGCATGAGGTATCAAGTATCTTTTATCTAAATCTGGAAGTTCTAGGTGATATTTGTTGGTATCTGTGCCTACTATAAAAAATTCCTCGGGCGCATTTCTTAGAGATTTAATAAAATTGATTCCTGCAGAACCTCCTGCTCCCAACAGTAATAATCTCTTCATGAGTAATAAATTAGAATGTGCATTAATTAAAATAAATACAAATAGTTTTTAGAAAAGTTCAACTAACTGTAACAGATTTAGCTAAATTTCTAGGCTTATCAGGGTCTATATCTTTATAGGTTGCAGTATAATAAGCGAGTAGTTGAAGTGGTAAAACGTATATCAATGGTGTAAATAATATATTAACGTTTGGTAACGATATTAAATAATCGCTTATTTCTTTAAGTTCGTTATCTTCTTCGCTTCCTAAAATAATAATGTCTTTTAGATGCTGTACGTAATCAATCAAAATTTTTCTATTAGCGTCTGGAGCTATGATTGCGACTACTGCTATATTTTTTTCTTCATTTATAGCATCGATATCTTTCTTTGTTACATTTAAAGAAGTTGAAGGTATATAGGATATTTCTAGCAGTTTTAATCTTCCTTCGAGTGCAGTAGCATAATTAACACCTTTTCCTATGAAAAATACATGCTGTTTATTGCTTATCATTTTAGCAATTTTTTTAACATTGTCTTTTTGTCTGTCTAATGTTGTTGCCATAATCTTCGGTATTGTTTCTATTTCTTGTTTCAATTTATCTATTTCATCTTGAGAAAGTTTTCCTCTTTTTTTACCAAGATTAAATGCTAACATTAAGTGAACCATTAATTGACTTGTGTATGTTTTTGTAGCAGCAACACCAATTTCAGGACCAGATTGCTGTAATATATATGCCCTGGCCAATCTAGTCAACGTAGAATAAGCGATATTTGTTATAGCAAGAATAGTTGAAGCTTTCATTCTTGCATATTCAACAGCTTGAATTACATCCATTGTTTCACCAGATTGTGAAACAAATAATATTGATGTATTAATATCAATAGAGTTACCAAATTGATCTATAAACTCAGACGCTATAGAAGGGTAAGTGGCCAAATTAGCTAAATTAGAATAATAATATGAACCAGCAATGCAAGAGTTATAAGAAGTACCTGAGGCCACTAGAAAAACCTTATTAGATTTGTCCATATATTCGCTAATTAAATCTAAGTATGGTTTTTGAATGTTTGAAGTCCATGAAATAGATATAGGTTGTTCCATTATTTCTTTTAACATAAAATGATCATATCCGGCTTTACTAGCGATATCAAAATTCCAATCGTAAACTTTGCTTTTTCTTTTAATATAATTATCAGTATTAAAATCATATATTAAATATGAAGATTTTGTAATTATCGCTCCTTCATTATCATTCAATGCTATAATTTCTTTTGTCCTATCAATAAATGCTACTGCATCTGAAGCGACGAAGTTCTCATTTTTACCAATTCCTAAAAGAAGTGGGCTATCCTTTTTAGCAACAAATATTTTTTCATCATCTAATGAAGATATTATCGCTATTGCATAACTTCCTTCTAGTCTTTTTATTGACATAATACAGGATTTAATAAAATCATGAGTTTGCATATAGTTTTCCTCAACTAAGTGAGCAACGACCTCCGTATCTGTCTTGGATATAAAGTTATGCCCTGTTTGTTCTAGTTCTTTTTTTAAAGCAAAAAAATTATCAATTATTCCATTATGAACAACAGCAATCGTTCCCTTACAATCTAATATAGGATGAGCATTAGCTTTGGATGGGGCGCCGTGTGTAGCCCATCTCGTATGAGCTATCCCTATATTACCTGGCAAATCGTCTAATTTTAATCGTTGATGAATTTCATCAATTTTCCCTTTATCTTTTTTTAAAAATAGTTTTTTTTCAAAGATAGTTGCTATTCCCGCTGAATCATAGCCGCCATATTCTAATCTTTTCAACCCTATTAGAAGAATAGGGGCTATATTTCCTTTTTCTATGACACCTCCAAAAATTCTACACATTACTATTATCTAATTTTATCCAAATTATTAAAAGATGCAGGGGGTGGGATTTGAACCCACGAAGGCCTACGCCATAGGGTCTCTTATTATGCATAATCCTAAGCCCTACCCCTTTAACCAAGCTAGGGAACCCCTGCACTAATTTTTTATATATTACAAAATATGTTAAAATTTTTAACTTTCTTCAGTGAAATGCTGACCGATAAAAGAATATATGCCTAATTTTAAAGTTTTTAAAGGCAACAACGCACATTTAATTCTAGTTGGACCTAATTTAGGATTACCCAATTCTTTTAGTAAATTATCTTTGTTCATCTGTTTAATTTCATCAATTGTTTTTCCTTTCACTATTTCACTTAAAATGGAAGCCGATGCTTGACTTATCGCACATCCTTTCCCTTCAAACTTTATATCGATTATTGTATTTTTATTCGCATCTAATTTTATAGTATATTCAATTTCGTCTCCGCATAATGGATTAGAATCTCTTACTTTTATATCAGCATTTTCGATTTGACCTTTATTACGTGGATATCTATAATGATCAAGTATAATTTCGTAATATATGTCACTCATTATTGAAATATATCACAAATTTCTAATAAAATTTCATTTATCAATTTCAATATAGACTTCGGAATCTTTCACTAAACTATTATATTTCTTTAAAGGCTTTTCAGCTGGTGGATTCATGACTTCACCAGTATATACGTTGAATTGAGATAAGTGTAAAGGGCAAATAATAACATCTTCCAATAAGAAACCATTAGCCAAATCTGCATCTTCATGTGTACAGTATCCATCAAAAACATATACTTTATTATCTTTTAATATAGCTATAAGATGTAAATTTTCTATATCAATCGATTTAATTTTTCCTTCTTCTAAATCTTTAATATTACATAATTTAATCAATTTCATTTTCTATATTTATAATGAGTTTGGAATAATTTTTCAGGGGTAATTACAATTGCTTCTTTTAATTCATGGGTCAATACAAATTTATTTTCTATAGGTATTTTTATATTATCTAGTTTGCTTTCTATTACCTCCATAAACTTTGTTTTTACATCTTCTATAGGAATTTGATCGATTAATTGTTGAAAGAAACTAACAGTTAATAATTTTTTGGACTCTTGTTCCGACAATCCCCTACTCATTAAATAAAATATTTGTTCCTCATCTATCTGCGCAACAGATGCTGAATGAGTAGCACGAACCTCGTTGTTAGCAATTTCCAATCCTGGGATGGAATCTGCTCTAGCGCCTTTATTTAATATCATCGCATGTTCTGCTAGGTAAGCATCTGAATTTTTTGCATTCTCATATATTTTAATCATTCCTTTAAATAAGGCTCTTGATTCACCTTTTAAAGCACCTCTCGTTAATGATACACTCTTTGTATATGTTGCAATATGTGATAAATATGCAGTTAGGTCGAATCTTTGCTTTTTCTCTCCAAGTATTATTTCTATGTTATTAGATGTCGAACCTTGGCTATGCATTCTATTATCTGTTTTAACTCGTGTTACCAATCCTCCAAAAAAGCCAGAATACCAAGCTATGCTAGCATCTTTTTCGCATATACATCTTCTAAATATTATACCATTCACATTTTCTTCATAACCATTTATATACACATATTCTAGCTTAGCGTTTTCTCTTAGAATCACATTTAAGTTTTTACTCATTAGTGATTGTGAATTTAAATTTCCAAATGAATAATCTTCTTCAATAATCGCTAAATTTGCATCAGCACCTACGATTATAAAGTTTTGATTGAATGAGAGAATATTTTCTTTAGTTACTACATTTATTATTCTTAAAGGAACCTTTAGCTGCATCCCGGCAGGTATGTACATATAGAAACCTTCATGAAACAATGCATTATTAAGCGCTGCAAATTTATCATCGTCATTTTCTATCTGTCTTATCTTTAATAATTCTTTAATTCTTTCTTCTTTACCCAAGAAATTTTTAATGCTCTCGATTGACAAGCCCTCTTTATTTAATAGGTCGGGTATATTTATACTATATAATCGACCATCTAAAAAGAATATATAAGGCACATAATTTAAACGTTTTAAAAAATCTTCGACTACAGATGGTAAAGTTTTATCCATTGTAAAATCTAGCTTAGCATTTTTTAGATCCATTCCGCTTATATCGTAGTGCTTTACATATAGTGGGGATGTTTCGAATGGTAGTTTTTTAAACTTCTCAAATGCTAATAATCTATAATTTGTAAACCACTTAGGCTCATTTGAAATATATGCCAATTCTTTAATGCTCTCCTCGGAAATCTCTACTATATTGTTCATGGAAAAAATTAAAAATAATTTTTTAACCTACAGCGCCAGTCATTTCTAGCCTTAAAAGTCTATTCATTTCGACAGCATATTCCATTGGTAATTCTTTAATGAACGGTTCGAAAAATCCTAAAACTATCATATTTAAAGCTTCGTTTTCAGGAATGCCTCTTGACATTAAATAAAATATTTGGTCTTCGCTTATTTTACCAACTGTAGCTTCGTGTGTCACTGTAGCATCATCTTCTAGTATCTCTACATATGGATAAGTATCAGTTTTTGATTTTTCATCAATTAATAGCGCATCGCATCTTACAGTAGCTTTAACTCCTTTAGCGCCTTTAGCAACATGTAACAATCCTCTATAAGAAGTTCTACCACCGTCTTTAGATACAGACTTAGAAGTTATTCTAGAGGATGTATAAGGAGCTAAATGGAATATTTTACCACCCGTGTCTTGGTGCTGACCTTTACCAGCAAAAGCTACAGAAAGTATTTCGCCTCTCGCATGTTTTCCTAATAAATATATAGATGGATATTTCATTGTTACTTTGCTACCAATATTAGCATCAACCCATTCAACTGTTGCTTCTTCATAAGCGTGAGCTCTTTTTGTTACAAGATTATATACATCTACAGACCAATTTTGTATTGTTGTATATCTTACCTTTGCTCCTTTCTTTGCTATAATCTCTACTACCGCTGAATGGAGCGAATCAGTTGCATATATAGGTGCTGTGCAACCTTCTATGTAGTGAACTTCACTATATGGTTCTGCGATTATAAGAGTCCTTTCAAATTGTCCAATATTTTGTGCATTAATTCTAAAATAAGCTTGAAGAGGCAAATCCACTTTTACACCTTCTGGTACGTATATAAAAGATCCTCCACTCCATACTGCGGTATTCAACGCTGCAAATTTATTATCATTATGTGGCACAACCGTGCCAAAATATTTTTTTACGATTTCGGGGTATTCTCTTACCGCTGTATCAGTATCTACGAAAATAACTCCTTTACTTTCTAACTCTTTCCTTATATTATGATAAACAACTTCAGATTCATATTGAGCACCAACACCAGCTAAAAACTTTCTCTCCGCTTCAGGTATTCCCAATAATTCGAATGTCCTTTTTATATATTCAGGAACTTCTTCCCAACTCTTTCCTTTTTTGTCTGTTGGTCTTGCAAAATAATGAAATTCATTAAAGTCTATCTTTGTCAGGTCTGCTCCCCACATAGGTAATGGTCTTTCAATAAAGTGCTTATAAGCCTTAACTCTTAAATCTTCCATCCATCCAGGCTCATTCTTAATTCTCGATATTTCTCTTACAATTTCTTCATTTATACCTTTGGGAAATTTTATACTATAAATTACATCGTCTCTAAAATTATATTTACTATAGTCAAAACTAATATCTACATTGGGCTTAGACATGCTATTTAATTTCTATAATCGGTAACATTAATAAATATAACCCTTGTTATATTTGTTGAAAATCTTTTTCTTTCAACCAGTTATATCCTTTTTCTTCCAATTTGTCAGCTAATTCTGGGCCCCCAGAATCGATAATTTGACCATCTACAAGTACATGAACATAATCAGGTCTTATAAATTTCAGTATACGATTATAATGAGTTATAAGAATGAGCCCAATTTTCTTATTTGCTATTTGCAATATACCATTAGAAACTATCTTAATCCCATCAATATCCAATCCTGAATCAGTTTCATCTAATATAGCAAATTTGGGTTTTATCATTGCCATTTGCACAATTTCTGTTCTTTTTTTCTCTCCTCCTGAAAATCCTTCATTTACATATCTATTTACAAAACTTTCATTCAAACCTAACAATTTTAGATTCTCTATTAATTCTTGCCTTATTTTTAAAACAGGTAACGCCTCTTTCACTTGAATATTTTGTCCAGCTTCTTGTGGATTCTTAAGAGCAATAAGTGAAGCTCTAATTAAAGAAAACAAAGTTACACCTGGTAAGCTGATAGGATATTGGAGTGATAAAAAAAGTCCTCTTTGCGCTCTTTTATCAGGTGTTAGTCCTAATATACTTTCACCGTTGATTTTTATATCACCTTTGGTTATCTTATATTTAGGATGACCCATTATAGCTAATGATAGAGAACTTTTTCCTGACCCGTTAGGACCCATAATTGCATGTATTTCTCCTGTTTTGATTTCTAAGTTTATATTTCTTAATATTTCTTTTCCTTCAACTTCTACATGAAGATTTTCAATTGTAAGTACGTCTATCATTTTACTTAAATAATACGCTACTAAGCAGAATATAAATATAACTATGTTATATTTATAAAAATTAATATTGGATAATTAATCTAAAATTTATGTCTCATCTTTTTAAAGAAAAGGATAAAGCATATATTCGTGAAAAATTCAATAAAGAACTAAAAGGAGAAGTTAGAATAATAAATTTCACTCAAGAATTTGAATGTGAACAGTGTTGGTTGACAAGAGAAATTTTGGAGATATTAACAACCCTTAGTGATAAAATTAAACTTAATGTTTTTGATTTTACAAAAGATTTTGAACAAGCAAAGATTTGGAATATTAACAAAATACCTGCTACATTGATTTTTGGGATGAAAGAGTATAAAGTTCGTTACTTTGGAACCCCATTGGGATATGAATTCGCAGCTCTTCTTGAAGATATAATTGATGTATCTAAAGGCGAAACTAGATTAAGTAATGTTACAAAAGAAAAGCTAAAATCCATAAACAAACCTGTTCATATACAAGTATTTGTTACACCTACATGTCCCTATTGTCCTAGAGCTGTTCGAATAGCGCATCAAATGGCAATAGAAAATCCAAACATAACTGCCGATATGATAGAGATTGAAGAATTTCCTCATTTAGCAAATAAATATCAAGTGATGGCTGTACCAAAAGTTGTCATTAATGAATCCATAACTTTTGAAGGAGCTTTGCCAGAACCTTATTTTTTGGAATATGTGATGTATGCAGCGAATAACGAGAAATTCATAAGTAACGATTAAACTGAAATAGCCCCGGGCGGGATTTGAACCCGCGATCTGCTGCTTACGAGGCAGCCGCTATAGCCAACTAAGCCACCGGGGCCTTAATATATAAATTAAGTAAAACTTGTTAAAATATAAGTATGAATGTAGAAAAGTTAGGTGAAAGAAAGCTTATAGATATTATTCATAAGATTATAACTAAAAATTGGAGTAAGCCAAACTATGACGATGCCGTTTTATGTAAAAGTCCTTCTTCAGACCAATTATTAATACATACAGATGTTTTTAACGAATCTTCAGATTTATTACCTAATATGGATTTGTATTCATTTGGATGGAAATCTACTATCGCAAATTTATCGGATATAGCTGTGAAGGGAGCAAAACCTTTGGGGATCTTATTTTCTATATCATTACCTCCACATGTTACGTATAAGAATTTCAAAAAATTGATTAATGGTATTTGTGACGCTTCTAAGAATAATTTTGCTAAGTATTTGGGGGGTGATTTATCTTCTGGTATTGAACTATCACTAGCCGGTTTTTCTTTCGGGTTTACAAAACGGTTTATACCAAGATCAGGTGCAAAAGTAGGTGATTTGATAGGCATAACAGGATATTTTGGCATAACTTCAATAGCTTTCAAAATATTAATGAATAATTTGCAAGTAGAAAAAGAAGTAAGATCTTTTTTTATAAAGAATGTATATAGACCTAAAGGAAGAATTAAGGAATCAATTTCGATTTCGCATCTTATTAATTCCAGTATGGATGTAAGCGATGGACTAGCTTTATCTTTACATCAATTATGTAAACAAAGTAAAATTGGCGCAAAAATTTACAATATACCTATCCATCCTCGTGTTAGAAAAATATGTGATAAAAATAACTTAGATCCTTTATCTATTGCTCTATATGAAGGAGGTGAGGAATATGAAATAGTTTTTACTTTTGATGAGAGAAATTTAGAGTTGATTAGAAAGACTTTAAATTCATTTAATTGTAATTTCACAATAATAGGCAAAACAACTAAAGAAAAAAATATAATTTACGAAGATAAAACTACGTATTTTCCCATTGAAAATAGGGGTTGGGAACATTTTAAATATCGGTAAAAATAGATATCAAGTATGAAATGTAAATACTGCGGTAATGAAATACATATATTTGTTAAAGATCCAGTTTTGCAGTTTAATGAATATCCATTTTGTACAAATTGTAATTCCATAGTTGAAGTAGAATTGGATGATGAATCTAAAGAAGAATAAGTTTATTTATTCTTTCTTTTTTGGCATTATAATATATTTTATTCCCGCCGTCAATAAAGAAATAATCTTGCTTTTCAAATCTTCTATTGGTTCAAGATAACCATATGATTGCTTAATAATCTGTTTAACAATTTCAACATCCTTGCTAGTTTTAGCTTCAATTATTAACTTAATAGGTCTTTCTCTTTTAAACATAAATCCGGCTTTTTTTAATTTTTCTTCGGCTAGTTCAATAGCATAATCATTCCCAAAAGTGGCAATTAGTTTGACCATAATTATACAACTTTTAATATTATGGGTTCTTTATATTCTATATAATCCTTTGGTGTAAAAAAATATTTTGACCATTTAGCCGATATAATTCCTAATAATTTTACTTCTTCATAACCTTTAAATACATTTAAATCGATTATATATTCCCTTTCAAAATTGAATAATTTTTTCTTTATTTCATTAAAATCATATAAAATATAAGGTTTTCCATCCTCCATAATAAGTTCGACCCATATTCGTTTATGTATTAATGGATTTCGTGTCCAAAATATTATTGCTTTTCTCTTTATTCTTTCTTTAATTAATTCTTTTTTAAAAATAAAGCCCCTCTTGACTATTTTTATATAAAAATTCAGGTTGAATTTTCTATCACCTTTATCGTATGCTTCCTCTATTTTTTCTAAGTTAAAATCTTCTTTTATTTTACCATCTATTTCAAATCTAATAGTTATTCTAACTTTGTTGTCCTCTAAATTGTAAGCTTCGACAGAAAAATCTTTGAAATAATTATTTTTAGTCTTCATTTTCTAATGTATTATTGATTCATGCTCTTCTGTTCCAATCTTTATAATTCTACCTTCTAATTCATCTAGTGTGCGTATAAAGGCTTCACCACAGTTTAAAGAATATAATACATTTTCTAAAGAATATTTAAAATTGGTTGAATAAGCATGTTTCTTTATCATATCTATATCATATGAGCTTAGTATCTGGTGAGAAATAAATGTCCCACAATTAGACAATATATTTTCTGATAAATTAGAGGGTCTAGGCGAGACTAATATTAATGATAACCCATATTTTCTCAATTCCATTGACATCTTTTCTAATATGCTGTATTTTTCATTCTTATTAATTAAATTTTGTGCCTCATCTATAGCTAATACCAATCTTACTTTTTTAGAAAACCCAGCCCTTTTGATTTCTAAATATATTGAAGTAGCAGCAATTAAACTTAACATGTTTTTAGGTTCGTCGTTTTCAAAGACTGATAAATCTAGTATATTTATACCTCTCAAATTACTTATCAATTTTGGTTTTGAATTTGATATATCCAAGAAAGCTTTCTTAAATTTTCCGACAGTGAAAATTTGAAATCTACTAGCAATAGCTTCTGCTGATTCATACCAAATTTTAAGTTCATGTTCAATAATTTTTCTACATTCTTTAACAATATTGTCAAAATTAGGATTATGACCTCTTCTGTATATATTTAATAATGATTCTGTAAGTAATCTTATTTGTAGAGGGCTTAATTGTTCATTCCATGTTATTCTACAATATTCATTTAATAACCAAATTTCATTTTGAACTCTTTCTTCAATCTCAAGATCATGCCAAATTCCAAACGGGGATGCATAGTAATTATATCCAGGTATTATTGTGTAACTCCATTTTTTCAATCTACTTGTATATTCACCAGTCCGATCAAATATTATAACCGGTATTCCTAATTTATTCAATTCATATGCAATTATAGATAATGTGGTAGATTTACCAGAACCGGTTGTACCAAATATGCATATATGCCTTGTAAGAAAATTAGTATTTAGATAGAAAGTTTCCTTAAAATAGCCATCTTCTTTGACATAACCTAACTTTATCACAAATAAAATTTTTGAAAAAAATATTTTAGTAGCTATAAGCTAATTAGAAACAGTAGCGGCTCCTGTTTTTGAACTGTGAATTACTGAACACGCGCAACCTGGCTGATTAATTCCCATGTTTGTATTACTTGATCCCTTTGCTATATCACAGCCACAGTTTGGATGGTGTTTACCTCTTCTAAATACACCTCTGTATAAACCATCTTCCAACTTTCTTCCGGTCATTTTTTCCCATTCAGGTACAGGGATTCCATATTTTTGTTGTATTCTATCTCTGTAAAATTCAGGAATTACGTTAAACGAACAGAACGGTATGATTCGCAAATCTGGGGTTAGATAGTGGATATCGCACCTCTGTAATCTTTCCTCATCTTGATTATATTTATCTTGGAAATGCATCATACC
The DNA here is from genome assembly GCA_017857595.1 of Thermoprotei archaeon. Taxonomy (GTDB): domain Archaea; phylum Thermoproteota; class Thermoprotei; order Gearchaeales; family Gearchaeaceae; genus AAA261-N23. Next base: position 12,212 of record JAFMCU010000004.1, read on the forward strand.
CAAAAATAAACTTTTCATTTGCAATTGTCCAACAGATTCATAGTCATGGTAAATTATTATATTGCTAATTAGCTTTGAAAAGTTTAATCCTTTAGGTTCTTTGCTTTCATCTATGAAAGATTTTATTTTCATAGCAAGTTCAGCAACAGCAAGTAGTCTTGGCTTACCTGATTTAATCTCATCAACTTTTTCATCGAGGAATTCTATTAAACCTTTAATATCTACAAATTTTGTTATTTGAACTAATTTATTGCTTTCTTCATCTAAAAATACATATGTTCCTGCACCACAAGCAAAATGTATAGATAATTCGTATTTTGGTTTCTTAGTAATGAATTGTATAAAATCTGATAAAGGTGTGCATGAAGGCACTGGGAACCACCCGTCTTTTATAATTTCTCCGTTTGTTTGTTCTTCAATTCTCTCGATGCAATCTGGTATAGTTATTCTATATTTTTCTCTTTCAGCCTTTGTCAATCTTCCTGTTAAGGATACAGGCTGGAAGTTAACAGCTCTTACAACATCTATATTTCTTTGGGCAAATTTAATTATTGATCCCAATTCATGGTCGTTTACACTTTTTATTACTGTAGGAACTAGAACAACTCCTAAATTAGCCTTTCTACAAGCATCCAACACGTATGGAACTTCCCAATGGTTCTTTGGATTCGTTCTAGGGGTAACTCCGTCAAAACTTAAATATAAATTGGACACTCCTGCTTCTCTTAATTGTTTAGCATATTCAGGACCCTTTAAAGCTATTGTAATTCCATTCGTGTTTAGTTGTATGTGATCAATACCTTCTCGTTTTATAGCCTTTATTATTTCGACTAGGTCTTCTCTCAATGTAGGTTCTCCGCCAGTTATTTGAACTGAATTTCCAGGCACCGGTCTTTCGCTTCGTAACATTCTTACCATTTCAACAATCTGATCAATTGTAGGTTCATAAACATATGCTCCTTCTAATCCTTTCTTAACATAAAAGAAACAATACCAGCAAGTCAAATCACATCTATTGGTAATTATTATGTTAGCTAATCCTGTATGACTAATATGGTTACTACATAAACCACAATTATAAGGACACATGCATCTTTCTTGAGGAACGTTTGGTGCTAATGTTCCTTTACCGTCCTTCCAATAAGTACTAAACTTCTGATACATTTCATATGAACCAAAATACAATTCTTCTGTTTCTCCATGTACAGGACATGTTTTTTTCATAAAAACTTTACCATCTTTTTCATAAACAACAGCTGAAATTAATCTGTTACATTCAGGGCATATACTTTGAGTATCCCTAATTTTTGTTGTATCTTCTAATTCAACCTTAACTTCATTAAGCTTTCTGGGTTTTATTTGTATTAATTGTGCCATTATTTTGTTTTTATCACTTGGATTTAAAAAGATTTTCCAACTTTCAACCCTAAGTTTAGGTAGATTATAAATATAAATATAACATATGTTATATTTATATTTATGGGTTACTTTGACAATTACGTATTAGTATCGACTGAATACGTTCAACAAAATATAAACAATCCAAATATACGAATATTAGAGGTTGATTATGATCCTTCGAATTATTTCCAAGGTCATATTCCTAATGCTTTACTTGTAGATTGGAGAAAAGATATGAATGATCCAATTATGAGAGATATTATTAAAAAAGAAGATTTTGAAAGGCTAATGCAAAAGTTAGGAATTAATAACAATACAGAAGTCGTCTTATATGGGGACTTCAATAATTGGTTTGCTTCTTTTGCCTTTTGGGTTTTCAAATACTATGGCCATAAATATGTAAGATTGATGAATGGAGGTCGAAAGAAATGGATCGAAGAAGATAGACCTTTGACAAAAGAAATTCCACAAGTAACACCTGCACAATATAAAGTAAGCGAACAAAATGAGAATATTAGAACTTATTTTGAATATGTTTACACATCTTTACCTTACTATGTAAAAGATAAACTTTTAATAGATGTACGAAGTCCTAAGGAATTTACAGGAGAAATATTAGCCCCACCCGAATATCCAAATGAAGGTGCACAAAGAGGAGGTCATATACCTAAGGCTATAAATATACCTTGGTCAGTAGCAGTAAATGAAGATGGTACTTTTAAATCTTACGAAGAATTAAAAAGCATTTATGAAAGTAAAGGTGTAACTCCGGACAAAGAAATTATAACATATTGCAGAATAGGTGAAAGAGCTGCGGTTACGTGGTTCGTTCTAACACATTTATTAGGATATAAAAACGTAAAGCTTTATGATGGTTCATGGACTGAATGGGGTAATAAGATACGCGTGCCTATAGAAAAATGATTATTTCTTAATCAAAAAGAACCATAAGTCATTCTCTTTTCGGTAATCTATTAACTTATTTTTTGTTTGATCGGTCCATCTGACCATTTCAACATAGGCTGTTGGATCATCTGAAACTATCAATACCACATCATTATAGTTAAGTCTAGAAAACATTTCATTAAGTTTAGCGATGACTGCTGAACACTCTGTACCTATTTCATATAAATATATATCTGGGATCATCTTAAAGCATTTAATATTATAGAAGTTTATTTTTTCTCTTATTTTATCTTCGTCACAATTATACATATATCTTGATGTATCCTCTATTGGTTGAATAATTGCTAGCCAACCTTCATCATAACAATTATTGTTAACTATCTTTGTATTTATAGTAGCGTATGTATTGACATTGACTATTTTAAACGTAAAAGGTAATCGTATCGCTTCAATTTTTTTATCACTTTCAATTATACATAAATTCTTATTTTTTTCTATAATACCGTTATCTCGTATGAACCTAATTCTATTAATTTTTCCTATATACCATGAATATGCAGATGTTATTCCTAATTTAAAGAATAATTCTTCTTTTTTAAACCAAATCTTGAAATCCTCATCATACGCTAAATTTTCGGGAAAATCACAACTGTTTACTTTCATACATTAAGCATATACAAAATAAGATTTAAATTATGTTTAGTTAAAAAAAGATATAATGAGTTTAGACGAAAAAAATATAAAAGAAATATTTATTAACGAATTAAATTTTACACCTGAAGAAGTTGATGCTTATATATTCATGTTGAAAGCGAAGGAATTTTCAGCTTTTAATTTATCTGAACAACTAAAATTAGATGATGCAAAAGTAAGTTTGATATTAGATAAATTTATGAAATATGGACTAATAATACGTTCTATAGATAATAAGTATAAATGTTTGCATCCTAGGATGGGTTTAACAAACGTTTACAAGATATGGGAACAAGACTTAATTGCAACTATGAGAAGAAAAAGGGCAAAAATTGAGTTATTAGTAAGAAATTTAACTTCTAAATTTGAAAACAATGAGTAAATGCAAACACATCATAACATATTACGGCGTAATAAATGTTTTAGAAAAAAATGAAGTAATAGCAGCAGTTGATTTTTATCATTGTAGATTATGTAAAAAGACATTTGCTGATTTAAGAAGAATAGGGCTTCCTGTACCTCTAGAGCCTAAATTAGGGTTTGAAGAATTAGAAGAAGGTAATGATTGGTATATATTAGTCTGCAACAAAGAAAATAAGTATCAAGTAAATCTTATTCAAGGGAAATTGGGTGATAAAATAAAACATAATTGTATAGGAGGAGAGAAAATAGCTAAATTTGAATCAGAAGATGTATTTTATCTTGATGGGGATTGTTATCATAAATTTATTAAGGCAGCTAATTATCTAGCTAGACATGTTGAAATAACAGGTGAATCATAAATAAAGTAATGTCTATATCAGATAAGGCTAGAAAAGCATTATTAGAATTAGGTTTAACCCATTATGAAATAAAAGTTTATACCTCTTTAGTTAATCATGGATACTTAACTGCTAGTGAAATAAGTCAAATAGCTAACGTACCCTTTTCTAAAGTTTATGATGTTCTAGCGAGTTTACAAAATAAAGGCTTTGTAAGAGTTGAAGAAACTAGACCTGCTAAGTATTATCCGGTCGAGCCTAAAGTCGCTTTTGATCAACATCTTAAAAATATAAGTTCTAAAATAAAACAGAACGTGGATATTGCTGTTTCTGAATTAAATAATCTTTATGAAAAAAAGGGGCTTAAAGAGAAATCTAATGTTTGGTTAATTAGAGGATTTGGAGAAATTATTGCTAGAATAAGAGATATGGTATTAAAAACAAAATACGAAATTTTTATATCGTTACCTATTTTTCACAAAGAATTTGAATCGTTGTTATCATTATTTTTATCGTTAAAATTAAAGAATGTAAAATCCTATATTTTAGTTTCTAAAGACATCCCTAAAACATTCTTAGATTTTATAAAAGAATATGGAGAAATCAAGTATGCTGGAAAAATGTTTGGCGGTGGCATAATTATAGACTCTAAAGAAGTGATTCTATTACTTCCTGAAGAAAAAAATGAAGCGGTAGCCTTGTGGTCAGATCATGAAGGATTAGCTAATTTTGCTAAAAATTATTTTATGCATTTATGGGAAACTTCTCAATCTATACATTAGCTAACGTGGGCTGGCCCGGATTTGAACCGGGGATCACCTGCGTGTGAGGCAGGCATCTTACCGGGCTTGACCACCAGCCCTAAAATTTACTTTTTAACGATTTCTCTTCGTTTTAATCTTAAATTTTTTCTTTTACATTTTCTACATTTTTCAGCCTTTATTGAATTTCTTGCACCACATTCTCTGCATATTTTGTAGAATAATAAATATTTTTGTGCTAATTGAATCTTTTCAGGATCATTAATAGGCATACTAAATTTACTACATTAATTACATATATTTAAAAATTTTTTATAAAAATATTTAAGTAGCTTGTAGCAAAAATAATTTGTAACGATAATATTTGATGAAAGGCAGAATCTGCAAAATCTGCGCAGAAAGTGGAATATTCTGTGAACAATGTGATTTTAAAATTAAGCAGGGGTTAATATCTTCAACAGAAATTGAGATATCAAAATTAATGTATGAACTAGAGAATAAATTTAAAGACTTGGAACATGTTCAGATAGAATTTGTTAGTGAGGTGGATAGTTCTAATATTTTTGTGATTATTACATCAGATAGTAGTATTAAACCGTCCTTTATTAAATTTCTATCTTCTTATTTAGGAGAAAAAACTCATAAAAACGTTAAAGTTATAGAAAAAACAAACGATATGAAACGATTTATATCTCAAATATTATTTCCTATAAGAGTTTTAAGCATAAACCAGATTTGGTCTCCAGACGGAAGCCATGAATATTCTATACGAGTAAGTAACTATGATTTAAAGAAAAATTACATAAATATTGCAGGCTTGGAGAAATTATTATCAAATTTACTTCAATATAAAACAAGAATACAAACGTATTAAGAATATGAAAAAATATTATATTAAAAACGCAGTAAAGAATATAGGCCAATTAGTAACTTTAAAAGGATGGGTTCATGAAATAAGGGAAACAAGCAATTTTTTATTTATAATTTTACGTGACTCTACAGGTAAAATACAATTAACTTTAAAAAAATCTGAATCTACTTCAAATCTAGTTGATATCGCTAAAACTCTACATCATGAAGATGTTATTGAAGTAGAAGGTGTTATTTCAAAATCAAATATAGCTAGATTAGGCATAGAAATGATTCCATATAAATTAAACATCATAAATAGAGCTAAACATCCTTTGATGCTAGATGTAACAGGTAAGATTAATGCAGAATTATCAACAATCCTTGATGCAAGATTTTTATCTTTAAGAAGGGATGATTATTATTCAATTTTTAAAATACAATCAGAATTGGTCAAGATTATCAGAGATTACTTGTACCAACAAGGTTTTACAGAAATTTTTTCGCCTAAAATAATCAAATTTGCAACAGAAGGAGGTGCTGAATTATTTAAGGTACAGTATTTCGATACTGAGGCATATCTTGCACAGAGCCCTCAATTATACAAAGAAATGTGCGCAGGTGTATTCGAAAAAGTTTTTGAGATTGGTCAATATTACAGAGCAGAAAAATCTCATACACCGTACCATTTATCTGAATTCTTATCTTTCGATGTTGAATGCGCTTTTTATACCTATAATGACGTTATGGACTTCCTAGAATCTTTGTTAAAAGATGTTATAAGTAATCTATATTCTGTAAGTAATGAGTATTTTAACAAACTAGGCGTTGATAAAATTAATTTAGATTATAAATTCGAAAGGATTAAGTATGATGAAATTATATTAATGCTTAATAATTATGGCTTAAAATGGGGGGACGACCTAACTTCGCAATATTTAAAAATAGTAGAAGAAAAAATTGGCAAAAAATTTTTCTTTATAATTGATTGGCCAACTCAACTTAAACCGTTTTATACTTATGAACATGAAAATAATAATCAAATAACTAAGTCATTTGATCTAAATTATGGCTCTTTAGAAATAGCTTCTGGAGGTGAAAGGATATATAAAAGTGAAGATTTGATAAATAAACTTAAAAAGATTGGCTTAAAATTAGAAAATTTTAGTATATTTATAAAAGCTTTAGAATCTGGTTCTCCTCCTCACGCTGGCTTTGGATTAGGATTGTCTAGATTGCTAATGATATTGACTGGTAGAAAGAATATAAAAGAAGTAGTATTGTTTCCAAGGGATGTAGAAAGGCTAATCCCTTAACTTTTATAATAATTTCAATTTTCCAGTAAGTTTATCGATTTCAGCTGAATTATGAGGACCTATTGCAATACATGTAATGGTACCTTCAGGCAACTGAGTTAACCCCCTATCTTCGACTAGAACTACATTCAAGTAGTTACTTTTTGCTTTTTCATATAATTCTAATAATTCATCTAAACTGTTAACTTTAACAACAATTTTTTTTTGACCTTGATTTAACCACTCTTCAGCTATTTTTCTATTCTTTAATAATGTTTCATAAAATGCTGTAACTGCAGCATGAGCGACTTGCGTAGCTATTTTCCCTTTACCCATTTTTAAATCATTTCTAACTACAATTACTTGTTTTAATTCATCGAGCATTTCACTTGTATATATTTTTGATTATGTAAATAATATAATGATGTATGATGTGATAGTTGTAGGGGGTGGGCCCACCGGATTAAGCTCCTCTATATCTTTGTTATCTAATGATTTAGATGTTCTTATACTTGAAGAACATAAAGAAGTCGGTATTCCTAGGCATTGCACAGGAGTAGTTAGCGAATCTTTGATAAAACTAGTAGGTTACCCAGCGGAAGCAAGCATAATAAATAGAATAAATAAAGCAAAATTTAAATCACCTAGCGGTTATACATTCGAGTTATCTTTTGAAAAGTATACCAATTTTATATTAGATAGAATATTATTTGAAAGGAATCTTCTAAGAGAGTTCGAAAAGAAGGGCGGTAATATACTTTATAATAAAAAAGTAAAGAAAATTGAAATTTTAAATGATAAGGTAGCTGTAAAGTTCGATGGTAATACATTATATACAAAATTTGTATTTATAGCATCTGGAACTCATGTTAAGTTAATTGATGGATATAAACCACCTAATTCTTTCCCTTCAATTCAATATGAAATTGAAGACTCCGTTGAAAATAAAAATGAGGTGGAATTAATATTTACTAAAGAAGCTAAAGGATTTTTTTTATGGAAAGCGCCTACATCGGATAATTCTTATTTAATTGGATTAGGAAGAAAAGACATTTATTCGAAGTACTACTTAGATAGCTTTTTAAAGAAAAATAATATAAAAGGTAAAATAAAAGCCGTGTATAGTGGACGGATTATTTTTGATAAGCCTTTGTCTCGTCCTTATTTTAAAAATGCTGTATTGGTTGGGGATGCAGCAGGTCATTCTAAGGCTACAACAGGCGGTGGACTATTTTATGGAATTTTAGGTTCTAAGATCGCTGCTGAGATAGTAAGCAAGTATTTAGCTAAAGAATTGCCTGTCAATTATGTTGAATTAGAATATATGGAAAGAAAGCACGTTATTTCATATTTAAATAACACATACACTTTAGCAAAGTATTTTTATGCCCTTTCAGATAAGCAGTATGACATTTTAATTAAAGCTCTTTCTAAAATTCAATCAAAAATAAGCATAAATCCTGATTATCAGGATTATCATCATACTTACATAATAGATTTCATATTAAATCCCAAATTGGCCGTTCAATTTATTAAGAGTTTTATATCTTGAAATTAACAATTAGGTTAATAAATAATTTGAATGAATTATATGGATAAGTGTTTAGTATGACACATAAACAATTAAATTTAGTAAAGTGTTCATCATGCAATAAGCCAATTCCACCATATGAACGCGCTATAAAATTTCCATGTCCTAATTGCGGTCAAACTACTATTATTAGATGTGAGAGATGTAGAAAATTAGTAAATAATTATATTTGCATAAATTGTGGCTTTAAAGGTCCATAAAAATGGGAAAAGTACTAGTTATAGCAAAAATTTTGCCAACAAGCATAGAAGTAGATTTGAATAAGATATATGCAGATATAAAGAAAGCTTTACCATCTAATGTAGAACTTAGAGGCTCTAAAATTGAAGATATAGCCTATGGATTAAAATCATTAAAAGTACAGCTAGTAATACCAGACGACTTAGAAGGAGGGACAACCAAAATAGAAGAATTTTTATCATCAATAGAAGGTGTTGAACATGCAGAAATTGAGTTTATATCTTTAGTCAGAGAGTAATCTATATTTAATGCATAGGGCTAATTCTTCAACAAAGGAAAAGAGAGAATTTATATTAAGAGTAGCTGAAGCTAAACAAAAAGATGTAGGAAAAGGAAGAGTTAGAATTGATAGTGAAATTCTTGAAAAATTGAAGCTTGATAAATTATCAATTGTAGAAATTGAAGGTAAAAATAAAACTACCGCTGTAGCTTTACCAGCGTTTGCTGAAGATGACGGTCTTCAAATAATTAGAATGGACGGTCTTTTAAGAAAAAACGCAGGTGTATCTTTAGGAGAAAAAGTTATTGTAAGAAAGGCAGAATATAAAGTAGCTGAGGTTGTCAAGTTAGCACCACAAGATCATAGTGTAAGCATAGATCAGTCGGGCATTTTATATATTAAAAATAAGTTATTAAATCGTCCTGTTATAGAAAATGACCTTATACAAATACCCAGTTTAGAATATGACTTATTATTTAAAGTTGTTTCTACAAAGCCAACTGGTATTGTTGTTATAGATTCATCCACTTCATTAGTCGTATTAGAAAAACCAGTTTCAGAAATGCCTAGAATAAAAGTTACATATGAAGACATAGGAGGCTTAAAGGATGTCATAGATAAGGTAAGAGAAATGATAGAATTACCACTAAAGTATCCTGAATTATTCAAAAGATTAGGAATAGATCCTCCTAAAGGTATTTTATTGTATGGTCCTCCAGGAACTGGTAAAACTTTATTAGCTAGAGCTGTAGCGAATGAAACATCAGCTTATTTTATTTCTGTTAATGGTCCAGAGATAATGAATAAATATTATGGAGAATCGGAAGCAAGATTAAGGGAGATATTTGAAGAAGCAAGACAACATGCACCTTCAATCATTTTTATAGATGAAATAGATGCGATTGCTCCAAGACGGGAAGATGTTCATGGAGAAGTAGAAAAAAGGGTTGTAGCTCAATTACTTGCGTTGATGGATGGATTGGAACAGAGAGACAATGTGATCGTAATAGGGGCTACAAATATGCCTAATATGATCGATCCTGCTTTGAGAAGACCAGGTAGATTTGATAGAGAAATAGAGTTTCATGTACCTAATAGTTCAGAAAGATTGGAGATATTACAAATACATACTAGAAATATGCCTCTTGCTGAAGATGTCGATCTTAAGCATCTAGCTGAAATCACACATGGATTTGTAGGAGCAGACCTAGCTGCTTTAACAAGGGAAGCCGCTATGAAAGCAATAAGAAGATATTTGCCAAATTTAGATATTAAAGAAAAATTACCACAGGAAGTTATAGAAAAAATAGAAGTAAATTACAAAGATTTCTTAGAAGCGTTAAAAAGCATCACCCCTACAGCTATGCGTGAAGTTTATTTTGAAAAGCCAAATGTAAGAATGGAAGACATAGGAGGTTTGGAAGATGTAAAAAAAGAGCTTGAGGAATCTATAATTTTGCCAATTAAAAGACCTGATATTTATGAGAGATTAGGTATCGATAATGTGAGAGGAATATTGCTAGTTGGTCCTCCTGGTACAGGAAAAACTATGTTAGCAAAAGCTATAGCAAATGAAAGTGGTCTTAACTTTATATCAGTTAATGGTCCAGAAGTTTATAGCAAATGGGTAGGTGAGTCTGAACGAACTATAAGAGAGATCTTTAGAAAAGCTAAGACAGCATCGCCTTCAATTATATTTTTCGACGAGATTGAATCAATTGCTCCATTACGTTCATCATATTCAGCAAATGAAGTATATAGTTTAGTTTTATCTCAATTTCTTACCGAATTGGACGGTTTCAAAAGCAGCGACCAAATTTTTGTGGTTGGTGCAACTAATAGACCAGATTTGCTTGACCCTGCTATTTTAAGACCAGGTAGATTTGATAAAGTAATACTAATATTGCCCCCGAATGAATTAGAGAGGCTTAGCATATTTAAAATATACACCAAAAAGATGCCTTTAGCAAATGACGTTAATTTGGAAGAACTAGCTAAGATAACAAATTTATACACAGGTTCAGATATAAAGAATGTTTGTAGAGAAGCAGCTTTATTGGCTTTGCGAGAAGATCCCAACACAAATAAAATTTATATGAGACATTTTATGGACGCTTTGAAAAGAATTAAACCTTCTACAGATGAAACAATGATAAACTTCTATTTATCATGGTATAATAAATCAAAGCAAATATTCCAAACTAAACCATCTCCTATTACATTTGTATGAGTTATACTAATATACCTTTAGAGAATATAATTTGGGACATTATTAGAAAGAAACAAAAGTTAACAGAGAAGGAACTTTTAAGTGAACTAAAAAAAGTAGATAATGATTTATCTACTAGAGATATATATAGAGCATTGATGGTACTTGAGTTATTTGGAAAGATAATAGTATTGACACAGAAGGAAGGTAAATTGATCATGCTAAGAAGTTAATTATGGGTGTTGATTTATCAGAAATAATTCAAAGGAAAATAATTAAATTAGACGACTTAAAAGGTAAAATAATTGCTATAGACGCATATAATGCACTTTATCAATATTTAGCTGCCATAAGGCAACAAGATGGAAAACCTTTAATGAATAGGTTTGGAGAAATAACAAGTCATCTATCAGGTCTGTTTTATAGAACTATAAATCTCTTAGAGCTTGGTATAAAACCAGTATATGTATTTGATGGTAAACCTCCTGAATTGAAATATAAGGAATTAGAAAGACGTATAAAAGTAAAGGAGGAGGCTGAGAAGCAATATCAAAAGGCTATAGAAAGTGGGGAAATAGAAGAAGCAAGAAGTTATGCTCAAAGAGCTATTAGATTAACAGATAGGATGGTTGATGATTCTATCAGATTATTAACTTACATGGGCATTCCATATGTAAAAAGCCCTTCAGAAGGTGAGGCGCAGGCTGCATATATAGCCAAAAAAGGAGATGCATGGGCTGCAGCTAGCCAAGATTATGATTCTTTACTTTACGCTTCACCACGACTGGTGAGAAATTTAGCTATAACTGGTAAACGTAAAGTACCTAAAATGGACGCATATGTAGAGGTGCTACCTGAGCTGATAATTTTAGAAGAGGTATTATCTAGTCTAAAAATTACACAAGAACAATTAATTGAGCTAGGCATATTAATTGGAACTGATTATAATCCTGAAGGATTTGAAAGAATTGGTCCTAAAACAGCTCTCAATTTAATTAAAAAATATGGAAATTTACGTATGGCTTTAAAGAGTATAAATATCGAGTACAAAGATGAGTATGATAAGATAAAAAGCATTTTTCTAAATCCAAATGTAACAGATAACTATAAGCTAGAATGGAATTTACCAGACGAAGGGAAAGTAATTTCCTTTTTAACAGGCGAAAAAGATTTCTCACAAGAAAGAGTAAAAAATGCACTACAAAGGATTAGACAATCACCTGTATTTAAAAAGTCCCAATCTGGGCTTGAAGCTTGGTTTGGTTAAAATTTACAAATTTTATTAAATCAAACTTATTCTGATGATGAAAAAACGCGTCCAGAACCTTTTAGTGGAACAAATGCCACATTACCTAAATTTTCTATCTTTATTTTTCCATCTTTTTTGATAACTTTTATTAAATCTTGATAGTATAAATCTGAACCTATTGGAATAATTAATCGCCCATTATCTTTTATTACTTCCAAATATTCTTTCGGTAAATTTTTTGAACAAGCAGTTACTATAACAGCATCGAATTTATTTCGTAAAGGTATCGAATAAGTGGCATCTGCATTTATTACATGCACATAAGCATCTAAGCCTAATTTTCTTAAATTTTTTTTAGCAAATACGGCTAAATCTTTAATTATTTCAATACTAATAACTTCTTGTTTTGTTATATAATTATATATAGAAGCCATGTAACCGGATCCAGTTCCAATTTCTAACACATTATCATTTTCGCTCAAGTTTATTGATTCACATATAATAGCTATCATATGAATAGCAGATGTAGTTTGATTGTGACCTATAGGTATAGGCGTATCCAAATCTGCATAATGTTTTACTTCATCAGGTAAGAATTCTTTTCTAGGAATGTCTTTAAGAGCATCCTCCACTATTTTCCTTTTAATTATCCCAATTTGTTTCAATTCTTCTAATACTGTTTCGATCCTCAATCTAAATTTTAATTACTATTTATGGTTTAAATTTGCATATTTAATTATTAAAGTTTCCTAATAAATTTGTGAAAACTAAGAAGGTTATGGTTGCAGGCTCTTTCGAAATTTTACATCCTGGTCATATTTATTTGCTGAAGGAAGCTAAAAAGTTGGGTAAGGTTTTTGTCGTAGTTTCAAGTGATTATAATTTTGAAAGATTTAAGAAAAGAAAACCAGTTATTGATGAAAAACAAAGACTCGAAGTAATTAAAAGTATAAAATATGTTGATGAAGCAATTATTGGGAATCCTAAGGATAATATTTTTGAAATAATTTTAAAAATTAAACCTGATATATTATTACTAGGTCCCGACCAAAATATAGATGAACATGCATTAAATGAATTTCTAATAAAACATAATTTAAATATTGAAGTTAGAAGATTGACAAAAAAATTGGAAGGTGAATTATATAGCAGTAGTAAAATCATAGAAAAGATTATAAAAACATTTAGTGATAAATCTCTTATGGGCCCGTAGCTTAGCCAGGTTGAGCACTCGGCTCTTAACCGAGGGGTCGTGGGTTCGAATCCCACCGGGCCCGTTTTTTATTGTTAGTAATGATACAGTCCTAGTATTATTAATCCTATAATGCTAACTACTAGAGAAGCTAGTGATAATTTTTTCTTAACTAAATACTCATAGCCAAAAATTGATGCCATTGGTATTGCGAAAGCTAGTAATAAGTTACCGCTAAAAATTCCTGGAAAAGTAAGCAGTAATAATATTGAACTTGCTGGCTCATTTTTAAAATCTATTTCTTGTACAACCTTATATAATATAAAACCTGAAACAGTTGCCAATGCAGGGGATGTGGCCCATAAAAGTATTGAAAATGGTAACTTTGAAAGGAACGGAGCAAAAAACAATACAGGTATAAATATTAGTCCTGTAATAATACTTGCAATTCCTGTTCTAGCACCGGCTGTTACTGCTCCAGCGCTTTCAATATAAGTACCAACAGTCGGTTGCCCTAGTAGCGCGCCTACAGCTGTTGAAACTCCCTCTACTCGCATCACTTTCTCGATTACTTCTTCTTCATTTTTTAATTTGAATGGTGTTACTAATGCTTTTAATGTTCCAGTAACATCCACTAATTCAACAAGTAAGAATATTGTTACTAATGCTTTTAATGTTCCAGTAACATCCACTAATTCAACAAGTAAGAATATAAGAATAAAAGGAGCCCATTTCCAAGAGTTAATAAAATCAACTTTTAAAATTACGTTCGTAGGATCAGCTATTCCAAAGTTGAAAGAAGGGTAGCTTGTATTGAATATGAATGGAACTAAAATTAAAGCGATTATTATGCTTACAATTAAACTTGCTCCTTTTAATGCTTGAGGTAAATATCTATATAGAAAAATAATTACTGCAGCTAGAATAAAAAATGTAATTACTGTAGGAGATTTATAGTCTCCAGGTATTGTAGGTAAACCGGTATTTGAAGGTAAAAAAATCCCTGCATCTGATAATGCAAGATAAAGGAGGAAAACCGCTACAGCAAATCCCCATGTTAAAGATAGTTCTCTAGGAATTGATTGACCAAATCTTTTTCTTAACCCAATTATAGTGATTATAAAAAATATTATTCCTGACCAAAATACTACTCCTAGTGCATCATTGTAGGGTATTTTCAAAGATGCGACCATAACAAATGCGAAAAATGCATTCTCGCCCATATATACACTCTGGACAAATGGAACATTTGCGTATAAACCATTAACTATGGTAAATATTATTGTTACAAGTATAGTCGTTGTCATTAACGCTCCGAATAAATTTGGATCAATTCCGCCTGAAACTATTGTAGGGTTTAATATTAAGGCATAAGATACTAAAGAAGCGTTAACTAATCCTCCTATTATTTCTTCTGTTCTAATTTTCATTAAGCCATTAAATAAATGTCTATATTTAAGTTCTTCTTATTAAACAAAGTTAATAAAATAATCGATAACAATTCAATATAATTTTAATATAAAAATAAGAATAAAATCAAAAAAATTTATATCTACTTCTCGAATATTCTAAATCCGTCTCTTTTTACTTTATGGACGGTGTAGAATTTAGGTTTTAGCCTTTCGACTATGTAATTAAATGCTTTAGTGGGATTACTTTTATTTCCGCAAGTATAAACATCTACGCTAGCGTAATTGTATTCAACCCATGTATGTATTGTTATATGACTTTCAGTAATTAATGCTATAACTGAGACACCGCCTTTTTCTCCGCTCATTGTCCATGATTTCACTTCTACTAAATGCATATTTGCCAGCTTAATCGCATTTAGAACAGTTTCTTTTAGATATTCCTCAGAATTTATTAAATTTTTGTCGCATTCGTATAAGTTTCCATAAACATGTTTGCCAATGATTTTTGTCTCCTTCCTCGACTCTAAAACGCTCTCCGACACTTACTTTTTTCTTGTTTATTTTTATCATAGAAAAGTATTTAAACTTTTATTAAAAGTATCTCTAAATGACTTATAATTCTAATAGTTTAAATTCTACATTAACCTCGCTCATGGATGAAACAGATTATAGTTTCGATGATAAACTAATAAACTATGAATTAAGGCTTACAACGGTTCATCTTTTAAGAGCTTTGAAAAGTATAATGAGTTATAACGAACTTTCAAAGTTATTCAATATTAATATTTCTCTTTTATGCAGGTATATTAAAGGTCAAGTAATACCGAGTCTTGAAGTTGCAAGAAATATTATCAATATAGCTATGCAAGAAAAATTATTCATCAAATTATTGCACAAAAATTATGAAGAATCAAGTAGCAATTCAATAAATCCTGACATCTTCTATTTTATTTCAGCATATGTAGCTTACTTAATTAATTTTTCTTCTATAGACAAAATTGTTTGCTTTTTTCCGAAAGACGCAATGTTTGGTTATTCTCTCTCCTTAAACATTGGTAAAAAATTATTATTTGCCTATAACGAACGTTCCCTATTTCCTGAAAAGTATTACGAACATGTGTATTATATACGTTCGCAAATAGGATATGAAGATTTAAAAAGGTCTGTTGCAATACCAAAAAATTCAATTAAAAATTCAGACAGACTTGTAATTGCTGGATTTTACTTAGAAAATATTGAAGATTACATTAATTTGCTTATCTTGTTAAAAAAAGTAAAATTAAAAGTGGAGGTAAAGTATTGCATATTTATATCAACCATTAGCAAAAAATTATACGAAATCTTTACCGAAAAAGTAAAAAATATTGCAGAAGAATGCACCACAATATTAGTTTCAGCTTTGTAAAAATTGTGAACGTTATAATACTTAAGCTGCACTAACGCAAATATAAATAATTGTTCTAGAAAGTTATTTAATTGATTGAAAATATGTTATCAGACGATGATAATAATATTGATATTTTAGATAAATTAGAATCAGCACATTTAAGCTGGCAACATATTAAAGTAATGTTAATATCAGGTGCCAGCTTTTTCACCGACGCTTACGATCTTTTTGTTATCGGTGTTGTTTTATTAATGATAATCCCTATATTCAATTTAGATAGCACATTAGCTGGTTTGGTTGCTAGTTCAGCTTTATTCGGTGCAGTTATAGGGCCTATAATATTTGGGTACATTGGAGATAAGTTTGGTCGAGTTTTTTCTTATTGGACTACTGTGTTGATACTAGTAATAGGCGCACTGGGCTCGGCATTTTCCTTCTCGGTGTTAGAACTAATAGCTTGGCTTTCATATTAGGTATAGGAATTGGAGGGGATTATCCATTAACATCAACAATAGTAGGCGAATATGCAAATAGAAAAGATAGGGGGAAATTAATTGCGTCTACTTTTGCTATGCAAGGTTTTGGAATAATGGCAGGGGTTGGTTTGGCCTTTTTGTTACTTTCATTAGGTATAACATCCGATATAGCATGGCGCATATTATTAGGTGCTGGTGCGATACCTCCTATATTAACACTTAATGCTCGAAGAAAGCTATATGAAACCCCGCGTTTTAATATAATGAAAGGAGATAAGAAATTTAATTCTGATATAGAACATTATACTTTATTACCTGTAGGTTTTAAGTATTATGCTGAAAAGAAATGGAAAATTATTCTTGGAACATCTTTAACATGGTTCTTATTAGATGTATCTTTCTATGGGACTGGTATATTTACACCTTATTTAGCATCCTTATTTGGGTTTTCTGGATTATTTGCTTCTGTCAAAGCTTCTGCTCTAACAATAATTTTGACAGCTGTACCGGGTTATTGGGTCGCTGTTGCACTTATAGATAGACAAGGACGAAAATTTATACAGACACTTGGTTTCTTAATAATGGGGGCTTGTTTTGGCATACTTTATTTTATAGGAAATGAGATTCTAAATTATTCAGTGTACTTATTTTTCTTTATATACAGTTTAACATTCTTTTTTACCAACTATGGACCTAACACAACAACGTATGTATATCCTGTTGAATTATTTCCTACTCCATTTAGGGCGAGAGGGCATGGTATTGCTTCAATGAGTGGAAAGTTAGGAGCTGCTCTATCTGCATTATTATTTCCTTTTCTAATTAATAATATAGGTAAGTTTAATTTGATTGGTATTCTATCTCTCGTATCATTTTTAGGTGCTTTAACTACTATAATTTTACTGCCTGAAACTAAGCAAAAATATTTAACAGAAACTTCAGGTGAAAATGAATTAATATTAATCACGACGAAGTTGAATAATGAGTTTACGTCTCTATCAAGCCATATGATCGCATCTGCAAAAATGTTGAAGGATGAAATGTTTAAAGAAAAAATCGATTCTTATATTTTCTTTAATAAAATAAAAGCTGAGGAACATGAAGCAGATCAAAATGTTCATAAAATAATGGACTATATAACAAATACTAAAATAAGTTCAATAATTTATATGGATATTTCTCATCTTGCAAGGAGAATTGACGATATTATCGATACTATAGAAGCTGTAGCGGCTCGTTTTTATATTTATGATCTTACATTTGCAGATGATTACATGAAAGAATTGAGTAATCATATTTTTAATTGTGTAATAATTGTGGACAAAAGTTTAAGCGAGTTAAATAATTTACTTGCAAGAAAAAGTGGACAGGATAGAATTATGGCATTATATAAAGAAGCAACAAATATTGAAAATATGGCAGATGATCTTCTTCGTATTTCATTAAGAGATTTAATGAAAATATCTGATCCTATTAAAATTATAAAGTTTAAAGAAATATATGAAGATCTTGAAACAATAACTGATCGGTGTGTTGATGTACTGGATATAATTAGTGATATTACATTAAGATTTATATACAGCTTAAAAAGTTTATCCTAATATTTTTTTATAATTTTATATATATTTTCTTGAACAGGTCTGTTTATGATTCCTACATCTGTAATGATCGCATCTATGAATTCGGGCTCTGTTATATCAAAAGCCAAATTTAGCGCTTTAGCTTTTTTAGGAGCTAACCAATATCTCTTTATTTTTAATATTTCTTCTGGGCTTCTCTCTTCTATTTTTACCTCTTCTATTTTGGATTTTAGGTCAAGTGTTGTAAGAGGTGCTGCAACAAAAAATGGGACTCTATATAAATTAGAGATTGCAGCTAACGTGAACGTTCCTATCTTATTTATAACATGACCAGATAAAAGAATTCTGTCAGCGCCTACAAGAACTTTGTTTATTTCTCCATTTTTAATTAAAAAACCTGCTGTAGAGTCTGTTATTATTTTATAAGGGATCTTTTGTCTTTCTAACTCCCATGCAGTAAGTCTAGAGCCTTGCAATTTAGGCCTAGTTTCTGTAACATATACGAATAATTTTTTGTTTTCAGAAGCTTTTGAAATAATTCCTAATGCGGTACCTACGCCAACTGTTGCAAGAGCGCCCGTATTGCAATGTGTTAAAATTTTGTCTCCATCTTTGATTAGATCTTTACCATATTCAGCTATTTTTAGATTAGCCTTTATATCTTCTTCACATATCTTTAGCGCGATATTTAGTACTTTCTCAGCTAAACTTTCTTCTTTAACATTTATATTTGTTAGGATCCGATTAATAGATGCATAAATATTGTATGCTGTAGGTCTAGCTTTTATTAATTTTTCGGAGTATTGATTTAATAATTCAAAAAGCTCTTCATTACTTTTATACTCTTTATATAATGCAACTAATGCCAAACATAATGCAGCAGCTGCGCCAATAGCAGGGGCACCACGGATTTCCATATCTTTTATAGCTTGAATTAGTCTATCTGGATCTTTTGTTTTTATAACTTCATATTTTGAAGGTAACTTGTTTGTGTTTATAAATTCTGCATAACCGTCTTTAAACTTTATATTTATTAGCATTCTTTAACTACAATAATAATAATTTAATTTATAATAATGTCATTTAATATGAAGCTGAATTTAATTATCGATAATTCAAATAGGATCTATGCCAATAAATATACCTCATCCAAACTAATTGAAGAAGGAATAGGTATTGTAGATAATGATTTATTATTGATAGAACCTTTCGAAGCTTTATATTTATTGTATAAAGGTAGAGCAATTTTGTATAAGAATGATTTTAGTTTAGATTTTAATGAAGCGCTGCAATACTTAACAAAAATTGATAGTAGATGTTGGGAAAAATTTTTAGTGTATAATTTTTTAAGGGAGAAAGGGTTTTACGTAAAAAAAGGCTATGGTGATAATTATGATTTTCTATTAAGCTTAAAAAAATCTAAATCTGAAGATACCATATTTAATTACATAATAACAATAATTCATGAAGGAAAAAGCTTAGATATAGAGAAATTTGATGAAATGCTCAACTTTGCTAGCAGAATGAGAAAGACATTAGTATTAGCTATAATAGATTCAAATGGTGATATAACTGCTTATGAAGCTTCAAAAGTTAACATTTAAAAGCAAATTCATAGCCTTTTTTGAGATCATTAGACCTATAAATTGCTTTATGATTGGTTTAGCAACATTAATAGGTATTCAAATATCAAACCCTATATGGTATAATGTAAATGTTAATTATTTATTTGGAACCATTAATGGATTATTATATGGTTTTATAGCATTTACAGTAGCATTTTTTGCAGCTTCATTTTCTATGACTTTAAACGATTATGTAGATTATTTTGTAGATTTAATAAATTCTCCTGAAAAACCAATTCCTTCAGGTAGAATAACAAGAGAACATGCATTGAAATATTCAATTATTCTAGCGGTAATATCTGCGTTCTTATCTTTGTTACTTTTGAATATATTATCATTATTGCTTGTAATTTCTGGTCTTTTAATATCATTTATCTATAATATGAAATTAAAGAAAAGAGGATTTATAGGAAATGTAGCAGTAGCTTATTCTACAGCTTTACCATTTATCTTTGGTGCCAGCTTATTTAGTTTTTCTAACTTTGCTCCAATATTTATATTAGTTATACTTGCGCTAATTTCAAATATAGGTAGAGAAATAATTAAGGGAATAATCGATATAACTGGTGATAGAACAATGGGCATTATCACTGTTGCAAATAAATACGGAATTGATTTTGCAACAAAATTGGCTTCGTTTATGATTTTTATAGCAATACTTTTGAGTATATTGCCATTTCCATTAAAACTTTTACAATTCACATATTCATTGCCTGTAATCATAACAGACGCAATATTAATTTATGCTACTTTAATAGTGGTTAAAAATAAATCTCGAGAAAGTGCAATTAGAGCTAAAAATCTTTATCTAGTTGGTATGTTAATTACGCTAATTGGATTTTTTATTATATCATATTATGGTTGACAAACTACAAAACGTTAAAGGAACAAGGGATATAATTTTTGAAGAAGCTGAAAAATTCATCCATATTATAGATACAGCTCGAAGAATTAGTAAGTTCTATGGATATTCCGAGGCTATCTTACCTACATTAGAGTATTATGAGCTATTTGCAAAGAAATCAGGATATGAAATAAATAAAAGGATGTATGTTTTTGAAGATTTATCTAAGAGGAAAATAGCCCTAAGGCCGGAATTAACGCCTTCTGTAGCTAGGGTATTTATAAATAAGTTACAACAGCTTCCTAAGCCACTAAGAATTTCATATTTTGCTAATGTTTTTAGATATGATGAACCCCAAAAGGCAAGATATCGTGAATTTTGGCAAGCTGGATTTGAACATCTGGGCTCACAATCAGTATTAGCTGATATTGAAATAGTAAATATGTGTTACGATATTTTTAGTGCGTTAGGAATAGAAAAAGTTCAGCTAAAGGTAGGTCACATGGGTCTAATTAAAGAACTTTTAAAAATAGGCGGTGTTAGAGATTTAGAATTGCCCTATTTCTTATATCTTATTGATAAGAAGAATTTTGATGAATTAAAAAGGAAAATATCAAGTTATGAAAAAGGTTTAGAGGTTTATGAAATTCTATTGAATTTATCAAATCTAAAAGGTGATAATATAATGGATGAAGCAAAGAAATACCTAAAGTACGAGCCTTTATTAAAACATTTAGAAAACTTTTATATTTTTATCAGCTATCTTAATAGCATAAATTTAAAAAATTATAGCATCGATTTATCTTTTGCTAGAGGTATCGAATATTATACTGGTGTGATTTATGAGTATTATGTACCGAACTTAAATGTCTCTGTAGGAGGAGGTGGCAGATATGATCTATTAATTGAATATTATGGAGGATTTCATACCCCAGCGACAGGTTGTGCACTTGGGATTGATAGAATCGCATTAATTCAAAATATTAAAGTAAATTACCAAAAAATATTGTGTATAATCTACTCTTTAAATATTAATGAAAAACTTATTCAATTTCTATTTAAAATTGTTTCTGAGTTAAAAGAAGTGAATTGTATTGTTAATATTGATACAACTAACCATTCTTTGAAAGAAGCTCTTAGTGAAGCAAGTAAAAAGAAAGCAAATTATTTCCTAATAATTGGAGAAAAAGAATTGAGAAAAAATGTTGTTATAGTTAGGGACATGTTAACTAAGAATCAATATGAGGTTGACTTATCAAAGCTTAAGGAATGGTTTTTAAATAATGTTAGAAGCAGAATTTAAAAGGTTAAAAGAAATTTTAAAGGCAAAAAAGGCTAGATCTGCTATTATATTATCTAATACTAGATATTCTATTATACTGGATGGAAATGTATTTGTTGAAGATAAATATACAGGAGATCAAATAAAATGGTTTCAAGCTTTTGGTAACAAATCTATTGTAGATATTTTAAAATATTTTAAAATAGAAAAAATAATTTTGACCGTCAAGGATAAAGAATATAATTTTAAAGATATTCAAGAAGTAATAGCTTTTTTAGAATAGTAACTATTAAATAATCAATGTTAAAGCCATTAGGGCCATATGTTTTAGTAAAAAAGGCTAATAACTTTTACTTTATATCTGGTTTACTACCTATTGAACCGTCTACTGGTAGCATTATAGAGGGTGATGACCATAAAAGATTCAAGCAAGTTTTTGAAAATTTAATTGAAGTCTTGAATGCTAATTCTTTAAGTCTGAATGATATAATTAAAGTAACAGTTTATTTAAAATCGAGGAATTCAAAGTTGTTTAATGAGGTGTACAAACAATATTTCAAAGATAATTTACCGGCTCGTACATTGATTTTCGTAGATAATTTACCTATGGATGCTGATGTTGAAATAGATGCTATAGCATATAAAGAATAGAAATTTTTATAATATAGCTTATTCAATATGTATGATCAAAAAAGCATTTGATTTTGTAAAGATTGATGACTTACCACCAAAACCTAGAAAATACGGATTGATTGAAATAAGAGGGCCATATTATACCTCAGTAAGTTATGGGTATTTGAAAGATTTACTTGATGATTGGGGTGAATACGTAGACGGTTATAAATTTGCAGGAGGCTCGATGCGACTACTTTCAAAAGAAAAAGTAAAGAAGATTATCAAAATATGCCATGACTACAATGTATATGTCTCTACAGGTGGCTTTATTGAAAGAGTTATCTTGCAAGGAGATAAAGTCGTTGATAATTATATTGAAGAATGTAAAGAGCTTGATTTCGATGTAATAGAAATTTCAAGCGGTTTCATTTCGATTCCATTAGATTATAAGCTTGATATGGTCAAAAGAGTTATGAATCGAGGTCTTAAGGCAAAGCCTGAAGTTTCTTTAATAATTGGTGCAGGAGGTGGCACACATATAATTGGTTATGAAGAAGAAATTAAGCTTAGATCTGTTGAAAATTTTATACAAGAATGCAGAATTTTTATAAACGCGGGAGTCAACATGATTATGATAGAATCAGAAGGTATAACTGAGGATTTGCCTCCTGAAAAGTGGAGAACAGACGTTGTAAAAAAGCTCATAGATAATTTTGGTTTCGAAAAGCTTATGTTTGAAGCTTCTGACCCACCAGTCTTTAAATGGTACCTTAAAAATATTAGCAAGAATGTGAATTTATTTATCGATCACACACAAATAGTAGAATTTACAGCTTGGAAACTAGGCCTGTGGGGGGATAAAGATATCTGGAAGGATTTTAATTTAAATAGGTAATTCTAAATGATCAAAGGTATCGTGTTTGATTTAGATGGCACATTAATTGATTCAAACTTACATTTAGCAAAATCATGGGTTACAGTTTTTAAAGAATTAGGCTATGCAATCACAGTCGAATATTATTTTAAGGAACTTCGGGGATTATCGGCAAGGGACATAATAAAAAAAGTTACTAGAATTGAAAATGATGAAAGAATAAAAGATATAATTGAAAGAAGGAAAGAAATTTTATCTAGTTCAATTAATGATATAAAGCCGTTTCCTGAAGTGCAACCTACTCTTAGTCAATTAAAACTTTTAAATCTGAAACTTGCGATAGCTTCAAGTCTAAGCTATGACATAATGCAAGTATTAAAGAATAAATTACAATTTAATCAAATTGAAGCATGGGTAAGTAGCGATATGGTTAAGGAAGGTAAACCTAAGCCTGATGTTTTCATAGAAGCTCTTAAAAGAATAAATATAAGCTCTAAAGAAAGCATTATCGTAGGGGATAGCATAAATGATATGATACCTGCAAAATCAATTGGAGCTATTGCTGTATATATCAAGAGATATAAAGATGATTATAATAATATAGCAGATTATGTAATAAATAGCTTATTGGAGCTCGTAGAAATTGCAAAAAGATATTTGTTGTTACATCAAATATAAATTATAAAACAAAATTTTTTATTATTAAATATATTCTTTCAGTAGGTTTAATGAATCTATCAATTTATTTTAAAATTCACTATAGTGTTACAAAATTAAGATTGAATATTATTTAAACCATGTTCATTTATGATATGATAATGAATAAATAAATAACGCTATAAGAATAAAGAATAGAATATTAAATGAATACTATTTTAAAATTGTTATTGTTTTAACATCTTCAAATTTGCTAAGTTCGCTTAAGAATTCGCCTGGGATACTTCCTTCTATAACTACAGTCAATTTAGGTTCTTCAAAAAGTTCTGGGTCATCAGCAAATATCTGTCGTATACCTAATCCATACTTTGCTATTAAATTTGTTACATTAGACACTATTCCTGACTTTTTCGGGTCTTTTACTGTTATTACTAAAGATGTAAAGCCTAGCAAACCAGATACTTTTGTCATTGAACAAATTGGAGTTAAATTCATGAATAACTTTTTTAATTCTTCATCGTTTAAAATGTAAAAAGCAGTTTCTCGCACAATCCTTCTATCAATATTAAGTGCTTTAGCTAAAGAAGAGTCTGGAATTTTAAATGGCCCAGCTCTATAATGTCCTTCATTATCAATACTTATACCATTTGAAAGCATCGATTTTATGATAGGTAATCTTGATCTATATCTGCCTAATTTTTCTTCAATTAATTTTTTATAATATGATATACTCATACATGTATAATTTTTATCATATCTTCTATTAATAATTTATGAAAAATGTATTTTTTTGTACAAAAATGCTTAATAAAAATGAGAAGATAATAATTTCTCATGGTATCTGCAATTCGTGTTATTGTGGAAGCAACTATTCCGGATTATTGGTATAATATTTTGCCTGATTTACCAAAACCTTTACCGCCACCGATAAATCCTGCTACAAAAGAACCCATAAATCCGAAAGACTTGGAGATCATATTTCCCAAAGAATTAATCAAGCAGGAAATGTCTAATGAAAGGTGGATACCCATTCCTAAAGAAATAAAAGAAGCATATAGATTATGGAGACCTACCCCATTATATAGAGCTTATAATCTTGAAAGTTACTTAAAGACGCCTGCGAAGATCTATTATAAATATGAAGGTGTCTCGCCGCCAGGTAGTCATAAGTCTAATACAGCTATTGCACAAGCATATTACAATTATAAAGAGGGTATAGAAAATTTAACTACAGAAACAGGTGCCGGACAGTGGGGTAGTGCGTTGGCTTTTGCTTGCCATATGTTTGGCTTGAAAGCTAGAATTTATATGGTTAGATCTAGTTATGATCAAAAACCATACAGAAGAATCTTAATGCAACTATGGAATGCTGATGTTTATGCAAGTCCAAGTAATAATACAAAATATGGAAAATCTTTGTTAGAAAAAGATCCTACTAATCCAGGTAGTTTAGGGATAGCAATAAGCGAAGCTATAGAAGATGCAATAACACATGAAAAAACTAAGTATTCGTTAGGCAGTGTTCTCAATCATGTGTTACTGCATCAGACGGTTATAGGTCAAGAAGCTAAACAGCAAATAGAATATTTAGATGATTATCCTGATATGATTGTTGGCTGTATTGGTGGTGGCAGTTCATTTTCTGGTTTATTTTGGCCATTTTATTACGACGTCGTGTCCAAAAAAGCTAAAAAGAACATAGAATTTATTGCGGTGGAACCTACAGCAGCACCTAGTATAACAAAGGGGGTTTATATTTATGATCATGGAGATACCGCTAGATTAACACCGTTAATTAAAATGTATACTTTGGGTCACGATTTTATACCACCACCTATACATGCAGGTGGTTTACGATATCATGGTAAAGCTCCTACATTGTGTTTACTTGCTAACGAAGGGATTGTTAAAACAAGAGCTTATAATCAATTAGAAGTATTCAATGCTGCATCTTTATTTTTTAAGCTTGAAGGAATATTGCCAGCTCCTGAACCAGCACATGCAATAAAGGCAGTAATAGATGAAGCTATTAAATGCCGTCAAACAGGAGAAGAGAAAACAATTTTATTCCTTTTATGTGGTCATGGATACTTTGACATTAAAGCCTACCAAGATTATCTAGAAAACAAACTTTTACCATATGAATATCCAGAAGAGGAAGTTAAGAAATCTATCGAAAGGTTATATGAATTGTATCCGTGGCTAAAAAATATAAATTTTTAAATTGAGCAGATAGATCTATTTGACGATTGATATTTTTATACTTTTCTACAATGAAAACATATATATCTCATCCAACTATAAATTAAAATTAGCTTTAAAGCCCTGGTAGTTTAGCCCGGTTAGAATGTGAGGCTGTCACCCTTGCGACCCGGGTTCAAATCCCGGCCAGGGCGTTTTATTTGTTTATTATGAGAGTTTATTTTCAACAATAGATTTTTCGCCCCGGACGGGAGTTGAACCCGTGACCTCTGGCTTAGAAGGCCAGCGCTATGTCCAAGCTAAGCTACCGGGGCATATATATAGCCTTAATAGATTTAATAATGTAATAAATTTTATTTACTCTATTAAAATTCCTGGTTTAAAAGGTAAAGACTTTTTGGCTTTATTCAATGGATCATAAATATCCTTATCGTCTTCTCTATAAACTTCAACTATTAACTTTTGTCTATTATAATGTTGTCTTAACTCTTCAATTGTTCTCTTGTCAATTTCTTCAGCATTAATTATGTTATCTCTCAATATTTTTTCTAAAGAGAAATAATATTTAAGTAAAGTATTAATGGCATCCTTTGTTTGAAAATTCTCCTTTTTATAGATAAGATTAAAAATTCTCTTTTGGTCTTCTCCTTTTAGAGCTAATTCATATATTTCTTTTAAAATTTCATATTTCGTTTTTGAAGGTAAATATAAAAATATTTTCTCCGCTTTCTCTTTTTTTGAAATAATATTTTGAATATCATTTTGTAAGTTAATAAATAATATTTCTTTTGCTTCTTCCTTTTCATCTATTAGATTTTCATTATACTTTGGCCATTCAGAAAGTGAAATGAACCCAGATTTTCCTATTTTCTCCCACAATTCCTCGCAAATATGTGGTATTATAGGGGTAAGTAATTTTAGCCAGTTTTCTATGATATTCCTCAAAAGCTCTACATTAGGAGTTTCAGTTCTTTTCAAATACCACTTTATGTCTGACCAAATTTCATATAAAGCTACATTTGTTGCACTTCTTATTTTAAGCTCTTCAAAAAATTCAGTGACTTGTTTTATCCTTTTTTGAAATATACTTATTAGCCATTTATCCATGTTTGTTTTATTAGATAATATATTCATGTTAATCAGTCGCATTATGAAGGAGTAAAATGAATTTAGTGTGTTTATTGTCTGCTTTAATCCAGACGAAGTCCACTCAACATCATCAAGTCCTTCCGCTGCTAAAGCTAAAAATAACCTTATTGTATCTGCCCCGTAATTTTCTACAGCTTCTTGTATTGAAATTATATTTCCTTCAGATTTAGATATCTTTTTACCCTCTATATTCATCAATCCGTTTACACCTATGGCCTTGGGCCATAAATCTTCTGGGAATAGTGCCACATGGTGGAATATAAAGAAAGTTAGATGATTGTTTATAAGTTCTTTAGCTGAGTTTCTTAAATCGACAGGATACCAGTATAAAAATTCTTTTCTTATATTCAGTAACAAATTTCTATCTACATTGCATAATTTACTAATATAATCAATATCTCCTTTTCCTAAGAGAACAAAATCGAAAAATTTGTCTTTTAAATTATCTATATTTATTAATCCTAAATTGACATATTTGGAAATTATATAATATGACATGTATATTGTAGAATCACTCAATGGTTCAATTATCCATGTACTATCCCATGGTAAATATGTCCCTAAACCTGATTTTCTTGTGCATGCCTTATCTTCTAACCATTCAATTATATCCAAAAACATTCTTTTAGCTTCAGTTGGATAAAATTTCATTTTCTCGACAGCCTTTTTAGCCAATGATTTCCATGTCGGATCAGAATATTTTAAAAACCATTGATCTTTAAAAATAGATACGATACATCTTGTACCACATCTACAAATTACGGGTTCTGGGGCATCATAAAGTTTATCCAATATTGATCGTTTAAGCAAATCTTCTATAATCTTTTTCCTAGCTTCGCTAACTTGTATACCTGCATAGATTGAACAATTTTCCTTTAGCTTACCTCTTCTGAATTCTTCAGAGTATATATACTTTGTAGCTTCTTCTAATTTAGGATCATTTTGGTTTTCTATTTTCATTTTGACCACAATATCCTCAGCGGGTATTTCTGATAACCCCTCGGTACTAATTATTGAAATAGGCTTTAATCTCTCGATTTCAATCGAATTTAGTTGAAACTCTTCCTGAATCTTTTTATCTTTTTTAATATCTATCAATGCAATATAGTCGTAAGGTGCATGGGCTGGTACACTATACACCACACCTGTACCCAATTTAGGATCTATAAAATATGCTGGTAGAATTAATATCTCTCTATTATAAATTGGTTCTTGTGCTTTTTTACCTATAAAGTATGCACCTTGAAGATATTTTAATACTTCACAATCAAAATCTTGTTCCTTTAATTTAATTACCGTATCTTTAGATACAAACCAAATCTCATTCTTAACTTTTACTTTTGCATATTGCTCATCAGAT
This sequence comes from Thermoprotei archaeon, assembly GCA_017857595.1. GTDB lineage: Archaea > Thermoproteota > Thermoprotei > Gearchaeales > Gearchaeaceae > AAA261-N23. The sequence continues at coordinate 41,042 of JAFMCU010000004.1, forward strand.
TTAATCCATAAATTAGTAACTCCGAAAATTGTTTCAGGTCTTAAAGTTGCAGCTACTAAGAATCCATCTTCAAACTTAAATTTCATAAGATAGAAAACTTCTGGAGAAACTCCTTCTCCTTTTAATCTATCATGATCCCCTGTTGGAGATTTATCATTTGGACACCAAATGACTGGATGTGTTCCTTTAATCACGTAACCCTTTTCTTTTAGTTTTCTATATTGCCATTGGACAAACGCACTATATTCTTTATTTAAAGAAGTTGTAACAAATTCTCTTCTCCAATCTACCGAATATCCCAGTTTCATTATAGCGGGTTTAGCTTTATCTGTGTAATATTTGGCAATGTATATTGGGTCTACAAATTTTTTTAAATCATCATCGGATATTTTATCAATTTTTTTTAATACATTTATTAGCTTTTTATCACCGTTAGCAATCCTTTTGGCAGTACCAGCTATAGGTTCACCAGTCCAGTGCCAAGCCATTGGAAACAAAACATTGTAGCCTTGCATTCTTTTGAATCGGCTATAAAATTCACCTCTTGATGATGTATATGCAAATCCCACATGTAAATGCCCATTCATATAGGGGTAAGGAATAGTAATAAAAACCTTATTTTTACCCTCAATCGGTTCAGCCTCAAAAATTTTTGCATCTCTCCATCTATCTTGCCATTTCTTTTCTATTTCAAAAAAATTCATTTCTTGATTGCTCATATTAGCTAAATTTAAATTTTTCAATAATTTTTTCTATTGCAAGTTTTATTCCACCCTCGTCTGTTCCTACAATCCTAGCGAATTTTTCATCTCCACCGCCTTTTCCTTTAAGATATGTAGAAATCATCTTAGCTATTTCATAAGCGTAAATCTTTTGCTTTATTAAATCCTGGCTAGCGAAAATAAAGCATTCAACTCTGTTATCTAACCTACTGAATAGTACTGCTAAAGAATTACTCTCTTTTTTTGTAATTAATTCTCCTATATTTATCATCTCTTTTTCTCCTAAACTTTGAAATTGACCAAAATAGACTTTAATTTTATTTAAGACGTATGGTTTGTTCTTTAAGTTATTATAGATTTCGTTAGCAATTCGTAAGCTTAATTTTTCATTTAGTTTTTTCAGTTTCTTGTTTTCTTCTAACAACTTGGTTATTCCTTCCAATAGTTTGTTGGTAGGAACATTTAACTTATTTGTGGCTAATAATATTTCTTTCTCTAATTTTCCAAAATATTCTACGGATTTAAACCCTGCAGTGTATATAATCCTCTCAATACCGTCTTGTATTCTTTCCGTTCTTATGACTTTAATTATTCCTACTTCTCCTGTTGTTGAAACATGCGTCCCTCCGCAAGCTTGATAATCATAATCACCTACGCTTACTATTCTGATAAATCTTCCATCAGGTACGCCGCCCTGATAAATATAATATCCGTATTTCTCTTCTGCTTCTTTTCTATCCATAAATCTAGCCTTTACAGGAATATTTGATAACACTATTTTATTTGCTTCCTGTTCTATCTTCTTTAATTCTTCTTCATTAATCCTTTTATAATGAGTTATATCTAACCTGCCTTTTTCCTCATCTTTTTGAGCACCTGCCTGCCAAACGTGATTACCTAGTATTTTTCTAAGTGAATAAAGCATAATATGTGTAGCTGTATGATGTCTCATTATATCTAATCTTCGATTGAAATCAATCTTGCCGATTACTTCTTGTCCTTCAATACCACTGATTATCTTGTTAACTTTATGATAAATAACATTATCAAATTTATAAACAGACAGAACATTCATTTCAAAATCGTTGTAAATAATTTTTCCAGTATCGTATATTTGTCCTCCTCCTTCAGGATAAAATGCTGTTTTATCTAATATAATCCAATCTGGATATATTACCTTCAAAACTTTAGCTCTGAATGTATCAGTATATGGATTATCATAATATAATGGGTATGTCGGCTGTAAATCTTTTGTTATAGGCAGATCTACTTTTTTTATATCTTTTTTTACGCTAATTTCATGTTTTTCTACTATTTTAGAAAGGAAATCTTTAGGTACGCTTATTTCAATATTATATTTTGCTGCCTTTTCAACTACATATTCTGGGCTAATTCCATGTGAATCGTATAAATTTATTAATTCATCTATATTAAATTTTTCATTTTTCTTAATTTTCTCCCTAATTAAATTATCTATCATTGTATCGGCTCTTTTAAGGAGTTGGTCGTATTTTTCTCTTTCAATATTGACAATTTCTATTATTCTATCCTTTTCTTTTACGAGGTGTGGAAAGCTTTTACTCCATAAACTTATTTGATCTTCTATGAGCTCTTCTAGTGTTATATCAATGTTTAGTAATTTCATTATCCTTAATAATTTTCTTATGACTAATCTACCAAGATATCCTTCTCCTACATTTGAAGGAACTATACCATCAGCTAACAAAAATGTTATGCATTTGGAATGATCCAATAGAACATAGCTAGCTTCAAGCCTTTTTATTATTTCCCTTATTTCTTTTTCATTCGTATTTAATTCTTTACTTATGCTAAAAATTGGATCTTTATCTTGTAAGTACAAAAGTGACTTTTTTGAGTGTATTTCACTTATATGATTAACTTCTTTATCCAGACCTAATTTTTTAAAAATTTTTTCAAGTAATTTATCATAGATTGCATGAAATGCTGAAGACTTACCTGATATAAACCAAGCATATCTTTCAAGACCATAACCAGTATCTACGATAAATAGAGGAAGATCTTTTAATGTTCCATTTACTATTTGATATTTCATAAAAACTAAAGTCGCAATTTCCAATCCCTTAGATGCTACTTCGAAACAAGGCCCAGCATTTCCACCACCTTCCCACGCATCTTCAATGTAGCAGATACTTAAGGGATCTATGTTCAAAATTTTCGAGGAAAAATCTTGACAGTATTCAACAGTTTCATCTTTCCAATAAATTGTGTTATAAACTGTGTTAAATGAATGATGCGCCATCATCTCAAATATAGTTAGATGTCTACCCGCTGTTTTACCAACAAGATCAATATCCTTTAATCTAATACAAGGTTGAGAAAAAACTAGAGGATTAGCAGGTGGTGGAACTATTCCACTTGTAACAAAAGGTTGAAAAACAGCAATACTTGCTATTGTTAAATATATGTCATCCCTCCATCTAGCAACAACAGGTCTATAACTGATTTCTGTATGACTTTTTTCTTTAAAATAATTAATAAACAGATTTCTTACTTCATTTAGATTAAAATTGGATATTTTTTCTCCTATAAAGCCATATTCAACACAAGGAGAACTTTGGCAATATTCAAAATCTTTATTAAGGGTCCAAAAATATCTTTTACAATTTTTACATTGCTTTCTAACGAAACCATTTTGAATAAAATATTTTAATTCATATTCGTCTTTGCTAAATTCCATTAATAAATAGTTAAATTAATTCAATAAATGATATTTTTATCTTTACCCGAATAAAGCAGAAAGTCCTGCAGATAGCGTTTCCTCTGAGACTTCTTCTTCTTTCTTTTCTTCTTTCTTTTCTTCTTTCTTAGCTTCAGCAGGTGCTGTTGTTTGTTGAGGTGTAGCTGTAACAGCTGCTGGTAGTGCAGTTGCAGACTTTAATGTCTCTTCTATATTAATTTCCTTTAAAGCAGCGGCAAACATTTTAAGTTTATTTTCATCATACGGTATACCTGCTGACTGAAAGATCTTGGTCAAATTATCTTCATTTATCTCCTTTTTTGCATAATGCAGCAATAAACCAGCATATACGTATTCCATATTTCTTTAAACTATATGTAACTTCCTAAATAAAAATATTTGCTTTTTAATTTACTTAACGTTAAGCTTATCTAATAGGTATTTGGCTAACATTTGCGCTTTAATCAAATTAAACGATAAACTTTCCTTTTCCGGTAATACCATATTTTGTAATAATTTTATTGAATTCATTTGTGCACTTAGTATCAACGCAGGCAATGTTTCCTTAACGGGTAATGCATTATTTAAAGCGATTTTTAAAGCGTTGTTATAAGCATCAATTATTTCTTTCCTTATTTCTTCTATATCTAATACTATTTTTTCTATTATGTTTTTTCCATCGAATGCGAACTTTAAATTTAAGGTTTTTGATATTGGCTTTATATTTAGTAAATTTAATAATTCTACTATTTCTTTAGTTATTTCTGTACCCTGTTTGGCTACTATAGTATCTTTAGCTATCCAAACTGAACCTTCTTCAATTTTAGTTGGTACCTTTAATTTACTAAACTTACTTAATATAGGTCCTGGTGTTAAGCCAGTGTTTCCTGCTGGAACAATAATATCTATAGGAGCTTTCATTCCAGGTTGTGCCGCTGAATATATCTTGTTTTTTTCTAGTATCAAATACAGCTCATATGGATTTATATTAGTAAAAATAAAGCAATTTTGATTTGTTAATAATTTATCGATTTTATCTCGTATTTGCTTTCCAAATTTTTTTTCTATTGCTATTTTAACTAAATTGTTTTTTGCAACTTTTAATATGCCATAATTTCTTACAATTTTTCTAATTTCTTGAATTTCACTACTTCTTAGACCAATTAAATCAGCAACTATTATATATTTGAAGTCATTAAGTAAGCGAATTATTTCATCTAACTGTTTAGATTTTTTTAATTTTGTAACTTTCTTTATGGCCTTGTATTTTAATGACACTTTTATCTCACCCTAATAGGATTTGACATCGTTTTCTTTATATACACACTTTTAATTCTTCCTTCACCAGCTAGCACTCTTTGTATTTCATTTATCACAAAAATAGCATTTTCTGCTAACTTCTTAGGATCATCTCCTTCTTTACCTATAGCACAACTTAAGGTTGGTTGATTCTTTATTCTAATTCTCACACTTTGTTTCAAGTCCTTTACCAAATTTGCTACATCGGTGTTTGGATGTAAAACTTGTGGCAATTTACCTTTTGCACCAAGATATTGGCCTAATAACTTTCCAACGACGGGCATCATTTCAGGTTGAGCTAGATAGAAATTATATTTTTTAGCTAATTTTTTCAATTCTCTTTTATTTCCTTGTAATTTATCCAGATCACTTTTTCTAATAACTGCATCAGCTCCAGCTTCTTCAGCTAATTTTGCTACATCTTTTTCGGCAAAAATACAAACTTTTGATTCTTTTGAAATCTTATTAGGTAATTTTAATATCAAATTCATTTTGTTGGCTACTTTTTTTAAATCTACATCAGCTAAATTTACTATTATTTCATACGTTTGGTTGAATCTTCTCTTCTTTGATAACTCTAATTTAGAAATTGCACTAAGTATAGTATCTGAATCTGCTGATAATTTTTGAATTGTTTTTGACATAATTATATTTCTTTGAATAAATTATCGTATAAACCTTTATCTATTTCTTTTTGTACTTCTCTAGGATCCTTATTTTCAACTGTTATACCAAAGCTAACGCATGTACCTAATATTTCTTTAGTTGCCGCTTTAATATCCTTAGCTAAAAGATCTTTAATTTTCAATTTTGCTATCTTTATTACTTGTTGGAGCGTTAAATTTCCAACTTTTTGTTTTGATGGAGATGAAGAACCTTTCTCTATTTTTAATTCATTTAGAAGCAACGCGGCTGTTGAAGGCGTTCCTATTTCTATATCAAACTCTTTTGTTTCAGGATCAACTTTAACAGTTACAGGTACACGCATTCCTGCGAATTCTTTTGTAGCTTCATTTATCTTTTTAACAACATCCATCACATTTATACCTGAAGGTGTCAGTGCAGGACCTATAGGCGGTCCTCCTGTAGCTTTTCCTCCTTCTATAGTAAAATTAAATGATTTTGATTTTGGCATTTTATTTATTGTTATTATTATTTCTTTATAACTTTAACATATTCAGCAGATAAATGAATTGGTATATTACTTACAGCATCTTTTAAAATTACCGTCACTTCATTTTTGCTCTTATCAACTTCAATTATTTCTGCTATATTACCTTTAAATGGACCAAAAATTATCTCTACTTCATAACCTTCTTTTAAGTCAGTTATTGCTTCTTTAGGAACTAATAAATGTTCTATTTCTTTGATATCTATCATGCCTTTTATTTGACCTTTAACATGTTTAAGCCCGTAAAATAGCGATAATACGTCTCCCATATTTTTAGCTTCAACCATAACATAAGATTTTATTTCATCCAACACTAGTGCAGATACAACGCTCGTTTTATCAGCCACAGCTTTATATCTTTCATTTATTATGAAGGCCGTAGTATTTTCATAACCAGTAGTAACTTTAACTGCAAATATCTTAATTTCTGAACCTTTACCAGATTCTTTTTCTTGTTCCATAGTAATATAATAATAATACTATTCCTATAACCACCGTAAATATTAATATTGCTATTTGAGGTACGCTTGAGATATTTATACTTTGAAGACCAAAACCTAATAGGCTTATTACAAAAGTATATGTTCCTACAATTAAAAACCCAACACCTACTATCTTAAACATTAAATTAAATTCTTCTTTTGTAGGTTTAATTGCTAGAGATAATATGTTACGAATTGAATTCCAAAGCGATTTTAATTTTTCTGACAAGTTAGCAATTAAAATTTAAGCTAGGATCTATTTAATAAACTTTATTTTAAGAGAGCAATTAAAATAGCTTTGCTTGTATGCAATCTATTTTCTGCTTGTTCGAATACTATAGAATTTTTACCATATACGACTCCTTCAGTAACTTCTTCTCCTAGATGCCATGGAGCACAATGCATAAAATATGCATTTGGATTTAATTCGAATATTTTTTCATTAACTTGATAATCCTTCAATTCTTTTAATCTAATTTCTTTTTCTGATTCCATTCCCATAGATACAAAGGTATCCGTATAAATAATATTGGCATCCAACATTGAATTCTTAATTTCTTCTGTGACTCTAATCGAAGATCCTGATTTTTTAGCAATAATTTGGGCCTTTTCTAGAATTTGTGAGGTAGGTTGATATCTTTTGGGAGAAATAATTGTAATATTCGTTCCTAAAATAGCTGAACCTAGAAGTAGGCTTATCGCAACGTTGTTATTACCGTCGCCAATATATGAAATTTTTATACCTTCTAATTTACCAAATTTTTCATATATAGTAAAAAAATCAGATAGAATCTGACATGGATGCTCCAAATCACTTAAAGCATTGATAACAGGCCCGTCAAAATAATTTGCAAATTCTTCCAAATCACTATGTTTATAAACTCTTAAAATAGCTGCATCAAAGTATCTATTCAAAACACTAGCTGTATCTCTTATACTTTCACCCCTAGCTAATTGTAATTCATTCCAACTAAAATAATAAGATTGAGTACCTAATTCTTGTAAAGCTACCGAAAATGACGCTCTTGTTCTTGTTGAATGTTTCTGGAATATAAGTGCTACTTTTTTATCTACTAAATAATTAAAACTTTTTACTCCTATTTTACTAAGCGTTTTAATATATTCAGCTAGATTTACAATTGATAAGATTTCTTGTTTATTAAGATCTGTAATTGAGAGTAGATCTCGTCCTCTCATCCCTTTTATGTTATTTATTATATTCTTCATTCTTCAATCAACTTATTAATTATCCAATCTTTATTTACTTGTATAAAGTCATTGTAATTTAATCCAGTACCTACGAACAATATTGGCTTTTTTGTGGAATAGATAAGGGTTAAAATTGTACCACCTCTTTCATCTGCGTCCGTTTTCGTCAATATATAACCTGTTATGTTTAGTTCTTTGTTAAAAATTTCAGCTTGATAATAAGCATCGTTCCCTGATAAGCTATCAACTACTAATAATGTTGCATGTGGCTTTATTACTCTTACAAGCTTTTTCATTTCATCTAATAAATTTATATCTGTATCCATTCTACCTGCTGTATCAATTAAGACTACATCGAAATTGTTTTTATATGCATAAGCAACAGCGTCGTAAGCTACAGCTGTAGGTGACGCGCCATATTTGTGTTTTACCATTTCAACACCTAATAATTTAGCATGGGTCTCTAGTTGCTCAATTGCACCAGCTCTGTACGTATCTGAACATGCAAGTAAGCATTTCATCTTATGTTTATTTTTAAGATAATAACATAATTTAGCAATTGATGTCGTTTTTCCAGTTCCATTAATACCTACGAAAAGAATTATATACGGCTTATTTTTTAAAATTTCATCCAATAAATTTTTATCTTCAATATCTCTTAGCAGAACTTTTAATGTTTCTTTATATAAAGCATTAATTATATTTTCAGCTTTATCAAATCTCCCTATTTTTTTAGCTATTAGTCTATTTTCAATTTCTTTTACTATCTTCTCAGCTACTTCTTCAGAAACATTATTTTCAACCAATTTTAATTCAAATTTCCAAAGTTCTTCCTTTAATTCATTTCCTGATAATTGAGTAGTTAAAATTTTCTCCTTTAACGATGAAAATGCTTTCTTTATACCAGAAAACATTTATTCTTTACTTTCAGTTAATTTGGCAAGTTCTGCTTCTAATCTAGAGACTATTAAACTTAATTCTCTAATAACTTTGCTAGTATTTTCCAAAGATTCAGTTATTTTTTGTTTTCTTCGATTTAGAAAATTAGTAGCTTGTTCAAGAGTATATTCAACAAATATTTTTGCGCCAATATTCAGCAATATTTTATTATCTTTATTGAGATTAACCTTTAAATAGGATCCACTACCTAACGATGTATAAAGCTCTGTTTGACTTTCTCGAATTTTATATAGCTCGTTTAGAGAAGTTAACGTTGCATCAACTTCATTCAACAATGCTGTTATCGCAGTAAATTCATTTTGATAATTATCTAAAAGTTGCTTATAATATTCATATTCTAAAACTTTTCTATTTATTTCCTTCTCTTTGCTGCTCATTTTCTTTAACTTCTTTAATATATTCAATTATTATGTTTTTCCTTTTTACTTTATAATTACTTCCTAATCTTGATAGTATTACATCAGTTGCGTGTTTTAATGAATAGCCAAATACGAATGTTTTAAAATCTACCTTAAAATCTTTACCTTTTTTAACAATACCTTTAACTTCATACCTATTTAATTTTCTTTGCAACTCCAAAGATTTGTTCAATTTTTGCGATTTCTGCACCTGTTGTCAACCCCCCAACTATAAGTCCCTTATTATTTTTTATAATTCCTAGCTTAATAATATTACTGCCTCTATTAACTGTACCTATATCGCCTTGTACAGAAAAAACATCTTCAAACATTTTTATATCATAGTCATCAAAATATAAAGACGCTAAAAATCCATTATCATCCACAAATAAATAACTAGCTAAAGGTTTGTTTTTACTTAACTTTGCAATTTTATTAACTTTAAGCACGCTTTTAATCAATTCAATTTCATTTTCATTAAAATCAACATGCAAGACAGCGCCCTTTGAATTTGCACTAACGAGATTTCCAATAGCGTTAAATTTTGACTCAAGAACTTCTATATCTTTGAAATATGATTTTAGCATATCTATTTCTTCTTTAGACGATGTCCAAGGCAAAATTGCACCGTTCTCGTTAGCGACAATAAATATACCAATTAATGGGCTATTTGAAATTGTCGTTTCAAGTATTTCCGTTTCTAAAGTTTCATTGAATATTTTTTTGGTTTTATTATCAATGCCTTTTGGAAGAAGGCATACTTTATTTGTTGCATATGCAAATGCGCCTATTATTTCAGAATTATATATGAATCCTTTTGATGTTCCTCCCACTATTCAATTGGTAGAATTATAGCTTTATTTTTATCAGTTATTATAATCTTAACTTTAATTTTTGAAGGTGGTTTTTTAGCACTTCTTAACCATATTAATTCATTTATTTTATTATGGATTAATATAGAATGAAGTTTTGTATATCTCATTATGTTTTCTTTAAGTTCTTTTATTGCTCTTTTTGCTCTTTTTAATTTGGGAGCTTTTTTAGCGTCTCTAAGATTTACTGTTAAAACTTTCTCTTCTTTAACTTTTTCGTTTTCTTCAAGCAAATTTTCATATAGCGATTCCTTCTTTTCTTCTTCAACAGTTTGATTCTGTTTTTCCTCTACACTCATAGCTTTATCGATGAACTTCTCCAAGTTCTTCTTCTATTAGTTCTCCTCAATCTCTTTCCACCTACTCTTGTTTTTGCAGTTACCCAAATAGGGACAGCTTTAGATAGTTTGAACTCTCTCGCGAGCTTTTTCTTTCTATATAATGTTTTATTTTTTGCCATTATTCTCGCCTTATTATTCTTATTTTTGTATCAGATTGTTGCTGTTGCAAACTTTTTAACATTGCCTTTAACTGTTCATCAGTTATAGGGGCTTTTATTCTTCCATTCAAGGCTAATTGGATAAGTTGAGCTTCTAATTGTTCAACTAATTCTGGTTTAACAAGTTTGAGCGTCTCCATTCTACTTCTTGCCTCTGGCGTCATAATCCTTCTTAAAATTTGGGCTTTTTTTTCTTCATATTCTTTTTTCTGTTGTTCTCTAATGTAAGCCTCTTCCAATCTCCTTTGATATTCTTCAAGCTTTCTTCTCCTTAATTCTTCCAGTTCTGGGTCCTCCGCCAATTTTACCACCTCCAGGTCTATATTTTATTAATTCAGGTCTAACTTTAATTATCTCATTAAATAATTTATTTGACAGCTTATTTATTAGTGATCTCCCTTTTTTTGATAAAATTCTACCTTTTTTAGTTTTCTCTACCAATCCTGCAGCTTCTAATTGTTGCAATATTTTTCTAATTATGCTTCCACTGCCTTTTACATGGTGCTCTAATCTTTTTCCATACCTTTTTCTTGTACCGTAAATAGTTCTTAATGATTCAACACTTATGGGACCAAATATGTAAATTTTTCTTAAAATAGATGCACTTCTCGTATACCACCAATCATTTTGAATGGGCAATCTTTCTTTGCCTGTAGAAGTCTTAACAAATGATGCCCATTCAGGAGGAGTTATTTCCTTTACATTTTCTTTTAAGTAACTTGATAGTTCTTGAATAAGTAACTCAGCGGAAACATATCTAGGGTCAGTCATATGTAGATACTTTTATTTTTAACTCCTATATAAGAGTGATTACCTAAATCTTTCAAGTTCTTCTCTAATAATTCTATTGCATACATTACAAATTTTTACGATTTTAATTTTTTTACCTTTACCATGGATTCTTATCTTTACTCCATCAGGCGGTATTAATAAGTTATAACATTTTTTACAGTATAAACTTCTCAGATTTTTTGGTAACCGAATATTAAATTTTTTCTTAATCTTATATGCAATTCTTATACAATTAGATGAAAATTCTCTATCATATTTATAGTTTTTAATAGCTAAATCAAACAACATCTTTATTCTTTGCCTAGCCAAGTCTTTTTGTCTTTTCTTTCTTAACATTATGCAATTAGGCTAATAAATAATAATGTGCAAATTATTTATCTAGGATAATATTATGATTTAATGTCATGGCCCAGGTTGAGTAGTGGTAGCTCGTAGGCCTGTGGAGCCTATTGCATGGGTTCGAATCCCATCCTGGGCCCTTTTATTAGGGCCGGTAGTTCAGTGGTAGAATGTCCGCTTCGCACGCGGAAGGTCGAGGGTTCGAATCCCTCCCGGTCCAATTATCCTCGAACTTAATGATATATCCTTTCAATTAGTCAAATTTATAAATTATATGCATGAAATTATTTTAGTTTTTACTCTAATGTCAGAATTAAACTCAGGGGAACTGATTAAACTAAAGCGATTAATTAAAGAATTGAAGAGTAAAGAAGGAAGAGGGACAGAGCTCATTTCTTTGTATATACCTGCAGGTAGGCAGATAGCGGATATAATGGACGTATTGAAAAGCGAATATTCACAAGCAGGAAATATAAAGGATAGAACAACGAGACATCATGTTCAAGAATCATTAGTTAGTATAATGCAAAGATTGAAATTCTTTAATAAAGCATCAGAGAACGGGTTGGTTGTTTTTGCAGGTTATATTGCAGGTAATGCTCCTGGTAATGAAAAATTTGAAATATATTTAATTGAACCACCTAAACCTATTTCTATTTATTTATACCGATGTGATTCTCATTTTCATACAGATATATTAGAGGAAATGCTAAAAGTCGGAAACAAATACGGTCTTGTAGCTATAGATAGAGAAGAGGCATCATTTGCTATTTTAGAAGGAAGCAATCTTGAGATTCTTGAAACAATAACATCAGGTATTCCAGGTAAACATAGGGCAGGCGGTCAATCTGCTAGAAGGTTTGAAAGAGTTATCGAAATATTAGCACATGAATTTTATAAAAGGATTGGGGAACGGATGGTTAAATATTATTTACAGGATAATAAAGTGGATGGTATCGTTCTAGGAGGGCCTGGACCCACAAAAAATGATTTTGTAGATGGAGACTATATACCAGCTGATCTTAAGAAATTAATCATTGGTGTTATTGATTTGGGATATTCAGGAGAAGAAGGAATCTATGAACTGTTACAACGGGGAAAAGAACTGTTACAAAAGGTAGAATTAGTTAAGCAAAAAGAAGAAATGGATAATTTTTTGAAATTGTTAAATGACGATCCTAAGAAATTAGCTATTGGCATAAAGGAAGTTATAAACGTCTTAAACCAAAAAAATATATCCAAATTATTAATTGTCGAAGATTCTATCATAAAAAAGGTTGAATATATATGCCAAAATTGTAATACGCTAAATGAAGAAATTTTTGGAAATGATCCTCTTTTGAAAGTTAAACAAAACTTAAAATGTAAGATATGTGGTTCTGAGAACATAAAAATTACATCTGAGAGGGATATTACTGATGAAATTGTAGATAAGGCTATAGAATTGGGCGCAGAAGTTATCTATTTAAGCAAAAATATTAGTGAAAGTGAATCGATAAGATCTAATTTTCAGGGTATAGTTGCTATTTTAAAATACTAAATAATAAAGCAAAATCTGAATAAATTGAAGTATTTATTTGTTTTTATTAATATCATTAAAAAATGCAATACGTTTTAAAAATAGGTGGTCATTTAATAACAGAAAATGAAGATTCATTCTTAAAATATTCTAATTTATTGCAGAATCTTGCAGTAAAATACAAAAATTTTCATATCGTAATAGGCGGTGGAAAATGGGCAAGGAACTATATTAATATAGGTAGAAAATTGTACCTTCCTGAACCATACCTAGACTTCATAGGAATACAAATAAGCCAAATTAATGCAAGTATAATTTATAAAATATTAGCTGAACAAAGTACTTTTGCATTTATAAGAAATTTTGATGAATTAATTCAAAAATTAAATGAAGGTAAAAGGATAATTTGTGGGGGTTTATTTCCTACAATTTCAACAACAACAGTAGCATGCATTGTTGCTGAATTGAGTAAATCTATGTTATTATATGCTACAAATGTTGATGGTGTCTTTGATAAAGATCCGAATGTGTATAAAGATGCTAGATTAATTAAAAAGATGAACATAAATGATTTAATAAATATTATAACTCCAGCGCATTCTTCTTTAGCAGGTGATTATAAACTTTTTGATCCTCAATCTTTACAAATAATTAAAAGATCCAAAATCCCAGTAAGAGTATTCAATGGAAAAATAGAGGAAAATATAAAAAGAGCTTTGGAAAATGAAGATATTGGGACAATTGTGACTTCGTGATGCAGGGGTTCCCGAGCCTGGTCTAAGGGGCTGGACTCAAGATCCAGTGGCTTAAGGCCATCGTGGGTTCAAATCCCACCCCCTGCAAAAAATTAAAAAAATTATTAATCTTAACTTTGAACTATAGCTACAAAAGGAATTGTACCTGCACTTGTTTGAAGCACTCCATTTACAGTTTGGGAACTTAATGTTATGGTTGTACTTGATATTGCACTAAATGAAACAACTGCGCCAGGATTAATGCTTAAAGTCGTAGTACCGCTTATATTCCATGTTATGTTGTTAATAATTACTGATGTTATATTAACTGGAATATTTCCAGCGTTTTTAACTGTAATGTATAAAGTATATGAGTTTGTATCTTTTACTATTACTGGTGTACCTTCAATTAGTAAAGCACCTTGCTTACTCGCTGAAGTTCCAAGGTTATACATCCATGTAATAACTACGCTTGCAATTGCTATAGATGCTATTATTAATAAGACCGCTACAATAGGGCCAGATATATCACCTTTTCTTTTTTTAAGCTTTTTATGCATTCCAAAAAGACTTTATTTTTAGATATTTAAGCTCTGTAATTAAGTAGCTACAACAAATATGCTATTATTATTGTATTGAAATATGAAATCATAGCCAAAGCCTCCACCTTGAATATGCAAAGGAGATTTAATTATGGCTTGCTGATTCCCTAAATACACGATAAGCAAACTATAATTCAATGTTTGAATATAGATCAAAGCTGTTGTTAATAATTCTATTTTAATACTCGTATTATAATAAATAGAGTAAAAATAAATTTCTTCTAGAATGTTCTCTATTTTTGATTTTAAATTTTTTAGCATAATTAAACTGTTTATACTTTGCATATTGTTGTAAATCGTGAATGTTGAAAACAGAATGACAGTAACTAGGAAAATTAAAGCGAATGTATTTAAAATTTCAACAATCGCTCTATCCATTTATATGTTGTTACTTAAGATATTCAAATCGAATTTGATGAATGAAAATTGTACGATATCGCCTTTATTAAGATATATCGAAGCGATTGTATAATTATTCAACATATAGTAAAGTGTTTCATTATATAAAGCAAACCACATAGCTTGAGCAGTCTTCTTATAAACTTGAAAAGCTATCTCTTTTTCTCCAATTAACTTTTGTGAACTATTAATTTCGAGATAGATTACTTGTATATAATATTCATTTCGATTTTTCATTATTTTGCTTGAATTAATTTGGTAGAATATAATAGGCACTATTATATCTTGAAAATCTAAATAGTAAATTTTAGTGGAAGTTAAATTAGGTAAATATAAGCTTTTAAAAACTTTATCTGTTAATCCCAGTTGATATATTTTTATCGGTATTATTATGCTTTGCTGCCTTAAAACGAACTTTAAAGATAAATTATATATATTTGTAAAATATAAAAATGAATTGCCAATATTTAAAATAACTTTATTAAAAATAATCTTATTATTATATGTATCATTAATTATGTGTTGTATAAACTCTAATATCTCGTAATTATTTAACACAGGTTCTTTATTTGAAAATATTTTATAATTAGAATTGTAAAGATAAAAACCTATAATAGAACTAAAAGATATAACAAAAATTATCAATAAAGCCTTTACAATCGTATCAGATACATTCACAAAAAAATTTTTTATTTTATTATTTAAAAACTGCTTAATAAAAGGGTTGTATTGGTATATTGTGATGGTAACAATACATACGAACTACTAACGTTTGCTAAGGCTACTGACAAGGAATATATTGTTCCATTGTAATTTATAGTGATAATACCATAATTATCTGAAGTGAAAAATCCAAAAATAATATTGTTAATTATTACTTCAACTGTTGCATTAGATATTGGTTTTAGATTTAAAAAGTCAACTACTTGTAGAGAGATTGTATTTAATGCATTTTGTTTTATTACATAATTTAATCCAATAGCAATAGTTGAATAGTTTATGTAAATATCAGAATACTTCAAATATGAGCCATCAGAGTATATACCTTTAACTTCAATTTGCCCATAAAAATTAGCTGCTAATAAATTAACTAGTGATGAGTTTATTATTACCGTAACATAGCCATTATTATCTATTGGTTTTCCTTCAATACCATAAGGTAGTAAAATAACATTAAGAAGACCTGACTTATTATAGATTGGATATTTCAAGTTAAACCAATAATATTGTAATATTAATATAGCTTTATTTCCATCATAATTGGAGTGGTCAAGCTTAATTTGAGGATAATCAATGTAAAATGAAGTGTTCAGGAAAATAGGTATTATAATGGATAATGGAATTGTTTTAATGAAATATGTAATTTTAACATAAAACGAAAGGCTTAATTTATAAAAACCAGCACTTGTTCCTAATGCTACTGAACTATTAGTTGTTAATTGCTTTATTATAAATACAGGAGCTTGGTAATGATTAATTGCTAAAATAAAATTATTGAATATTATTGTATTTGATTGAAGAATGTTATTGTTATATTCTATTAAAAATGCATTCTGATTTGATGATAAGATAATATTAATAACTGATACGTTTATTATCTTACTATTAAATAACAAATTATTTGGAATATTTAATGATAAATATAGAATAAATTTTACTTTCTCTCCCGGAATTCCAATAAAAATGTTTTTACTAGTTAAATTGTAATTATTTACATTAGAATCTATTAGTAAGAGAAAACCATTAACATAATAATTTAATCCTCCACCACCGCCTCCTCCACTAGTACTAGATGCTTTATTATACATTATGGTAATTTTTGTATTATTATTTACAACAATTGTACCATTCGCAGGATTAGGAAAGTAAATTCCATCTGAAGCAGTAACAGATGAAGCGTTCCATTGATAAGTTCCGTATAAAAGATGAAAAACTATATTTTGTCCTGCTAATGCGGTTTGAGTTATGTTGCTAATGGACACTTTCCAATAAGAATTACCGATTAGTCCTTGCTCTGTAAAAGTTACATTAAACGTTCCCCCTTTTACGGACCCCTTTATGTATAACGCAATGAATTGATCAGTAGCTATAGTCTGTATTTTAAGCGTGGCTGTAGTTGTTGGGTTATAATAATTATTGACAATTATATCATTAGATGCACTCCAATGATCATATTGGAAATTAGTAGGATATATTGCTTTAATTTGGTATGTTCCTGGTGTATAAATTGTTAAACCTCCATCATTATAATTTGCATTATTAAACGATATTTGTGCAAAAGATACATGTTGATATCCGGTCGATGTTATCGCATAAACGTAGAAATATAGCCAAGGTTTTCTTATGTACAAATTAATATACGATTTTCCTAAATTTTGTTGGAATAAAGTGACGGTTGTCGATGAGTTATAAGCGTTTTGTATTTTAATATTTGGGCTAGAATCCCATTTAACAAAAATAAAACCTGTATATAATATAGCATCCAATTTATAATTACCTGTAACATATTCTATGCAAGAGTTCGCACTATAAACATTTCCATTAAACTTAATCAAAGCACCTGAGCTATATTGTGTAGCTAATCCTTGAGGGCTTTCCAAATATTCATAGAAGCACAACATTGAGGTATTTATTAAACTATGGTAATTCAATGAGTTAACGTTAGGCAAAGTTATAGCAAATACCATCAGTAATACTGGAACAATTTTTAGCGCTTTTCTTGAGTTCATCGAAATTTTTTTATGATTTAATATAAAAGGCGCTACTATTTTGAAATGCTAATGTATATAATCTTAGGATTAAAATAAAGAAAACTGATATAATTTATATTGTTCACAATTTGAAAATTTTTATCGAATGCTAGGTTGTAAATTATATGACTGCTGCTTATGTTTAATATAAGATTATTCGGATCTGATAAAAATTTTTTATATTGATTACTTAAGAGAGCATCTAAGGCAGGTCTAAACGATATAGTACCATTTTTGTTAATAACAATTATGCTATTAGGAGGTATGATTATTTTTATCGTAATCGAATATTGAATGTTTTCATATACGAAATTGATTGCTTCATTAATTTTAATTAAATCTTCTAAAACCACACTTTGATTAACATAATTAAAATAGAAAGCTATTTGCATTACACTTGTGGCGTATGAGAAGCTAATTAGAATCAACAATGTAGAGACAACTAATATGCTAGAAATTATGTTAGACGCCATTGCTTTAAACTAAAACCCACTCAACGATGCCATAACTATCAGTTAGACTTATAATAGTTTTTCCAATGCTAGAAGATGGTAATATAAAAATAAAGCTGTTTTTAGATTCTAAATAAACAAAATTACCTGTATTACTACCATTTATAGAAGGTGAGATTTCATTTAATACATTAACTTTTTTTCCATTAAAGTATGTTATGTAAGTATAATTAACGATAACATAGTAATAATTATAAATACTGGATTTTGATGTAATTACCTTTGCACTAGTTACGTTAGTAAAAAATAGTAATTCAAATTCATTTCTTATAGTTACAGATGCATTAAAATAGGAACCATTACCTTTGTTAGAACTAGCTAAGATGCTTATTATGATAGGGTTATAGCTTGAATTCTTCAGCCAAGAAAAATCATAACTGGGAAGTATATCCATTATCTTTTTAAGGGATAAATAATAGTAATTTATAGCGGTATCTTTAGATAACTTAGCTAGCGTATTACTTATTAAAGGATTAAAGTTTGAATTTTCATATTGAGATAAAAGTATTTTAAATCCTGTATTTGTACCATTAGCTAAAATTTGTTCGAAAAAATAAAATGTTTCTATTAATTTATTTGTTGGATCAAACTCAACATATTTATAATTGACCAGTAAAGGATGAATTGTTAACGCAAATAATATTATTAAAATTGAAATTAAAGTTACTACAGGAATTAAAACTTGAGCTTTTTTCATTCTTTGCTTATTGCTAAAATCAGAATGAAAAATTGAGTAGTATTACCATTTATTCCATTCAATATTAAAATTGAAGTTACCTCGTTTTTATTGGTAAAATCGGCTGTTTGAAAAGACCATATTATCGCCCAACTTTCATTATATAAAAATATTTTAAACCCATATTCCTTAGGAACTAAGCTATAAAGAACTTTTATTAACACAGTAGGATTTTTAAAGATGTATTTAAGATAACCGTTTTCCACGATAAATCCTAAAGTACTACTTACAATATTTTGCTCATTGCCTAAACTGCTATTAGCTTCAGGTGTATAATACTGGTAAGCAATAATAGTTGCGCTAATTAAAATTAATGATGCTAACAAGGCCTCAATTATCCTTGCTTGAGCTCTATACTTCTCCATAAGTGTTGACTTTTATTGCGGTTATATTACCGTTAAGAAAGTAAGCATAGTAAATTTCTTGGTCGACAAATTCAGGAGGAATTTTTCCTCCTTGATATATTATTTTGCTTAATATAGTTCCATTTACAACTTGAATAATGTATATTTGAACATAATAATAAATTCCTTTATCTAATTTTCCATCACATAAATTAGAAACATTGACGACTGAGTAAGATTTAGCGTTCATATATACAAAAGCGATTTCTTCAGCACAGCTTTGTAAATATGATAAACTTACATTTGCCTGTTGATAATTAATTAGATAAACTACGCTGTTTATCGACCAAATAGAAACAATTATTATTATGAAGGAACAAATTATTGCCTCAATTGAGCCCTCCATTATCAAAAGCTTCCAAATTTAATAATTTGAAAGATTTGCAAAACTAAAAATGCAATTAACAAACATATAATTGAGTTTTTTATTCCTTCAATATGGTTATATCCTAATGATCCTCCTAAATATCCTAATAATATAGAGTTTAGATATGAAGAAAAAAGCGCGATTTCATAAAGCCAATTAGGTGTTGCATTAATGATAAAAAAAGAAGGACCTGTATATATTAAGTTGACTGTGTTAAATGCACTAACAAGATTATTCATAATTGATATAGAAATAGATATAGAAGCAGCTAACAAAGCTGTAACGAAATAACTAGAGTATTTAAAAAATCTTGTCTTAAGTTTATAGATTTTTCTGCTATTATCAAGCTTATCAACAAAATCTGATAATTCAGAATAAATTATTGGATCTGCACCTGCTTGGTCTGTATATTCAATAATGCTAAATATTTGCTTAAACATTAACGGTAATCTTTCTTTAGTTAGCGCATTTGTGATACTGGATCCAAATCTTTTTAGGAATACAAGTTTTCTTAAAAATAATTTTATGTATTCATCAAATCTGTCGATTATTTTTTCCAAAGCTTGTAACGGACTATTCCCTTTCTTGATTTCTTCCGAGAGTTCTCTTATCATCTTTGGAATCGTATCTATTAGTTTTTCATGGTTTCGATATCTGTAGAAATTAAAATAGAAAAGACTAAATAATGTTATGATTGAAGGTATTAATAACATATAGCTTGGGTCGATGTTATAAAATCTGTATAGAAAAAATAGTATTGCTAAACTTGTGAATAGCACCAAAAGTCCGTTCTTATAATCCATACTAGTAGATACTACAAGAAAAGATGGTATGCTACTTCTAAGAATGAATAAGAAAGCAGCGAAAAATAGAATAGGAAGCACAATAAAAATAATAAATGCCATAAAAATGTTCATCCCAATAAAAATAGCAGATACTATCATTGTTATAGGCACCAGTATAAATACCAATAGTTGAGAAGCAAGAAGAACATTAAACTTTTCAAGTAAGTTTTCTATTTTCCTTTCCAATAGTTTAAAGCTATCTATCATTTTGCTCTTCATTATTTTATGCAATTCGATAGCTCCTGTAGAAGAAACTGTTATGAATAATTCTTTTAATTCAGGATGATATGCAATATGTGAATACTTTGAGATAGTTTCAATCGGGTTTAACATATAAAGTATTCTTATTTTTTCTAGCTGCATGTAGATTTTTTTGAAGTAAGAAAAAAATGGATTTCTGCTTATAATTTCTATAATTATGTAGGGATTTATTCCAATAGTTAAAAAAGAAGTAAAAACTACGTAGAGCATTTGAATTTCTTTATCAAGGCCAGAATTTAAGTATGACTTCAATATAAAAGGTTTCAAAATGATGTAAATTAAGTAGGCATTACTTATAGTTAGAGCAAAAATTAACACAGTAAAATTTATTCCTGAATGGATTTGCAAAAATAGCAGGACTAAATTAAAAATGAGACTCCTAGTAAAAGCATAAAATATCAACTTAACATAACTTACAGGATCTTCTTTTATTGAAGTGTAAAATAATATTTCTTTATATATTTCAATCATTTTTTGTAGAAAATTTGTTTTTTGATTTAAAATATCATATAATTTTCTTTCTATTTTGCTAATATTAATGAATATTATAATTAATAAAAATATTGATACAATTTCAAATAATGATATATTCAAAAATATCATTTCCATTATATCTATAGTCAAAGTAATTATAAATGGTATATTTATTATTAATAATTTAATATCAGTAAAATATGTGTAATTTAAATTCTTAAATAAATTATTATGATTATCAATTAATAGTAAAAATTTTTTACTACTACTCATATTAATCCAATAATACCTCTTCTTCAGACTTAATTTCTTCCAAGTTAAACTTTAATGGATCTTTATAAAATTCCCAAATTAGTTTGCTTATGTTCCTATAATCCATAAAATAATCGTTTTTCTTTGCTTCCTCTTTAATTTTATTAATAAATCTCAATTTTATTTCTATATCATTATACATCTTTTCTTCATCCCACCCTTTTTCCTCCATGATTTGCACAATTGTAGGAGTTTTCACAACTTCCTCTATAGAAAGTGTTTTAAATCTATCTTCATCACTTTTGTATGAGGATATTCTTATTAATTTTGGCTCATTATTTGAAGTTACGTAATTCAGGTCGTATATTCCAGTAACTCTTCTATAGTATATTGGTATTCTTTTTGTGTTTGTATCTTGTTTGTACTGACTTATTCGATGCAGCTCAACAATAGAATGTAAGGAGCTAAGACTTCCAATCTCCACTTTTATAGGATCACTAATTAATCTTTCAATAGCTGAAATTGGAGTTTCTGCATGCAAGCTAGTTATTCCTCCATGACCAGTCATAATAGCTTGTGCCCATACTCTTCCTTCTTCACCTCTAACTTCTCCAACAATTAAATAATCTCCACTCATTCTTAGCGCATGTTTAACAAGAGTAAACATATCTATACTACCTTTTTCGTCTAAAGTGATGCTTTCTCTTGTTACAAGAGGGATCCAATAAGGATGAGCAAGTCTAAGTTCAGGAGTATTATGACATACAAAACCATTAGCTATAAACTTTCCATTATTTAAAACAGTTAAATCGTATACTCTATCCTTTTTATATGTTTTTTCTATATAGACAATTTTTTCTTCATTTATATCGAATTTAGTTTCTTTCCTTTTTTCTTTTTCCAGTACATATTGTTCAGTTTGGATACTATTTATGTGGACATGATAATATAGTCCATCGTTTATCTTGACAATTTGGGTTTTAATTTTTATTCCTAACAGAAGGGACATAAAAATAACGTATTGATAGATGTTTAAATTCTCTTTATTAAATACTAAAGTATTAGAACCTTCTTTTATATGATTATTTATTATTTTGAAATAGTAATTTATTAGTTCATCTATATTTCTAAAAATAGAATAGTAATTGTTTCTTTCAAAATTTAAATTATATTGAGAAATACAATTATCAATAATAAAATGATTGCGTAAATTTATTACTTCTTTAATATCATTTTTTATTGAATATATATTATTACCTATTAAACTTGAATGATTAACATAAATCAAATTGTAATTTTCACCTAAATAAAGATTGTCTATAACTAAGATTTTATCATTTAATCTTAAATCTGAACATTTTACGGGTTTAATTTTTTTGTTTTCATCATAGGAAAAAAGAGAATGATCACCTGTAACTTCTATTTGTTTACCTGTTTCAGTAATAATTTTAACGAATTCTTTTGCTACAAAATGCCTATAGAGATATTGGCATCTTGCCCAAGTCACTCTATATTGTTCGTCTATAGTTAATACATATAAATTGGGAATAGATAAAAATCCGTCTTCTTCTATATTATAAATATCAAATAATTGATCTACGAAATTACCTATTTTATCTATTATAATTATATCATCAAGCTTAAATGCCACAATAGAATCCTTTGATACAGAATCTTCAACAGTAATAACCGTTGAATTATGTGGAATAAAATTTGTTAGAGAATTAATTAAACTTGTTTTTCCATCACCCATTCCGCCAATAACTAAAACTGCTTTTTTGTTTTCAATAAGCGTCATAAGATATGCTGCACTTAGTGTATCTAGTGTATTTTTGCATAAAATTCTTGTTATACTCCAAGGGTTTTCTGGAAATTTTCTTATTGTTAAACTACTGCCTTTATATCCTACTTCTTTTTTATAAGTAACAGTTATTCTAGCAGTGTCTGATGACCTTATTGATAGCATAGGCTTGAACATGCTAATGCTTTTACCGCTTTTGTAAACTACTTTTTCAATATACAAATCTAATTCTTGTTCATCTAAAATTATGTTAGTAATAAGCTTACCATATTCCGAATGAATAACTCTAGCTGGTACATTTGGTGAGGGGAATTGAACATCTTCTATCTTAGGATCATTAAGAATTGGGTCTAAAATACCATAACCTATAATTTCCCTTTCCAAAAAATAAGCTAACTTATTATCATGTACACCAAACTTTGCTAACAATTCTCTAAATTTTCTTCTCTCTCCAATTTCAATACTGGGTAGCTTATATAGCAAGTCATTTATAATATTATTCAGTGTTTCAATTTCTAAGTTTGAGATCTCTGGATCTTTAACGATGTATCTTCCATCATTAGTTATTAATATATTTGAGTATCCAACTTTGTAGCTTTCAGCAATATCCAGATTCTCTGTATCAAGCTTGGAATATTTAAAATTAATTTTTGCATTTTCTAGGATCTTATAATTATTCTTCAATTTATTGGTACTATTTGAATTAAATAAAGCTTTTATAGGATTTTTCATCACTAAGCATTTCAATAAAAATATAAAAGGACCTAGTTAGTAAAATCAAACAGCGTATTTAATAAATATTGCTAAAAATTTTTATATATCTTATAATACTATAATATTATGAATAAGCTATTAATATCATTAGTCATTTTATCAATTATATTAATATCGTTTACTTTAAATATAATTTTAAAAAATAATAATAATTTAAATGCAAATTCAAATAACATATATATAAATATTCCTATATGTGTTAATAAATTAGATAATAAAATAGCCACAGAACTGTATCCTTTAAACGTTACATTAGTTTCATCTTTTTTGAACTGTGCATTAATAGTTGCTAGTGATGGATATTTATCTAAAAAACCTCTTGAAATATTCTATGATTTATCTAATCTAACATCTACATCTAACGGCTATGTTTTTATTATTCTATTTGCTAATAGTTTTAGACAAAATTTTTTAACTGCATTTTTAAAGGCTCTTACTAAAAACGGTTACAAAATGCCTTTATTAATAGCTAATTCAACAATAGATAAGAAAGTTATTAATCTTGATTCTCGTCTATTTAATTCTGATGTAATAGCTATTTCATTTAAGCCATTTGGTTGGTCAATAGCTGATAAAATATCATCTCCTGCAAACGATGTAGCTTGGGCAATTAATAATTTCTTGGATAGCAAATATCAGCTAATTTCTCAGAAAACATCTGTTCAGGATGGAATCACTGTAAACGGATTTAATTTCATTGGTTATGTTGGATGGAAAACAGCTAATGCTGTAGATAACAATGGTAAAGTAGTTGGTATAGAAAGTATTAAAGTTGATTATTATTATACAAGTGCTACAACTGCAAATGGTAAATATGAGTTTTTCCTAGCGCATATTTGGCACTCAGCATATGGTAACCTATGTTGGACAGCTTGGTATGGTGTTACATATTGTTACGCACCAAAATCATGGGTTAGTGTTACAAATTGGGAAACTTCAACATGGCCGGGTCAAGTTCTTGATGATTGTGGTCCTAAAAACACCGGTTCAAATACAATCATTACTTATAGTATATCTGCCAGTGCGACTGTAGGATCAAGCGGACCTTCTGTATCAGCAGGAGCTACAGTTAGCTATACTGTTCCTGGAGGACTAGTAATTAATTGGCAAGATTATACTCAACCACAAAACGGTTATGTGCAAACTAATCATCAAATACCTAATTCGCAAGGAGGTCAACCTGGACCAGTATATACTTTAGAACCTGCATCTATTGGTTTTTTAGATCCTACTAAACCAGGTGGGATTGAACCTATGTCAGTATTTCATGATTTTAAAGTAACTTTTGATGATGGCGATGGTGATTTATGGAATGCTGATATTAATTTCTATGTTACATTGTATTCTACGTATGTTTCAGGATAAATTAAAGCTTTAAAAATTATATAAAATATATTAGTTGATTATTTTTATTATTGCAAAAATTTTTATTTTTGCTATTGTATTCATATCCAATGTTATCATATAGAATATTGCGGGGGTTCCCGAGCCAGGTCAAAGGGGCAAGCCTGAGGCGCTTGTGCGTAAGCGCTGCGTGGGTTCAAATCCCACCCCCCGCATATCTTAAAATATAGTAAAATTTCTTACTATAACTTAATACTAACAATTTTATCAGCTATGCGGTTTAATTTTCGGAAAATTTTTATTTTTAAATAAACCATTAATATAATTCGAACATATAATTTAAAATAAATGCCTCGGTAGCTAAGCTGGTATAGCATCCGCCTTGTAAGCGGAAGGTCGAGGGTTCGAATCCCTCCCGAGGCTAATTTTAATAACTTTAAATTTATTTTGTATCTCATGAGTTCAGATATAGGAATATTCGGTTTAGGAACAATGGGAGGAAATTTAGCTTTACAGCTAGTTGAAAAAGGATATACCGTGAGTGTGTATAATAGAACGAAAGAGAAGACCGAAACTTTTGTAAATAAAAATAAATCAAATAGATTGATACCAACTTATTCTCTAAAAGAATTTTTAAATTCACTATGTACTCCTAGAAAAATTATTCTTTTAGTTAAAGCTGGTAATCCGGTTGACGAAGCAATAGAGAATATTTCTCATAATCTTGAAAAAAATGATATTATCATTGATGCAGGGAACTCATTTTTCAGGGACACGGATAGAAGATACAATGAATTAAAAGCTAAAGGTTACAATTTTTTGGGCTTAGGAATAAGTGGTGGTATAGAGGGTGCTAGAAAAGGTCTTAGCATTATGGCTGGTGGAAGCGAAGAGGGATACTTAGAAATGAAGGATATCTTAAATGCTATTTCTGCTAAATATGGAGAAGAAAGCTGTAATGAGTACTTTGGCAAGGGCGGAGCAGGTCATTTTGTTAAAATGATTCACAACGGTGTAGAATATGCTATAATTGAAAGTATATCTGAAACGTACTTTATACTTAAAAAAAATTTAGGATTAGATAATGAACAAATATCGAATTTATTTTATTCTTGGAATAATGAAGAGTTAAATTCATTTTTACTTTATGCTGCAGTAAATTCGTTAAGAATAAAAGAAGAAAAAGGTTATCTTATAGATTTTATTTTAGATAAAGCGGAGCAAAAAGGTACTGGTATTTGGACTGTTTTAACATCTTTAGAAGCTAATGAACCAATATTGGGTATAAGCTCTGCAGTTTACTCAAGACTTATTTCGAGTAAAAAAGAAGATAGAGTGACATATTCTGAATTAATCGATTTAAGTAGGACCAATAAAACTGTAAAATTAAATGAAGAAGAAATAAAAAATGCTTTACTTCTTTCATTTTATCTTTCTTACATTCAAGGTATCAATATTCTAAAAAAATGCCAATTATTTTCTTATGATTTTAAATATCAAGATTGCCTAAAAGTTTGGAGAAATGGAAGTATAATTAGAAGTAAAGTTCTTTTGAATCTTTATTCAATAAGTATAAAGGAAAACGATATTATAAAGACAGATTTTATCTTGAATCTTATAAAAGAAAAAGTTGATGATTTCATTAAGACTGTAGCTTATTCAATGTTATCACATATACCATGCATAACCCTTTCATCAAACCTGAATTACCTATTATCAATATTTTATAAAAATCTACCATCAAATTTAACACAGGCTCTAAGAGACTATTTTGGTGGTCATGGTTTTGAAAGAATAGACAAAAAAGGCATATTTCATATTTATGGAATAGAATAAATCAGTCTTTAATTTGTTCTAGAATACTTATTACTTTCCAAAGCGTTGTTCTAACGTATGGTGGAATAGTAGGATCCTGGGTTACTTCTTCTATCCTGCTAATGCTATTTGCTGCCCTTATTCCATACGAAGCAATTTTTTTATCGTTTAAATAGTTTATCGCATCTTTGCATGCATCTTTTACTTGTCTTGAAACGCCCATGTCTTTCAATAGATTGTTTAGTATTTCTATTACTTGCTTAATTTTATCTTCGTTGGATGACATAGTAATCCCTCTATATCGATTGTATAAATAATTTAGTGAATATTTAATATTAGTTTAATAATGGGCAAAGTAGAAAAAGCAGACATTGCTAAACGGATGGCTGAACTTTTAAAAGCTGGTAATATAATGCTTAGTGATTCATGTCCTGATTGTAAAGTTCCTTTATTTAAACTCAGAGATGGCAAAATTATTTGTCCTTCATGTAATAGAACAGTCATATATGTTAAACATGGAGAAGAAAATGTTGTAAAAAGATATCAAGCTATAGAAGAAATGCTAAGCACTATAACAGATAAACTTGCTGAGTTAAACTTATCAATTTCTTCTGAAGATGACATAATAAAACTAAATGATAAAGTAAAGGTTCTTAATAGTTTACTTGACGCATATGATAAATTGATTAAGCTAAGAAAAGAAAAAGATTGATGAAGCATGAAACATTAAAACAGGGTTTATTCATAGTATTAGAAGGTATAGATGGTGCGGGTCTAACAACAAATTGTAATTTGTTAGTTAATTGGTTAAAAGATAACAAATTTGATACTCTTTATACAAAAGAACCTACGGATGGTCCAATAGGGAAAATTATAAGAGAACAATTGTTGTCTAATCCGGATCCATATTATATGGCTCTACTCTTCACTGCGGATCGTTGTATTCACGTAAAGGATTTTATTATCCCTAATATAAAGAGAAAAAGAATTGTTGTATGTGATAGATATTACTATTCAACTTTAGCTTATCAATCTATCCATGGGGTTGATTTCAATTTAATTTATAGAATGAATAAAAAATTTCCCGAGCCAAATATTGTAATCCTTTTGGATGTTAATCCTGAAATATCGATAAAAAGGAAGGATGGGGGTAAGGAATATTATGAAAAAATAGAATTTTTAAAGCTTGTTAGAAAGAAATTTTTAGAAATGGCTTCTGATTTTAATTTTGTAGTAATTTCTGCTGAAGATTCGCTTGAAATAGTTCAAAATAAAGTAAGAAAAGTAATAGAATATTTGATTGATGAAAATATGAATTATTGATTTAAATGTTAAATTTTAACTTAAAATACTGGGGCTTTATCAAAGATCCGATTTATGGTTATATTCATATTACTGAAGAAGAAAAAAATTTAATTGATACAAAAGAGTTTCAAAGATTACATAGAATAAGACAATTACCTTTAGCCGATATAGTTTATCCAGCAGCGGTACATACAAGGTTTGAACATTGTTTGGGAACAATGTATCTCGCTAATTTGTATGCAAATGCTATTCCTGTTGAAGTAAAATCAGAGGAAAATAAGCTCATTAGATTCGCTTCATTGCTTCACGATATTGGGCATGGTCCTTTTTCACATTTGTTTGAACCTATACTTATTGAAAAATTAAAAATGGACCATGAACAAGTAGGAAAGCAAATTATCATTCAATCCGAAATAGCGGATAAACTGAATCTTTATGGTTTTAATCCCAAGGAGGTTGGAGAAATAATAACAGGTGAATCAACGAAGATCAAAAAGTATTTAAGCCAAATAATAAAAAGCGGTCTAGATGCAGATAAATTGGATTTTATAAAGCGGGATAATTTTCATAGTGGAGCAGGATATGGCAATATTGATATAGAAAGATTGGTAACGACAATGGAAATTCATAACGATGAGTTAGCTATCAACATGACTGCATTGTATACTTTTGAATTATTCATTTTAAGTAGAATAAAAAGTTTTGAAGCTATTTACTTTCATAAGACTCTGAGGGCTGCACAAATCCTCTTATTAAAAGCATTAAGAATTACAATAGATGAACTTGGTTTGTTAAATAATTTTAACGTTTATGAATACTTGAATCTCGACGATTATAGATTATGGTATTTGATCTCTTCTAGTAAAGATGGTGGTAAAATATTATCGAGACTAGAAAGTCGTGACTTAATAAAGTGTGCTTTAGAAGTTAAAATAATAGGTAAAATTGATTCAAAAGATTTTTCTAAAATGATTGAAGAAATTAAATATGAAATATCTAAAAAAGCGAACATAGATGAGACATTAATATATTTTGATTTATCTTCTTTACCATCAGTACCTTATCATAATGCTTATGAACATGATCCTTATGAAATACCAGTTATTAAGGATGATATGATAAAAAAGGTTTATAAATTATCAGATGTGAGCAGTTGGATAAATAATCTGAAACCTTTGATAAATATATTTAGAATATATACGGAGAAAGAATATAAGGAGAAAGTATATGAAGCAAGTAAAAACGTTTTGAAAAATTATAGTCTATTTGAAGAACTATTATAAATAATCAACGATATCTTCAACTATCTGACAGCTTTTATAATTTCTCTTAAAGCTCAATAGATTTATTAAATAAACTATACAATGATGAGTTTCGTTCTTTATAATTCTACCCTCTCTCCATCGTCTGTTAATATCTGCTCTTCTTGTTTGGTAATTATAGCTTGATCTAAAATCTCTTTAATCCTTTCTTCATCAACAGGAATCTTCGATCTTATATATTTATTAATAGGTTTTTTAAAACTCATTGTTGCATCTATTCCTAGCTTACTTCCTAATGCTTGTTCTTGGTCAGATGATGGATCTAAAGATGAAACTGTTGCATCATTTATTATCACAATTCCCTTTGAAGGTTTCAATCTAGTAGCTAATGCCCATTGTACTTCCTCAAAATTATCAGGATCAATATCTTCATCAACGACAATTGCAATCTTTAGGGAAGGATGTGCAGCAAAACAAGCAGAGATGACATTCTTTGCATCGCCTTCTCTATTTTTTTTAATTGATGCAATTGCAATTAACCAATTGCATCCACCTTTGGTTAACCTAACTTTTCTAACGTATGGTATTATTCTTTCAACATATTTGTAAATCATAACCTCTTTTCCTGTTCCCATTAATAAAAAATGTTCATTTTTCCCTGGGAGTATATCTTGGTATAAAGAATTTTTGTTAACATAAAGCTTTTTTATATGAACAACAGGTTGTTTTCTAACTATGTCAGCAGTACCTGTTAAATCAGTAAAAGGTCCTTCATCAACTTCTTCAAATGGGTCTATATACCCTTCCATTATAATCTCACTTTCGCTTAACGCATAAACTCCGTTATTACATTTAAATTGGTGTAAAGAACCGTTCAATAATCTATTTGCAACATGTACATGGTCATAACCATACTTAGGAGATAAACCACTTGCTAAATAGACTGCAGGATGAGCACCAACGCAAATAGCGATATTTAATGCTTTTTTATTTTTCTTACATTCCTGAAGCATTGTATAAAGATGCCTTGGCACTATTCTAATAGCAAAAGTTTCATCATCTAATTTCATCAATCTATGTATAGAAGAGTTTTGTATGTTATTTTCTTCTAATCTACCTATTACTATGCCTGAAGTTATGTATTCTCTTTTTTCGCTTTCGTAATGTTTTGGTATTGGTAAATCTGATACTTTAAAGCTTTGATCAATTTTAAAATAAGGACCATTTACTATATCACATTGAAGAGGATTTTCCATCGCATAGTATATTTTTTCGTGATAGTTAGATTCATTGGCTTTAAAAGATTCAAACAATCTCTTCCTATTTGAACAAACATTACCTACAATTTTAAAATTGTACCCCTCAATGTTTTCAAACAAAACTATAGGGCCGTCATCAGTCTTGCTTAATATTGCTGCAACTTCATAATCTTTTTTTACAAAAGACCTTATTCGTATAATTTGCTGTTTAACTTCATTTAGATAGCTTTTTAAAGTGTGTAAGTAGACCACATTTTATAGTTAATTATAAAATATATATGAATTGGACTTCAAAAAGTTTTTACCATATACAGATTTCAGACCCAATCAATTGGAAATTATTGAAGCAGTTTATAATTCGGTAATCCAAAAGCGTAATTTAATTATTGATGCTCCTAATGGCTTTGGCAAAACTCTTGCAGTTTTAATTGGACTTATTCCTCATATCATTCATGATGATTGTAATGTATTTTATTTAACAAGAACCAATAGAGAAGTTAAAAGAGTTGAAGATGAGGTATTTTTAATTTCATCACGATTTCCAATACCTGCATTAGCTATAAAAAGCAAAAAAGATACATGCGTTAATGAAGATCTAATTAGTAAAAATCTATTAAATGCAAATAGTTTTAATTCATATTGTAATTATTTAGTAAAAATCAAAAATTGTCCATATTATGAAAATTTTGTTAGACTAAGAAATAGAATCGATTTTTACTATGCGTCACTGATCAACACGCCTTTATTGCACTATGAAGTTAGAGATATTGGAATAAACATTCATTGCTGTCCTTACGAAATTCAAAGGATTTTAATTAAAAGAGCTAAATTTATTATCTCAACGTACAATTACCTTTTTTTACCGGAAATATTTCCTGAAATAAGCTTACTTAACAAAAATTGCAAGTATAAAGTTCTTGTTGTGGATGAGGCACATAATTTGTTTGAACTATTTTTTAAGCTCTTACAAAGCGAGTTAGACCTTGGTAATTTAAGTAATTTATCTGAAAACATTAAAGATGATTATTTAAAAAACTTCATTAATAGTTTGCTTATTACCTTTAAAGAAGGAACGAACACTATTTTAGCATTAAATTTCATTGACAAGATGAACTTTTCACTTTCTAAGTTAATTCAAGCTATAAATAAAGAAATAATTATCGCAATTAATGAAAAATGGCGTAATAAAGATTTCTATTCATTAAATCAACTTAATGATTTTATCAAAAAATTGCAATATGTTAATGAAGAATCTATTTTAATACATGAAAAAATTGATGATATAAGTTATCTCTATTTAATAAATTTTAATTACAAAGATTATTTTAATTTTATATCAAAAATATTTACATCTAAAATTTTTGTTTCAGCTACAATAAAACCACATAATTTATTTTTAGATTTTTTTAATTTATCAGCGAATGAAACACAAATTCTTGAAGTTAATCCTTTTAAAGAAAGCAAGCTTTTCAGTATTTTCGAAATAAGCACAACAACTAGATTCAAAGAAAGAAGCGATGAAACTTTTGAAAGATATATTAACATGTTAGTAGAAATTTCAGAAGCTTCTAAAAGAAATTTAGCTATATTCGCTTCTTCTTATAATGTTTTAGAATTATTATTAAAAAATGGCTTTGGTGATAGAACAAAAAAGAATTATTTTATCGAAGAGAGAAGCATGTCACAAGAAAATGCAGAAATTGTATTAAATAAATTTAAGGAAGGAAATGGTAAAATTCTTCTTGCTGTACAGGGTGGAAAGTTTTCAGAAGGTGAAGACTTTCCATCAAACTGCATTGATATTGTTGTTATTTTAGGTTTAGCATATGAGCCTCCTTCATCTATATTAGCTGAAAGGATAAAGTACTTTAATAGATTGTATAAGGAAAAAGGTTTCATCTATAGCTATATTATACCTGCTATTAGAAAAGCAATCCAATCCGCCGGTAGAGCTTTTCGAGGTCCAAATGATAGAGGTATAGCTATTTTTTTAGATTCAAGATTTTCAGATAAAATAATAATGGAAAATTTACCATGGTGGTATATACAGAAAAAAGTATTGATAAATTGGAGTTATGGAAAATTTAAAAGACTTATTCGTAAATATGGCTGATATTATTTTCTAAAAATAGCGTTAAGCAAATAATATAGTGTAGTATTATTTAATTTAGTCCTTATACTTATGCAAAAGCTTGAATATCCTGAAGAAATTGAAGAAGAAATTGAAACAGAACAAGAAGAACTAAGAATTGAATCTACAATATATGAAGCAGAATCGCCAAAAAATTTGAAAACCTCTTTACTATTGTCTGTAACATATAGTGGAAAGCACGGTAAAGCATTAGTTAAGTTATACAATCCTGAAGATGGAAAGATATATTATTGGTATGATAATACAGGGCATAAACCATATTTTTATACAGATTTATCGGAAGAAGAATTACGAAAAAATCCTTCCATAACACTTCATCCTGGCTTTTTGGGATTTGATATTGTTGAACTTTATCATCCGATATTAGATAAGAAAATAAAGTTGACTAAAATAATTGCTAAAGATCCTTTATCTGTAGGAGGTCAAAAAAATTCTTTGAGAGAATACTTGAAAAATAAATGGGAAGCGAATATTAAATATCATTCATCATACATTTTTGATTTAGGGCTTATACCAGGAGCTCCATACAAAATAATTGATGGTGAACTATTGAGAGATTTCAAAGAAGTAAAGTTCTCTGAAATAGAAGAGTTGTATAAATATGAGGATCCAGAATACCTACAAGCGGTAAAAGAATGGATTAACATTTTGAACCAACCCATATATCCCATTAAGCATGTAGCTATTGATATTGAAGTTGAAATGGAGTCACCAACTTTATTACCTTCGCCAAAGAAAGCAGCATCTAAAGTTATTGCGGTCGCATGTGTTGGAAGTGACGGTCTTAAAAAAGTGTTTATTTTGAGAAGAAATGTAGATATGGGAACAAAATCTCCTGAGCTAAATGGTGTAGATATAGAAGTAGTAGATGATGAAGTAAGCCTTTTACAAAAAGTCTTTTCTATAATATCTTCATACGCGATTGTGTTTACTTTCAACGGAGATAATTTTGACCTTCCTTACTTATACAATAGAGCAATAAAATTGGGTATACCTAAAGAGAAAATTCCTATAGCCTTAGGTAAGGAAATCGCTTTAGTTTTACCTGGTGTGCATGTTGATTTGTATAAATTCTTCCATAACAAAGTTATTCAAATATATGCCTTTGCAAGAAAATATGATGAAACTGATCTGAATTCAATAGCCAAGGCTTTATTAGGCGTTGAGAAAAAGGTTTTAAAAGATTTTATAAATTTAGTTCCATTATATGAGTTAGCTTTATATTGTTATAATGACGCATGGATAACGTATAATCTAGTCAATTTTAACAACAAGTTGATTCTGAATCTAATTATTATATTAATGAGAATAACCAAATTACCTATAGAAGATGTAACAAGGATTGGTGTATCTAATTGGATTAAAAGTATCGTAGCATTTAAATTGAGAAGTAGAAATGAACTTATTCTGAATAAAGAAGAGATATTTGCTACAAAAGGTACATTATCAACTACAGCAATAATAAAGGGAAAGAAATATCAGGGAGCAAAAGTTATAGATCCCATACCGGGTATACATTTTGGTGTAGTTGTGGTAGATTTTGCTTCTCTATATCCTTCTATAATTAAGGTCTGGAATATCTCGTATGAGACGATTGATTGCATTCATGAAGAATGCAAAAGCAATAAGTTACCTGGTATATCACATTGGGTTTGTAAAAAAAGAAGAGGTATATTAAGTATTCTTATAGGTAGTTTAAGAGACTTGAGAGTAGGTTTCTATAAAGTTAAATCTAAAGATCCTAACTTAGATCAACAAACACGTTTTCAATATGATGTAATACAATCATCCATGAAAGTAATACTGAATGCAGCCTATGGTGTACTCGGTGCTGAAACTTCAGATTTATATTCACCCGCGGCAGCTGAAAGTATAACTGCTATAGGCAGATATAATATTGATAAAACAATAGAAATAGCTCAAAGTTTAAACTTAGAAATATTATATGGCGACACCGACTCTTTATTTATAAAACAGCCTCAAAAGGATGTATTACAGAAATTCGTTGAGATGGTTGAAAAGGAGCTAAAAATAGATATAGATGTTGATAAGATCTACAAATATGTTGTTTTTTCGCAAAGAAAGAAAAATTATTTTGGAGTAACACAAAATGGGACTGTAGATATAAAGGGTCTACTTGGCAAGAAAAAGCATATTCCTGAATTTGTTAAAAAAACATTCTATAATATAGTTGAGATGTTAAAAGAAGTAAACAAACCAGAGGATTTCGTAAAGGCAAAAGAAAAGATAAAGAATTTAACATATGAGCAGTACAAACTGCTTAAAACTGGTCGTATATCTTTATCTGAACTTGCTATAAAAGTTACTATGAATAAGAATATAGAAGATTATTCAAAAACTACACCCCAGCATGTTAAAGCAGCAATGCAATTAAAATATTTCGGTGTCGAAGTCAAAGCAGGTCAAAGTGTAGCATATGTTAAGGTTAGAACACAAGAAGGCGTTAAACCTGTTCAATTAGCTAGGTTGGATGAAATAGATATGACAAAATATGTAGAAATGATGAAAAGTAGCTTAGAACAACTTCTAGAGCCAGCAGAAATAGAATTTGAATCGATTTTAGGTTCCAATAATTTAGGGCTGTTTATGTAAACTATTTCAACGCCTCATTCAAAATTTCTTTAGCCTTCTTCAAATCTGGTTTACCATTTTCATCCAAAGGCACTCTACTCATTACATATTTTATTTCTTTATTTTCAGTTTGTATAAATACCTGAGGAATTTCAACTCCTCCAAATTCGTCTTTGACTCCATAAGTCGCGAGGAAGTTCCAGTCTTCATTTTTAAGTTCAAGTTCTACATTATTTTCTTTGGATACTTCTTCAACCACTTTTTTGACATATTTTGAAGATTCTTCCCACTCTGCTAAAACAGCTATAATCTTCTTATTAGCCATGTTCAATCTTTAAAATTCAAATGTAAAAAATCTTTCTATTTTTATGATTGAAGTTATATGATGGATAGAGCAATTGAACTTATCAAATCACCGATAAAAATTGTAAAGAAGAGCGATATAGTCAAATATAGCAAAAAAGGTTGTATATTTTCTACCCAATAATAATCGTCATCGTAATAACCTTTTCTAGCAAACGTATCTTGAAAATCTAGGCTTCTTACTTTTCTAAACAAGCTAAGCTTCTTTTTTCCCTTCTCCATTATAATTAAAGAAACATAAAATTTTCCCTTCTCAATTTTTTCCCGATTTATCTTTTCTCCAAATAAGAAGAGAATAATTTTTTCCTTAAGAGAAAAGCTATTATCGAATAATTTTCCTGCTTTTAAAAAAGTTATAATGTTTTTTACAATATTCACTAGTATATAAAAAATTGAAATGATAATTCCATTCCATAGAACTGCAAGAGGAAAATCAGGAGGTTGAACTAGTAGGGTCTTGAATCCTAATTTTGGCGCATACGGAATTGCTACAGGAAGAACTATAGCAGCTATTGCATCCGCGCCTCCAAAGTCAGCTATATAATACATTATGCTTGCTATGAGAGAGTTAATTAAAATAACAAATAAGAAATAAAATATATTTATGGAGTTAAGTATGATAATTTGATACAAAGAAGCAGGTAAAGTCAATAATATTAGTAAGATCCAAACTGTGTCGGAAATTTCTCTATATTTTATATCCTTATATGCGGCGTATGAAAAGAAGGCTGCTGTCACAATAAACTTGTATAAATTTAATATATTGTTCAATTCATAATCTAAAATTATCATTCTTACTAAAAGTTACAAATTAATATTTAAAAGAGTATCCTAACTTTTATATATGAAACTGTTTAACATAACAGTTGTTTTATATTTAATAGTAATGCACATAATAACTTACTTCTATTGTTTAAACTACATAGGCATTGGATTTTACCTAACCTATACAATTGTTTCAATTTCATCCCTTGTAATCATATTAGCATCCTTCGTTGTGTTCATCAGCAATTTTCAAACAAACAAGAATTATAAAGGCTATTTGTTTATACTCTTTTCAGTAATATTACCTATAAGTATTAGTTATTACCTACCTTTCATTTTTTATTCACAAACGGTAAAATACTTGTATAAAATATTTCCTAACATAACTACAGCTTTAATTTATATCTCATACAATCCAACATTTTATTTAGCTACAATTCCTCAGCTAGTTTCATCGATAATAACAGCTTTAATAGCTTATTTTTATTTTCATTTTAAAAAATTTTCTATTCGGAAGTAGTTATATTAAGATTTCTTATTAATGCATAAGGAGCAAAGGTAGGTATTTCTACTTCCCACCATTTGATCGGATAGTTTAAATTGGTTAATGTCTCAATTGCGTTCATAATATTTAAAAAATTATCACTAAGCCTAGCTCCAACTAAATAACTTTTTTCTTCCCCTTTCTCAATCTCAATTACTCCATCTCTTAATACAGTTGAAAAATCTCCCTTTCTATAATTTTGATATCTTAAATACCAGCTATTAACGATTAAAAGACCGTTGCCTAGCTCTTTTAAAATTTCTTCTTCTTTCATATCTCCTTCATTTATAAATATACTCCATGGGATAGGAACGATTAAACCTGCATTTCCAGTTGATTCTGTATTAAATTTTTTTGCTGTTGTAAGATTATGTAGGTATGTTTTTAAAATACCTTTTTCTATAATATCCTTTCTGTATGTTCTTATTCCTTCGTCATCGAATCTTGAATAACCGGGTGATCTCGTTGTATTAGGGTCATCATATATGCTCAATTTTTCACATGCAACTTTTTCGTTAATTTTTTCTGAAAGAAATGATAGACCGGATTCCACGCTAAAAGCTGAAGCACTCATGGCTACCCTTTCCATAAGTTGAGCAAATATCATCGGAGATAATATTACATCATATTTACCTGGCTGAATTTTCTTAACTGGTAAATTTTTTTCTAAAAATAAAGTAGATTTCTCAATAACAGGCTTAACGTTTAAATCTTTAATATTTCGAGAAAAGCTGGACCATTGACCGGTTATTGAAGCATCATTTAGACATCTATGGTTAATTGACACTGTTTCTCTTTCATCATCCAAATCAATTCCAAGCGAATTCAAAAGTCTAATTTTATCTATTTTAATAGTAAAAATACCAGCAGTCTCTTTTACTTTTTTGTTAACACTTTCATTTATTACATTTTCTATAATATCCATTGCTTTTTCTTCATATTCTATAACACTCGTATCAACCGGTAATTTATCTATGAAGTTTTCACTTTTTTTAATGGGTGCATAATTCGAATCTTCAGGCATTTTGCTTACAGTCCTTATTAAGTAATCAGCATAATCGTCAACGTTAAATTGTGCATCGCCCAAGCTTGTTACGAGATATCGGTTTTTATATCCTATTTTTAATGTTATTTCCCATGTATTGTTTATTATAGGAATGGAAATTTTATTATTAGAATACCTAATAATTAACTGTTCCGTTAATGTCCTCTTTATTATTATATCCTTGGCTCCTTTGCTCTGCAGCCTATTAAGTAAACTCTCAATTTTTCTTTCGATATCGTTCATCTTATTATCACGCCTGATACCTTAATTGTTGGGCTACCAAACCAAACAGGAACACCTTGCATAGGATCACCCTTTCCACAAGTTCCTGTATGAAACTTCAAGTCCTTTCCAACAGCAGTAATGTTTTTGAAATAAAATCCTGTTGTCATTTCTAAAGGCACATTTGTGACCATTTCTTTAATGCGACCGTTTTCAATAAAATAGCATTCCAAACCTACATATTTTTGATTCCATCTTATATCATCTATATTCCATTCCATGTAAGATTTTAGATAGATTCCTTTTTTTACACTTTCTATTATTTCCTCTACAGAATAATCTCCCTTATCAATGTACGTATTAGACATCCTGATCAAAGGTTCATTAAAATAAAAAGCAGATCTTGCAGAACCATTACTTTTTGCTGATATATAATTTGCATACTCTCTATTAGTTAAGAATTCATTTACATATCCATTTTTAATAAGATATTTTTTTCTTGCAGGCACACCTTCATCATCATATACGTAATAACCCGAAGATTTTTCAATTAAAGGATCATCGATTATTGTTAGTTGATCACTACCTATTTTTTCTTTGCCTAACATTTCGATTTTTGCATAGGACAAACCTCCTTGAGCTGCTTCTCTGCCCATGATTCTATCTAGTTCAAATGGATGACCACATGCCTCATGAGAACTTAATCCTGCTATTTCACTATCTATAATGACATCAAATTGACCTTTTTCTTTAAGTTCTTTGGCTTCATCTAAAATTTTACCTAGCACTTTAGCATCTCTTTCCATGTCCTCTTTAAAATTCTCATCTTCAATTATTTCCCATCCTTTTTTTCCTCCTACCCCTTTAGCTCGTTGAACTGTTGTTTTTTGAGGATCTATCGCTGTAAGTATTCTGTAGATGAGGGTATATGGCATTTGATGCTCGATTTTACTACCTTCAGTATTCATATATAGTTTGTATTCATTATGAGTATAAACATTGAACAACCTTGTTTTAATCCTTTGTTCCAAATTAAATACATCGCTATCCAATTCTTTAAAATCTTTAATCACTTCATCAAAATCTTTTTCATTATGAGATATTTTTGGTTTTACAATACATGTATCATGATATCCACGATGCCTTTCTATGTTGATATTTCTTCCTCTTCTTTTTGTTGTTCGGGCTATTTTGATAGCATTATTGCAAGTCTTGATTAGTTCTTCCTGTGTTAATATGTTAGTTGAAGCGAAGCCAAATGAACCATCAATTAATACTCTTATTCCAATACCTTTAATTAAGCCTGTATTAATATTTCTTATCTCACCATTTATGAAGACGTATTCATTATATCTTAAATCTTGATATCTAGCTTCAGCGAACTTAGCTCCTTCTTTTAAGGCATAATCTAATACTTTATTTATAATTTCTTCCATTCAAGAAATAATATTATTATTTCTATATTTATTTTAAAAATGAGTACAATCTTACAAATGTTGAGTATAAAGAGAGAATAATTATGATTACCAAAGCCAAGTTTAATGAATTTGTGTAGACAGGATACAAAAATGAAAATAATATAAGTACTATTAACCTTTCACTTCTTTCTCCAATTGAATATTTTATATTTTCTGGAACTTTTTCAGAGTACTTCTCGATTTTAGCTCTTACAAATGAAGGTAGCATTGAAGAAAATACAGCTAAAGTAACGATTAACCAATTTGATAAATTTGATATTCCTAAGAAAAGCATTGGTATTATTTCAGTAAATCTATCTATTGTAGAATCTAATACGGCACCTCTAATGCTTTCTTTTTTTGAAATACGCGCTAAAGAGCCATCAAGTATGTCCATAAATCCCATCAGTAATATGAATACTCCTGCTAATACAGGCATTTGAAGAAAATAAAAAATTGACGCTATTAAAGATAAAGGTAGACTAATAATAGTTATTTGATTAGGTGTTACTCCCCAATTCTTTAAAGGTATAACAATTGAAATTAAGTAATTATCAAGTTTATTTCTTATTTTTCCCAGCATTAGCCATTTAAGAATTTTTCTATAAGGTTCGATACTTCTTGCTTTCCAACAGCTTGAATCAATGAAACCAATTTGGGCCCACTATCTTGGCCTAAAATTATTTGGTATAACATCTTAAATGCAGCCTGAGATGTTATTCCTTTTTCCTTTATAATTTGATATATTTTGGCTTCAAGTGAAATTGTGTCTTTCTCATCCCAATTTTTTATAGCATTATAAACTGATTTAATAAATTCAATTTCAGCTTCGCTAAACTTGGACTTTATACCTTCAGGTAATTCTGTATTTACTTTTATCTTTAATTTAGAAGGTGCATATTTATTAACCCAATAACTAGCTTTATCCAGCATCATTGATAAAATTTTGTAATCATGTTCTGTTAAGTAATCTTTATTTATGTGGCCTGTCCTTTTCAATCTCTTAATTGCTTCTTCAATTTTGTTTTGTTGAGGAATAATTTGAACTATTATTGCTAAATATGAATAAGGTACTTGCACACCAATTTCTTTTGGTGGATTAAAATCATTAGCTGCCTTATAGCTAAATTTTATATCATAGATTAATTCAGGATTTTTAGGTTTTTCTAAATCAAAGTATATTCTTTCAGCTCTATCATATTCTTCGTGTAAATAAGGTATTGTATTTGTAGGATCAAAATCTAAGTGCGTTTTTGCTTTCATTATCAAATACCAATATTTTAAGACTTCAGGTCTTCCTACTCTTAACCATTCATCTACATCAAAAGATACCCCTTCTGAACTGCCCATTGGTTCCCTTTTTCCTTCTACTATTAAATCAACCCATTCATAACCGAATCCTTTAGGTGGCTCTAAATTGAAAATTTTAGAGTATAATTCATTGCAGCTATCTCTGCTACCTCCTGCTGCTGCGTGATCTTTACCATATAATTCTATATCTACTTTTAATGTGTACCATAAAGCAACCCATTCAGCCCTCCATTCTAATTTTCCTTCAAATATACTTGTTTCTCCTTCATTACCACATTTAGGGCAATAGTAAAAAATCTTTTCCTTCTCTATTTTAAGAACTTTAGTAGATAATATATTATAACACTTTTTGCATAGAGGTTTAAACGGGACCCAATCTTCTTTCAATTTCTCCCCTTTATATTTATTTAATATCTCTCTTGCTTTGTCTTTATTATTTAACAATATTCTAATTGCTTCATGCATCCTTTCATTATTTTCATAAAGATTATGAGTAAAAACAGGTTTTGCCGTTATACCGTATTCTTGGTAACTTTTTTCATAGGGTTCATAAAAATGTTCAACCCAATTTGAATGTTCACCAAAAGGATCAGGCACATTAAGTATTCTTACTCCTTTCCATTCATCAATAAATTTCTTAGTAACTAATGGTTCTTTAGCTTTAAGAGGATCCTGTGTGTAAATGGTAACTAAATGTGTAGCATCTTTTCCAGTATTTTTAAGCATTCTATAGATTATTGTTGGGTAAATTACTTCGCCTCGTAATTTACCAATGTGAATTGGTCCAGATACTGCCATACCGCCATTTATTACATATCTTTCTTTTTCCTTGCTAAGTACTTCGTCTACGAATCGTTCAAGCCAAAACTTTATCATCTATACGGAAGCTTCCTTTCTTCTTCTGCTCTAACTTTTCTAATACCCCTAAATACAGCACAGGAGACACAATAAACAACAGTAACAGGAACTTTCATTATTTTAGCTCCTTTCTTTTCAAGTTCAGCAGCCAATTGAGGATCAACAATACTTTGTTCTCTTGTAACTTTAATTGCCTTACCTCTAGGGATCAACCTACCACAACCATCACAAGATACTACCGAATCTCGGCCTTTGGCCCCCTTTGCTCTACCTCTGCTCTTTCTTTTTTTTGTCATAAATATATTTTTATCAAATATAACCTATATATTGTTGAAAATTTTATTTTTTAATAGGTTTTTGCTACATATCCAATCCTTTCTGTCTTAGAATTGCATACTATACAATTACCTATACTTTTCAACATAAAATCATAACCTAAAAAACTTGCACCAGTCAACATTTTATCAATTGTCTTACCACATTCCTCTTTTTCACATATTCCAAATTTTGCTACTTTTTTGTTCCTTAAAATTTCATCAATCGAAGCTAATTTATCAACTGATATTATTTTATTAAACATATCATTTCTTGCTTTATTTTTTAATTGAATTTCTATATTAGAGAATGAAATTTTTATTTGCTTAAAAAGTTCATTAAGTGGAATATGTTTTTTATTGCCCGTTCGTTCAGCGAAGAAAAGCTTTTGTTCTTTTATTTCTCTAGGTCCAATTTCTATCCTTAAAGGGACACCTAATCTTTCCCATTCATAAAATTTTTCACCAGGAGTTTTATCTTCTCTATCATCTAATATCGCTTTATAACCTGCCAACTGAATAATTTCATGTACTTTCTTAGAATAATCTAAAATTTCATTTTTCAAACTTTCATAAATTATTGGTACTATAACTATTTGCAAAGGTGCAAGATTTGGTGGAATAATTGCTCCAATATCATCGCCAAAGTGTATAAGTAATGCAGCAATTGATCTTTCTGAGATTCCATAACTATTCATATGGTAATAATCGTATGAACCATCTCTTCTCATAAACTTTCCATCAAAGACTTTTGAGAAATTTTGAGCAAGATAATGTATTGAGCCTATTTGCAAAGATTTACCATCAGGCAGTATTGTATCGAAAGCTATTGAGATTTCAGCTCCAGGAAACCTATCCCAAGAAGGTCTTTCGACTGTTATGTAGGGGATACCTAGTTTGTCAAAGAATCTACAATATATATCATATGCCTCTTTTACCATTTCTAATGATTCTTCTTTTGTTGCGCTGAATGTAAAAGCTTCTTTAAATGTATTTACTTCTCTAACTCTTATCATTGGGTGCGTAGTTTTTGTTTCATATCTAAATATACTTACTATCTGGTACACTTTAAGGGGTAGATCTCTATAAGATAAAAGAAAGTTTTTAAATATAACAGCCATCGCGGTTTCACTTGTCGGTCTTAAAGCTAATTCCATTTCTAGTTTATCTTCTCCACCTTTAGTTACCCAATATACTTGACCTAGAAATCCTGCTATATGCTTAGCTTCTTTTTCCAGCATTTCTCTTGTAATTAGAAGAGGGAGAAGTACTTCTTTATGTCCAGTTTCATTCAACAATTCCCTTAAAATCGATGTTACCTTATCTCTTAATAAAAAACCATTTGGTAACCAACTTCCACAACCTTTAATTGGATAGTTGCCATAATCGTATAGTTCAGCATTTTTTAGTATTTCAGAAAACCATTCCATTAAATCCTTTTCCTTTGACACCATTAAGCAAAATAAATGGAGATTAAATTTATATTGTTTTGTAAATCATGAAAATGATTTTCTTCCATATACTATATATCCTGTATGTCCAATCATCAACGTTCTAGGTCGAATTTTTCCTGCTTCGACTTGATATTCTCTTTCAATTAACTCTATTCCGTGAATATCTCTGAAACTATTTTCTTTTAAAACACTGCATATTTTTTCTACTTGATTAATCGTTGGACAAAAACATACTAAAATTCCAGAATTTTTAAGAGAATTGAATGCAGGTTTAATAACATCCCAAGGATTTCCTATATCGATTATAGTAGCATCCATATCTTTTTCATCTATACCTTCAATTGGATTTTTATTCTTGAATGTTACATATTCACTTAAACCTATCTTTTCTATGTTTCTTTTAGCAAGTTCTAAAAAATCTAAATTTATATCATAAGTGTAAACATGGCCTGTGGGCTTTACATAATAAGCTAAAGCAGCTGTCAAGGCACCACTACCTGTTCCAATCTCCACTACATTTTTTCCACTAGCTACGTTAGCTATAAACAGAATATAAGCAGCATCTTTTTGATAAATAATTTGTGTTTTTCTCTGAATCTTTTTAATAAAATCAGCAATGGTAGGTTTAGCTAGGACGAATTCTATATTTTTGCTAGTCTTTACCAATGAACCGTATTCTTTTCCTATAACATCATTTAAATCTATATAGCCTTTATGCGTGTGGAATCTTTCATTTCTATTGACTTTTACTAGGAAATTTTTTCTTTCGTTTAAAATGAAAAGAACATAATCTCCTTCATGAATAGCTGTATTGTCCATCTTTATATGTGTATTTTAATTTCTTAACGATCTCGCTTGCCAATTTATGGTTTTCATATATACCAAATTTTTTGCATTTATCTATACTGAATTTAGTTCCACATCTATTACATAATTTCATTTTATATGTAGAATAAAATGCTTGAATCTCTCCACATCTTGGACATTGAGCGACAA
Organism: Thermoprotei archaeon; assembly: GCA_017857595.1. Taxonomy (GTDB): domain Archaea; phylum Thermoproteota; class Thermoprotei; order Gearchaeales; family Gearchaeaceae; genus AAA261-N23. The sequence goes on from JAFMCU010000004.1 coordinate 85,992, forward strand.
GAAATTTATTCATATAATACCTTTTTTCTTTAACTCGTTTTCTAATTCTTCAATTTTCTTCAGTATTAGGTCTAATTTTTTATCCATGCTAACAATTCTTTTTACTATTTCTAATTCATATTGAGAAGTAATGTTAGTAATGAGAGGATTTCTTCCAATACTTTCTAAGAATCTTAATCTATCTAATTTATCTTTTTCACTTTCCAATTCTACTCAACAATATAATATTTTAAAAGGAAATTAAAACTGATATGGTTTTAATCCGAGATTTAATAAAATTTTCAAGAAAAGGTATGAAACTATATTTTATGCCTTATTTTAAGAAAAAGAAAGATCTCCTAGAACATTTTAAAAAAATTGATTTGATTTTTTCATGCGGAATAATTTTTGGTTTAGAGACTTTACTTAGATTCGGCTTAAAATATATTAGTAATATAAATGCAGATTTGTATAGAAAGAATCTCCTTTCATTAGCATATCTACCTTTTCATGCAGATTTAATAAATTTGAAATTACTAAATTTAATGATGGAATTTGGGTTTTCAGCCTTTATCGTTGAGCCTAATTTTATACAAGCTGAATATATTATCAATAAAGTCAAAGAAGAAAATGTAGGATTAATAATTATTGGATACACTAATGGCAAAATTTTTGACATTGATACTATAAGGGATAAATTTATGTATGTAGATGGTTTATTTTTAGACGATCCTTCCAATGAAATACTTTCTTTTTTTACTAAATACGCTAAGCCTATTTTGGTTTGTGGGATGGACAAGAAAACTTACTCTATTCTATATAAGAACTAAGGGCCGATCAAAATCTTGCTTTGTATAGACTTCTTATAACTTTCTTCTCTTCTAAACAAATCTAATAATGCGTATCTTATTAGTTCACTTCTATTTGTAAATCTTCCTTCTTTTATTAATTCATCCATTTTTTGTATATAGTTCTCAGGTAATTTAACAGATATAATTCTCATATGACCTACGTATTACTCTTGAAAATTATTTAAAAGGGTTATCATTTTTATTTTTGGATATATTTTTAATGGAATTTGGCTCAAAAATAGTGAATTTTTCCAATTTAAAAGTCCCAAAAATCAAATCAAAAATAATTTTATTTGATGGATTTTTAAGTGACACTTTTCCTTTAAATTCTCTTGTACTAATATCAGGAGAAGGTGGAATTTCTAAATCTTTAATTCTTCAAAATATTTGCTATAGCTTATTAAAAAGAGGTTTTAGTTGTATTTACTTGTGCGCTGATGAACATCCACTATCAGTGTATCAAAATATGCAATTAGCTAGTTTAAATGTTAAAAATTTTCTTAAAAAGAATAGGTTATTCTTTATAGATTGCTTTTCTTATAAACTAAATTTGAATTTGAATAGTAATAATGGGAATAATTTACCTATCGTCTATATACAATATCCTTCTAATTGGCAAGAAATAATGACTAGTATATCTAATGTTACAAAAAATGTTCTTAATAACTCATTTAAAGCAGCAATTTTCATTGACTCATTTACAGACCTTGCATCTAGATTTGATTTAAATTCTTCAATAGATTTTATTAAATGTATTAGATATGAATTCTGCAAAAAGAGATACACTCCAGTATTCACTTCTTTTCACTTTGGAATAAGACCCTATGAAGAACTTGAGCAAATAATTGAGTATCATGTTGACGGTATTGTAGATTTAAGATATGATCCATATTACTTACAGAAAGGTTCTCTTGTAAAGCAAATTAGAATTAGAAAGTTAAAAGGAGTTGAACATGATACATCATGGCATTACATAAAAATTATCAATGGTCGTTTTCTTATCGTGAAAGATAAAAAAGTTGAACTAGATGTTGAGGAGCTTAAATACCAAAATATAAATCAAAAGTGGAGTGAAGACCGAAAGTATCAAACTTGAAAGAATACAAATTATTCTAAAAGCGAATTTCTTAATTAATTGCTTAAGTGAAATATTTGGATATAAAGTAAAAAAGCGAAATCTGCAAAAATTACTTTATTTCTCTTACGGATTAACAACAAAAGAATCAGCAATATTAATAAAAGCTTCTAGAGGTGTTTTTAAAGATTATAAAATTATAGATGCCATTATAAACAAATGTTTTCAAGAACTGAAAAGTTTTTTAACCTGTGTTGAACAATATAACTATATCATTAAAGCAATTTTGGTAAATTATTATGAATTTTAGAGATTTTGAGGTATATGAAATAGGTATTTACGAAGGTGAGAATCAGATATCTAAGATTACACTAGTAAGGCATCTCAGTCCAATTTTAATTGAAAGAATATTCAGAAATCTACCTATTAAAGCGTTTACATTGATACTTAGAAACAAATTATTATTAAACATAAACATATCCGCATCAGCAGTAAGAAAAGTTTATTCTCATTCTCCAGGTGATATAAGTTACGATCCTGTTCAAAAAGCAATTACAATTTATTTCGATAATGAAACTGATTATTTAGAAAAGATTGGTTATGTTTCGGAAGGTTTGGAAAATTTAAAAAAGCTTAAATCTGGTATATTTTTATCTTTGAATAAATTTAAACCTGTATAAAATTTGGCTTTTCCTTTAGTGAAATTACTGGTATAGATATCCAACCGCTTCTTGTTCTATCAGAAAATAAAACTTGCTCTCCTGTTTCATCTACTTTTATAAGCAAATATTTACCTTCTTCATTTCCAACATGATAATAGAATATTGGAACGCCTTTTAAATTAAAATAATCATGATATATTGCTAGCAATCCATAGTATTTTTCTCCGTTATAATTAAAGTGGACAATATATGCAGGTTGTCCCAATGATATCATTAACGCTGCAAACCTAGCTATATCCGACAATGTGGACACTCTAACCGAATAAACTGGTTTTATTTCTTCCATTTTATTTAATATTCATTTAAGTAAATATTTTAAGTAATTCATTTTCTCAAAAAATAAAGAATACTATTTAATTTTACACCATAAGCAATAGTAATATAATTAATTAAAATAAAAGAAATTAAGCCACCAAAGAAATAATATCCTTCTAAAAATGAATAAAAATTGCCCAATCCTAAAGCTGCTTTTATAAAAGAAACTAGCCAACTGATTTGGGTTAAAACAATAACAAGAATAATGGAATTTGAAATATAATGCTGTATTTTTTCAGGTTCGCTTTTGAAAAATATAGAATATAAAAAAAACGAAGCTGTAAAAATTATAGAGAAAAATAATCCAAGTAAAATATTTGAATTTATCAACAAACTATAAGAAAGGCTTCCTAAAAAACTCCCTATAATAACACTGTGCTTATTAAGATATGGGGTAATAAGAAAAGGAAGAAAAAAGATTGGGTCGATATAGCTAAAACTTCCAAACCTTACACCAGTATTAAAAAATGGTAAAAGACTTAAAGGTATTATTATTAGCATTAATAAAGTTCCAAAAACACCTTTTTTCAAATTAATAAAATAATTTAGCATAAAAATTAGAAAAAATTTTTTAGAACTGCTATGCTAGTTTACTTTACCTTTTCTAATTGGATTTCGATTACTGATACGTCTCTGGCCTTTTCTCCTTCTCCCACTCTTTCAGTTCCTATTTCGATTTTTGAAACAACAAGCGAACCAGGTAGGAATTTATTCCTTAAAATTTCTGCTACATCCACAGCTCTAGAAATATTTCCTCCCCTAGCTTTTAAAACAGCTTTATTTGCTCCTCTTTGGAATTGCATTAAAGCTGCAACAACGTATCCCATTATTGGTTTTTTACCGATAAGCACTGTATTTTCTGGAATTGGTGTAGTAGGCCTTTTTCTAGCTTGTTCGCCTGAAATTGTTGGAACTGCTTCACTTTGGCTTTTCTCTCCTTTACTTTCAGCAACCATGTTTATATCACCTATATGTCTATTTATTTAAAGCTTTTTTATTTATAAATGTATCTTTCATTTTTTTAAAAAAATAAAAAAATTAGTTTTTATATTACACAATAGAAAAAGGAATCATGGATGTTACTGTAAAGGCAGTTTTAGTATCAAAATCAATGTTCAAGGAGGATAATGAATGGTATGTTAGGTTAGAATTCGCTCAGGAAAGAGGTAATCCTCCTGCAGTAATTGGCAGAAGTGATGATCCGTTACAATCAATGATACCCGTTTTTCAGCAGATGGTTAGGAATATTCTTCCATTTCAAACAGGTATGTTTCAAAGAATGGTACTAATTTTAAAAGAAGAAGAATGGGAAAAACTAGAGAAAAAACCAGATATCGGTGAAGAGATAACTATAAAAATTACGGATAATAAAAGTATAAATATTCAATAGTTATTCGATATCCTTTTGCCAACTTTTTTCTTTTGCGGATTTAAATTCTTCTAGGCTTAGTGTATATTCTTCTGCTTCTCCACGAACTCTTTTTATTAAAAAAGGCAACTTATTTTCCTGCAATTCTAATTCTGCTATTTTAAGAGGGTCTTTTAAGTTTGGTGGAACTTTAATTAGTGGTTCGGCTCCTTCCAATAGTTGTCTAGCTCTTATTCCTAATATTTTAGCTTTTTCATACTTGGTTAACCATTGTGGCCCACTGTATTTTCTCCAAATCACGGATATTTCCTCTTTTTCAGTGTCTTCCTCTTTATTATCTTCAATATTCTTCAGGTACTTTCGGTCCTTCACCTTTTTCTTTCTCTTTTGGTGGTGAAGCTGATATTATATCATCTATTCTCAATAGCATAATCGCAGCTTCTGTTGCTGCTCTTATGGCTTGTACCTTTACATTTGCAGGATCTACGATACCAAGCTCCTTCATATTTTCTATTCTATTATTCAATACATCAACACCGTAGTAATAATTCCCTTTGGCATGTATTGACCTTAAGTTAACAATAGTATCTAATGGCTCCATACCTGCTGTTTCAGCTAAAATTGATGGAATCACTTCTAAAGCTTCTGCATATTTTATTGCAGCAAGCTGCTCTTTGCTAGGCAAGCTTTCTGCAAATTCCCTAACTTTAAGTGCACACCATGTTTCAATTGCTCCTCCTCCTGCAACAACCTTACCTGTCTCAAGAACATTCTTAATTACAAACAATGCATCATGTAATCCTCTTTCTGCTTCATCAACGATCAATTCTGAACCTCCTCTTATCAATATTGTAACGGCCTTTGGATTCTTACAACCTTCTATGAAAAGCATTCTTTCTTCACCGACTTTTCTTTCTTCAACAAGATCCGCATAACCTAAGTCATTTTCTGTCATATCATCAAGATTTGTAATAATTCTTGCGCCTGTTGCTTTAGAAATCTTTTCAATATCGCTTTCTTTGACTCTTCTTACGGCTAATATATTCTTCTTTTTCAGTAAGAACTGTGCAGTATCGTCAATTCCTTTTTGGCAAATTACAACATTTGCGCCAACAGAAGCTATTTTGTCCACCATTTTAGCTAGTATTCTAGTTTCTTCATCTAAGAATGCTTTCATTTGTTCTGGAGAAGTGATACTAATTTTTGAAGATATCTCTGTTTTTTCAATTTCTAAAGGTGAATTTATTACTGCGATTTTTGCATTTTTGACCATTTTAGGCATGCCTGGATGAACAACTTCTTTATCGATTACAATTCCTTGTATCAGTTGAGTTTCATCTAATGACTTACCTTTCCTTTTTTCTACCTTTATATAATCTAGGTTAACTTTAGGTCTTCCATCAACTTCTTCAAGTACTTGCAAGCATGCTTTGACAGCTAGCTCAGCCAGCTTATCTTTGTATTCACTTATTGATTTACTATACATAGATGTTGCAGCAACACGTTTAAGTGTCTCTACATCATTTTTATCGACTTTAATTGCAACTTTATCAATTTCTTTTATGGCAGTTTCTAATGCTTTTCTATATCCGTCTATTATTACGATTGGATGTAGATTTTGAACAAGTAATTCTTCTGCTTTCTTTAAAAGTTCACCGGCCAATACTACTACAGTTGTAGTTCCATCCCCTACTTCCGAATCTTGTGCTTTAGCTACTTCTACAAGCATTTTAGCTGCTGGATGCTGAACTTCCATTTCCTTTAAGATCGTTGCTCCGTCGCCAGTGATTGTTACGTCACCTAAGCTATCAAGGAGCATTTTATCCATTCCTCTTGGTCCAAGTGAACTCTTTAATATTTCTGCAAGTGCTTTTGCAGCGTTAATTGTTACTTCGTATGCTTCTCTTCCAAGTGTTCTTTTTGTTCCTTCCTTTAGAACCAAAAAGGGAACAGCTTGAGTTTGTTGAGCTGACATATCTAAATAAGATAAATGAATCTGTCAGTTATTTAAATCTTATTAGAATGTATTATTATAACAAATGAATAATTCACATTCAGCGAGAATTGTATTCATGATTACAGCCTTCGTACTTGTAATTACTTTAAGTATTATGTTTTATTATACATTGATACTGAGAAACGATCTATTCCAGTCTGATAATGTTTATTTGATTATTTTCTTTGTAATACTACCTTTTATAATTTCTACAATTAATCTATTCATAAATAAGAAGTAGGATAAATATCAAAAAATAAAATTTGTTTGATGAAACCTTTACTATTATGCGTATTATTTATTTCATTTATTCTTCTAAGTATTCCTGCAATATATGGTCAGAATTCTTACAACAATACTACCCAAGATCCTTTTGAATGGCTTAAGAATTTATTCAATCAAGGTTTTAATCAAGCTCAAGACTTTGGTAATTATTTATTACATGAAATTGTAAATTTCTTGATATTTTTGGGAAGAATAATATATATAATTGTAGGATTGGTAGGATTAATTTTATGGGCCTCAGGATTGCAACCTCATAAGGGAAAAAGGTTTGTCATAGGAGCTGTTTTACTTGCAATTATTATAGAAGTTCTATCAAAAATGTTAACTTAAGTTACTTTGGTTTCTAAAGTTAACAGCCATTACGTAAGCATCTTCTCCGTCGCTATAATAAGAAATTATTCTGTTTATTACTACGAAATTTAATTTTTTATATAAATGAATTGCAGGATAGTTTGTTACCCTTACCTCTAGATATGCTTCCTTTGCGCCAGCTTTCTTCATTCTTTCTAACGTTTCCTTCATTAAAGAAAAACCTATTCCTTTATTTCTATATTTTTCCAAAACTGCTATTGAGATGATATGTCCTTTCCTTACAAAAGAAAAAGAAAAGTTAGATAATCCAAATTCAATTCTGCTCATACTATAACCTGCTATCGTTCTCTTTTTTTCCTTTTCGATGGATGCAACAAGAAATAAGTCACCAAATTCTCGCAGATGATAATAAAAATAATCAATTGAGTAGTTTTCAGGTAAAGACTTTCGATTTATCTCAACCACATCTTTAATTTCCTCCTCTTTAACTTCTCTAACATTGAATTCAGTAACTTCCATTATTCATTAAAATAATGAACAATTCTATATATTAATAGTATCATGAATATTGAAAACAATATAATTAAAACAATTGAAAAGTATGATTCAATATCATTTTACGAAAGAATCGGTGATAAGTTAGTTATTCATAGCAATGCTGGAAAAATTGATTATAAAATGTTTAGGAAATTATTCTATGAATGTAGAAAATTAGGTTATATAGTTAGATTAAATCCTATTAGTGACTCATCTTCTCAATTTGCATACTTTGTCTACAAAGACTATAGTAGTGCAAATCTAAACGTTTTCATACCTTTATCATTAAGCTTTATTTCATTCATTGTAACTCTAGTTTCAATTTATTTTACTTCTTATTATTATATTTATGTAAACAATTTTTATGATACAATTCTATTTATTTTTGGGATATCATTAATACTTCTTTTTCATGAATTGGGGCATTTTGTGGCAGAAAAATTGAATCATGTTAAAAATTCGTTTCCTATCTTTTTACCAGCGCCATTATACGGAACTTATGGAATCATTCCTAGATTAAGAGAAATATTCATTGATAGAATTCAAACTTTTGACTTTTCGTTTATAGGGATAATGTTTATGCTAATACCAACATTATTTTTTAGCGTTTTCGGATTAATGCTTTCTAAAGTTGTATCTATTTATAGCCTAACCAAGACAAATTATCCTTTTCCTTTGCCATTAATTTTCTATTTAATTTTTAAATTAATTTTGCCTAACAATTATGTAATTCTATTACATCCATTCTTCATAATTTCTCTGGTTGGATTTATGTTAACTTTTATAAACCTATCACCTCTATCTCAATTGGATGGAGGATTTCTATCAATTTCTTTTTTTGGTACAAAGAAAATATATTATAATTTTTTTAATATTATTGCATTGTTCATCTTCATATTTGTTCAATTATATTTTTTAGCTTTTTTAGGGCTATATTTACTTTTATTTTTTAGATTTGAACCTTTTAATATAGTAAGTAATTTGGATAGAAAAAGGAAAATTATTTACACTCTATTGATAACTCTATGGATTTTATTAATCCCTATCTCATCATACAGTAATTACAGTTTATTCGAATAATACCCCTATTTCTTTTAATGTGTTATAAACTTTTTCAACAGCAACTCTTACGTCCTCTTCTCTTTTAGCACCTGTACAAACCATATTCCCAGAGCTGAAAATTAGCAAAACAACTCTTGGATTATCCAACCTAAATATTAAACCTGGGAATTGTTCCGGTTCATACATAGTGTTATCTAATTGCAAGGCAGCCTTTTCTAAATTTACTTCCGCATTTAATTGAGCGCTTGCTACTATATTTTGAATTTGTATTTTTGGGTTAGGAGACAAATTTATACCTTTACTTTTAAGTTTGTTTATAATATTCTCAATAGCTTTATAAACTTCTTTTTCAGATCTTGCACCTGTACAAACCATTTTTCCCGAGCCAAAAATTAATGTCGCAGTTTTTGGTTTGTTCAATCTAAATACTAATCCAGGAAATTGTTCAGGTCTATACTCTATAGCTTCTTCCATTACTGTAGCTATTTGTTGCAGATTTATAGGATGTCCGAATGAAACTGAAGCAACAACATTCTGAATTTCGTATTTATACTTCGGTTTTGAATTAACCATTTTACATTATAAAAAGTATTTTTATATATAAATAATATCTATATTATTCCTTATTTCTTTTTGTAGGTATTAAAGCTAAAACTATAACCAATATTAATAATAGAAAAACAAATGATGAAGGATAACTTTGAAAGAAGATAGTAACGTATCCTAAATAAGGAATATCATAAATAACTATTCCTTTTACTTCATTACCTAAGACACAGCAAGGATCAGGAAGTAGGTTATTATCGCCTTTTGTTCTAAACATGTATTCACCATTTTCATAATAAATTCCTATTACACGATGCACAACAGTAATACCAGGATAAACTTCTTTTGAAGAAAAAACAATTATGTCACCAACTCTTATTTGACTAGGTTCAACTCCTTTCACTATTATTATGTCACCAACTTTTAGGGTAGGATACATACTATTGCTTTCTACGACAGCAACAGGCACGCTTGTTCCCAATACAACTTGAAGTCCATACGTAAAAAATACGTAGGTTGCTACAACAGCAATCAATGTAATGGCAATTTCTTTTAAAAATTTTTTATTATTACTTGCCATCTCTTTTTTGAATGATAAAATATAAACCTAACAACGTAAATAAAATTAATGATATAAATTTTGCTACTTCATTACCAGTAGGTATCAAATTAATTCTTGATCCGAACGATATAAAAAATCCGATAAAAATTAAGAATATTCCTAATAATTGATAAGAATTTAAGAATCTTTTTTTCTTTAATTTAATTTCTTCTTTACCTTCAAAATATTGTGAGGGAGAAACAATATTCGTTTCAAAAGCTCTAAGTATTGAATTTAGCAAATATGAAGCAAAGCTTGTTATATAATAACCATAAGCCTTTTCAGTCTCTAAATATTTTCTTTCTAGAAGATTATATTCAAGCATAATCCTGAGATGTTTATCAATAGTTTTCTTATCTTTTAAAAGCATTTCCGATATCTCTGCAACGGTTAAATATCTTCCCTTGGATGAAAGTATTTTTAGTATTTCAAATCTAGTTTCTTCAGATATAATTTCTAATATTTTTCTTGGATCTTTATTCAATTCAAATTATATTTTACATTGAAATATTTTAGATTTTTTGAATGCGATTAAGATTAATAAATTTATACTGATATAGCATAAATAACATTTGAATGTCAGTTAAGGAAATAAGTGAATTTATTGAAGGAGGGAAAAGTTTTGAGGTGCAATTTAATGAAAAGGGTTTAATTATCCAACCTTATAAAGGAATTGCTAAAACTGATGCTAAGGATGTTAAAAAGCTAGCAAAGAAATCAAAAGTTAAAATTTCAAAAGGTTTGAAAGATTTATTACTGCAAATATCGAATGAATTAATTTCAAAGAAAATTACTTTCAGACTGATTTTTGAAAAAGAACCTTTACTAAAATTTGATTTGGATCATTATCTAAAATTTGAAGATAACACTGTAAAAATTTTTGGTTTTAAGAATGAAGAGGAAAGCCCTTTATCATTAATAATTCAATCGATAAAACCGAATTATACAGTAAAATTCTATAAACAACTTTCTTAGCTTTGCTTAAATATTATTAAAAATTTTTAGTATTATGATAAATATAATTTTATTATCAGGAGCCCAACATTTACATAAGTACCTTGAAACGGAATTCTATAAAAGCAATATTGATGCTAATGTATACAGTGTAGAATTAAAATTTTTTCCTGATTCAGAGCAATATATAAGAATCCCTATTGAAAAAGGTATACCCAATTATGTTATACAATCGATGTTTGATAATCCTGACAAAAAGTTTGTAGAAACTATTCTTGCTCTATATACTTTGAAAGATTTAGGCGCTAAAAATTTAGTTTGTTTCTTTACTTATTTAGCATATGCAAGGCAGGATAGAAGAATAAAAGAAGGCGAAGCTATAAGCCAATCAATTATAGTTAAAACATTATTTAATTCAGGAATTGAAAAAGCTTTCGTTTTCGATGTTCATATAAGGGGAGAAAGCGAGATAATTAGCAAATTCAATATAATAAATTTATCATGTGTTAATTTATTTGCTGATTATTTTAGGAGTTTTAAGAACCGTGAAGATTTTGTTGTAATAAGTCCTGACGAGGGCTCTTTTGATATAGCAAAGAGATTGGCTAACGAACTAAATTTAATTGCAGGTTATACAAAGAAGAAAAGGCTAGACGGTTCGCATGTAAAGATTAGTGATATTTCTGTTGACGTAAAATCTAAGAATGTTATAATAATAGATGATATAATAAGCACAGGTAATACAATGCTTGAAACAATCGATCTCTTGAAGGAGAGAGGTGTTAAAGACATTTATGTTTCAGCAACGCATGGATTGTTTGTTAATGATGCTTTAAAAAAATTGAAGGAAGCAAATATAAAAGATTTAGTTACAACTAATACCGTTCTTAATGAATTTGCGAAATTGGATGTAAGCAAAATTATTGTAAAAGAAATAATCAACAATGAAAACTGAATATTATAATCTAATAAATTATATTGTTAACATAGGAGCAAAATATGTAATTTTAGGTTATGATGGAAATTCAAAATGTTACATTAACAAAAATTTTTTTGCATCTTCATTACTTTCATATGGTATAAATGTAATAGATGTAGATAGCATAACTAAATCTATTTTTTCCTTCACAATTAAAAGAACGATTGCAGATGTTGGCGTATTGTTTACTAATTCTGCAGAAAATGAAGAATTTTATGTATTTTCAAAGGAGGGAAAAATACTAAAAGGTATAACTTTTTCGAAAAGAGAAATTCAAATTAAGAACTGGAATGAAATAGGTTCTTCACAAAAATTTGATTATTCAGATATTATATCAACTTATATTAAACTTCTATTAAAAAGAGTAATTAAAACAAAATCAAATATGAGTATAGTCATTAATCTTAATTTTAGTCCCATTTATAGAATATTTCCATATTTGTTAAGAGATTTCTTTTATAAAGTTACAACATTAAACGCTTTAGAGAGATTTAATAACGCATATGATGCAGGAATTGAGAATAATTTAACTGATTATTTATTCAATAGTTATTCAGCAGATATAGGAATTGAAGTTGATTTAAATTGTGAAAGAATAAAAATAATAACAAAGGATGGAAAAATTTCATCTGAAGATGTATTCAAATATTCTCTTAAAGGAATACAAGCGTTAGATTATGAGGTCGAAAAAGTTTTAATTTTGAATGAGTCCAATAGCGGCTTCGGTTTATCTTATCCAATTATAAAATCTATCTTTGAGCAAGATATTAAGGAAAAAACTTTAGTTTTTGATCCTGTAAGGAGCACTTTATTATTTACAAATTACTCGTATTGGTTTGATTCATTATTTACATTTTTTACATTTTACATTGGAAGATATTTATATTGATGAGTAAAAGTATAAGCTTTGTAATAACTACAAAGAATGAGGAAAAATACATAAAATATACATGCTTATCAATAAAGAATCAAGACCCTACTATTAGAAAAAAAATAATCTTAGTCGATGCTGAATCAACAGATGAAACAGTTAAAATTGCTAAAAGATTTGCAGATATTATTATCGTGAAGAAATCTAACATTGCTCAAGGGAAGAATATTGGAGCTAGTGCAACGAATGATGAATTAATAGCTTTCATAAACGCTGACGTACTTCTTGAAAAAAAATGGTTAAAAAAAATGTTAGAAGCATTTAATGATGAGAATGTAATTGCTGCATGTGGATTAATAAAACCATATGAGAACACATTAAAGGCTAGAATTTTTTCTCTGCTTTGGAACCTTTTCATTAGAATTATGTTTCTTATTCATTTTCCTCATACATCAGGTGAATGTAGTATTATTGTTAAAAAAGAATATTTCAACAAGATAGGCGGTTTCAATGAAAACTTAAGCGCATTTGAAGATGTAGACTTAGGTTTAAGACTTTCTAAATTTGGAAAAATAAAGCTAATGAAAAATTGCTATACAATAGCTTCTCTCAGAAGATTTGAAAGAGAAGGTTATCTGAAATGGATAATAATTTGGCTTCTGATTGGAATTTATTACCTTTTTACTAAGAGAACTTTTTTAAAAGAATATCCTTTAGTTAGGTAGGGTCTGTTCGTCGCGAGTTAATCATGTATCATCCTGGGACGGTGTCTTCATCCCCAGAATATAATATTTTTTAATGAATTATTATTTATGTTTAAATATTCAGTTGCGGCGTTAATAAAAAACGATAAAGAAGAAATATTCGTTGTTAAAAGGTCTAAGAACGAAACAGAACACCCTGGCTATTGGGGGTTGCCTGCTATAACAATTAAGCCTTTTGAACTGCCAGAAAAAGCTCTGGAAAGATTAGGTTTTGAAAAATTAGCATGCAAAATAGAGCCTGTATCTTTTCTTGGGGCTATCTATCAAGAAAGACCAAATTATAAGTTAATTTTACTTTTATATGAAGCAAAAGTTATCTCAGGAGAACCAAATGTGTTTATAAAAAATAAATATGAAGACCAAGTTTGGACAAAAGATTTTAATATTCTAAAACCTATCGCTGAAAAAGGCTCCGCCTGTGTCCAATTACTTTTTTATTTAAAAGGATTGATCAAAGAAGAAAATATAATTTTGAAGTTAGATGATCAATTAATTAAGAATTAATATATTATATCTTAATATGTCATTAATAGCAAGTTCTAGTAATATAAAAGTACATGTCATAAAATTCAATGAAGGAGAAGATATATTTGAACAGATTAGGATAATTTCAAAGAACAATAACATTAGAGCAGGTTTTTTCTTTGGCTTAGGATCTTTTAAGAAGCTAAAATTAGCTTACTTTAATCAACAGGATAAGAAATATGAAGAAATAGAAATAAATAAGGAGGTAGAAATAACTAGCTTAGTTGGAAATATAAGTTTAGAATCTAATGAAATATTTATTCATTGTCATGTAAATGTTGGAGATAGAGATAGTAAAGTTTATGGAGGGCATTTGCTTCCAGAAAGTATTACATTTGCTGGAGAGGCTATAATAATAGAAATTCCAGATACAAATTTAGAAAGAAGGTATGATCCAAAAACTGGTCTTAGATCGTTTAAATAGATTAAACATAAAAATTTATCATTTTTACTTGAAGTGATTTTCATATAATGAGTTTTAAACTTAGTCCAGAAGCAAAGATTGGCTGGGTTTATTTAAGTGTATCTGACTTAGAAAAATCGATTTATTTTTATTCCAAAATAATCGGTTTTAAGTTGATTAAAAAATTTTCAAACATTGCACTACTAGGTACCAATGAAGATAAAATTTTAATAGCTTTAAAGGAACAAAAAGGTGCAAAACCTAAGCCGTCTAATACAAGGGGATTGTATCATTTTGCAATTTTGCTTCCAAATAGACAACACCTAGCAATGATGTATAAAAACTTAATTGAAAAATGGTTTCTTGAAGGAGCGTCAGATCATTTGGTAAGTGAGGCTTTATATTTAATTGACCCTGATGGTCATGGTATAGAGATTTATTCTGATAGACCTAGGAATGAATGGAAATTTATAAACGGTGAATTGTCTATGAATACCTTACCTTTAGATATAGAATCTTTATTATCCGAGCTAAGCCATTCAAAGAAAGAAGAATTTAGTAATGTTTATTCGATACCTAATGAAACTTTGATAGGTCATATTCATCTTCATGTATCTGATTTGTATAAAGCTGAAAAATTTTACACAGAAGTTTTAGGCTTGGATATTACATCACGTTACTATGGGGCTATTTTCATGTCAGCAGGTGGTTATCATCATCATATAGGTGCAAACATATGGGCAGGTAAAGACGCTCCTGCTACACCATCAGAATGTGTTAATTTGATAAGTTTTTCTTTTAAGTTGCCAAACGAATTATCACTTGACTCATTGATAAATCATTTAAACGAGATTAAATATAGTTATGAAAATCGTTTAATTTTCCCGATTGATTCATATAAAGGGATAGTTTTAAAAGATTTTGATGGGAATAATATAGAAATTTTCATTTAATTGGGCCCGGTGGGATTTGAACCCACGACCCCCCGGTTATGAGCCGGGTGCTCTAACCATGCTGAGCTACGGGCCCTTTATTAAAAGATATTATTGAATTTTCTTTATATCTATTATTCTTCTTCCAATTTCTTTTCATCAATTACCTCGATAAGAGATTTTCTTGGTTTTGGTGTTTGTATTTCATGAGTAGATTTTTCTTGATTTTTTTCTTCTTCTTCAATAGTAATTTTACCTCCTTCAATGAATATTTCTGCACCAGGATACTGTTCTTCTAATTCTTTTCTTAGTTTTTGAACATCTACATTTTTGTCAGCCTTAACATGTATTTGCGTCTTATTCCCTATTTGCGAAATGCTTATAGAATAGCCTCCTCCCAATTTATTAAGATTTTCAAAATCAAAGCCTTCTGAAAATAAATCTTCAAATAAATCTTCAAATAATCCTTTTCTTTTTCTTTCTTTTGGCATCATTATAAAAAGTGTATTTACAAAAATTAATTCTTTTTAATAACATCATTTATTAGAAAATATTATATGGGCCGGTAGTTCAGTGGTAGAATATCCGCCTTGCACGCGGAAGGTCGAGGGTTCGAATCCCTCCCGGTCCATTTTTATGGATATTAACTTTATTATGTAAATCTAAAACAATTTGGGAATACTACGGTCTATTTCTATTCTTAGTAATCTAGGTTCTTTATTGTTTAATACCCAAGAAATTGAATTATCAAGCTCTTCAGGCGTTGTTACACTTTTCGCTTCTATACCATAGCTATTTGCAATTTTTTCAGCATTTGTTTCTGGACTTAACCAATCAGATTCAAGCAGTTCAGGATATCTAGCTAACGAATAGCTTTTTAAAATTCCGTATCCTCTATTATCTAATATTATAAAAGATGTGTTAGCATTATATCTTTTTGCTGACCATAAAGATTGAGATGAGTAATTAAAGCTTCCATCACCTATAATTGCGATTGCATCGCCACCTACAATACCATAAGCTGTAGCAACAGGCATTGCCCAGCCCAAGTGGCCTGTTCTAGCTGCGAAATATTTTTTGGGTTTTATTGGCAAATAATCCTTTAGAGTCATTGTAGCTGAAATTGATTCATCGAATATTGTTTCATCTTTAATGAATTTAGAAATTCTATAAAATACATATTCAATTCCCATTTGATTTCTCACAGTAGCTGCCTTTGAAAATAGCTTAATTTCTTTAATTTCATCTCTCTTAAAATTCTTTGGTATAACAAGATCGCATAACTTTTTTAATACGTTCTTAACGTTACAAATGTAAACTTTCCAATTATTTTTAGTTGTTTCTTTGTAATCATAAGACAATTCAATTATTTTTTTGTCCTTTAGGAGTTCAAAAGGAAAGTAAGGATAAAGTGTAAAATTTCCACCTATCAATAATATGAGGTCATAATTCGCCAAGGCTTGATTTATCATTAATGAAGCTGGTAAAAGTTCTCCTACGAATAGTTCATTAGAATTATCTATTACCCCTCTAGAGCACAATGGCTCTTTGTATATAGGTGCTCTTAGTTTTTTTGAAAATTCAACCAATTCATTTTCTGCATCGAATATTTCTATTTCATGTCCAACTACAATTGCTACATTATTAGAAGAGTTTATCTCTTCAGCTATCTCATTAACCATTTCTTCATAATCACCAAAAATAAATTCATTCGTCTCTATTTTTTCTATTTTGCCACATTCTTCATCCATCATGTCCATGGGTAAAATTAAAGCAACAGGACCGTATGGATACGTGTTTGCTACTTTATGCGCACGCATAAGCATTTTGGGAACATCTTCTGCAACAAATGGACATAAGACTTCTTTAACAACAGGTTTTACAATTTCTTCATTAGGGCCATATAATAATGGTTCGTAATAGCTATGCCTTCTATCTTGCTGGCCTATTGTAACGATCATAGGCACTTTATTTTTTAGTGCTGAGAATAAAAAAGAAATTGAATTACCCAATCCTAACACAGTATGCAAATTGACAATTTGAGCTTTTTTTGAGTAATAATAATCACCTTCAGCCATTCCAACTGAAAGCCCATCGTGTAAAGCTAGTATATACATTATTTTGCTTTCATTCAAAGATTTTAGCAAAGGAATCTCTGTTGTTCCTGGATTTCCATATACTCTATTGACTTTCAAATTATAAGCTAAATCAAAAAAAGCTTCCGATACTTTCATACTTGATTTATTGGTTTTCCTCCTTGCAAGAATAGCAACACGTTAGAAAATGATTTTTGCGCAATTCTCATAGTTGCATCCTTACTCACACCTGCCTGATGAGGTGTTACTATTACTTTAGGATGCTTTAGAAGAGGATCATCAGGCTCAGGCGGCTCTTTTGAATATACATCTGTTGCATAACCAGCAATAATTCCCTTATTCAATGCTTCAATAATGTCGTTTACATTTACGATTTCTCCTCTCGAAGTATTAATAATAAAGCAATTATTTTTTGCCATTTTAAGTAAGTTAATATTGACCAAATTTCTTGTTGTTTCATTCAAAGGAAGATGAATCGAAATTATGTCAGAATATTGGAATAGTTTTTCCAACTCAACATATCTAGCGCCCAATTTATTTTCTTCCTCTTCATTCAGTTTTCTTATATCATGGTAAATTATTGTAACTTCAAAATTGATCAACCTTTTTGCCAATGCTTTACCTTTCCTTCCCATTCCCAAAATTCCGAATATCTTATCTTTCAAATCATATGTTGTGTTTGCAAGTTCACCTAAAACCCATTCTCCTTTCCTTGTTGAATTTAATGAATATTCAAATCTCTTAAGAAAGGCTAATGCTACCATAATAACGTATTCAGCTACGCTTTCATCATTAGCATCAGGAACGTTGGATACGATAATTCCCTTACTCTTTAAATAATCTACATCTATATGGTCATAGCCTGTGCTAGCAACTTGAACAAACTTTAGATTTTTCATTCTTTCCAAAATATTTTTCCTAAGTGGAAAGAACGGTGTGGAAATTAAAATGTCAGTTTCTTCTAGTGTTTTCAAAGCTTCTTCGTTTAATTCCGTGAATAAAAATACTTCCTCTTTAAATCCTGTGATAAATTGCGTTAGATTTTTCAGATATTCTCCTGGGGGTAAAAGAAGAGTTATTTTCACATAGTTAAAATATTTTCCCTATTTAAATATTCAAATAAGAAAAGGTATCAATTTCTTTGTTCTTTTAATATAATTTAAATAATCATTTCCAAAAATTTTTATAAGTTCTTTCTCCTCAACATTAATTCTATAACCATAGAATATTGAAGATAATATTAAACTGAAAATAAGAGACA
>JAFMCU010000057.1 GCA_017857595.1 Thermoprotei archaeon
TTTATATTTTTTGTTTAACAATTCTGGATAATTATTTTTTATCTCTCTATAGTTTAATGTAGAAATCGTAGCTCCTGAATCTACAATTATTTTTAGCTTAAATATACCTTCTATATTTATTTCTACTAAATCTGTGTTGTCTCCTTCATTTTTTTCTAATTCAATGACTTTAATTCTATTATTTTTAGAGCTAATTTTTTGTTTACTTTTATTCATTCTTTTACGAATAACAGATATTCTCTTTTTTACTTGTTTTGAAAATAAGATATTTATTTTGTTCATGATTATCTTTTTTACTTTCTGCTTTTTAATTGTAATAATTTTATTAAATTTAAAATTAATCCTATAATTTCTTATTCTAGCCTTTTTTGATCTTTCTAATATCCTATTCTTTTTTACCAAAATTAGCAGTTTCCGTTTTCCCTTCATAATTTCTTTGCTAAATAAAGATTTAATTTCAATTTTATTTGTTTTAGACACTTCCTTATTTTTAACCTCCCACGAAGTTCTATATACCGAATTCGGTATAGGAGGTTTTAGTTTTTTATAGTCCTATTTTTACATACTTTCTCGCTATGGAACAATTTTTTTCCCATTATTTTTTTACAGATGCTACATTCATTAGGAAGAGTTTGCTCTCTATAATATACAGAGCAATCTGGTGCCCTGTGATTTGATCCTGAACATAATTGACAGTATAATTTCTCTGGACAAGCCCACCAAGGAATATGACCTACTTGAGAACCGCATATCCTGCATGGTTTAGGCTTATTCTTATCATCCTTTCCTCCTCCCCCTGCACTTACGGTAATTGGAACATTTCTAATTCCAAAAGCCACCTTTTTACTGTCCTGTTTTCCTAATTTTACATTATAAATTGGATGTTGATCTAATCTGTGTATAATAAACATTAAAGGTATAAAATCCTGAGGGAATGTTCCATTATTATCTCTTAATATTTCTTCTACCAATGGTGTAAAATGTTCAGATACCCTTGATGGTGCTATATGCAGAAATTTAGACATAAAAGTATCCGCATCCACTTCTGCCAGCTTGGCTAAATCTGATAGGATTTTAACCATATCTTTTATATCATAGGCATCGGTACCTTGATATGAAGAAAAGTCATTTAATTTGGCCATTCGAGATGATGGTTGGCCGAAAATACTGCAAAGATAATAAGTTAATGCTTTATATTCCCAGTTAAATACCTCTATAGGTACTTCATATACTGCCTTAGGTCCTAACGATTTTATGAGAGCCCATGAAAATTCCTTTTTTGTCATATAAGGGTAATTACGTGCATAACTGACTAATATTCGTAAAAAGGTATCCCAATTGTCCCCTTTATTATATTTTAGATTATAATTCTGGTTAAAATCTTTCATTGTTTTACTCGGTGTGTTATGGGAAGGTGAAACTGTATCTTCACACAAAACCAAATCGCCAAATATAGCATCTGTATGTGATCTGACATCATTGAGAAGTCTTTTAGGAATTAACTTTCTTTGAGCCCCATTTTCTAATGTTTCTAATCTTTCTCTCAAATTCCTCATTTCTTCCAAATCAGTCGTAGATACACGATCACCCCCCCTCCTCTCTGTCCTCTCTAATGTTAAATTATCAATTTTGAAATCTTGCTCTTCCTTTTCTCTTTCTTGTTTCCTTTTATTTGCTATATCCTCAACTTCCAACATTGCTTGTTTGTTGCTTAATCTTATTATTTCTTGTTTCATGTCCTTATGATTTCTTAGTAATTCCCCCATTGAAAGCGTTTCTTCAAAGTCCACTCCCTTTTTCTGCTTACCACCCCCTTCTAATCCATCTAATCCCCTGCTGTCCATCATTAATTTTTTATTACTCCAATCTATTTCCCTTTCCCCCTCCTTGCGCTTACTTAAATCTTCTGTTTTATCCCCCCCTGTAATTTCAAGATTCTCAAACTCCAACTTGTCCTCTCTTAATTTCTTTTCTTGTTCTTGCAATTTTCTGTATTCTCTTGCTGTATTAAACACATCAACAGGATTAGGCGTAGTCGTCCTTGATTTTATTTTATCAGATTCTGCCATAATTAATTATTATAAATAAAAACGCACTTTATATATTCAGGCTATTTAAACTTACTTTATGTCAAATATTACACAAAATGTTTATACTTTTCTTTGACAATTTGTAAATGCCAGGAGTCCTTTGCGCAGATAAAATCCGCGAGGCTTCACCGATCCGGTATGTCACAAAAAAAATAACCTCTACAATACTATTGTTTTATAATGCTGCCTTTATAATGTGCTTTTTTACTTATAACGCTATTTAATTTTGTCACGATTTTTATTCCTTTCCTCGATTCTATAGGGGAGCCATTTGTCCTACCCAAAAACTTAAATGTTTTAATTTGATTGTCTAGTGGTAACCCAAAACACTTAATTTCTTAAATACCCCACTTACTTATATGGTTATATTTACTTTTTATTTGTTTAGGTAGGTCTATATTATTGTTTCAATTTTATTGTATAAAGCTGTAGATTTAAAACTTTATAAATTTGTCACTTTGTTTTTCTCTAAAATCAATCCCTCAAGAATATAATATCCTCAAAAGTAATGCTAACATATGTGGTCTCAAAATAATATCAAATAAACTATCGAATAATGGTTTCCATAAATGCATTAAATACAATAGTGTAAATAAGTAAATAATGAATAGTTTCAATAAATGGTTGATG
>JAFMCU010000005.1 GCA_017857595.1 Thermoprotei archaeon
GCTTAACAAGAGGTTGCATTCCATCAAAGATTTTGCTTTATCCAGCAGAACTCTTAAGCTTGATACGAAAATCACAGGAATTTGGCATAGATGCTGAAATCAAAAATATTGACTTCAAATTCATCATGGAAAGGATGAGAAGGATTATAAATTCAGAAATTGAATCAATAAGAAGAGGTTTATCGGAACACCCAAACATAGACTATTATCAAGATAAGGCTGAATTCGTAGCCCCTTATACATTAAAGGTCGGTAATAATATAATTAAATCCAATTTCATTATATTAGGAATAGGTTCAAGACCTTATATTCCTAAGATAGAAAATTTGGAAGATGTAGGATATTTGACAAGCGATACAATATTGGAATTGGATTATAAACCAAAAAGCATAGGAATTATTGGCGGTGGCTACATAGCTGCAGAATATGGACATTTTCTTTCTTCAATGGGTTGCGAAGTGAAGATAATAGGAAGAAATCCTCAATTTTTGCCAGATGAGGAACCTGAAATTTCTAATGTTCTAAGAAAAGAGTTGGAAGAAAGGATGGAAATATATACAAACTATGAAGTTTTTAGAGTAGAAAAAGAAGGTAAGTTGAAATCAATTTATGCGAGAAATCGCAAAAATAAAGAGATAAAAAAATTTGCTTGTGAAGAAATATTAGTAGCAGCAGGAAGAGAATCCAATGCAGACCTATTAAATCCTAAGGCTGGAAATATCGAATTGGACGATCAAGGATGGATTAAAGTAAACGAATATTTAGAAACTTCACAACCAAACATATGGGCCTTAGGAGATGCAGATGGTAAATTCATGTTTAAACATGTAGCAAACTATGAAGCAGAAATTGTATACTATAATGCAGTTGAAAGAAGAAGAATCAAAGCAGATTACCATGCAATTCCACATGCAGTCTTTACTTATCCTGAAGTTGCTAGTGTAGGTTTAAAAGAAAAAGAAACATTAAAGAAGTTTTCTAAAGATAGTATAGCAATTGGCTTTTATAAATATGAGAATACTGCAAAGGGCGAAGCTATGAATGCAAAGAGGTACTTTGTGAAGGTCATTTTAGATACCAAAAATATGAAAATATTGGGCGCACATGTAGTAGGCCCCTATGCGTCCATACTTATTCAAGAAATCATAAATTTAATGTATGTAGAGAATGATCATTTAAAGTATATGATAAATTCAATTCATATACATCCCGCATTAACAGAAGTTGTACAGAGGGCTTTCTTTAATTTATTTTCAGTTGAAGATTATCATCATTTTCTAAAACATTTTTACGAATCCATTTAGATATTATAAGTTGGGTCGAATTCTTTTAATATAACAGGTATTTCCTTTATTAGATCACTTGCATTAATTTGGTTTCCATATTTTTCAGTAGCTCTTCTACCCGCAACTCCATTTATATATGCAGATGCCAAAGCTGATTCATATATTTTTTTAGTTCTAGCTACCAATCCTGCACAAAGTCCAGTTAATACATCACCAGTTCCTCCAACTGTCATAGATTGTATTCCAGTTCTGTTAATTTTGTATCTTTTACCATCACTTATTATATCGTAATGACCTTTGAGTAAAATTACAACATTAAGTCTTTCTGCATGATATTTTACTTGTTCTATTCTTTTTTCTAAATTATCTAAAGAAGCAGGTTCTTCACTTGTCAATATTTTAAACTCACCTGCATGTGGCGTGTAAATGCATGATGAATTCTTATGTTTCTCTTTAGCTATTTGAGTCTTCAAAGCATCCGCATCTAATACTAATGGTTTATTATATTTCTCAGCAATTTCAATAGCTTTTCTCACACCTTCTTCAACTTCAGTACCTAACCCTGGTCCTATAGCTATACAATCTGCTTTCTTGATAAATTTTTCATACTTTTCTATCGAATTTGGCGTTAATGATTCTTCATTATAAGATAATACGATTAGGTCAGGTGTTATTGATCTTATAGAATTAGCGATGGAGTTTGGGGCAACAGTATACACAAGGTCAACACCACTTCTTGATGCTGCTAGTGAAGTAAAAATTGGCGCTCCATGATACAAGCTTGAACCTCCTATTACAACAACTACTCCATTATCCCCTTTTTTTGAATATGGCTCTCTAGGCTTGATTAGATACTTGATATCGCCTCTTCCCACAAAGATTTCAACTTCATGAGGTATTCCTATGTTAGCTACAATGATTTCTGATTTAAATGGTAAATTCGTTAATCCTTTCTTAATTTTATGCATCGTTATTATCACATCAGGCTTTGCATAAATTTTACCATACGTTCCTGTTGTAGGATCAATTCCCGTAGGTATATCAATCGAAATTTTTAAGCATTCCGCATGATTAAATAAATTTACAAGTCTCGCAATTTCGCCTCGTAGTTCCCCTTTTATTCCTGTTCCTATTAATGCGTCTATCACAACATTTGCATCTTTTAATTCAGATAAAATTTCATCATCACTAAAATCTCTCGAATTGAAAATTTTTACATTAAGATTAACTTTTTTTAATATCCTTAAATTTTCAGATGCTTCATAAGCTTTTATATTTTCTTCTTTATCTGAAAGAAATACAGTTACTTTTGAACCAAAGTAAGCTAATTGCCTAGCTGTAGCAAATCCATCTCCAGCCTTATTTCCTGTTCCAGCGAGAATTACAATTTTTTTCAATAATCCCTTACTTTTTATGTAATTTGAAATATTGGAAGCTGCATTTTCCATCATCATAAGTCTACTTATTCCAAATTCTACAGCGTTCTCTTCTATTGCAAGTATTTCTTCTAAGGTTAGCATGAATATTTAGAAAATAGTTACTACTAAGATAAACATTTATATTTTTATAAAATTCAAAAAAATACATGGTTAACTGTCCTAAATGTGGAGCAGAGGTTGATAAACCTGAGAAAACTTGGGTACTTGCACCTAAGGGTAAGAAGTCACAAACAATGGGTCTTTATAAATGTAATAAATGCGGTGCATATTTTAGAAAAGCTGTACCAAACAAGTAAGTAGTTTTCTAAATAAATTTAAATATGTCTTATTTTTAAAATAATAAAGGTGTTGTATTCATGCCCGTAGAACCTTTAATTGCTATAGCTGCAGCAATAGTAATGGCTGGTGGATTAATTGGGACTGGTATTGCTCAACAAGGAATCGGTGCAGCTGGTATGGGAATTATTGCAGAAAAGCCTGAAAAATTTGGTCAAGTACTTTTCTTCTTCGTAATCCCTGAGACCCTTTGGATTATAGGTTTCGTACTAGGTATAATACTTCTGCTTCAAATATTTTAAACCAAATCAATGTCTTTAGAAGCATTAATAAAAGAGCTCAATGAAAAGCATAAAAAAGAGATAGAAGCTCTCTTAAAAGAGTATGACCAAAAGAAGGAAGAAATATTAAAACAAGCCAATGAGGAATATAATAAGATATTAAGCCAAGCTCAGATTCAATCTAAGTTTGTTGCTGAAAGAGAACTAGTTAAAAGGATAGGGGCTGCTAAATTAAAAGTTAAACGAATAATGTTTGAAGCTACACAAGAAATGTTACAAAAAAATTATCAAAACTTGATAGAAGCTTTAAAGGGATATGTTAATTCTGAAAAATATGATGATGTTTTGAAAGCGATGCTAAATTATGCTAAAAATAAACTAGGTGATGATATTCTGATAAAGTGTAGGCCCGAAGATAAAGCCAAAATTGAGAATTATGTAAAAAAAAGTATAAAAATTGAACCTGATTTGAATTGCTTGGGAGGTATAATTGCAATAAAGAGTGATCAGACTGCTTATTTGGATCTCACATTTGAAGAAATTCTTAGATTAAACGATGAAAAAGTTAAAAGTTTAATTATGGAAAAAACGTAGATGAGTAGTTTATCATATGCATCCGCGCTAGGAAGACTTAAAGCTCTTTCAATTAATTTTTTAACAAAGGATAAATTAATATCTTTAGCAAAATCAAAGAATATCAATGAAATTGCTGTAGAATTGCAATCTACATGGTATAAAGAAGAGATTGAAAAAGCATCTGCTCTTTACAAACCACCCGAATCCGTAGAAATTGCATTAAACGAGCACTTAATGAAGATGAATAAACTTTGTCTAGGATTGATTCCATATGCGAATAACGCTATAAAATTCTATCTTTCAAAGTGGGATATTCAAAATATTGAAATAATAATTGCTTCAAAATTTATGAATAATCCATTAAAAGAAACCGAATATTATCTAATTTCTTCAAGAGAGCTTCCAGTTGTATTCGAAGGCCAGCTAATACCTTATTCTGAACTTAAATCTATGATTCAGCTTCCAGATGTTCAATCGATTGTAAATTATTTAGTTAAATATCCATATGGGCCTATTCTTTTGCAAAACATTGGGGAGTTTCTAAAAACTGCAGACGTAGGGATTTTGAGCTCAGCTCTAAAAAAATACTATTATGAGAAGTTATTATGGGAACTAAGATTTTTAAGAGGAGATGAAGGAGTACTTAGAGAATATGTAAGAGCTGAAATAACAAAACAAAATATCATTTCATATGCAAAATCAAAGATTTTTAAATTAAATCCTGAAACATTATCGAGACATTTAATAGAAGGTGGACTTATTTCTACTAACATTTTCTTAGATGCTATGTCAACTAATAATGATGAGGAAATAATTAAACAAATTAAGCCTTATTTTGATCTTCAACAAGCTTTTACCAAATTCAATAAAAATTATGACATAAGTGAATTAGAAATAGAAATAGACAGGACAATTTATAATACCTACCTTAATAGATTAAGAGCTTTCAAAGTATCTTTGCTGTTTATTTTCTGGTTTATTCTTATGAATGAAGTTGAAAGACTCAACATAAGAAGAATATTGTATGGAAAGTATTATAATATGGATGAAGATTATATTATTTCAATTATAATATAATGAGCTCAGATCTTCAAAAATTGAAGCAATACGTTGGTGATATCGCAGTAGTTGGTGAAAGAGAATTAGTTATTGGTTATAGACTTCTAGGTATTGAAGATACATATGTAGTTTCAAAAGAAAATGCATTCAAAATTATACAAGATTTAATAAATAAAAACAAATATTCATTAATCATAATAAGCGGAGAAGTGAGAAAAATGCTTTCACAGAATTTTGTTGAAAAATTAGAATCTCTTTTAATACCCTTAGTAGTATTCCTTCCAACAACTAAAGAAGAAAAAGAAGAACCGTTAGCTGAATTGGCAAAGAAAGTTTTAGGTGTAGATATTCTAAAGAAGGAAACAAAATGAAATACGGTAGAATTATTCGTGTAGCGGGTCCAGTAGTTACTGCTGAAGGGATGGAAAATGCTAAAATGTTCGACGTAGTTAAAGTAGGTGAGCTGAATTTAATTGGTGAAATTATAAGAATACAGGGCAATAAAGTAATGATTCAAGTTTATGAAGATACAACAGGTTTAAGACCCGGCGATGTCGTTGTAAATACAAACCAAGCTTTATCTGTAGAACTAGGACCAGGTTTACTTTCTTCTATTTACGATGGTATTCAGAGACCACTGGATGTTATAAGATCAAAAGCGGGCGATTTCATTACAAGAGGATTGTTGATTCCACCTTTAGATGAGAATAAAAAATGGGAATTTAAACCGGTTATAAAGAAAGGAGATGAAGTTGAAGCTGGTTCAATAATTGGAGAAGTTCAAGAAACTCCTTTAATCAATCATAAAATAATGGTTCCTTATGGATTGAAAGGATATATAAAAGAAATATACGATGGAAAGTTTACAATCAGAGAACCTATAGGAATCTTATCTACAAATAAAGGCGATGTAGAATTGTTTCTCTCGCAAAGATGGCGTGTAAGGACTCCAAGACCTTTTATAAGAAAGTTGCCTCCAGATACTCCCTTGATCACAGGACAAAGAATTATAGACACATTTTTCCCAGTATCAAAGGGAGGTACTGCATGCATACCTGGACCTTTTGGTTCAGGTAAAACAGTAACTCAACATCAGTTAGCAAAATGGTCTGATAGTCATGTAATTGTTTATGTTGGTTGTGGTGAAAGAGGAAATGAGATGACTGAAGTCTTAGTTACTTTTCCAAAATTATTAGATCCCAAATCTAAAAGACCGTTGATGGAAAGAACTATTCTTGTTGCTAATACTTCAAACATGCCTGTTGCTGCAAGAGAAGCAAGTATATACACAGGCATTACAATGGCTGAATATTATAGAGATATGGGTTATGACGTAGCTTTAATGGCAGATAGCACTTCAAGATGGGCTGAAGCTTTAAGGGAAATATCAGGCAGATTGGAAGAAATGCCAGGTGAAGAAGGTTATCCGGCATATCTTGCAAGAAGATTAGCAGAATTTTATGAAAGATCCGGAAAGGTTGTGGTTTTATCACCTGATCAAAGGATTGGTTCTGTGACAATTGTCGGAGCGGTTTCTCCACCGGGTGGAGATTTTTCTGAACCTGTTTCACAAAATACGTTAAGAGTTACAAGAGTATTTTGGGCGTTGGATGCAAGTCTTGCAGGAAGAAGACACTTTCCAGCTATAAACTGGTTAACAAGCTATTCTTTATACACAGAAGTGATAGCTGATTGGTATAGGAAAAACGTAGCGCCAGATTGGCCTGAACTAAGAAATGAAGCAATGGCAATTCTTCAAAAGGAAGCAGAACTACAAGAAATAGTTCAGTTAGTAGGTTACGATGCTCTTCCCGAGCCAGAAAAAGGTATCCTCGACATTGGTAGAATGATAAGAGAAGATTTTCTTCAACAAAGTGCTTTCGACGAAGTAGATACATATTGCTCAGTTAAAAAGCAATATTTAATGATTAAATCCATTTTAATGTTTGGTAAAAAAGAATTAGAAGTAATTAAAAAAGGAGCTACTGCTGCACAAGTTTCATCATTACCTGTAAAAGATAAAATATCAAGGTTAAAATGGACACCAGAAGATAAAGTAGATGAGCTCATTAAAGAAATTGAATTAGAGATTAACGAACAGTTTAATAACTTATTACAACAAGTATTATTACAACAATGATACCTGTCTCATATAAAAGCATATCACAGGTAGCTGGTCCATTATTATTTGTAGAAAAAGTAAGAGACGCAGCTTACGGAGAAATTGTCGAAATAACAAACGCATTAGGTGAAAGGTTAAGGGGACAAGTATTAGACACTAGAGAAGGTTTTGCTGTTGTTCAAGTTTTTGGGTCTACAATCGGTTTAGATACGAAGGAGACTTCTGTAAGATTTCTAGGCGAAACTGCAAAAGTTGCAGTATCTGATGAAATGTTGGGAAGAATTTTTGATGGATTAGGAAACCCAAGAGATAATGGTCCACCTATTATTTCAAAGCATAAAGTTGACATTGTAGGTTCAGGAATAAATCCTTATGCTAGAGAAGAACCTTCCGAATTCATACAAACAGGGATATCTGCAATAGATGGAATGAATACTCTAGTGAGAGGTCAAAAGTTACCTATATTTTCAGGTTCAGGCTTGCCTCATAATATGCTTGCAGCTCAAATAGCAAGGCAAGCTAAAGTTCTTACTTCATCAGAAAATTTTGCTGTTGTATTTGCTGCTATAGGAATAACAAGTGAAGAGGCAAATTTTTTCATAAAAGAATTTGAAGAAACAGGCGCTCTAGAAAGGACAGTTCTATTTTTAAATCTTTCATCCGATCCTTCAATGGAGAGAATATTAACTCCAAGACTTGCTTTAACAACTGCTGAATATCTAGCTTACGATTGTGAAAGTCATGTATTAGTTATATTAACAGATATGACAAATTACTGTGAAGCTTTACGTGAGATATCAGCAGCAAGAAATGAAGTTCCAGGTAGGAGAGGTTATCCTGGTTACATGTATACAGATCTTGCAACAATCTATGAAAGGGCTGGCAAAATAAAAGGTAGAAAGGGTTCGATAACACAAATCCCAATATTAACGATGCCAGCCGATGATAAAACTCATCCTATTCCTGATTTAACAGGATACATAACTGAAGGTCAAATATATTTAAGTAGAGAACTTGAAAGAGCAGGAATCTATCCACCCATTGACGTTCTAGAAAGCTTATCAAGGTTAATGAATCAAGGTATAGGTCCAGGTAGAACAAGAGAAGACCATAGAGCTTTGGCAGATCAATTATACGCTGTGTATGCTCAAGGTAAAGATATAAGAGCTCTTGTTGCAATAGTAGGAGAAGAAGCTTTAAGTGAAACGGATAGGAAATATTTAAGAATAGCAGAAGATTTTGAAAGACGCTTCGTAAATCAAGGTGTTATGGAAGACAGGAGCATCGAAGTAACCTTAGATTTGGGATGGTCAATATTAGATCCTCTATCCGATTCAGAATTAAAGAGAATAAAACCTGAATTAATTGAAAAATACAGAAAGAAAAGGAAAGCTGAAATTGGCGCTACTGTTATGAGTTAAAAATGCCAAGAATAACAAACGTTAAACCAACTCGAATGGAGTATCTTAGGACAATAAGAAGAATAGCTATAGCTAGAAAAGGATTAAGGCTGTTAAAATTAAAAAGGCAAGCATTAATAATGGAATTTTTCAATTTGAGCAGAAAAATAGCAACGCTGAGAGGGGAGCTTAGGGAAAAAATTGTAAAAGGATATGAAGCTGTACATAAAGCTGAAATGTTAGCTGGAGTCTTAAGAATAGAGTATGAAGCGCAAAGAATACCTAGAATTAAGAAAGCGAAAATAAGAACAAAAAATGTAATGGGCGTTAAATTACCTGAGCTTGAAGTCGAAGAAAGCCTTAAAGAGCTTTCAGATTTTCTGGTTGAATTACCACCTTCAATAGCACAAGTTATAATAACTTTTAGAGAAATCCACAAGTCTGTTATTGAGGTTGCTGAAAAAGAAACAGCTCTAAGAAAACTTTTATTGGAAATTGATAAGACAAAAAGACGTTCGAATGCGATCGAAAATGTATTAATACCAAGATTAATATCCACTGCGAGATTCATTAAGTTAATGTTCGATGAAATGGAAAGAGATAATTTTGTAAAGTTAAAATTTGTCAAAAATAGATTATTAGAAAGTTAAAATGTCAGAACAAAAAAAGAAGTATGGAATACCAAAATATTACTATTGGGCAAAAAATCCACCAAAACCTAAAACAGGTTTTGTCAATGACGCTCAGAAAAAATTCTTTTACATTATAATCATATCATGGATGATCAAAATATCTGCGTTTGCTATATTGCTATTTGTGCTTTACTATCTTCATATAATATAATTGCTTATGTCACAAGATTACTTAAAAATACTAAAAACTATCAAGGAAATTGAGGAGAAAAATCAACAGGAATTAGAAAGACTAAAATCAAAGCTTGATGGTGAATTAAATGAGGTTTATGAAAGAGCAAAGAATATTATAGAGGAAGCCAAAAAAGAAGCAGAAAGGATTATAAAAGAAGCTGTTAATGATGCAATAAAAAAAGCTGAAGAAGAAGAGAAGAAATTACTTTCTGATGTAGAAAAGGAAAAAAGAAAGATAATATCAAAGGAGCTAAAGAAAGAAGACTTAATTAAAATCGCAGAGAATATAATTTTGGAAGCATTAAAGTAATATGTTCAAACCAGAACCAATGCAAAAAATTTTGGTTATAGGATTATCTGATTATTTACGTGATACTTTATCTTTACTTCATGATTTAAAGGCTGTTCAAATTGAGCCAGTTAAAGATGAAATATTAAAATTTGCTAAAATACAAACACAAGTAGAAATAGGAAAAGTTGTTTCTGAAGAATATTTAAGAATAAGAGCTTTAAAGACAGCTCTGCCTCCAAAACCAGTAGTAGAAAAAAGAAAATTTTCAAATCTTAATGAACTTTTAGAAAGTTGCAAATCTGTCAACATAGATGAGCTGGTGTCAAAATTAAAAAAAGAACAAAATGAAATTCAAGTTAAACTAGAACAATTGAATAATAAGTTAAAATTAGCAGAAAGTTTATCTTACATAGATGAAGATCTATCAATATTTAGTGTGTCTTCAGCTAGCTCTTTTTTCTCTTCAATAGAGAAGGAGGGATTTGAAAAATTAAAGAGAATATTAGAGCAATCAAAGGCAAGTATCATTTATCAGATTAATGAACAAAAGGATGTACTAAATGTAATTTTTATTGTTGATAACAAAGATATAGAAAAATTTGGAGCAGCCATTCAAAAGGTTGAAGCTAAATTTTATGAATTAAATAACTTATCTGGCAAACCTAAAGAAATCATTGAACAATCAAAAAAGGAAATAAATGAATTAATTAAAAGAAATGAAGAAATAAATTTAAAAATTGAAGAGCTATCTGATAAATATTATTCTTTATTATCTGCTTTGGAAGAACAACTTTCAATAGAGCAAAGAAAATACGAGATCCTCTCACATTTAGCTCGCACAGAAAAAATTTTTATAGTGGAAGGTTGGATTCCCAAGAAAAGATTGGTGACATTGAAAGAAGCTATTACAAAAATTTATGAAGGTAAGGTAATCGTCGTTGAAAAGGAAGATAATGATAATCCGCCCACATTAATGTCAAATCCAAAACCTTTAAAAGTATTTGAATCTTTCATAAGGTTTTACTCCTTACCGCAATATTATGAATTTGATCCTACAACTATATTTTCAATCATATTTCCGTTCTTCTTTGGTTTAATGCTAGGAGACGTTGGTTATGGCATTCTTATAATATGTATAGCATATTGGATAATAAGAAGGGTAAAATACGGGGGTAAAACAATTGTACCAGCTTGGATAAGAAGATTTGCTAGAAATATTTTTAAACCGTCAGCCTTTGTTAAGATCGCAAAAGCAATGCTGCCAGGAGGTATCATTGGTATCATTTTTGGTTTTCTATTCAATGAGTATTTCGGTTTTAAATTGAATCAATATCTATTTATTTACTTAAACAATCAATTTGGGTTACATTTACCTGAGGATGGTACATTCCTAGAACCTTTAGCAAGTCAAGGTTTAAAGACCTTGCTATTATTGAGTGGTTATTTTGGTTTAGCTTTGGTTTCTTTAGGTCTAATTGCAGGTGCTTTAAATTATGTTTGGATAAAAGAAAAAAAGCATGCAATTGCAAAACTTGGTTGGCTTTTTGTAGCTTGGGGTATTTCTTTAATAGGATTGTCTTTACTAAAAAGACAGCTATTATCTCTTACTGGAAATATATTTCTTGATCTCTATTTAGCATTGGTAATTGGTGGATTGATTATGATAGCATTCGGAGAAGGGTTTAGCGCTATAATTGAAATTCCATCCATAATAAGCCATATTTTATCTTATACCCGATTAATTGGTATATTGCTTGCTTCAATCGTACTTGCTTCCGTAATTGACAGAATCTTTTTAAATAGCATTTATGCAGGACTGTTTAACGCTATTCTAGGGTTTATCATTTTAATCATAGGACAAGGCTTTAACTTTGTAATAGCTCTATTTGAACCAGGTATACAAGGAGCACGACTTTTATATGTTGAATTCTTTTCTAAATTCTATAAAGGAGGAGGAAGACCTTTTGTTCCTTTCGGAACACAAAGAAGATACACATTCAATGAAATAGATGTAGATGCTATATTGAGTAAAAAACAATAAATTTAAAATATGATTTATGTTAACAAAAGATATTAGATATGGGTGGTAAAGGAAAGAAGGGTATTTCGCAATTAGCTAAAAGACAAGAAAAAGCCATTAAAGAAGCTTCACAAAGGAAAGAAAAGCCAAAAATTCCTGAAAAGAAAGAAACCCAAAGACCAATTTCTATTTCGAGCGAGTCTATTCTTGAAAGTATTAAAAAGGAATTAAAGAATTTTGATTATTTATCAGCGTGGGTTGTTTCTTCTAAATATAATATAACTCAAGGCGAATCTAAAAGAATCTTACAAAGACTCGAAAGTGAAGGACTTATAAAGCCAGCTTATAAAATTTCAAGAAATCCGATTTATTCTATCCTGAGAGCTTAAGAAAATACCTCAGTAAAAGATTTTACTTTTTTATATTGTTCAAGAAGTTTTTGAGTGGCTGTTATAACACCTATCTCTCTATCCCATATTATTAAACCTTCTTCTTCCATTTTTCTTAGAACATAATCTATATTTTTGACTTTTTTATCAAAGTCTATTCTAATTCTTAATTCTCCTATGCTATAATACTTAGCTATGTATTCTCTTAATTTTTCTTCTCCTTCAATAATTTCTTTTTTTTCTTCAATTTTAGGTTTTTCCTCTTTTGTTTTACTTACTGCTATTTCTACTTTTTCAGGTAAAGGAAATAGCGGCTCAGATTTGCTCCACTTTCCTATTAATTTCACTACTTTTTTTTCTTCTAACTCACTTAATAATGCACTCAAAACTAAATTACTAGCTCCCTTCTCTTTGGCCCACTTAATTAATTCTTCAATTTCTATTTGACCTTTACTTTCAATTAATGAAAGAAGTTCATCATATAAAGAATTTGTTTTATTACTTTGCATTATTTCAATAATAAATTATTAATGAGCATATATAACTTAATGAAGAATTTTAATAACAAAATTCTAAATGAAATCATCAATTTGATTCAGCAATCTAAAGAGAATTTCTTTTTCTATGTTTCGAATGGAATTTTAAATACTGAAGGTAAAAAGTTACAAATCCTCATAATAAGAAAATATTCAGTATTGTTTAAAGATAAAAAATATTGGATTTATATTAGAAAAAATAAGGAAGAAGATTTTTTGCGGATGCTGAATTATATGGAAAAAGATATAGAAAACTATTTACAACAAATTAAATGAAATATTTCTTTTTGGCAGGAGGAATTACGTATAGATAAATTTTATGTGTCCTTCCTGAATCATAGATTTCTTCGACTTTTGTTGGAATCCATCCAGGTATTTCAAAGTCATGGCTTACAATTCTTGCACCAGGTTTTAATTCTTTTTCTAGTTTAGGCTTTAATTTTTCATTAACGCTCGTTAGTAAGTAAAGTGTTACTACATCTGCTTCATTTAGGGGAAATTCATATAAGTTACCTTGAATTATTTGAACACGATCATCCAAATTCATTTTTCTTATTTTTTCTTCAATATTCTTGACAAATTCATTTCTAATCTCAACTCCTATGCATTTTGCTTTGAATTCAGTAGCGCCTATTATTAAAACTCTACCATCTCCAGCTCCAAGATCTATTATCTTATCGTCAGGCTTTACTTCTGCAATTTTTAACATTTTTCTAACAACATTTTCAGGTGTTGGCACAAAAGGTACTTCAGGTATATAATTCCTTTGTGAACTATTTGTCATTATTCTTTAATTAAGTACTACTAATCTTAAAAATTTTGTTTTAATTAAGCTTAAATATGGAGTGACAAATAATTAGAATGGTAGAATGGCCTTTAGCCAAGCATTTGTAAGAAGTATGCAAGAATGGGTAGGTGAACAGAAGAAAATTTTAGAATTGGCAAAGAAAAATATGGAAAATTTCAAAAATGCTGATAGATTAACTTTATTAATAGCTTCTAGAACAGCTTGTCAACATATCAGTAGAACAATCAAAGGTTTTGAAAATTGGTTGCAGAATCCAGCTATTATAACAGTCATGCCTAAGGAAATGCTTCAAGAAATTCATGAAAAAATTTGGAAAATTATGATTGATTTAATCGAATTCGATGCCAAACACACTGGAGACTTTCTTGAGTTTTTAAAAGATAAAGACAAATTGGATATTTCATCATTATTAATTAAAGAAGAAAAAGAAGATAGATCTCCACCTTATTCACTTTAAATTTTTCTAACTAAGTAGTACACTGCTCCTAAAAGTAATATTATTCCTATAACTAATAAAGTATCACGTGTATAATCAACAGAAGGCGTGATAATTCCTTTATTATTTACAAGAATTTCATACAAATTACCCCAACCAGAAATGTTAGTATAAACTCTAACACCTAAGTAAGTATCTCCGTTAATTTGTCCCAATGTTATTAGTATAGTTATAGGGTAGCTCTCATTTCCATTATAATAGTATGTCTGATAAAGAGTTCTATTTACAAAAATTTGAACTATCAATACTTTTTCACCTTGAAAACTTGGGGCATTTACAGTTATTAAAAATTGACCCTTAGAAGGGTTAATATATTGTATGTTCACTGAAGCATAGGCGAACACTATATTTAAATTTGAAATTAAAATTACAACGAATACTAAAATTACTAATCTCTTTTTGTCCATTTTTAAATAGAAATTAAATATTTAAACTAAAATATTAGCGTATATGGTCGTAATTCTTCGCGAATCTGAATCATATAAAGAATTGTTTCCTGTTACATATATTCGATCTTATTATGATGTTATTATAGGGGCTTTATCTTTAAGAAAAAAGTTAGAATTGGCTGGAATTGAGGCGTATATTGAAACGAATAATCCTTTTTTATCTTTGCTTTATAAAAATCCTTCTTTTTCAATTGATGAAAGAGATGTTACTATTAGCAAATTTGTGTATTTATCTAATGAAGAAATAAAAAAGTTTAAAAATGTAAGTGGCAAAACACTTATTACATCTAATGACGTAGTTATAGGATATACTGGTAATGTAGAGGATATTAAAGATTTTAAAAATTTTAACAAGTTGAATGTACGTGCAGAAATAATAAGTAAGCCCTTTGATTTGATTAAATATAACAAAATAGCGCTAGAAGATGATGTTTTATACCTTTCAAAATTATATGAAGAGAAAAAAATATCAAGCAATAAATTAGGAAAATTTGGAATTTATTCAAATGGAGATTTTATATTAGAACCAAATGTTTTATTTGATGCAAGAAGCGGACCGATTATAATTGAAGATGGTGCATATATTCAAGGATTTACTAGAATAGAAGGACCTTCATTTATAGGCTCCAATTCACAAATAGTTTCATTTACAAACATTAGAAAATCCTACATAGGTAAAAGCTGTGTTATAGGAGGTGAGATTAGTAATTCAATCATTTTAGATTATACAAACAGTAGACATAATAGCTATATAGGCGACTCTTATATCTGTACATGGGTTAATATAGGTGCTCATACTGTAACATCTAATTTAAAACATACATATGGAATAATAAAGTATGAAACTCTTCACAGTGAAATATTAACAAATATGACTAAATTAGGTAGTATTATCGGTGATTTTTCTAAGACTTCTATAGGTTGCCATATTTTAAGTGGAAAGTTTATTGGATTCTCATCTATGGTAAATTTCATACAAACAAAAAGTATTCCGAGCTTTACGATTTGGCAAGGTATAAAAGGTGAAGCTTACGAATTCAATTTTGATTCAGCAGTAGAAACAGCAAAGCGATTTATGACGAAGAAAGGTATTGATTTTGATGGAAAAATGTATAACGTTTTTAGAGAGATATTTTATTCAACTGAAGAAGA
Organism: Thermoprotei archaeon; assembly: GCA_017857595.1. Taxonomy (GTDB): domain Archaea; phylum Thermoproteota; class Thermoprotei; order Gearchaeales; family Gearchaeaceae; genus AAA261-N23. The sequence continues at coordinate 15,448 of JAFMCU010000005.1, forward strand.
TAGAGTTAAGTTTGGTGTTAAAAAAGAGAAATTAAGATTTTAATTCATTCAAAAAACAGGTCATAGGAAATATTCTCAATTTCTTGACTCTTTACATTTCCTGCACCTTTATCAAGTATTATTAAACTGTTAATTTTTAATGTATTTGCTATATCTTCTTGATTTTGAACAATGAAATCTTTTAAATTTCCTGCATAAATTCTAACCTCTTTAATAGGCTTGCTCAATGCAACACGGTTTTTAACCTTTATTCTTCTTAACTCAGCTATCAGTGATATTATTGTATTGCCTTTGCTTATTGAATCTTCATCAAATGAGCTTGGTTGTGGATAACTTTTCAAATGAATTGTTTCATTTTTATAAAAATTATTGTATATCTCTTCTGTTATATGAGGGGCGAAAGGTGCAAGTAATAATAAAATATGGAACAGGGCATGTCTTAAGACATAAAAAGCCGCTTTATCTCCTTTCGAAGTTCTATGCTTAACTGCTTCTAAATACTGATCGCAGAATTTATTCCAAATAAAGCTTCTCAATTCATTCAATGCGTCAAAAAAATTGTATTCTTCTAAGTACGTATTAACGTTGTTAATCGTCTTTTGTAACGAGTTCAATATCCATTTATCAATTAAATTATTGATTTCTACGTTTTCATTCACTTCTTTTGTGAATGTAAATACATATTTTGCAGCATTCCATAATTTGATTAGAAATCTTTTGTTAAAGTCAAGATCTTCAAACCTTACAGCTATATCTGAACCCGTTTTAACTGAACCTAGAGCCCATAGTCTAAAAGCGTCACAACCATACCTACTAAATAATTCTTCCAATGGAATAACATTTCCATAACTTTTATGCATCATTCTTCCATCCGTCCCTTTCACCATACCATTTATTAGAGCTAATTTGAAAGCAGGCACATTAAACATTGCAACATGTCTGAGAAGTAAATAATAGTCCCAAGTTCTAATTATGTCATATCCATTTGGTTGCAAATCTGCTGGTAATAATCGCATATCTAAATTATCTGGCCAACCTGCATGTATTGCGCTAGTCATACTAGAATCATACCATGTATCTAAAACATCTCTTTCACCTTCAAATTCTTTATTTCCACATTTTGGACATTTATCTATCTTTGGTTCATTCAACCTTGGATCTATAGGAAGCCATTCTTCTTTAGCTAAAATAGTTTCTTTGCAATTTTTACAATACCAAATTGGTATAGGTGTACCGAAAACCCTTTGTCTTGAAATTACCCAATCCCAAGTTAAAGAATTTACCCAATCCTCTAACCTTTTGTATTGATAATTAGGTATCCATTTTATTTGCTTAGCTATGTTAAGAATTTCATTATTTAATTTAGATGATGCAAAGAACCATTGTTCTTTTTCAATAATTTCTACATTCGTATGACAACGCCAACATTTACCTACTTCACTAGTTATTTTTTCTTCTTTAATAATTAAGTTTAATTTTCTCAATTCTTCAACGATTTTTCTTCTTGCATCCTGAGCTTTAAGATCCTTAATTATTGCTAATCTATCATCTTTTATCCTGCCTTTTTCATCTAAAATTACCTTTATAGGTAAATCATACTTTGCTTGAATTTTTACATCTCTCTTATCGCCAAATGTACAAATCATCATTACACCTGTACCAAAGTTTAAATCTACTTCATTGGAGTATATGAAAGGAACTTTGTTTCCATATATAGGCACTTCGACAAATTTACCTGAATATTTTAAATATCTTTCATCGTTAGGATTTGCAGCAACTGCTACACATGAACCTAGTAATTCAGGTCTTGTTGTGGCTATTATTAAATCCTCATTGTCAACTTTGAATTTTATATAATAAAATTCTCTTGTTTCCTCATTATATTCAACTTCTGCTTCAGCTATTGCTGTCTCACATCGAGGACACCAATAAATAGGATGTTTACCTCTGTAAATGAAGCCTTTTTTAAACATCAATATAAAAGATAATTGAATTTTTCTAACGTAATCTTCATTCATTGTATAATACATAAGATCCCAATCAAACGACATTCCTAATCTCTTAAAAGATTTTATCATATCTTCTATCCAGATTTTTGTGTAATTGACACACGCATTATGGAATTCGACCCAATCCATTTCACTTTTATTTTTCTTTAATATTTTTTCCACCCTCACTTCTGTAGGCAAACCATGGCAATCAAAACCTATCGGAAAATTTACATTGTAGCCCTTCATTCTTTTGTATCTAGCAACAACATCACAATATACATAGTTTAATGCATTACCAGGCGTTATTTCTCCAGAAACATAAGGTGGAGGAGTATTTATAGCAAAAGTAGGTTTTCTAGTATCATTCTTATTGTACTTAAATATTTTGTTCTCTATCCAATACTTTTGCCATTTTTCTTCTATAGATTTATAATCGTAATCTTTCATATTGCCTTTTTTATCCCACATGATTGATGTTTACAAAATTAATTAATGAAGACATCTTTCTTAAAAATAACAGCTTTAGGCAAAATAAAGATTTTATTTTGTAATAACTACTAATACTTATATCGTGTCAAAGACCGATGAAATTTATAAATTATTATCTAATAAAACTGTTCGTAAGACAATTTCTTTATTAGCTGAGAAAGGTTCATTGAGAGCAACTCAAATAATTGAAATGATTGGTTGCTCTCCAGGAACCTTTTATGATGCCTTAAAAAAAATGCAGGAATTTGTCAAGAAAAAAGAAGATGGGAGCTATATGTTGACAGATAGAGGTTTAGAACTTTACAATATAATATTAAAACAAGAAAAAGGTCAACCTATGATTGAGAGTCCACTTTTAAGATTTACTCTTAGCTTACCTTACATATTTCCAATAAGAATTTTTACTTTCTTAAATGAACAAAAGCGAATTCATTTATTTTTATTCTTCGCAATTTTAGTTTATTTAAATAGTTTAATATTAAGCATCTCGCAAAATCCATTATTATTTTACTTATTAATTCCTATAAAATTAAATTCGATGCCTTTTTTATTTTTTATATATTTTTTTGTAAATTCAATAATAAGCTTTGCAATATGCTATTTTTTTTCTATATTGTTTAATTTAATCAGAGACTCATTGAGATTATTTTTTTTATTTCCCTTAACGTATTTACCTTCTACGCTATATAATTTAATCATAATTTCATTTAATTTATCTACTAATGACTTTTTGTTCATGACATTACAGGTAGTACCATTATTTTTTACTTTCACTTTCATAGTTTCTATATTATGGTCTCAAACAAAATCTAATATTGAAGCTTGCTTTATAGTATCTTTTATACTAATAATGGTAAGCTTATTATCATCTCAATTTATATTGTTTAAAATAACCTAGATGACTTACGACAATCTACTACCATCGTATGAATTTGAAAAATTAATGGGTATTCCTTATTTCTTTACATCTACCCAACCTATTCATGGAGTGATAAAATATAGAATTGATGATTTTTATGTTGAGGAGATATTTAAAAATGGAATATTTGCTACACAAATCGATTTGCTTAATAATTTATTCCCAAATAAGGGCAATTATTTATATGTAGTTATTCAGAAGAGGAATTTAAGCGTGAATGAACTATTAGATTATATATCTAATAAACTACGAATAAATAAAAGTAGCATAGGTATATCAGGAATAAAGGATAAGAGAGCTATAACTACACAGATATTATCTCTAAAAGGTATTAATTCTGAACATGTTAAAATTTTGAATTCATCAAGAGTTAAAATATTAGGCAGTTTCTATTCCTATGGGCCTTTAAGATTGGGTACACATGAAGGCAACCATTTTATAATAATTATAAGAAACATAAAATTAAACAAAGACAAATTAATCGAAATCTCTAGCTTTTTGCAGAACTTTTTTAATTTCAATCTAATACCTAATTTTTTTGGTTATCAGAGGTTTGGCATACCTCGTTCAGTAACACATTTAATTGGTAGAGAACTTCTACTTAACAATTTTGAAAAGGTTATCGATCTTATCTTAGGCTATCCTGACGTATATGAACCTGAGGAAATAAGGAATTTTAGGGAAGTATATAATAAAACTAGAGACCTTAATCTTTGTCTTAAATATTTACCAAGCAGCTTGTATTATGAAAAGATTGTAATAGAGTACTTATTACAACATCAGAATGATTATGAAGGTGCTATTGCAGCCTTGCCAGCAACAACGCTTAGAATGTTTTTAGAATCTTATTCATCTTATATCTTCAATATTCTGTTGACCAAGAGACTTTCTTTAGGAATTGAACCTATTAAGGGCGATTTGATAGCTCCATTGGATAGATATACACCTATTAATTATTCTTGGGAAATCGGTAGAGAAATTGACTTAGATAAAGCTGTTAAATTAATATCAAATAGGAAGGCAACTCTAGTATTACCTGTTTTAGGTTACAAAATAAAATTAGGTTATGGACTTGTTAGAGATATATTAAACGAAATTTTAATCAATGAAGGATTAAGGCTGAAGGATTTTAAGTTTATAGTTCAAAATAAGCCTGTAATAATTCGTGGCTCCTATAGAAGTGCTTTTGTTAATTTGATAAGTAAATTACGTTATACGATTGAAGAAGATTTGATATTGGATGGGAATGCTTTAATACTTGATTTTAGTCTTCCAAGAGGAAGTTATGCAACAATTGTATTAAGAGAATATATGAAATCTCCAAATGAAGGCTTTTATATTGGCAAGATTTAGCCTAATTTATTTTTTAAATACTCATATAAGTTATGCATATAGTTATAAATCTCATCCAAATTTTTTTCAGCCTTTGAAAGTCTTGCATTTAATTCATCAACTTGCTTTTTAACACTATCAACTTCTTGATCTTTTGCCAAATCTTTTGAATGAGTTAATTTTTCTTGGATCGAACTCATCTCCTTTCTTACTTCTTCTAATCTAACTTCCAAATCTTTAAGAGTCATGCGCTTAGTAGCCATGAAAAATGTTTTATTTATTTTATTTAAGTAATTTTTTTCCATGGTAAATTATAAAAAATTTTAATAATTTCTTGACTTTCTTATGAAATAAGTTATTTATAATAGGGAAATTTCATATGCTATTATTTGACTTATCAAATTTGAAAAAAGCCATGCAGACAAAGCTATGAAAGATGCCGTTATGAATTTAATGTTTTTTGCTTTATTCATGTAATAAGTTTGTAATAGTAGAGCCCAAAATATGGCTATGTAAATTATAACGTAGCTAAGCGTTATTCTATAGTTGTAAGGTATTAAAAAAATCAAAGCTATTATGATAGCAATTGCATAGGAAATAACTTTAACAGATATTGAATATAAAAACATGCCAAAATCTTTCTTAGTTTTTACTTCGACTTTAATAATATTAATTGTGAAAAGTATAAGCCCCACGCTGATAAGTGCATCCATCAAGTTTAGCATACCTTGAATTGCCGACAAAAAAATAGATTCCCTATTAAAATTCTGCAATGTAATCAATTTTAATAAAAAACCTAATGTAAAATACAAAACTAATAGAATAATTGGGCCAATAATATCGGGATTTATATTATATTCTAATATGAAAGAGTTTGGTTTATATAGAGATTTTATTGTTCTTTTATAAAATTTTCTTAACCATGTAATAAACATTATTTTTTATGTCCACCAAATTCTTCATGTGCCTTTGCTAAATGACCTGATGCTAGAGCTGAAAGTAATGAGATTTCTCCTGCAAGTACAGCTGCAGCTATTATTTCACTGAATTTTTTAGCATTAGAACCTGGTGGGTTGCCTGAGCCGTAACATCCTAGTAATTTTAAGCATTCTGATTGGGTGGACAAATGCGTTCCTCCTCCTACTGTGCCCACCTCTAATGACGGTAAATAAACACTGACGTATAAATCTCCATTTTCGTTCAATTCAGCAATACTTACTCCCATGGATGACTCAACAATCTGTGCTGCATCTTGGCCAGTAGCTAAGAATATCCCTGCTACAACGTTTGCAAAATGTGCATTTAATCCATAGCTATGAATAAAGGAGCTTCCGAGAATATTTTTTCTATAAGCTGTTTCAACAGCTTCTTCAGGAGTAGTTTTAAGTTTATTACGAACAATATCTCTATTTATTGTAGCTTCAGCTACTACTGTTTTACCCCTACCTAATAACCAGTTTATAGAACTTGTTTTCTTATCAGTACAAAGATTACCGCTTAACGCAATTAATTTTGCATCTTTGTTATGGTTTAATATATATTTTATAGCAAGATCTGTAGCAATTGTTACCATGTTCATACCCATTGCATCACCTGACTCAGCTTCAAATCTTAACCAAAGATTTCTTCCTAAGATCCAATGTTTTATATTTTTAAGTTTTAAATGTTTTGATCTACTTTCGAAAACATCTTTTATATCATTAAAATGTTCTTTAATCCATTCTACTATTTCTAATGCATGCGTAATATTCTTTACTTTTATCAATGGCGCTCTTGTCATTTTATCATCTAAGATTTTAGTGTATACATAGCCACTTTCATATAGTGCTGAACAGCCTCTGTTTACGCTAGCAACCAAAGCACCCTCTGTTGTTGCAATTGGTATGTAAAATTCACCATTTGCATAATCACCTTTTATCATAATTGGGCCAGCAATACCAACTGGTATTTGTATACATCCGATCGCATTTTCAATGTTTTTGTTGTATGTTGAATTCAAATCAATGTGATATTTACCAATATTTTCCAAACTAACACCAATTTTATTTTCTAAAAATTTTCTTCTCAACTCAGCAGCTTTGTTCACATCCTTGGTTATTTTTTCTATTTCATACAATTTCAAATTACCTTTTTCTATTTCATTGACAATATCTAACTCCATTAATTCATAATATCTATAAAGAAAATTATCATTATGTATTAATTTTATTTGTATGAAAATTTTGGTTGTTGGTGCTGGAGCTGCAGGAATTGAGGCTTCATTTGTAGCATCTGAACTTGGTTCTAAAGTTTTTTTAGTGGATAAATTTGAAATAGGTGGAAATTACATAAATAGGACATGTATTCCTTCTAAATTTCTTATAAGATTTATAAAAGGTAGAAATATTCAAAAAGCCCTGAAATTAGCAAAAAGGGAAATTCATTTGTACAGGAGAAATATTATAAATGAATTAAATAGTAAAGATATAGTCTTTCATAAAGCAAAATTCTTCATAACAAACACTGGCTTTAAAATAAAAGAGACTAGCATAGGGGACGTCTCTAAAATAATACTATGTAATGGAAGTGAACCAATAGTTCCTAATATCAAAGGTAAAGAATACTTAACGTATTCTAACGAATTACTTGAGAAAATTGAAAACTACAATAGTATTTGTATAATAGGTTCTGGTCCTGAAGGAATAGAAATGCATGAAATTTTTTCAAAAGCAAAAATTAATACATTTATAGTTGAGAAAAAAGATCGAATTCTTTCAATAGAAGACGAAGATATTTCAAAAATATACGAAAAAATTTTAGAGAATAGAAATGCTAAAATAATATTAAATAACTCAGTAATCGGTGTTAAGAAAGTTGGTAATAATTTTAAGGTGATATTGGCAGATTCTTCAGAAATTAAAGTTGATTGCGTAGTGTCCTGTGTAGGTTGGAGACCTAATTATGAAGGTATAGAAGAAATCTTAAAAAACAATCGCTTGGTTGTTGACGAACGACTAATGGTTAATGATAAAATTTATGCGGCTGGAGATGTAGTAAAAGTTGCATCAGCAAGTATTGCAAAAATCCAAGGAAATATAGCCGCTAAAAATGCACTAGGGATGAATAAAATTTATAACTTTGAAAACTTAATACCACATACAATATTTACTTCACCCCAAATATCTGTAGTAGGAATTAAAGAGAATGATATTAAACATAATAAAGATTATAAGATCATCAAATTATCAAACATTGATCTGAAAGAATTATATTCAATCAATAATTTTTATTTAAAAATTATTTTAAAGAACGATTTAATTGTAGGTGCAGCATGTATTTCTGAAAGGGCAGATGAAATAATAAATTTCTTCTCATTTTTAATTTCAAAAAATGTAAGATTATCAGAATTATCTTCCCTCATTCCTACACATCCTTCAATCTATGAAGAAATATTAGATTACTTAAAATCAAAATAGATAAGTTTCTTTAGTAAATTATAAAAAGCTGCGTAAGCTCCATTTTTAGCTCCTTTCTCATTATCTGAACCGGAGATAATTATTACATCGCCTTCATCATAAGTTGTTTTGTTTAATAAAAATCGGGTACATTCTGTATAGTTTCCATTGAATTCAAAGCCGTCTGGGAAATAAAATTTTCCAGCTTTATATACTAATGTTACTAAAATGTTAGCACCGAATTTTATGGCTGTGTCTCTTTCTTCTATTCCTTTTTTAATTTTTTCCGATAAATTTGATGTAATTAAGCAATAATTGTGTCTCTGACCTGTTAGCTTGTTAAATACTATTTCAGGTAATTCAAATTCTTTTTTTATATACTTGATCAGAATGTTATATATTGAGTTACCTTTTTCTTTTAAAAGTATGCCTGATTTTATTATACTGATTAATTCTAAATTTTTCATTCTCTTTATCATGGTTCGTATACTTCCTTCCCCAATATTTAGAAGCTTAGCTAATTTAGTTCTAGAAATTATTTTATAATCACCTATGTATTTTATTGCTTGCAATACATCTATAACGTTAAAACTTTGAGCATGCCTTTTTTGCCAATGAGCTAATATTTCAATTGAATTTAGCTTTTCTTTATGCACTATTTTTTAAATGGTTTATATAAAATATAAACTTAAGATTTATATATTGGATAATTTATCCAATTTTTAATATGAAGGTCAAAATCGTAGCTACGGCATTATTAATAGCAACCGCATTAGCAACAAATTATGCTCTAATATGGCTTCTCAACATAAAATTAATGGACGGGATAATATTTCTAATAAGTTATGCGTTTGGTGTTTATTATGGTTTAATTGCCGCTATAATAATTTGGGTTATATATGGTACACTAAATCCTTACGGTTTCAATTTGTTATCTTTAATGATCGTAATCTCAGGTGAAATGGTTTATGTAATATTTGGATCACTGCTTAGAAAAATATATCCATTAGATAACATAAAAAGTATAATTAATGGTAAATTAACAATTGTAGCATTATTTGGTTTAATTTCTACTTTATTTTATGATTTGTATACAAACGCTCTAGTTGGTATCATATGGTACAATTCATGGTTAATGGGTCTTTTAACTATGAACTTCCCATATCCATTTGGATTAGTACATGAAATTTCCAATTTATTCCTAATACCACTTGTCTTATCAGCAGGTGTTCTTATAATGAAGAGGACTGGAATAATATGAGTAAAGCAGCAAATAGGTGGTTGTATGTTTCAGCAGCCTTAGCAATACTTGTAATAATTTTTGCATCAACAACTGCGTATTATTATTCCCAATCACAATATTACAGTTCACAATATCAAAATTTAGTAAACATACTCAATCAGAAAAAATATAAGATAAGCGTATCAATGGGTATAGAATTTCCAAATAAAACTATCATATGGTTTAATGATTCTAATGTAAATGTAAATACAACTTTATGGCAGTACATGCTCTCAAAATTAGATGGAAAAGTGACGTATCAAAACTATACAAGTTTTGGTGCCTGTGGCATATTTGTAACAGGTATTATGGGAGTAACAGATAACAAAACATGGTATTGGTTAATATTCTATTATGTAAAGGGAGCAAAAACATGGTCAATGCTACCTGTGGGAGTAAGCTGCTATACTTTACAAGACGGAGATGTACTTCTCTGGAATTATACAAATGAAACTGGATTTGCTTAATTAATTAATATTTTTTATTCAACATTTTATTCTTAATGCTTACTGCTGAATTACTAGTTGTAGGTAGGGAAATTTTGTATGGAAGAACTTTGGATACAAATTCAAACTGGATCTGCAATGAATTAGTTAGATTAGGAATAAGAGTTAGAAGGATTTATGTAGTAGATGACATTTACGAGGAAATATCTGAAATTGTACATTTAATTTTGCAAAGAAAACCAAATATTTGTATAAGTACAGGAGGCCTAGGTCCCACTTTTGATGATATAACAGTTGAATCAATCTCTAAAGCATTAAATATTGAATTGGAAGAAAATTCTATTGCAATTTCATATATTCATGATTTCTTGAAACGTAGAAATTTGGAATTAACTAAAGAAAGAAGGAAAATGGCAATTTTACCAAAAGGTGCTATTCCATTAAAAAATGAAGTTGGTACAGCACCCGGAGTTTATCTTAAGTATAATTTAATCCATTTTTTTATATTACCCGGTATACCTTCGGAGATGAAATTTATCTTTTTGAATCATGTAAAGCCAATTATTGAAAATATGCAAGGAAGAGATTATTTTGGAGAAATTAACATTGAAATAAAAGGAATTCCTGAATCTGATCTTTCTAAAATAATAAATAAAATAAAAGATAATTATCCTGATTTTTATTTTAAGTCAAATCCAAGAGGATTGGATGAAGGTAAAAGCGTAATTTTGCTTAACATCTCTATTTTCACTTCTGATAAAAATAAACTCTCGTTATTTGAAAAAATAAAAGAAGATTTATGGAATAATTTAAAAGGCATTGCTTCAAGTATTAAAGTTATCGAATGACATCAAAATATATATATGTTTTAGGAACAGCAGGCTCTGGCAAATCAACACTTGTCTCTGTACTTGAATCTACATTTCAGAAATATAAAAAATATGCTATATTGGTTAATTTGGATCCTGGCGCTGAAGAATTGCCATATCAACCTACAGTTGATATCAGGAATTTTATAAGTCTTAATGATGTAATGAAAAAATACAAACTAGGTCCAAATGGAGCTTTAATCGTTGCAACCGATATAATGGTGAATTATTTACCAGACATTAAAAAAATTATAGATAGCGAAAATACAGATTATGTGGTTATCGATACACCAGGTCAGCTTGAATTATTTGCCTATCGTGAAACAGGAGTACGTGTTCTAAATTCTTTCTCAAAGACTGATTCATTAATTTTATTTTTAATGGATTCTTTTCTAGCTCAAAGGTCGAATGTTTTTGCTTCATTATTACTATTGTCCTATTCAATACAAGCAAGATTTTTGTTACCTTATTTATTGGTATTATCAAAAATTGATTTAATAGATGAGGAAAAGCTAGAGAAGATAACAGAATGGTCTGAAGATTTAAGTAAATTGGAGGAGGCTTTGCAAGAAGATTCTGCAATGACAAGAGAAATTTATTTGAATTTAGTACCTATATTTAGTAATTTATTCATACCGTCTTTGATCCCTGTTTCAGCAATAAATAATACAGGCATCTTGGACTTATACAGTTCAATTCAACGTATATTTGGGACAGAGGATGAATTTAGCAATGAATAAACTAAATTAAATTATATATACCTTATTTTTTATTAAATAAACACGAACCATTTTATGGTGGATACAATGGAGAAAAAAGAAAACAATAATTCTCCGATTAATTCCTTGGAAAAACTAACTGAAAAAGAATTGCAAGAAATGCTATCTGAGGTAAAATCCTTGCAAATCTATAAAAAGAAGGAAATGTACACATTGATGGAAAGGCATTCTGAAGCTATAAAAGAAGCAGGTATAATAAAAAGAGAGATACTAAAACTAAAGGAACTTGTGAATCAATTGAGCCAGAAATCTAGCGAAATTAGAAAAGAGCTTGAACAATATAGAATAGCAAGGTCAAACTTGGATGAAGAAAGGAGAAGATTATACAGTGAATTAAGGAATATTAGTTCTAAAGGGGATGCAGAAAAGGATAAATTATTGGCAAAATTGATGAAATTAAAATGGATTCATCAAACAACACCTTTGCCTCCAGATGAAGAATTGAATCTTATAGATAAAATAGCAGAACTAGAGAAGAAGAGCTTAAAGCTTGAGAAAATGGAAAAGCTTAGAGAGAAGACATCTGAAACGGAGAGTAAGATAAATGAGCTTTTAGCAAAAAGGGAGGTTCTTATAGAAGAGCTGATAAAAATAAATACTCAAATAAGAGAAAATAAGAAGAGAATTAAAAACCTATTTGTTAGTTTAATTGAAAAAAGCAAGCAAATAGATCAAATCAAACAAGATCTATTCAGAGTTATAAAAGAATTTGCAGAATTAAAGGATCAGTACAATAAAGTTAAGCAAGAATTAGTAAGAAGAAGAATAAATATTAAAGCAAGGGTTTCAGAAAATGTCGTAGATGTAGAAAAAGAGATAGCAAAGAGCGCTTTGGAAAAATACAAAGCTGGCAAAAAGCTTGATCTATATGAGTTACAATTACTATACAAGCAAATGGAAGAGAAAATTTCTTAAAATAAAAATTAGCTTTAATATTTTTTAATCTATTCTAAAATTAGGATAAATTGGATTCAAACGCTAATTCAGTATTAATTTTATATATTGATAGAGATGGTGATATAGAAAAAATTACAAATGTTAAGACACCTATCATCGGCAGAGAAGAAAATTTGAAAGTAGCTCAATTATTTGGATTATTAAGCCCTGATGATTCTGATTTGAATGCTTTGTATTATAGCATAAAAATTTATGATGAAATAAAAAGTAAGGGGAATTTTAAATCATGTGAAATAGTAACGATTAGCGGCGATCCATCGGAGGGAATAACTGCAGATATAAAAATAAGAGATGAATTAATCAAAACTTGTAGTCTTATAAAACCTGATGGGGTTATATTTGTGAGTGATGGAGGGAGGGATGAACTAATTATTCCTTTGATTAGCTCAATTGTGCCAATTATTTCTATCAAGCGAGTAATAGTAGGTCAATCAAAAAGTGTCGAAGAAACCTACATGATAATCTACAAGTATATCAAAAAAATTGTTCATGATCCATATTTAAGCAAGGTATTTTTAGGTATTCCAGGTTTATTGCTGTTAATATATGGGATTTTAGCAATCTTCAATCTTGGATATATATTTTCTATTATTTTCTTATTAGTAGTAGGAACTGTAGCAATTGTAAAGGGTTTTTCCGTTGATATAGCTATAAAGAAAGAATGGAGTGCTTCAAAAATTCAATTTATAGCAGGAATCTTATCATTCATACTCGGATTAATTGTAATATACAATGGGATAAACGGCGTATATGAATTTTTAAAAACTGAACCAAATCCGAGTTATTTGCAAATTTTAGGTGTATTTATGATAACGCCTTTTGCATATGGATTAAATACTTTACATTCTCTTGCTGTTTGCGTTATAATATTCTTATCCGGAAGAATGGTGGATAATTATTTAGAGAATAAAAACATAAAGTATGAGGTTATTTATAGTGTATTCATTTTCTCACTTAGTATTGTGGGAACATATATAGGATTTATAATAACAAAGCCAGGACTTCCTAGCAATTTATGGGGGTTTGACTTTCTCACTATGATTTTGATATTATTTTTGTTAAATGCAATTATGATAGTTACAATAAGTGTTTATGAAAGATTGAATAAACCTAATACTCCAAAGGAAAAGTAGATAAAACTTCACCTTTCTCTTTTTGTACTAATACATCATCTTCTAATCTTATACCTACTTCATCTTTTATGTAAATTCCTGGTTCAATCGTTATTACCATTCCAGCTTTTAATATATTCTCACTTCTATAACTAATGGTTGGTAATTCATGTATTTCTAATCCTATACCATGACCTAGTGAGTGAATAAAGTATGAATCTAAACCTTTATTTTTGAGATAATTCCTTGCAACTAAATCCAATTCTTTACAGGATTTTCCTTCTCTTACTTCATTTATAGCTAGCTGAATTGCATTTTTTACTTCGTTGAATAATCTTTCCTTTTTGTCGTTTATTTTTCCTCTTAAAAAAGTTCTAGTTAAATCAGCACAATAACTTGCATATCTACCTCCTATATCAACCAAAGTGAAATCATCATTTTTTAATTTTATCTCTGATGGATTATAGTGTGGGAATGTAGCGTTTTTTCCTGTAGCTATAATAGGATCAAAAGAAACTCCTTCACATCCATTCTTTATTAATTCAATGTGAACTTCTTTTGCTATTTCCTTTTCTGTATAATCCCCTTTTTCTATTAATTCCTTAGCAACTTTTAGCGCTTTCTCTGTTGCCTTAATAGCCAATTTTATATTATTAATTTCAAAAGGATCTTTAATCATTCTTAAGCTTCTTATTGCTTCTCTTATCCATCTAAATCTATAATGTTTTTTTCTAAGTTTTGCTAACAAATGATAATTCAAAGTATTGTTCTCATAACCAATAATGATATGTTTTTTAAGCAAATTTGAAATAATTTCATCTAATTTTTGAGAAAATTTCCATTCTACTATTTCACAATCACTGCACATTAATTTGCAATAATCAGCTTCTAGCGAAGGAGAAATAACATAAAGCTTATCTTCTATTGCAAGCATGAATAATTCTTTTGGTGGAATTGTAGTCGTATGCATACCTGTAAAATATTCCATATTAGCTGGGTCGTTAGTTAAATAAGCATTCACATTTTTTTCTTTTAAAACGTTAAATAATTTTTCTTGTCTTGATTTATAATTCATTAATACATTTTACTGTTTGCTAATAAATACCTTTTATTATCCCCATTTCTTTACCTAAAACTTTAGCACTTTCTTTCCTTAATATAGAATCAATATATTTGATGATTTTTTCTTTATTTCTTTTTTCAGTTACCAAATTTTTTTTAGCTTTAGTGAAAGAATATATGTCATTACCATTTGCTTTATTTTTTTTATACTGTTGTATTAATATTTTGTGTATTATATCTATGTAGCTTTCTGCGTATATGGGAACCTCTATTCGTTTTACTGTATTTAAATCAAACTTTACATAAAATATTGCAATTTTTTCCCTTAGATATGGGTTCTCCTCAAATATAAAGTTAGTATAGTTTAGCAAAGGAGATCTATGAAATTTGTTTAGTTTCCCAGATAAGAATAATTTATCATTAATATACAATAACATTTCTTTCAATAAACTTGGTTCAGCTAAAATTTTCTTTTCATATTTTTCTAGATATTTAATTAAAGCGAATAATAAAGGTGACGTGTTTGAATTGTAAATCGAAACAGGTACTATATTATATGAACGAGTAATTGATAGAAAATTTTGAAGTGATTCGAATATTATATCATAATCTTTTTTTTGCATATCAAAGGCTTCTTGGCAAGTTAATGAAAAATCTACAAATATCAAATTTAATTCTTCATTGATGTAATCGTTGATATTTGAATTAATCTCGTTTATTATCATGCTATGAATTTCTGTAATATCATATGAACTAATTTCTTTATTTCTATTGATCAGTTCAGGACTAGAATTTTTATCTTGTACTTTTATAGAAAAAGCATTATTTAGTTTAATCTCATTACCTTTTTCTTTGTAGATAGAAACTTCATATATTTTAAATGGAGGTATAAACTCATTACTTAAATTAAGTATATTTGATGCAATAAATGTAGCATTATACGAAGTATTTTCATTTTCGATGTTATAGATTGAACCTTTTTTCCATTCATCTTCCTGATAGGGCCATGCTAAATCAAGCATCTCATTGAATAATGATGGGTCGTATGAAATTATTTCATATATTTCTGTTAGATTTATTTCGAATGGATTCAATTTATCTAATAGTCTAAGATAATCAAATACTAAACCAAGATTCTTAAAGAAAAGATGAGAATTTTCTCTAACAGCATTACCTAATCTTTCAAATTTAATTATATCACTTTTAAACATACTTAAGTAAGCAATATTATTTGTAATATTAAATAACATAAAGCTTATTATCTATTATTATTGTGAATATACATGGTCATTATTCAAGCTGCAATTAATGTAAACAATTATGAAGATGCTATTAATGCAGCAGAGATTTCTTTCATAAAAGGCGCCAACATAATTGAGATAAGTAATAAAATAACAAAAAAATTTGGATATACGATAGCGAGGGACTTAAAATTAAGGTTACCAAGAACTAAAATATATTTTGATTTACGAGTAATTGAAGATCCAGAATTTGATTTTGAATTAGCCTATGAATGCGGTGCAGATATAATATCTGTTTTAGCAGTTGCTCCTTATGAAACTATAACCACATCTTTAAACTTAAGTAAAAAATACGGAATTGATGTAGCATTAGATTTCTTAGGCATAAATGACCCAATAAACAAAGTATTGGAAATTTTGCAAGCAGGAATTTACTATTATAGGATAAATGTACCTAGAACCATAAACAATCAATCTTATGAATTTAAAAGATATGTAAAAATGGTAAAAGAATTATCAAGGGTTTCTTCTGTTCCAATAGCAGTAAGAATAAATAATGATATAACTTTATTACCTTATTTTATTAATATAGGAGCTTCTATAATTATTTTAGATATTAATAACAATTCAGAAGAAGAAATTGAACAACTTATAAAGAGTGTCAATAAGTCTATAGAAACTGCATATTTATAAAAGTTTCCTCTAAAAATTCAAAATAATTCATAATATCATAAGGCCAATTTAAAAATCTAAATTTTCTTCTATCTTTAATAAGATCATTAAAAATGTTTTCATTCTTCAATTTAGTTTTCATAAATTTAGGTTGAGTATTAAGGATATAGTTTTTATTAATCGCAATCTTGTTTTCTTTTAAAATATACACGCTTGCACCTTTAAGCGTATCATACTTGCTATAAATCGGTATAAATCTAGAACTTACCAAATTTAATGTGATAGATAGATCATTATTTAAATTTATCATATTGTGACCATAATTAGGTGGGATTATTACAGTTTCACCTTCTTTTGCTTCAATTAATAATAATTCATCAATTACGTTGTTATAACTCTTTTGAAGTACGAACATAACTTTACCTTTTAAAATTTGGTATAGTTCAGGGAAGCTTCTACCAGGTGAAGCTTCTGGATGGTAATGACCATATGTCTTATTATATTCTTCCATTATAACAATATCTTTCATTACGGTCAAATCAATTCTCAAATCTTCTTCTTTCAAAGCATCTTCAATTTCTTCATTTGATAAATTCCTAAATACATAATAAAGTATCAAATTTTCATCATAAACTGTATCCTTGTAATAGAACAAATCTTTCATTTCCTTATATGTTCTTATATTTGCTTTGTATTGTTTGTTTTCGAAATTCAAAACCTCTAAAACGTTTAATTCAGATATTTCGTAACTTTTATTTAAAATCATTTTTTCTTCCTTCCTTCAAATATTCATTTATTAAAATTACACCCTTATTTATTCTATTCTCATTTTCACCGACAAATGTAATTCTAATATGATTTTTACCTGATGGACCAAAAGAGCTTCCGTTTATTACGGCGACCCCTTTTTTATTGACCAAATCCATCATGAAAGTCTTATCATCTATATTTAAGTTCTTCAAATATTTTGAAAAATCTGCAAATAAATACATAGCTCCTGCTGGCTTAACAAACCTAGCTTCAGAGATAAATTCAAGCATAGAATTAATTAATGCATCTCTTCTTCTTTTGTATATATCTAAAGTATATTTTAAGACTCTTTCCTTTATCCTTGGTTCTAAGTACTTTAAAGCAGCTATCTGTGCAGGTGTATTAGAACACAATGTGGTATATTGCTTTATTCTTTCCATTGAACTGATAACCTCTTTTGGACCAAATGCATAACCCAATCTAAAACCTGTCATTGCTGGATCTTTGGAGAAAGTATTTATACAGATAGTTCTATTTCTTGCGTCTTCATTTCTCCAAAACCAAATATGTTCTCCTTCATAAATTAAGTGCTTGTAAGCTTCATCAACAATGATCCATAAATCATGGTCTTTCGCAATTTCAATCAATCCTTTTGCAATTTGTGGATTTATAATTCTTCCAGTAGGATTATCAGGAGTGGCAAAAATAATGGCTTTTGTCTTATTTGTAATTTTACTTTTCAATTCTTCTAAATCGGGCTGGTATCCATTTTCCATTTTTTGTGTTAAAAAAATTGGTTTTGCACCTGCAATTAAAACCACATTAGGATAACTCACATAACTAGGTTCAAGTATTATCACTTCGTCTTCATCATCGAATAAAGCTAATGATGCAAGTAATAGACCTTCAGAAGCTCCTTCAGTTATCACCACTTCATTTTCCTCTACTTCTATCTTTCCAAAATACTTTAAATCTTCAATAATTTTCAAGATTAGTTGCTTAATGCCTCCTGTAGGCGTGTATGAGCTTACTGTTAATGGGTCTTCCTTTAATTTACTTATAAGAAATTCAATTACTTCTTCATCTAAAGGCAAACTTGGTTGACCAGTTGAAAGTTGGATTACATCTATACCTTTATATTTTAATTCACTAACAGCTTTCAGCATTTCTCTAATAGGTGAAGGCTGCAAAGAATTGACAAGCTTTGATAATTTACCCATTTTGATAAATACAATTGTTAAAATATATAATAATGAGCTTTCTAGATTGATTTTATTTACCGAATCGTCTATCCCTTTTTTGATATGTTCTGATTGCTCTGTAAAGGTCTATATCTCTGAAATCTGGCCAATAAACATCTAGAAAGCATAGTTCACTATACGCTGCTTGCCAAAGTAAAAATCCAGAAAGTCTTTCTTCTCCACTAGTTCTGATTATTAAATCAGGATATGGATTGGGTAAATGTGAAGTGTACAATCTTTTTTCTATTTCTTCTTCACTAATGTTTTCTGGCTTAAGCTTATTTTGCTTTACTTCTTCAGCAATTTTTTTAACAGCGTCTACTATCTCTATCCTTCCGCCATAAGCCATTGCAATATTTAAGTAGTGATTTGAATAATCTTTAGTCAAATTTTCTACTTCTTCAAATTTTTTTACTAGAAATTCTGGCAAAATCTCTTTTTTTCCAACGAGTTTTACTTTTATTTTATGCGTATGTATATCGGGTGAACTTATTATTTCATCCAATTTTTCAGCAGCTATTTCCATTATCTTTTCCACTTCATCCTTAGTTCTTTGAAAATTTTCTGTAGAAAAAGCGTAAAGAGTTAATGTCTTTATGTTTAATTCTAAACATTTATCAAGTAGCATTTTTACCTTTGAAGCTCCTACCTTATGTCCCATCCAAGCAGGTAAATCTTTTTCAGAAGCCCATCTTCTATTTCCATCAAGGATAACAGCTATATGAGAAGGCATAGGTTTATTTTTAATCTGTGAAAGTAAATACCACCTATAAATTTTATAGATGCCAAATAATTTAAGAAGTGTTTGAAACATTGCTTAGTTTTTAGATATAAAGATAAATTTATAAATATTTAATAGTTATATAAGGCAAATGGCATCGGACAGGCTTGTAGGAGCTGGAATATTAGTAGTATCTGTAATCGTAATACTTGTATATTTAATATGGGTTTTAATAGCACCTTTGGCACCAAGTGCATTTCCAGATTGGTTTACAAGTTTAACCACACAACTTTGGTTTTTAAGAGCGCCTGTATTAGTCGCAGTTTTTGCATTAGGAGGTATTGCAGCTTGGATTGGTTGGACAATACTTACAACTCCTCCACCAAAACCAATTGAAGAAATACAGAAGGAAATTGAACAAGAGTTATCTAAAGAATCACCTCCACCTCCACCAGAGAAAAAATAAGCTTTTCTATTATTTAGATTAAAAAATTTTTGTGTCTAATGCTATTATATTTACTCTTGATCATAAATTAGTTAAATTATTACCTAAATTTGGTTATGAAAGATTAACTGAAATTCAACAAAAAACAATTCCTAAAATCTTATTGGATAATAAAGATTTATTGATAATATCGCCCACCGGCTCAGGTAAGACAGAAGCAGTTTTCTTTCCTTTAATTTCCTTAATATTGAAAAATCCAAATAAAAAGATTTTCGCAATATACGTAACACCTCTTAGATCTTTAAACAGAGATATTTTTAAAAGAATGAAAGAAATATGTGAAGAACTAAACATAAAAGTAGCTGTTCTTCACAGCGACACAACAAGAAGTGAAAGAAGAGAAATATACAAAGATCCACCACATATTCTAATAACTACGCCTGAAACTTTAGATGCATTAAGCATATTTAATTTTTTCATATCTAATTTACGCAATTTGAATTTTTTAATTATTGATGAAGTTCATGAAATTATTGAAAGTAAAAGAGGTATTGGTTTACTACTTGCAATAGAAAGATTGAAGATTTTTTCTAAAAATAATTTTAGAATAATTGGACTTTCTGCGACTTTAAGCGATCCAATCTATGTATCAAACTATTTATTTGACAAAGATTTTGCAATAGTATCCACATCTGATGATAAAATAGCAGAAGTAACAATTTATTTTGAACCTCATGATCACATACAGAAATTTACTAAGATCCTTCATGAGTTATTCGAAAGAAATAAATCAATGATTATATTTACTAACACAAGAAGCTTAGCTGAATACATAAGTTATATTTTGAAAGATAAATTGGATTTTAACGTTGAAGTTCATCACAGTAGCTTAGGTAGAGAAATCAGAGAAAGTATCGAAGGAGAATTGAAGAAGGGTGCCTTAAAAGCGGTAGTTGCAACTAGTTCTTTGGAACATGGCATAGATATGCCTTATGTTGATGCAATATTTCAATATGGGTCACCTATACAAAGCATTGTTTTTAAACAAAGGGTTGGAAGATCGATGCATAAGGAGAAATTAATATCTCGTGGTTACATAATAGCTTTTAATCCTATAGAAGCTTTTGAGAGCTATATTATAGCATTACGTTCTAATGAAAATAAACTAGAAAGAGTAAAAGTGCAAACTAATTCATTAGAATTATTAGCTCATCATATAGCTGGTCTCTTGCTTTATTTAGAAGTTATTGAAATCGCTAAATTATATGAAGCTATAAAAAAGATTAAATTGTACAACGGTCTAGAATACTACGATTTTTTAAAATTAATTGAACATTTAAAATCTATCAGAATCTGTTATGAAAAGGATGAAAAGTTATATCCTTTGAAGTTGAAGTGCAAGATTTATTATTATAATACATTCTCAACTATATTTGAAGAACCGTTATACACATGCGTGGATGTTTCAACAAGAAGAATAATCGGTAAAGTAGATGGATCATACATATTAAATGCCCACACAAATAATAATGGCATAGTTTTAGCAGGGAAAGCATGGAAAATAGTAGATATAGATGAAGAAAATATGAGATGTGAGTTAATTCCTATTACAGAAGAATCTGAAATACCGATATGGTCTGGAGAAATGTTGCCTGTTAGTAAAGAAGTATCCAATGAAGTATTTGAATTAATAGGTTCTTTATCTCAAAAATTAGATAAAATTAATTTGTTTAATACGAATGGAATGGTAAAATTTGATGAAAAATCGGAACACTACATAAAAGATTTTTTAAACAATTTATTATTAGAATTTCCTGTCAGGATAAATAGCAAGATGTTCATTATAGAGAAATGTAATAATATTGTATCAATAATAAATCCTAACGGTTCTAAGATTAATCGCGCATTATCTATTTTATTAAAAGGATTTTTGAAAGATAATCTTGTATCGTTGATTGAGCATCCTTACGGAATTGTTCTATACTTAAAGAAAGAGATAAATTTGAAAAGTATTTTAGAATTTATTGAGAAAATACCTAAATTTGTAAAAAACAATGATTATGAGCTAAAGGAGATCCTACTTAAAGATAGCAGGTATTTAAGCACTTTAAAAAGAGTTTCTCTATTTTTAGGATTGGTGAGTAAAGAGAATCTGAATAAAATGACTAATAATATGCTTGTTAGTTTGAATGAAACTTTCGCTGGAGATGTTGCATTAAGAGAATTTTTAAATAATGTAATAGATTATACCGATCTTGAAGATTTAATAAATTCGATCATAAACAGAGAGATCAAACTTTTAATGTATGAGCTTCGAAATCCTAGTGTAATTACGAGGGTATATCTAACCAAAGTTCCTTATTTAAAAGATTTGATAAAGGGTACTACAGTTCTATCAATATATGACGCAGTTGAAAAAAGGCTTTTGAATGAGCAAATGCTTTTTGTCTGTATAGCTTGTAAGAATTCATTTCAAAAGAAGGTGATGGAACTAGAAGAGCAAATTGTATGTAATCGTTGTGGTTCAATTAAAATTGCTTGTCTTAATCCTTATGATGAAAATTTAATGGAAGCTGTTAAAGCTTTTATGAATTCAAGTAGGAAGTTGCTTAAGAACAAGTTTGTGAATGAATTTAAAAGAATTTTAACTAGTGCAGAAATCATATCAATTTATGGTAAGATAGGTGCAATGGTATTGGCCGGGCATGGAATAGGACCAGAATTCGCAAGAAGAATTCTAATAGAATGGAATGGTGACAAAGAGGAGTTAATTAAAACTATAATACAATATGAAGCAAAGTTTTCTCAAACTAAAAGATTTTGGAAAGATAGCTAGTCGCCGTTCTTAAATTTTTTTAAGTTATTTTCAAACATTCTTTTTGTTATCATAAACCATATTAATAGCCAGGAAATGAAAAGGATACCACCTACGATCGAATTTAGTATTCTGTATAACCAATATTTTTGTATAGCTAATGTTGATACTATTAATGCTATTCCATAGGTAAAAAATATGAATAATATCCATGAAATTAATAGCAGTTCAAGTAAAAATAGTATATTTCTTTTCATATTTTTGTTAAAAAAGATGTTATTATTGCAAGTATGGATGAGATGCAGGACATGAAAAAGAAAACTTTAGCAACTTCCTTTTCTTGTAATGGTCCGGCTGAAAGAATTAATCTCATTAATGTAATAGGGGCTTTAGGATCGTCTGAAGGATATAATAAGCCATCTTTAAGTATTACAGGCTTATTTTTTATTTCTCTTCTTTCGAACAATCTTCCTACTGAAGAAAGTACATAAAAACCATGCATAATGTAAGGTAACATAGCAACGAGTACTACAGTTTCAAACCTAAAAACTATAGCGATTGCACCTAACAATCCACCTATAAAAAAATCTCCAATATTTCCCATAAAAGTTTTCGCTGGATATTTGTTATAGAAATAGAAAGCTAATAAACTTGCTAATATCACAACCAAAATAGGTATGGCATTATACTTGTTTTCTATTAAACTAACAATTATTAATGAAGTAAAAATAGGCATTGTTAATAGTGGAGTGGCGCCGTTTATAACATCCAGCATGTTTACAGCATTACTTGTGATTGCTATCCCTATAGGTACTAAAATTGGATACAAGATAATCAAGCTTGTAGAAGGTAAAAATGGTAATGCGGGGTGAGGATTGTAAGATAAAGTTATTAAAATTGGAGCACCACCAAGTAGAGTTAATGCAGGTTTTAATTTTCCTCCTAAATTATATAAGTCATCTAAAAGACCTATTATGCCTGTAATTAGGCCACTGATAAATATAACCAAATAATAGTTAAGATGTAAGAGGAAATAAAGCATTAAAATAACAATAGTAAGAGTTATTAGAATTGAAATACCACCCATATCAGTAATTTCAGGTTGGTTTTGCTTATGAATGTCCTTACCAACTTTACCTTTACTTTTCAGAAACTTTATTAAAGGTGGCATTAAAAGGTAGACTAGAAAAAAACTTAAAAAAGGTAGTAGTACTGTCGAAACGATATATATTGCATCCATGGAACTATAATAACATAAGCGTTCTTGCCATATTTATATTATTCACGTGTTTATATTTAGGAAGCAATTATTACCTTTATCAACTTTCAATTCCTAAATTGTATTGTTTAATTTTTATATTATGTCTTTATGCGGGCGCCGGGATTTGAACCCGGGTCACCAGCGTGGCAGGCTAATGTCCTAGACCTGGCTAGACGACGCCCGCACATCTTATTTATTTGCAAAATCGTTATATATTTTTAACAATTGCTGATTTTAATATATCAATTGTTTATTAAGTTTAGTTTATGGCAGAAATATAAAATATGCTCATATAAATGCCTTTTCATCATTAATCAGAGTAACTCTAATTAATCATTGCCTAATATTAACTATATTTTGAAGGATATATTTATTAAACAGGTACTAATTGAAGTTCAATTTCATACTTATTAGCTATTTTCTCTAGCTTTCTTGAAGCTTTATGCTGTAGCCTATAGTAATATGAGATTGGAACCTTCAGAATATATTTCTCACCTTTTTTTTCTATTTGTGTTTCTGATGCAGGTGCATATTTCTTGACGATTGATAATATCGAATTTTTAACATGGTCATCCTTTCCTTCGCCTTTCTTTATTGGAACGACAAATGTTCTTTCTCCGAATACATATATTTCATACAATGGTTCATCTGTTTGTAAATCTTTGACTAGTACTACAGGTCTAGTTAAATCTGCTTCAGTTAAACCATGAGGTATTTTAACTGCTGTTTCTAATGTATACGTTTCTTTAATTTCACCGTATTTTATGAATATTACTGTATCTATAATTGATGGGATCATACCAAGTTCAACTCTGTTGATAAACCTTTGTATTGCATCAATAGGTGTTGTAGCATGAACAACGCCAACCATTCCAATTCCTGCTAACCTTAGATCTGTGAATATTTCAAAATCCTTTGTATCTCTCATCTCATCGAATATTGTATAATCAGGTCTTGAAAGTAACAAAACATCATGTAATTCTTCTGAAGTTCCATGTGTTTTAGATAATTGGGTAATTTCTACAGGAAGGACCATATCTCTAGGAGATTCTAATGTCTTAACAATTTTGTTTTTCCTGTAATAAAATTCTGCCAAAGCTTGTGCGAATGTAGTTTTTCCCATACCAGGCGCTCCTGCTATTAAAATACCCTCAGCTTGTTTTTCTAATCTTTCAAGCAGCTTTGGAGTTATGTTATAGTCTTCTATCTTCATGCTCTTAATTGGTTTAACAATTGTTATTTCGATTCCATCAGATAATGGTGGTTTCGTTAAAACGATTCTGTAATTATCTAATTGAGCTATAAGTGAAGCTTTTCTATCTATTTCTTTAACTTGTTCATAAGAACTCTTTGCGATTTCATATATTTCCTTGGATAAAGATTCTAAATCCGCTCTTGTAAGAATCTTATCCCCGATTCTAGATAGTTCCCAACTACCAGGCTTACCTCTCTTTACATATGGATATGTGCCTTCCTTTAGATGTAAGCTCATGACATCCCCCTCAAAGTACTTAGTGAAACTTGGGATAGAAGCTATAGGTCTTTTATATATACAGCTAATATTAGATGCCTTAGCTATTTCATATAAAGAAGTATCACTTGTTATTAGTGTAGCGCCTAATTCGATTGCTAGCGTTAGTAGAAAATGATTCTTATTCTTTTCAAAATCTTCGTATGATAAGCCTTTAGGTAGATAGTTTATTAATTCAGCAGATAATTCATCACTCTGATTAACTAAACTTGTAATTTCACCAACTGCCTCAGAAATAGATTTTATCTCTTCAACGGTCTTTGAATGCTTAAAGAAAGCTGTATGCACTAAAATTTTACCTTTAATACTATACTCTAATATAATGTCCTTTAAGGTATTATTCGTAACTGAATAAAGATCTAATATATATTTATTCGACACAATTTTTCTTTTTACTATATTTTTTTATAATAGCTAATTAATTAACTTTTCTGATAAGCTTAAACCTTTATTATCTCATACTCCTTTAACAATTCAACAATTAATTGTCTGATGTTACTTTTAACTCCTTTCCAATCAACCATAACTTTATCGACTTTTTCAAAAGTTTTAATTATAGGCTCTATTAAAATTTGCTTATCTATTTTTTTAGTGTTTTGTAATGAATACTTTGAAATAATATGACCAATTGCAAACTCATTGCTTATTTCATAGTTTAAGAAAGCCGGCGCATAATGGGGACCTCCAAAGCAAACTACAGGTTCGTATTTAAAATTTTCTTTTAAATCTATAGATTCAAAAAGCTTTTTAATGACCGCATAAGCTAGCTCCCTATTTGCCCACTGTTCTTCAGAACTACCAATTTCTAAGAATAATGAAGGTGTTTTCTCGATGTAGGGTCCATGATGAGTTGCCTCAAGACCTACATTCATATTAACAATTTCTCTCAACTTGAGAAATATAACTTTCATAAATATAGCAGAAACATAACTCAATTTATTAGGTAATCCGCCTAAAGGTGCTGAATTCGAGAAGTTTCCTATAGGATGTATGTAAATACCTGGCAAATTGTTTTCTGATTTATGCTTAGATAAAAACACTATAAAGTCATAACTTAATTGTTTATCTAAAAAATTTAGATCTAACAACGAATTATTTGTAAGAAATAAATCGACTTTCTCGTTAATTCGGCATATTGTATATTCATTATAAATTTCTTTTTCTTTGTATCCAAAATGTTCTAATATTACATTTTTCATATTAGTTGAAGCAATATCTTGTGTAGATGAGACAAGCAAAATTCTTTTATTATGTAAACTTAAATAAACCATTTTATCATATAATAAGTTATTTTCCGAGAAATAGGGTCCACAGAAGCTAAGAGTAATTTTTTCCTTACGTTATGAGACAGCCTTCCAGCTCTTAATATTTCCAATGAGGATATTTTTTCTTGCCTTATCACTACGTCAACCAAAAACGGTGCATGGTCTATTCCAGGTCCATATTTATAAACCATAAAAGTAACACCGTATTTCATTCCAGATTTAACAACGAGTCCTTTATTTCTTAGATCTTTGTAGACATTGTATTTTTCTAAAAAATTATCGATGAATTTATTTGCTTCAGAAATTAATTTTTCTCTTGACATTTTTAATCCACTTTCTTCAAGAATTTCTAATTCTTCATTTTCCATTAGATACAATGCCTCGTAGAAGCTCAGAATCATTCTTGCTTTGAAAATGGGGGTTTTAGGTTTATTTATTTCTAAAGGTTTACCAAAAAATCCTATTTTATACAATAGAGGGCCGTTTTCTATATCTAATATGATAAAATGACCCTTGGTATAAATAGCTGTTTGCTTCATTTAATTAATAATTAAGCTGCGATAGTTTTATTTATGAAAACAAATTATTTAGGCAAAATCTAAGTATTTTTCTATTCAACGCTTGCTCATAATTTTTGAAGGGAAATAAAGGTATAATTAGTTATGGCAAAACTTAAGAAGTGTCAGTTAATTATTTAAGCAATAACTCTCACTATTGAATAGGCTTGAAATTTAAAAAATTGCTTAGAGGCATATTCATAATCATAATCGTAGTTCTCTTTGTTTATTTATTTTTAAATATAAACATTGTAGAATTTTCTCATATTCTTGAATCAGCTGATGTGTTTTACTTGTTCTTAATTGGGGTATCAGATTTTGTTGCTATAATAATGTTTATTATTGCTTGGCATGTTGTAATAAGAATAATTACAGGAATTAAATTCAAACATAACTTTATAGCAACATTATTGCAAATATTTGGTAACATCGTGATTCCTTCAGCATCGCTTGGAGGAGAATATCTTAGAGTAACTTATCTTAAAAATAAAACTAATGTGGATGTTGATAAATTATTAGCGTCAATTGCAATAAATCGATTTCAGTATGGAATAACAATGATTGCCTTTATTTTATTAGGAATATTTTTCTTAACGATAAATGGGTTATTTTCTACTTATATATTTTTAGCTTTATTTTTAATTTTCTTATTCACATTTTTTCTATATTTTTTAACTTTTAAGTCAAAATATATCAAGAATCTGACAAACAGAATTATTGCTTACACATATAGAAAATTTAATAGACCACGAAACCATATTGAAGCTTTAAATAAAATTAATGATTTTATTGATAAATTCGATTACTGGATAAAAAGAATAACTAAAACAAAGTTATGGATTATAGGAATTTTATTCATGGTTTTGCAATGGATATTCAATTCATTTACTATTTATCTAGCCTTTTTAGCTGTTCATGCAAGTGTTAATTTTTCAATAATAGCTTTCACATATCCAATCTTTGTTCTATTAACGGTGACACCTTTAGGCATTCCTGGTAATTTAGGTTTTTTAGATTTAATAATGATAGCTGTTTACACCAAACTCGGCATTGATTTAGCTTACGCAACAGCTGCAACTTTAATAGCAAGAACGTTTATGCTATTGGAAGATTTGTTTATCAGTTTACCATTTGCCATAAAACATAGAAAACATTACTTACATTATTGAGATTAAAAATTTAGGTAAGTAATATTTCAACTGCTTAATGGTCTTCTAATTGTTGCAATTGTATTATTCGCTATTCCATACGTTTTCGCTTCAGAAGTATTAATGATAACTTGTTCAGGTGGTACTTCTGAAGACAGTATAACATTAAAAACTATTTTTTTCTTTCCTCCTACGACAGCTTCTAATTTATCTGCTATGCCTAATTCATTAGCTATTTTTTCATTCATTTTAGCCTTTCCTTCCTTTATATCATCTGATAATACAAGTCTTAATCTTTTCTCTTTCCTAACTTTTTCTTGTGACATCCTATTTTAATCTAAATTCAAATTAGATTTAAATATTATTAACCAAAGATTAACATTATTACTATGTTCAATCCTGGTCATTTAAAAAAATATGCATGTATAATAATCTTATGCGTTCTTATTTTTAATGTCGCATCTAATCATGTTTATTCTCAACAACCAAATGGAATCATCAAAGAAACTCTTAGAATAGATCAAATATATAATAATAGCATAGTTACTGTATCTATATCATCCTCTGAATTACAAAATTTAATAAATTCACTAGCAATAAATGCTAGCTTTATAAATAGTTACACAGTTATAGTTGCAAACATTAATCTAAATAACCAAACTTTGAGCTGGTTCTTAACGAATAATCCTGAAAAACTTTATACAGACTTCATTTTTGAAAAAGGATTTTTAATTACTATAAATTATACATCGTCTGGTATGAAATATATAAATGAGACATTGAACGCTTTAAATTTGGAGCTAAGAACTAATTTAGTATATGTTGAAAATAAAAGTAATTACTTTGTATATACATCTCCTGCATTCTACCAAAGCTATCTCAGCTTATTTTTAAACAAACTTAACTATAATTATGGTGGCTTTTTTAATATAACTAATCATGTTAAACCTAGCTTATTCATCTATAACTATAATTCAAAAGGCTTTCAAAATCTTACATTGATTTCTTTTTTACAAACCGTAAACGCAAGTAAAATTTTGACTCAACAATACTTTCTCATAAATTATACCAAATATTTGGGCATTATTGATTCTTCAAAATTTGCAACATCTTCTAGGATTATATTAAACCTGTATGGAATGATAGCTAATTATTCATCACCAAAAATAAAATTTGTAAGCTCCTATTCTGATGGATTTATAACAAAGGGAGAAGTTTATTTACAACCCGGTGAAACATTGGATGATTTTTACGTTAACGCTTCTTTCATTAATCCATTTATTACCGTGCAGCAAATCCCGAAGCCTGCCATTACAAATTCGTCCTTCAATATGATAGTTAAATTATACAACTTAGGTTCTATTGAAGCAAGAAATGTTACAGTCAAACTATTTACACCGCCAAACTTTATAGGTTCAAGAACGCTTATTTTTAATTCGATTAAGCCTAATAGTTCATCGGAACAGACGTTATCTTTTATAATTAATGGTAGTGTACCTAAAGTATATTATCTATCACCACCAATTGCATATCTTAACATTGGAGAAACAAACATTACTTTTGTTGGTAACCCGGTATATGTAGCTTACAAACTTAACCATTTTTCTTCGTTAAGTTTTTCAATACCTTATGTAGATTCTAGTTTTTTAAAGAATATAATCGCATCTGTCCTCATGAAAGTTAATATAACTAATACAGGTGATATAGCAGCTAATAATATAACCTTAAGCATCGATCATTTTACTTCAAAATTATCTACATTAAATTCTTCTTCAAGCTATGTATTAAATCTTAACATACAATTGAGCAACCTGAAAGAATTACCCAATGGTTCTTTATTGTTCAACTCTTTAGTTTTAAGTTACTATTCAAATAATGTTCTGTATCAATTGAATGCTTCAAACTTATTATTTAGTTCTTTACTAAATTATGAATACACAAGTTACGCATCAGTTTCACCTTATCCAACAAATTCAATAATTAATAATACGATAGATTTGATCTTGCTATATAACGTTTATGGTGGAGATGGAAATGTCACAATAAATATACCTAAACAGCTTGTTCAATCACAAAACCTTACAATTTTGAGTCCTACTAATTTCAAATTACTCAATAATAGTTATTCCTATGCTTTAGTTACACATGCTGGTAGCAGAAGCAGTATTAGGCTTGAACTTAGTGTAAACAATAAAAATATTTTCTTTATAACGCCTATATATGAAAAAATAAGTTATTTAAACGATAAAATACTAATTCCAGCATCAATATTTTCTAATGCAGTAAGTTTTCAAGAATTATTAAATTCTACCCAAATTCAATTGGGCAACAGTGTATCTTTACTTATAAAAGTTATCAATTTTGGTCAATATCCTGTATATGATGTTAGATTAAATATTTCACTATATAAAGGTTGGAATTTGATTGACGGTTTATCAAATTACACAGTAGGCAATTTATTGCCAAATCAAACCATCTCATATAAGATAATTGTAAATGCGACAAAGCCAACTTCACCTTATATACCGCCTTTAAGCATACAATATAGCATAGGAAATCTTAATTTTACACAGCAAACGCATGAATTGTTTTTAAAAATTAGCATGTCGGTTAATTTTATCGCAACAAATATATTTAATGGACAACTAAATAATTTCAATCTAATTATTTACTCGATTAATAATACCCTTTTAAATAACATAACTACAAGTAACGGAATAGCTAGCTGGAATGGTTATATAGGTATATTCAATGTATCTGTTATCTATAAAGGAGTTGTCGTTTATCAAAATAAATTAAATGTCACAGCTTATAATTCGACGATATATCTTAAGTCAAACGTAACCCTAATACAACTCACAATTACTGATATATTCGGAGATGTGATTCATAACGCAAATGTAAATATATTTGGGACCACAAAGGAAGCAGCAATACTATCGAATTCTACATATTATTTTTTGAATAATTTACCTTTTGGAAACTATACTGTTCAAATATCTATAAACGGTAAGTATTACATTATTCCAATTAAGATTGATTCATACACTCCTTTAAAAATTAAGCTTGTTGTACCTGTAATAAACTTATTTGGATTTATCTTATCTGTTCAATTAGTAGCAGGAATTTTTATTATTTTAATTTTCTTACTTTTAGTAATTTTCTTTGTAAGATTGAATTTAACAAGAAAATTCTCAGCTGCTCCGAGAAAGTAAAACTCCAGCCTCTTCGAATTTTATTTGCTTTCTTAGTAGTTTCATTAATGTTTCTTTAAGTAACTTTCTTGGTATTCTTATTTGTCTCCAGTCATCCCTATTTCTGACAGTTAATGTATCATCATTAATTGATTGATAATCTATTGTTATACAAAATGGGACTCCTATTTCATCGTATTTTGCATATATTTTTCCAATATATTCTGTATCATCGAATACCACATCAAAACCTTCTTCTTTTAATTCTCTATATAAACTATGTGCATATTTAACAATATGATCTTTATTTACTAGCGGAGCTATAACAGCACTGTACGGAGCTATTTCATAAGGTAGTTTTAATATAATTCTAGATTTATATTCTTGCATGCAATTTTCAAGTACGCAGAGAAAAATCCTTTCCAATCCAAAAGAAGGCTCTACAACGTAAGGATAAAATCTTTCAATCAATTTATTGCCTTCAATTCTTTCTGCTGTTAAACTCACACCGCTTTTAATAGAGTGATTTTTTAGATCATAATCAGTTCTAAAAGCATGACCTGATACTTCTATCCATGTATCTTCTGAAACCTTTATCATTTGATCGAATGTTTGTGAAGAATAATGCGCTCTTTCTTCGGGGAATTTCTCTAAGAAATATTGATTTTGATATGGTACGCCTAATTCTTGCATAAATTCCTGTGCTAAATACATAAAATAAGCTATCCATTCATTTTTGAATATACCATTACTTATTAATTTATGAATGCTTTCTTCATATGGTGTCTTTACCCCTTTAGCTCTGGCATTTATATCTAAAATTCTAATTTTCTTATCTAAGATTTCATCAATATATTTACATTTAGGATTTTTATAATCATAGAATATTTCTAAGTCTATGATAGTAAATTCTCTCATTCTATACAATCCTTTTCTAGGAGATATTTCATTCCTGTCTACTTTACCTATTTGTACGATTCCTATAGGAAGTTTTTTACCTGTTAATTCATAGACCTTTTTAAAATTTATAAAAATACCTTGTGCCGCTTCCGGTCTTAAATATCCGATATCAGAAGCATAAGGAGATATATTCGTTTTCATAAGTAAATTAAACTTAGATGGCTTATCGAATTCACCTCCACAATTTGGACATGTTATCTTATTATCTCTTATATAATTTTCTATTTTTAATTCATCCCATCTATCAACATCTTCTTTTTCAATTATGTTATCAACTCTAAATTTTCTTCCGCAATTTTTACAGGTAACAATTACATCAGTAAAGTGTTTCAAATGGCCAGATGCTTCAAACACGATTTCAGGCATTACGAGAGGCGTACTTATTTCATAAATGAAATCATGTCTATTAATAAAGAACTCTCTCCATTTATTTTCAATCTTTTTTAAAATTTTCAATCCTATTGGCCCAAAATCAACAAACCCAGATACTCCTCCATAGATTTCAAACGATTGCCATATAAATCCTCTTCTTTTGATCAAATCATTAATCTTATTGTTCACTTTAGATAATTAAACGAATGCAATATTAAAATCCTTTCTACTCATTTTGATTAATTTTATATTTCAGCGATTACGTTTTATTTTATAATTCATGCGAATCAAATTAACAAGGTCAATAGTAGTAGGAATTATACTAATTATAATTGCTGTTAGCCTTATAGCATATGCAATTATTCCTAAAGGACAACATTTAGTCACAACTAACAAATATACAGTGTCTTTAACCTTTTATGATGTTATATCTAATCAAACACATAAACCGCTTACAACCTTAACCGTAAAATTATCTTCTTCCACTTTTAACTCAACATTATTAGCCCCTAATGTAGCGAACCAAACATATGATTTTAAAAATTTAACAAAAGGGAATTATAATCTATTAGTATATTCTCCAGAAAACATTTTATTGTATAATTCAACGATTAATGTAAGTGATAATATTTCTTCGAATATAGTTTTAAATTCACAGCCTTTAACAATTTATGTTAATCTTAATGGAAAGGCAAGTACTTTCCCATTCAATGTTACTATAAAGGGCAAAATCGTCAATATAACTAAGCAATTGATTCCCTCTCTTCCTCTTCAAATTAATGAATTGCCTTTAGGAGAATATAACATCACCATTCTATATAATAGAATAGTACTTAATTCAACCTCAGTAAATATAAATGGAAAATTAAATAATGTTACCTTAAACACATATCTAGAAAATGTTACAGTAAAGCTTTATGATCAAAATAAAAAGCTTGTTCCAAATGCAAGTATTTACTTGATTTATGATAACAGAACCTTTATTTCCCAATTTTCAAAAAATGGCATCTTTAATATAACTAATATACCCTTACTAAATTATCATGTTAAATTCAATTATAAGGGAATTAATTTAACCATACTACCTTCTTCATTTCTTAATGTTGTAAAAAATTTCACGATTTTTAATTTCACAACCTATTTTAGTAATGTTACATTTAATTTAAAATACCAAAATAATCATCCTGCAAGTGGATTATTAATACAGTTATCAGGAAATATTACAGGTATAACAAATAAGAATGGTACTTTATCCTTAAATTACGTTCCTGCAAATGTAACTATATTAGCTAAAGTATATCGTGCTGGTATAATTGCATTTAAGCAACCTATATCTTTGATTCCTAATAAAGTTAGTATATTGAATTTTACCATTGAAAATTCAACATTACAATTAAACCTATTAAATATTAATAATCAGACAATTCAAGGTGGAACATACACCGTTATCCAAGATAGTTTTAACTCATCCTTTATATTGACTTTAAATAGTTCAAAAATTAATTTATCGCTTTACCCGAGCTCTTATCTTATTGAAGTATATTTATTTACACCAGCAAAAGATACAATACTTACATATAAGTCGTACGTTACGGTTAATTCATCTATTGTAAAGAATATTGTATTGCCAGAAGGTTTTACGCTTAAAGTTTATACGAATTCTTCTTCTGCAAGTATATATCTATATTATATATCAAACTATGGGACTTCTGCTCTTGTTTCACAAAATCAAGGCTCGATGGTATCTTTTTCCAATTTAGTTGAGGGGCTCTATAAAGTAGTTTTAATGCAAAATGGTACATACTTAAGTTCTACAACGTTTACGATCTCTAATTCAACAACTTCTACTTATGTTCTAATTCTAACAATTCCTAAGATTCAGACCACAACAAACATAATTACGCCAGATATTGCACTAGCTGCAGTTTTAACAATTTTAACTTCTGTATTTATAGCGTTATCTTATCGTGAATATAGAAAAAAGGTTGTAAAGAAAGAATCAAAAGAAAATGTCTAAGGAAAAGGTATTTCAGTATAGTGAATTGTACTTTCTTCCATCTAAGGAATTTGGAGGTATCAAAAAAAGAGTTGAGGATGCTAAATTTGTTATATTTGGTGTACCTTATGATGCTACCACCACATTTAGACCAGGAACACGATTCGCTCCATCTAGCATAAGGGAAGCTTCCATAAACATTGAAACCGTTAGCATCTTAACCAAAGATTATTTAGAATATGTTAATTTTTATGACGCAGGAGATTTGGATGTAATAGGCTTGGATGTAAAAGAGTGTTTAAGAAGAATAACCACAACGATAGAAGATATTGTTCGCTCTGGAAGGTTTCCAATAATGATCGGAGGTGAGCATACCATTACATACGCTGCAATCAAAGCTTTAAGACCTGATCAAATAATCATCTTTGATGCTCATTTCGATTTAAGGGATGAGTATCCTACAGGCACAAAATTAAGTCATGCAACTGTTTCAAGAAGGATTTATGAGGATATAGGTGTTAAAAATATAGTTTATCTTGGAGTAAGAGCATGGAGCAAGGAAGAATATGACTTTCTTAAAAATACAGATATTCATGTTTATGATATTTTATCTTTAAAATATAGCTTCAATGAAGCTTTGAATACTATAAAAAATTTAACAAGGAATCACGAAAAGGTATATATTTCAATTGACATGGACGCTTTAGATCCATCGCATGCTCCGGGTGTTAGTAATCCTGAGCCAAATGGAATATATACTCATGAAATTTATCCTATTCTTAAAGAATTAATCAATGAAAAATTGATAGGAATGGATATTGTCGAGGTTTGCCCATCTTTCGATAATGGAAACACTTCAATTTTAGCGGCGAAGATTTTAATTGAATGTCTTACCTTATGGAATAAAAGCTTTATAGATAAAGTAAGATCAAGGCTTATTAAAAATCCTTAAAATATCACTCAGCTTTAACTATTTTAGCAGCAGGTCTTTTTATTTTTATTAAAATCCTAGAATTGCAATAGATGCAAGAGAAATTTCTTACTGTAATACTTCTTTCTAAAATTTCTTTATATGATATTTTCCTTCCACATCTAATACATTGATATTCAAAGGATTGAGCAGATGTTTCCATAAAGTAGATACCTTATGATTAAATATTTAAGGTTTTAGTATTATAATTTATTATCAAAAGAATGAAAAATACAAACATTTCCGTCACAAGGCGGGGGTGGGTCCTTGGGTAAAAAGGAAACCGACGACCTCTTCTCTGTAGAAGACATATTAGAAAACTTAGATAAAGAACAAAAAAGAATAAAAATTAGGTTCGAAAAAAGAAAATTTGGGAAGGGCGTTACTGTTATTGAAGGATTATCTGAAGATGTAGGTCTTGAGATAACTAAAGAGCTTAAAACAAAATTAGCTTGTGGAGGAACCTATAAAAATGGGAATATTGAACTACAGGGCGATCATAGAAATACTGTAAAACAATATTTATTATCATTAGGATATTTGGAAGATAATATCATAGTAGAATAAATGAGTATTAAAGATATTTTTAAAAATCTTAAATATAAGAAAAAATACGAACTAAGATGTCCCGAATGCGGAAGTAAAAATATTTATAAATTATTTTCAATGCAATGGCTTGCACCTTCACCTTATATATGCAAAGATTGTGGCTACACAGGATATATATTGATCGAATTTGAAGAGAGTAAAAAATAAGCTAAAGATGAAACGGTAATCCGCTTTTTATGATTTTTTCTGGAGTCTTATCTTTCCATTTCTTTAAAAAATCCAAATCTTCATCCTTTTTTCTTAGTTCATCAGGAAGCATTATTGGTATTTCTTCTTGAATTGGATACCATCTATTGCATTTATTACAAATTATAATTCCTTCCACCACTTCCTTTTTTGTACATTCAAGACAATCTATTTTATTTATATCTATATTTTTTAAGTAATCTTTATTTAATCCACAATAATCCTTACAGAATGGTGTTTTTACTTGCAAATCTTTGTATTCATATCTTGTTTCACTAAACACTATAAATTCTAAAGGCCAATTTTTACAAATAGGGCAAGCCAACAGGTCTAATAATCTGTATTTCACAAAGAAATACAATAAAATTTTGTATTTATTGTTATTGGTTATTAGGATATGAGTTTAAGTTTAGGGAATTCTATTGTTCCTAACTTTTCATCTATTACGAATGGAACTGCTTCTTCAATTATAGCATATTTCTTGGTTATTTCGGACATAAATCTTCTACTACTCATATCAACGTTTATTGCGCTTCCTGTAGAAAAAATAGAAAATGGTGGAACGATAACGATTACATTATTTAATATCGTTGGAACATAAAGGATAGCTAGTAACTTTTTATGTTCCCCATACTCGTTTACGATATTTATTGCAGGATGTTCATGACCTAAGATTATAATCTTGCTTTTAGGAATTATATTTCCAAATTCTTTATGTCCATGTATAATAAGGATTTCATTTTCGAATAAATAATCAATTAGCGGATATCCAAATCTATTCGCTATAGGACGAATGAATGTGTCATGATTTCCTTTTATCAATATAATTTCTCTATAGTAAGAAGAAAGGTACAATAAAAAATTTTCAATTTCTTTAATTTCTTTTTTGTTTATTTTACCAAAACCATGTCTTATGTCTCCATTTATTATTATTCTGCGCGTATTCAATATGCTATTTATTTTTTCTATTCTTCGCTTAATATCTTCTTTTTGAGTTTTTGGCATCATTATTCCTTTTTTCTGCAGTTCTTCTTCATAACCGAGATGTACATCACATATTACTGTACTATCAAGTTCTGGTAAATATAACGCTGGATAACCGGGAATAGGTATAGCTTTTTTTGAATATACTAATCTTATTTCTTTTTCATTCATTAAACTCCTTTAAGCTTTTCACGAATTCTTTTCATTGTCCATTTTATTGAATTGGTTAAATTTTTAATAGATGACTGATCTTCTATGTTTATGTTCTTCAAAATTATTTGAGTAACATTACCTTCATTATCTTTAATTATTTCATAATCAAAGGCTTCTTCAACTTTTTTACCACTTTCTATATCTGTCGTTTTTTTCCCATCGAAAACCTTTTTAATTAAAAAGTTCTTAAATGGAGAAATATCCTCTTTAAACTTTAAATCAGGATTAGGAATTATTTCAATTGTATTGTTTTGATAGAAATTTAATGTAGATAAAAGATAACCGTCAATATCTACTATTTTTTCCACGTGAACAGCTTTAGCTTTTTCTTTTGGCTGAGTGTAAACTTCTTGCTGCTTAATTTCGGGAACTTCTTCCTTTTTTTGTAATAATTCGCTTGCAGTCGTGAAGCTAGATTCTGCGAGAGCTTTATCAATCAAGTTTAAGTTAATATTAATTAAATCTAATTCATCTTCAATTTGCTTTTTTCTTGTTTCTAATTGTTTTTTTAATTCAGCTAATTTTTTAACGTAATCTTCTGACATTTTATTATTTACTAATTATATTTTATTCCTTAATTTCTATCTTTTTAAGTTGTCTTTTATACATTTCAATAACTTCTTCTTCAGTTGTTGCATCTTCAGGCTTTTTGTCTTCTCTGTATCTTCCTGTAAACCTTGGGAATCTAATTGCTAATCCAGAATCCTTACTTATCAAACCTTGAGCAGTTGTGTGAATTGGACTTAAGGTTATTTCATCACCGATAACTTCTATAACAAAATTAGGAACATACCAGACATCTGCATCTATTTTACTTACTACTCTAGGGTGTATATGGTCAATTTTATAAGGTTCTAATAGTTTAGGCAGTTTTTCTAAATCTTCGTCAGTAAATCCTGAACCAAGTTTGCAGATAGTTTTGAAGACATCGTTTTTATCATCATAAACTGCAACTAATAAGCCTCCGAGTTTTCCGGCTCTTCTACCTGTACCATAAAATCCTCCTACAACTACTACATCAATAGGTTCAATCATTTTAGATTGATATGATCTTTTAAATTTTATCCACAGGAAGCCTCTAGAACCTGCTTTATAAATAGAATCATCTTTTATAGATTTGCACATCAAGCCTTCACATCCAGAAGATACAGCCTCGTTAAAGAATTTTGTAAATTCTTCTTCATTTGAAACTAGCTTACCTACAGCTAATCTTATATAATCATTTGTAACCACAATTTTTTCAAGGAACTCTTTTCTCTTAAGAATAGGTAAATCTATCAATTCTTCTTCATCAATATATATAATATCGAATAAATATACAACGGTTGGATATTCTTCAATTGCTTTTTCTACATCATATTTTCTTCTTCTATGCATTAATTCTTGAAAAGGAAGCATCTCTCCTGTCAGTGCATTTACAGCGACTATTTCTCCTTCTAATATTACTTCATTTGCTTTCAAATTGTTTTTTATATTTTCTATAATATCAGGATAGTGATTCGTTATGTTTTCAAGTGATCTCGAGAACAGTATGAATTCATTTCCTTTTTTATGAATTTGAACTCTTTCTCCATCATACTTATATTCAGCTATAAACTTGGGTCCTAATCTTGTAAATATTTCCTCAACAGATTCAGCTCTTTCAGCTAACATAGGTCTTACAGGAATTCCAATACGTACTTTTATTTTCTTTAAACCTTCAATTCCTTCATTTAATGCTACTTTAGCAACATAACCAAGGTCGCTTGAGACATTGTAAGCTCTTTCAACGAGTTCACGATAATCTTTACTTCCTAAGTAAGCTATGGCTATAGCATCTAATATAGTCATATCAGCTAATCCCAGCCTTAAGGTTCCTACGATCGTTCTTGCTAAGTACTTAGCTTCGTTTGGCGTTGCCTTTTTTAAAAGGCCACTTATAATCTTAATCTTTGCATCTTGAGAACCCTCTCCAGTTATTTTTGCTACTTTATCCAATGTTTCATATACTTCGTCTACTGTTAGTTTTTCCTCGTTTAAACCTATAAATTCAAATAATGCTGCTTGCCTCTTTTGGGTTATAATTTCTTGCGCAATTATACCTATATCTCCTTTTTTCTTCAATTCTTCATTAATTTTATTTACGTTTACTCCAGTAGCTAAAGATAAAGCTCTTACCATAAATTTTTCTGCAAAACCCAATTCTAACCCGACATAGTCAGGATAAAGTTTTCCCTGTGTTAGGTAAACAATTTTATCTACATTTTCTTTTGATGCTTTTTTTAATAGATTGACAAGTATATCAGTAATTTCCAATCTACTTGTAGTACTGGATATTTTCTCATAAGCGTTAACAATTTCAGAATATGGAAGACTCACAAATTTAAATTTTCTACTTTTCTAATATGTTTAACTACTAAGTATTAATTAAATTTATAAAACTTAATGCCATCGTAGAAGGTTCTAGCTACGTAGATATTCTCTGGTTTGTTTTTAGTGAGAACTATTTCCAAATATTTTATAATATTATATTCATTTATTAAAGTTACAGTTATATTTTCTAAATGATTTTCATAAATATTATCTGATATCTTTCTTATTTCATAATTATTTAACAAATTATTCAAATTTGGCTTATAATTTTTATTATCTATTACATTTATTATTACAACTGATTTTTTATACTTTGTTTTTTTAAAATCTTTATTAAAAATATTTACTCTTGATCCCGATTTAAATAGAAAGGGATAGACAAAAAAATCAGGTATATTATATCTAGAAATATCATTTAATAAATCATTAATTATTAGATTTATATCGATTTCTTTTAAATTAGATTCAATATATTTATCTAATATTTTAATACCTATTAATGTACCGATAAACATACCTAATTCCCATGCGCAAGGTAACTCGTAATATATTAGGATTTCATTATTTTCTAATATTCCCAAATTATCACAAAAATTTTTGATTTCTTCCATCATCTCATGTGGAATCTTATTGTAGAATTTTAATCCTTTTCCCTGAAAAACGTATAAATTTAATCCTTTATCAATTGGTAAAAAATCTACTACATTATTTTTATATGAAATCGATAAATATGCCGGTATGAAAAGTGAATATTTAATGTTTTTATTCATGGTTTAGTAATTTCTTAAAAGTTAAAAGAGGTTGATATTCTTTTAATAAATCTCTTATAGCTAGAATCTTATTTAGATACATATACCTATTGCTTAAGAAATTTTCCATCAGTTTTTCTAGGTCCTTTTGATTCAGATCTTCAATAAATACGATTTCGCAAGCTCCCATTTTTTTAAGTGAAATAGAATTGTTAATTTTCTCTGTGTGACCTTTGAGTAAAAACACAATAAAAGGCTTTTCGAAAAAAATTGCCTCGAATAGCGAAGTATGTCCACCCGTAACTATTAGAGCTTTTGATTTATGTATATTTTCTTCAATAAATTGCTTATCCATGTAACCGAATATGTTCAAATTATTTTTCCTAAAATTTTTTAAATATCTTATACCTGTAAATATATTATATTTATAAATTAGATTAGAGTTATTCAATAAATTTAAAATATATTTAAGATAGGAAAATCTTTCTTGCAATGTACCTGCTATTAGAATTGTTATCATATTATCTTCTTTAATATTTTTATAATTAAATATTTTATCTAAAAATATAAGAGGACCTATAAAAATAATTTTTTTAAAATTAGCAATATTTTTTATTCTTATATTTTTAGAGGAAACTGTATAAGGAGGCTTTATGTCTGGTATTATAATATATTTTGCTTTTCTCCACCAATAAAAAATAATCTCATATATAATTCTTTCAGATAAATTTTTCAAAAATTTTATGAAACTATTCATCGGCTTTATTCTTGGTATTTCCACAAAGATTTGGTTACTTATAACAATTGTTTTTATTCCTAATAAATTCGAAGCGATAACCGATGATATTCTACTATCACATATAACAACATCAGGCTTTATTGCTAACAAGTTTCTAAATTCAATGAATAAATGAAATAGCCACGAAATTTGGAATTTTATAAATTCTCTTGACAAAGTTATCTTAAAAGATAATCTTCCTCTATCGTCGAAATAATACTTAATCTCTTTGTTATTGATTATATTCTTATATAAGTTACTAAAATAATTATAACCATCGTAATATGTACTTATATAAACTTTATGTTTTTCTTTTAAAAGAAATTGAATTATATAATTACAACGTGAAGAATGTCCAAATCCTAAACCGTTTATACTAAAGTAAATCTTTTTTATCGAGCTCAATGCACCCCTTTTTCTATTTCTTTTTTAATTATCCTTGAACTTGGTTCCAATTCACCAAAAATTTCAGCTTGAAATGTATAAATTTTTGTACCTTTCCATAACCATGCATCTGGTGGCAATCCTGCTTTTAAGCAAGCATTACATAGGAATGTT
The DNA here is from genome assembly GCA_017857595.1 of Thermoprotei archaeon. Lineage (GTDB taxonomy): Archaea > Thermoproteota > Thermoprotei > Gearchaeales > Gearchaeaceae > AAA261-N23. The sequence goes on from JAFMCU010000005.1 coordinate 57,688, forward strand.
TCGCTGTCCCATCTATTTTCAACGGCAACTTGTGGAAGTAAAAGACCAGATGAAAAACCATGTTCTATTATTAATCCATCCCTACCAATTTTTATTAAACTTGGCAGTTTTTTCTTATCAACATCTACCAATTTAGGCTCAGTAAGCACGCTTACTTCAAATACGACTTTATTTAATTCGCTAATATGTAATGGAGGAAATCTGAAATCTTCTGTAGCTGCTAAAATTGCTGATTTAACTACTAATGTATATAATTCTTCATTAGGAAATGGAAAACCAATACAGCCTCTCAATTCTTTATTTATAACATCATCAATAACTTCATATTTTTCGATCGTTGTAAATACTCCTCTTTTTAAATTCAAATCTGGATCGTAGATAATTGGTTTAATAACCCCATTTCCTTTTAAATATTCATAAACTGCCTTTCTAGCCAATTTTACTAAAAAAGCACCTTTTTGTAACGATAACATATTTATATTTATTTTAAAATTTCCTTTAATTCACTTTCTATATTTTTCCAATGAGAACCATGCCAATAAATTTTCTTACAATTACTACACATCCAAAATTCGTCATTATTTTCTATTATTCTTCTTGGTAATTTTTCTTGCAATTCTTTTTTATCAACAAATATAAGCTTATTATTGCATTCAATACATCTACTTCCTATCTCTAACTGATCCGTTTTTACATTTAAAATATTTAATATTTGCTTAATTGTCTCTATTTTTCTCTCTTTCTTAATTAGAATCACTTCAACATCGTTCCTAATAGCCTTGTAACTCAATTGTTCATCTCTAGTTACTAATACACCTTGTAGCTCTTTTGTTAACTTTAATAAATAATCATCATCTATATTAGGTTCATAAAAAACATCAAATCCCAATAGTCTCAACCATTTTGCTATATTGCCTAGCATACCATCAACTATAATTTTCATCGTCAATTCATCGCAATTATTTTTACTACGTCATTTTTAGAAATTGTTCCAACGATTTCTCCATTTATATCTATCACTGGCAAGGCTGGAAGATTGTAGCTTAAAATTAGGTTGACCGCCTTAATCAATTTTTCATTAATATTTATTGCTATATCTATTTTATACATAAGTCTTTCTGCAACATTTCCTATTTTTATTTTTGTAAATTCTTCGTTGCCTCTAATCAATGATGATTTTGACTTTAATATTTCATTTTCATCCATTGTTGCAATTTTAGATAAAGTTATAACACCAACTGGATTCTTATTATCTTCAACTATTACGATATCAAATCCTTCAATAAATTTTTCGACAATTTTGTTGAAGCTAGAAAATATATTAACATTAGCAAATCTTGAGCTCATGACATCTCTGACTTTTATACTTTCAATGGGATATTGCTGAAAAACTTTACAAGCATCAGTTTTAGAGAATATTCCTGTTAACTCATTATCTTGTAGGATAACAACACTTCCTATCTTCTCATGATACATTATTTCACATGCTTCCTTTGCATTTGCTTCGGTAGGCAGAGTAATAACTTTATTTTTCATTACCTTTTTAACTGTTATTAAACTAAGACTTTCAGGATAATCTGATCCTAATTTTGTTAGTATCAAGGCAATATCTCTTAAGCTCAATATTCCAACAACTTTCCCATTATCTGAAACGACAACTCTAGAAATGTTATACTTAAACATAATCTTCCTTGCATATGATAAAGTATCATTTGGTTGAACGATATATACTTGGTTTGTATAAAAACCCTTAATTGGTATTTTTGAATATAAATTATTTTCTTTGGAAATACTCACTGATTATATAATGTTAATAAAATTTTTTATAATTTTATTATTGAATAGAAGGAAGCAAATACTTTACAATATCGTCTTTAGTAATTGAACCAAGATATTCATTATTTGATCCGACTATGGGCAATCTACTAATTTTATATTTAAGCATGGTTTTAGCAGCTTCTATAATGGTACAATTAGGTCTTATCTTTATTACATTTTTGTTCATAATTTTATTAACCGTTATGTAATTTGATTCTTTATGATTTTCTAGAGCTATATTTAAACCAGGTATCTTAGCAATAAGTACATCATAATGGGTTATAACCCCTACAACTTTTTTATCCTTATCCAAAACAAATAATCCATTCGTATTTTCTTCCTTCATTTTTTCCCATACTTTAAACAATGTGTCATCTGAATAGCAGAAACCTTTATTCTTTTTAACAACATCAATTACTTTGCTATTCAATAGCTCGGTATTTATTTTAGTTAATGCATCCATAACATTTTCTAAACTTAATATTCCGGAATAGCGTTTATTTTGTTCATCTTCTATGACTGGAATACAATCTTCCCTCCTTTGTAGCATTTCTTCTGTAATCTCCTTTATTTCTGTTTTTATACATGTATATAACAATACTTCTTCTAGAACATCCTGAACTAACATGGCTGATGTCTTTGATGAGGATTTTAAGAATTTATATCTTTTAACAGTTCCTACCAACTTACTTCCTTCATTTGTTACAGGTATTTGGCAGATACCTCTACTTCGAAATATAGATTTAACCTTTATAATGAGGTCATCAGGTAAAACAGGTCTAATAGTATCATCTAGAATTTCATTTACCCTTATAACATAACTTGAAGTTATTGCTTTTTTAAAAAAACTCAATCTTCTCTGCATGATTCACAAATATACAATCCATCTACTAGTTGGAGATTATCACTAAAACTACCACACTTATCACAGTATCCTAAGCTCTCAAAATTTGATTTAAAAGAACTGAAATTAGCTCTTAATTTTTCTTGAATAACATCGATCATAGAAGGTGTTATTCTAAGAATATCAGACACAGTTACAATTCCCAATATTTTTTCTCCATCCATCACAACAAGTCTTCTTATTTTATTCTTTATCATTTTTATCATTGCATTCAATATATTTTCCTTAGGGTCTATTGATATAACAGGAGAAGACATTATTTCTTCTATCTTTATTTCTTCAGGATTTTTGCCTTTAGCAAGAACTTTATTAAGCAAATCCTTTTCAGTTACAATACCAATAACTTTATTATTATCAACAACTAGCACGACTTCAGAATCCATCTTACTCATCATATCTGCGACAATTAAAACATTGGTAGTTTTATCGACACATAATGGGCGGCTATTCATTATGTCACCAACGGTTAATGAAGTTATTGGATCATCATGCTTTTCCATATAATACAATAATTAGTTGTTCTAGTATAAAATTTTAAATTTGCATATCTTTTTTAGGCTAAGTAATTCTTAATATTTTTATATTAAGATTTATTTTCAATTATACTGAAATTTCCTTTTTGTAGATTCAAACTTATTTCATTTTTTATTTTATCAGCGTTTATATTTGGATTCTTATTCAATACCCAGGTAAGTATTTTTTTAATAGCATCTTCTTTTGATTGGGAACCTGGCATTAGAATTAAGTATTCTTTAAACTTCTTTTGGGCTGTTAAAAATGGATAAACTTTAATTTCATCATTGGTAATACAAACTGCCAATTTTAAAGGGACATTATTTATCATATTCTTTTTTCCATAAATCATAAAGGATCCTTTTGATAAATACATACCAGATGGCGCTTTCTTAGAAACTTGATCTTTTTTTACCCAGTAGGCATTTAAAGACGTGAAGCCATATTTCCATCCACTTGAATAAGAAACAGTAAATTGTGCAGCTTCGAATAATTCATCTTCGTTTACGTCTTTATTATCAACTTTTAAAATTGTAAAGGGCGATCCGTGTATGTCTGCATGAAAAATTATATCTTTTTCATCTGTACGTTTTTTAATCAAAGTTTCATTTTGCGATGCGTCTCTGCCAGCAATGCATAAATGGTTATTTGAAGTTATAAACCATAAAAAGTTCTCATACCAATTTTTTCTTTGCTTTTCTTTAATATCTAATGGTTTTTCATCAAATTGAATTTCTTCAGGCATCTCTAATTCTTTTAGTTTTTTCTCTAATTCCTCTTTTGCAAGTTTTAATTTTTTTATTTCAGAATATAATTCATTAATATTTTTCATAATGTTATAATTTAAATTTAATTTTAAAATTTCGTTATTAAATTCAATTAATAATGTTTTTTCTTTCTTATCAATTTCTATTATATTACCAAACTCATTACTCCATAATTTATGTAAAAGAACTTTTATATTTTCGTAGTCTTTATCATATAAATATTTTTTAATCAGATCTAAGATTGTTTCAAAATGAGTAATATTTTGTTTAATTTTAAGTATAAAATTATTATAAGAATTAATTTTATTTTCAATTTGGCTTAAATTGAGACGAATTTGATTGATCAATTTTTCTTTCTTCTCTAATTCTAAATTTATTTTTTCTCTTTTTTTCAATTCATCAATAAATTTAATATAATTTAAGTAATAAAGATTAATAGCTTTATTCATATCTTCATATATATCGAATACGTAATTTTTATATAGTTTGTAATTTATTTTGCTAAAAAATATAAACTTTTTATCATTATGATATATAAATATATTATTTGAATTAATATATTCTTTAGAAAGCATTATAATTAATGATAAGGCCTTTAAGACAACATCCTTATTTAGTTTATTTACAGATATGTCTCTTGAGATGTTAAGAATGTAACATGCTTCTTCACTTATTTCAGAAGGAATTCCTAATTTTTTGAAAAGAGTAGGGATTAATCCTGCTTTAGAATCCTTTATTATATCATATAAGTTCTCTGGCGATGTATTCAATATATCTACTTTATTTATATTAGGTAATGAATAGTTTATTTTAGGCTTTATTTCTCTGTCTTTATATTTTACATGTCTAAAAGAATCAACAATTAATCCATCCTTTTCGAGAATAATGTTACCCCCTTGCATAAATTCTATATGAAGATTAAAATCATTTGTTAATTCTATCTTTACATATCTATCAAAATAAGGCGTTGAAATATTTAGTATTTTTTCCCCTACAATATTCTTCCTTAAAATTCTTACGAAATTTGTTATTTCTTTTCTTTCAATTTCATATGCTATTAGAAATACCCATCCTCTAATATCTATTAATAATTCAATTTTATCATCGCCTTTTTTTAGTTGAAGGATAATCCCTGATTCAATTGAATAAACGTTACTTATATATGAGTTTTTTAGAATATCTTTTATATTTAGAACTATTGATATTATGTCAATAGTGTGTAAAAATGTCTTCGAAGTCATCTCAAAAGCGTGATATTAAAAAAATAGATGAACCAACTTTAAATAGATTATACTATATTCGTTTTCTTTTTGGCGTATTATCAGGGTTTATAAGCGGTATAATTCCACCACTTTTTGCTCCATTATCAATTCTTGTTTTGATTTTTGTACTTCTGTTTTCGAATACGATTATGCGTTCACTTATTTTAAAAAATCAAGCAGATCCTCCTCTTACGCATGGAATAGGGATTTATATACTATCTTGGGTTGTTTTCTTCGGAATTAGTGCTACTCTCTTTTGGGTTTACCTTTTTTAAATAATCAATTATGTCTAAAACGGCTGTCTTATAACCTTTAATCCATTCATCATCCAATTCTTTTATTTTAATTGAGATATTATTCTTCTCAAGATTATTGATTAAATAATAAAACAAATCTTTATCTTCGAACTCTGTTAATTTTTTTAAAAAATTTACGAAGCCCTTTAAACATGCTAAATATCCGCGATCAAAATTCGATTGAGGTTTAATACCGCTTAAATATGCATCATTAATTCCTTCTTTATTTATTTTATACAATATTTTCCTCAATTCATTTAGAGTATTATTCATTCGTCTACACTTATAATTCCGTTATTAGTTATCATCAAATATGTTATAGCATACTTTCTTTTTGCATTATAATTTTCTATTATACATCTTATTCTATTCCCTTCATTCTCTAACTTAATTTTTGTATTGATAATTTCATTTACTGCACTACCACCAAGCGGTGTGATATTATTTTCTCCTTTTTCATCAAATCTTACTTGGTTAGAAAAAATTATGCAATTATTTTTTGAAGCCATTATTAATAATTTTCTCAAAACTTTTTTAAGCTCAATTTCATAAAATTTGTTTTGAAGAAGTCTTAAATGTGTTGTTAATGTGTCAATTATTATTAATGAATCTTTAATATTTTCTAAACGCTCTAAGGTTTCTAAAAATTGCTTTTCATTCAAAGGTTTACTCACATATATTCTATTAAGAATTTCTTTAATGATACCTCCATATCTAACAGAAAGATTTAATAATATTTCAGGCCTAAATGTACCCTCATTATCGATGAAGTAAGTATAATTATTTTTTTGCAAGCAAAATAAATATGCGATTTGATGTAAAAATCGTGTTTTACCTGTTCCAAATTCGCCATAAATTTCATTAATTGTACCCAATTTGTATCCCCCTGTTAGAAACTCATCTAATCTTTTGGATCCTGTAGTAAAACTAAGGATTATCCTATCCTTAATATCTTTTATATCCAATTGATAATTCAAGCAATTATAAATAAACAAAACATATAAAGTATTTATCCAATGGAAGGCGTAGTCTTAGCTGCAGGATTAGGCAAAAGGATGCGTCCTCTTTCTTATATTATGCCTAAACCTCTTTTCATATTAGGAGATAAAACAGCTATTGAACATATTGTAGATTGGCTTTATAGCAATGGAATTTATAGGATACATGTGGTTTTATCTTATTCAGGAAGAATAGTTGAGAATGTTTTGAAAGGTAAAAAAGAAATGGATTTCAATTTCGTTTATTCGAAACCAAAAGGAACTGCTGGTCAATTGTCAGATCTTAAAGATTTTATAAAAACATCTTTCATCGTTAATTATTGTGATAGCATTTTCAATTTTAACCTTAAAGACATGATTGATTTTCATTCTAAAAATAAGTCGATATTAACTTTATCTTCCATTCGAAGAAGAACTCAAATTAAATATGGTGTGCTCACTTATACAAAAAATGGCAAATTAAAAAGATGGGATGAAAAGCCTTCAATAGAAACAAATGTTTTCCCAGGTCTTTTCATAGCAGAAAATAGAATTTTCGACTATATTGAGAAGGATAAGATTTCTCAATTAAATGATTTGGTAGTTAGTTTACTAAAGAAAAAAGAATTAGTCAGTGTTTATGAAATTAAAGGTGAATATTATGACATAGGTACTTTAAAACGATATTTTAAAATATCACATATATATGATAATAAAATTGGTAATGTATGACAATTGAACTTCTATTCTTAATTCCTTTCGTGATCATATTAGTAGGTATAATTTTAGTAATTTTATCATTTTTAAGCTTAGATAAAGAAGAAGGTGAAGTTAAAAAGGAAGGAGGTGCTTTTATTCTTATTGGTCCAATTCCTATCGTTCTTGCATCTAATAAAAAATTGGGCTTGATAATTATTATTGCAGGAATTGTTTTGACAATTTTATCTATTTTTCTTTTTCTATTGATTCAAGGAGTAGTAATATGAGAAATTTATACATTGCAGGAATAACTCTAATATTTTTAGGATTTATATCCTTATTTATTACTCTATTTGTTTATAGTATGCAGCACAGCCCCTCGGTTTCAGGTGCTTTTGTTTTAACGATTTTCTTTATACCAATTGTTGGAAGTTTTGGAAAATATGGCGACTTGATATCTATTTTTTTAATTATACTAACTATAATACTCATTATAATTACATTTTTACCTCTTATTTTCCATCGTTCTAGAGTAGAAAAAGAGAGCTAATTATTCTTCTACATCTCCTATTCCTCCCTCAAAAATTCTGAAAACAGTCTCACTTTCAGGGTGAATTGGAGAATCGAATATTTTAATGATTCTTTGATTTTCTTTACCTTTTCTAAGCATTAATCTATATGTACATCCATGGGCTATTATGTGTCCACCAACCGGCTTATTTGGATTTCCAAAGAATATATCAGGAGAAGCGACTATTTGATTTGTTACAACTATCGCAGCATTGTAAAGATTAGCTATTCTGTGCAAATCATGAATATGTTTATTTAATCTTTGTTGCCTTACAACCAAATTTTCTCTTCCTGGGTATTCACTTCTAAAATGACTAACTATGCTATCTACTATAACTAATCTCGCTCCAAATTTAGGCATTTTTTCCATTAATTCTTCAACAATTAAAATTTGATGATCACTATTATAAGCTCTCGTATAATAAATCCTCTTTAATGTTTCATTCGGGTCAAGTTTCATGTTATTTGCAATTTGTATAATTCTTTCTGGTCTAAAAGTTCCTTCTGTGTCAATATATACAGCATTTGCCTCGAGACCTCCTTTATCCTTAGGCAATTGAACGTTTACCGCTAATTGATGGCATAATTGTGTTTTACCTGTTCCAAATTCTCCTATTAATTCTGTTATCGCTTGTGTTTCTATACCACCGCCTAATATATTATCAAAAGCTTTGCTACCTGTTGTTATATATCCAACATTTTGTCTCTTTTTATAATATTCATCCGCTGTCATGAAGCCTATTCCTAAAAAGTTTCTTGCTTTTTCAGTTATTTCTAAAGCTTTATCGTAACTTAATCCGGTAGCATCACTTATTTCTTTAGCTGAAGCAAAAGCTAAGGCTTCTATCGTTAAATAACCTGCTTCTTTTAGTTTAGCTTCTGTAGCAGGTCCAATACCCTCAATATCTCTAAGCGAAATAGTTTTCTCTTTCACTCCAATTAGAATTAATTAAAAAAATATAAAAACTCTCCATCGATTGAAAATAAGAATATTTATAAATCACAGTGAAATATCATATGTTATCATGACAGAAAAACAACAAGTAGCATCCACTACTTCACCTCTTAAAGTAATATATAGATGTGTTAATGATACAATTACAGTTTGTTTAAAAGATCACACTTTATTAAAGGGATTATTAATCATGGCTGATCCGAATATGAACCTTATAATGGATGAGGCTGAAGAGGTAAACGATAATGGAGAAACAAAAATTAAATATGGAAAAATTTTAGTTAGAGGTAATAATATTCTCTATATAATAATTTCTCCTCGTATACTGATCAGCTAAATATCATAAAAAACTTATGATTAAAGCACGCTATTCTTCTTCAATCTTTCCCTCAATTAAAATATAATTAGATAAAATTTTATTCATTTCTTCCTTTATAGTTTTACTAAAATCGCTATAAATACACCACATGTTGAATCCTCTAATTTTTTGCGCTCCCACAAGGTAAGTTATTTCTCTACCAAATATTTCATTAGAAACAGGTTCGGCTTTAGTTAGCTTAAATATCTCATCAGGAGGTTCTTCTATAATGCCACATGGATAAGGAAAATTATCTTCTCTTGACCTGTAAATGTAAACAATATTGTTGTCAATAAATTCTAAATATACTTTTCTCTCTACAGAATCTATTTGGTAATGCAATACTTTTTGATTTTTAAAATCTATTAATTTTTTAAATTGCGACCAGTCTTCAATGTATACTTTTTTCATCCTATCAATTTAAAAGTAATATTTCTTAAGCCTTTATATCCTTTAGCCCTTTAAGAAAGTTTATAATCCTTTCTTTCTCTTTCTTTTCTCTTTCAGCTATTTCATCTATGTATGCATATAATTTTTCCCTTATTTCTTCTGGATTTAAGAATATTATATTTTCAACCTTAAAGTAATCGAAAACGTTTACATTTAGAATAAGTATGCCTTGATTTTTAAGAACTTCAATTACATTGTTAGGAACTTCTGCTAAGGTTATAATTAGTTTAATTTTGAATAGTGTAAGTTTATTTAATATCTTATTGTCTAAATCATCAACCTTCTTTACGACGATCGTATCATTTGTTATATTATTTTGCTGAACATTTTCCAATCCATCTAATATCTCATACACTTCCAATTCTTTAGACTTTAGTTTTATTATATTTTGCACTATTTTTTTAACCAAAAATTTTTCTTGCATAATTTCTTCTTCGCGTCTTTTAATTTCACCAATCAATTCGTCGATTCTTTTTTTTAGAGAAGATATTTCAAAATCCCTTTTTATTCTAATATAACTTTCACTTCTTAATTTTTCAACTTCTTCCTTAAGCTTTGAAATGATATTAGACTGATCAAGAATTTTTATTTCTTGTAATTTAATTGTCCTTTCTAATTCATTCAATTTTCTTTTTAAGCTTTCAATAACTTGTGGATCAAACTTATGTTTTGTTGTAATGTATATATCCTCTCTGTCTTCTTCCTTATTATCTTTTAAAATTATTTCTTCAACTGCTTCTTTTATCGTTTTATTTTCTACTATTACTTTTTCAAAAACTTTGTAAATTTCATTTTTATCTATCAGCAAGTCTTTTAGTTCATTTTTTATTTGAATTAATGTGGGGTAATATTTTTTGAATGCAAGATAAGCTGGAGCTAAAGCATCTCGCATATGAGGATTAATTCTTATATTGTGTATATCAAACATATCCAAATAAGTAGATACTAAATTCCTTTTTTCTTCTATCGATAAATCTTTGTTAGGTAAATAAAGCAAAGAACCAAATTTAGTAGCTAATTTATTTACCATATTAGAAGGCTTACATTTATCTGAAGTTATAATAACAGGTTTACCTTTCTGAATAATATATTCGATTATTGAATTTAATCCAGCATATTTGAAGCTTTCTAAGGCTATTAAACTGCCATCAAGATCTAAAATAGCTAAACCTACCGTTATGCCAGGATCAACTGAGACTATTAAAGGTTTTGTCGAATGTTGTGTAATTTCACTAAATAGACTTGAACTCTTTATGACCGGTAAAACTTTAACTTGTATACCATATCCTTTATATGGCTTAATTACCTTTCTAACAATATCCTTAGGAGAGTAAACAATAAAGATACCTCCTTCTTTGCTACTTTTACCATAAAAAAAGTCATATTTCATTCCATTGGAATTTAATAAGCTTTTAATTTCATTTATTGTTTGTTGGATATTAGCATATATATTTCTTTTATATCTATCCATGCTCATACCTCCAGCAGAAGGTTCTAAAGCTTTACATACTACAATAAATGTTTCATCTTCTTGCAGTTTAATAGGATAACCCAGGCCCATCGAAGCTAATTTAGCTGCCAAAATTGCAGTATCTAAGGGTTGGAGCTTTGAAGGTACTTCAAAACCATATTTTCTTGCTATTCCAACAAGTGTATCTACTGGTGATGCAGGGTTTCCTGTTATTTGGACAATTTTTGTCTTTGAAGGAAAATAGAGAAATAGTTTTTTAAGTTGTCTTTCATTTGTTGCAAGTTCAAATATATTATCCGTTGCTATTAAATCAACATTATATTTTCTAATTAAAAAGAAAATTTCTCGAAGATCAACATTAGTTTTTTTCAATATAATTTCTTCATTATATAAAATAGCTATAGAAAATGTTTTATAACTACTTGTAAAATTAGGCTCGATATCTAAACCTAGTATCGAACTTTTCAACTTATGCTATTAATTATTTTTCATTTATTTAACAATGACTTTAATAATATTGGTATTTCATCAGGTCTATCAGCGACTGGTATACCAACCTCTTTAAATTTTTCAACCTTACTTTTTGCGCTTCCCATACCCATAGATATTATAGCACCTGCATGCCCCATTCTTTTACCTTCAGGAGCTGATCTCCCTGCTACAAATGCAACAACAGGCTTTTTATTTTTCAAGCTATTGTAAAAATCTGAAAATCTCTCTTCCATATCTCCTCCAATTTCACCTACAAGGACTACAGCTGAGGTAGATTTGTCTTTTAAGAAATAATCATAGATTTCTATGAAATCGGTACCTATTATTGGATCACCTCCAATTCCAACAGCCGTGCTTATTCCTAGAGAATTTTTCAATAGTTTATAGGCAATTTCATATGTTAATGTTCCGCTTCTTGAAACTAAACCAATATTGCCTGCTTTGAACAGATGATTTGGCATTATACCTAACTTTGTGGATGGAGGAGTTATAATTCCAGGGCAATTAGGACCTATAACTAGGCAATTTTTTTGTTTAGCATAATTTATGAATTGTATAGAATCATGTATTGGAACTCTTTCAGATATTATAACTATTAATTTTATACCTGAATCTATTGCTTCATATACAGCATCTGCAACGTATGGTGCAGGTACAAACATTAATGAAGAATTTATTTCTGGGAAAGCTTCAACAGCCTCATGCACAGTATTGAAAACAGGTACACCATGAACTTTTTCTCCTTTTTTACCTGGTGTGACTCCTGCTAATATTTGTGTACCATATTCTAGCATGAATTTTGTATGAAAGCTTCCCTGTTTCCCAGTTATACCCTGAATTAATACTCTAGTATTGGAATTAACTATAATTCCCATTTAATTTTTATAAACTAAATTTACTATCTCTTTAGCTGCAACTTCCATTTCATCAAACACGTCTATGTTGTATTCTTTCAACATTTTCTTACCCATTTCTTCGTTGGTTCCAATCATTCTAACTACTATGTTCTTGTTTACACCTTTATTTTTAATAGCTTTTATTATACCGGCTGCTACTTCATCACATCTAGTAATTCCACCAAGTATGTTAATGAATATTCCCTTAATTCTATCTTGCTCAAGTAAAATTGATAAGGCATTGTAAACAATTTCAGCATCCGCTCCTCCACCAATATCTAAAAAATTAGCAGGTCTGCCCCCATAGTATTGGACTAAATCCATTGTTGTCATGGTAAGACCAGCTCCATTCCCAATGATACCAATATCTCCTTCTTGTTCAACATAACTAAAACCATATTTCCTAGCAATGTTTTCATAGTAAGAAAGTTCAGAAGAAATTCTATTCTTAAATTTGTTCAATCTAAACAAGGCTGAATCGTCTATGACAATTTTAGCATCTATTGCAACCAATTCATCGTTATCTGTTAAGGCTAAAGGATTTATCTCCACTAATTCGCATTCGTAATTTTTGAATGTGAAATATAAACCTTTTAATATTGAATTGATATTACTGATACTAAGAAAACTTTCAACCCTTCTTACCATGTAATCCCTTACGCCTATGAATGGATCGATTTTAATTTTCATTATTTTATGAGGATCTTTTTTGGCTACTTCTTCAATATCTACCCCCCCTTCTTTTGATGCTAATATTAAAGGAGATCTAGAATTTCTATCGACTATTATTGAAATATATAATTCTTTTTTTATCTGCGCAGCTTCTGCAAGAATTACACTGTTAACTTTTTCACCTTTTATATTCATACCTAAGATATTCTTTACATGCATTTTCAATTCCTCTTCATTATTTGCAATTTTGACACCACCTGCTTTACCTCTTCCTCCTACCAACACTTGGGCTTTTACAACTATAGGAAATTTTAATAACTTATAATTATTCATTGCTTCATCGTAGTTTTTAGCTACAATCCACTTGTTTAATGGAATTTTTGCTTCATCAAAAAGGTCTCTTGCCTCATATTCATAAAGTTTCATATAAATTCAAATATGATAACTATTATTTAATGTAATCATGTTAGTCAAATTGGATTATCACATTCATTCGTATTATTCGTATGACTCATTAAATAGGCCTAGCGAAATATTAAGGGTGGCTAAATCAAAAGGAATAAATTGTTTATCTATAACTGATCACAATACTATAAAAGGTTCAGTAGAGTTATTGAATATAAAAGGTGAATATGAAGATATCATAAAGATTATTGGAATAGAAATAAAAACTAACTATGGTGATTTAATCGTGCTGGGATTAAATGAAAATATTAAGACTAAAGATATGTTTGAGATTTTAGATATATGTAAATTAAACGGATATGTATCAATTTTGCCTCATCCTTTTCGAAATTCATTGATAAAAGTTGATTCTATGAAAGAAGTTTACAATCGAGTTGATTTGATCGAAGGATACAATGCAAGAACATCTATGAAGTCAAATTTAAAAGCAATTCAATTAGCTAAAGAACTTGATAAGTCGTATACAGGTGGAAGCGATGCTCATCTATTAAATGAAATAGGTAATGCAATTACATATGTTAAAGTTGATACAATCACAGTTGAGAACGTATTAAAATCGTTAAAAAATGGATTATGTTTTGGAAAATTTCTAAAACAGTCTAGTCAACTGAACAGAATTGCTACAATCGTAATACAATCAATTAAGAGGATTTGAGGAAAAGTTAAAAAGGATTAATTAGATAGTATAATGAAGCTTTATTGACAATGGGAAAAGGGCAATCGCCACAATCAAATTTAATAGGCGTATCTGTATCTGATTCTTTGTTAATTCTTTTCCAAGCTTTCATTACTAATATCGCAGCAATTGTTTATTTTATGATAGCAGCTAGAATTTTATCTGTGGAAAATGTAGGCATTTTATTATTTTCTAGTGTATTAATCAACTTAATTGTAACATTATTTTCCTTTTCTTTTAACTATACTTCTTCAAGATTTTTCGCTTTGTTTTCATTTACAAAAAACGATGCTAAATTATATAGTTTAACCAAGATAGTTCTCTTTGTTAATATTATTGCTATTTTAGCTGGAACACCGTTAGGCCTTTTAATATCATATATATTTTTCCTTAATTCTATTCCTAATATTGCCTTTTTATTATCGCTTATGGTATCTGTAGATGGTGTCATCAATTCGATAATTTATAACTTTTACGGTCTATTAGTTGGGCAATCTAATATTCAGAAAGCTGTTGTTGGGTATACAATGGCCAATGTTTTGAGATACGTATTATCTGTTTATGTAATTTTAGCTTATGGAAATATAGTTCAAGTCTTATTCAGTTGGATTATAGGAGACGCTATTGGATCATTATATTTATTTATTTCATTAAGAAAATTCATTATTAATTCTAGCAGAATATCTTTAAACGATTTAAAATCGATGTTTAGATATACATTGCCCATCTACATTTCTTCAATTCTAACATATCTTTATCTATATATCGATAGGTTTCAAGCATTTCTTTTATCTAATATTCAATCTTTTGCAATTTATGGTGCAGCTCTAACAGCAAGCATGATTTTTATAAATATATCACAAATGATTTCAAATGTATTGTTACCTAATTTCGTTAATGCATTTAAAAAAGGTTCAGAAGATTTTAAAGAATTAATTTCAGGAATAACAAAGTTTTTAGATGTTTCTTTACTTCCTTTAATAATCATTGCGTCAATGATTTCACAACCTATTATAAGTTTATTCGCAGGACAAAATTTCTCTTCTGGTTGGATAACATTTTTTATTGTCTCTTTAACTTTTAGTTTTACTCTTCCAATATCTATTTTATATACGTTTTATCTAACTATCGGTAAAACAAAGATATTAATGGTAAGTACAATAACTTCAATCATAATAAGTTTAATTGTTACCTTAGTGTTGCATAATTATTTGGGTACATTTGGAATTTCGATAGGTAGAAGTACATTGTTTATCTTAAACTTTATTCTTCTATCTTATCTAACAGCTAAAAAAGAAAGGCTAGATTATGGAATTTCGACACATTTAAAGGTAGTTATGGTATCATTGGCCTTCTTTTCACCTTTATCAATATTTTCTTTCTTTAATTTTTCAATAAGTTATTATTTTCTCTTACCCTTATGTTTCTTTTATTTATTGCTTTACATTGCGTTATTAACAAGATTAAGATTTTTAGACAACAATGAATTAAAATTTATCACTTCTTCATTACCTATTTTCATTCAAATTATAATCCATAAAGCGTATTATGTTACTCAATTAAATACTAAAAAATTAAAAAATAACATTAAAATACCTCTGCCAGCAACCGTTACTTATTCAGGATTTAAAATTTATTCTGCTTTCTACAATCCCGACCTTATTAGAATTCGTTCTCAATGAATGAAGATTTTTCAGTTATAATACCTACCTATAATGAAAGAGAAAATATAGGTACACTTATAAGTGAACTTCTTAAGATAAATTACATTAAAAAAATAATTATAGTAGATGATAACAGCAGTGATGGAACTAAAGAAATTATTAAAAGCTTTGAAAAATTTACGAATAAAATTATATTAATAGAAAGAAAATCTAAACTAGGAATAGGAAGTGCATACTTATTGGGTAGCAAATACGTAGATACGGATTTTTTTATAACAATGGATGGAGATTTGAGTCATAATCCAATCTTTATTGAAGTTATGAAAAATTTTGCAAAAAGGGCTCATATCGTTATAGGCAGTAGGCACATTAAAGGTTCAAGAATTATTGGTTGGGGATTTTATAGATATTTTGTTCATAATTTAGCTAATTTTATCGCCAAATTATTTTTTTTGATGAATGTTAAAGATTTAACATCTGGGTTTAGAGTTTATAACAAAAGGGCATTTGAAATTTTATCCAAGCATATAATAAGCAAGGGATTTGCATTTCAAGTTGAAATCTTATTAATAGCTAAAAGATTAGGTTTCAAAATTTATGAATGTCCCATAGTCTTTGTTAATAGAAAAAAGGGTTCATCTAAGTTTAATATGAAGGAAGCATTAGAGTTTTTATTTGTGTTATTCAAGCATCTAAATTCTAAATTATTTCAGCCATCTTAAGAAGTTTTTCAGCTATGTTGGGAGTTATTTCAGTGTCTCCTAAAATCGTATATCGATCTTTTCTAATTTTATTAGCAATTGTTAAGGCTTTTATTAAATATTTCGCATCTATTCCCAACTCTTTTGAATTCACAGGAGCCTTTACCATTTGAAGTGTATTTCGTATTTTTTTCCATTTTATTCCATGGAGTATTCCCATTATAATTGTTCCTATGCCGCATTGAATTCCATGTTGAGCCGGTTCAAAACCTTCTTTTTCAGCAATTATATCTAGTGAATGGCTAAACAAATGTTCTGATCCACTTGCTGGCCTCGAACTTCCAGCAACAGCGATAGCTATTCCGCTTCCGATTAAAGCTTTCAATAAAATAGAAACCGATTTTTCAGTATACTTAGAAATTACTTCGATATTTTTCTCTACAATTCTAGCGCTCATTAGAGCCATTGACGCAGCATATTCGCTATATTCTTCTCCTTTAAGTAAATGAGTTAGTCTCCAATCTTTTACTGCAGTAAATTTTGCTATAAGATCTCCTACACCTGCCGCTAAACTATATTTTAAACCTTTAATGATCAAATTCGTATCAGCGATTATAGCTAAAGGAGATTTTAAACCGAAGTCAATGTCATACTTTGATTTTAACTTCTGGGATATTATATATGAAATAGAAGGAGAAGAAATACCATCATGTGAAACATTCGTAGGTAAGCTAATGTATGGTTTGTTTGAATACCATGCAAGCAATTTTGCAGAATCTATTGATTTTCCTCCACCAACTCCAATTAAAATGTTAATTTTTTCCTCTTTTATCTTATGTGCCAAATCTTGCAAATTATTGATGACGTCATTCAAATTTTCTATTGAATAATGAACTACTTCATGATTATATTTTTCAACTTCGTTCTTAATTACATCTAACGCTATTTCCTTTGTATATGAATTACCAGATATCAGTAGAGCTTTTACATTTCTTATTTTTAAATAATTAAAAACACTATCAATTTTCTTAACTATATTGGGCCCTGTAAGAACATATCTAGGCAATGTGATTTCATTAATTCCATTTGTTATGTTTTGGATGCTAATAAAAAAATACCTTGTGATAAGTTTATAAACATTAAAAATTTTCCTTTTTTATGTCACGAAAGCTTATATACGTATTGCTAGATGGAGCTTCAGATGGGTTATCTTATTCTCCAACTTCTCTTGAATTAGCAAGCATGCCTAACTTGCAAGAAATAGCTATTAAATCAAAGGCTGGATTAGTATATCCGATTGAAAAAGGTATAGCTCCTGAAAGTGATACAGCTGCACTTTCTTTATTAGGTTATGATCCACGAAAATATAAAATTCCTAGAGGTATTTTAGAGGCTTTAGGATCAGGTATTAGGTGGAGCGATGGAGATCTTGCTTTGAGGTGTAATTTTGCTACAGCAAAAGGAAACATTATTGTTGATAGAAGAGTAGGCAGGTCTCTAACGGATTTTGAAGCTAAAATATTGGAAAATGAAATAAACGAAAACGTTAAGTTATCAAATGGATATAATTTCGCTTTCAGACATACGGTCGGTCATCGTGCTGTGCTAGTAATTTATAAAAAAGATAAATCTCTTGGAGATAACATTACAAATTTAGATCCTGGATATGTAGTTAAGAACGGTGTTGTTCATGCAGTATCGAATGTTAAAAATGAAATCGAATTATGTAGAGCTCTTGATAACGAATCAGAAACAGCAGCAAAATTGGTTAATGAGTTTTATGAGAAAAGTAGAACTGTTCTGAAAAATAGCGAAGTAAACAAAAAAAGAAAACAAAAAGGATTGTTAGAAGCTAATATTATTCTAACTCGCGATTCTGGGTCTAAATTGCCACAAATAGTTAATTTTAAAGATAAATTTGGACTTTTGCCTCTATGCATTGCAGACATGCCTGTAGAAATTGGTATATCTAAAGTACTGAATATGAATCACATAAAAGCATCATATAAATCCATCTCCGAATTGTACAAAAATAAAGTCGATCTTTTAAAGAATAATCTAGAGAATTATGATTTCTTTTTTGTTCATATAAAAGGCGCAGATGAATTTGCACATGATGGAAATTTGGAAGGAAAAGTTAAAGCTTTAGAAGAAATAGATGAGTATTTTTTTAAACCTTTTTTAACTAAAATAAATCTAGAAGAAGTAAGCATTTTAGTTTCAAGCGATCATTGTACACCTCCTAAACTTAAGTCTCATAGTGGAGATGCTGTACCTTTCATTCTATATTCTCGCAATTTAACAAGTGATAAGATAAGCAAGTATTCAGAAAAGGAATGTGCAAGAGGTTCTTTAGGATTGATAGAGAAAGGTTACAATTTACTTAACAAAGTTTTCTCACTAATATAATTATTCACTTTTGTTAATCCAATCATATAATTTTTTATTTTCACCATGTTCGAAATAATTTCTAATAGGATCGATAATTTTATCTAGATACCTTGCCACATTCATCTTTAAATCTAAAGGATGTATTTCTCCTTTTATATAAGATTTTTCAAGCATAGCGTAGTTTTCAAATTCAATATTACCGCCAAATTTGCTACTTCTTTCTAATAGGAATGATTTATATTTTCTAAAAATAAGATACTTACAAATATCTAATATTGGGTTATTTTCTACAATTCTTTCAGGACACCATGCACTTAATATTTTTTTCTTAATGGTTTCATAAGAATCATGTATAAATATTGCAGATTTAGGATTAGATTTACTCATTTTGAATGCTATTTTCACTTCTATATTGCTCATCTTTTCATTCATTACAGGCTGATTTAATCCCATTAGTAAATGATGATGCAGCGCTATTGGTTTTTTCCATCCTAACTTTGGATAGATCTCTCTAGCTAATACATGAACTTTTCTCTGATCCATTCCGCCATGAGCTAAGTCCGGACCTAAATATTTGATATCAACAGCCTGCATAACAGGATAGAAATACTGAGCAAAGCTTAGGCTTTCTTTAGTTGTTCTTCCCAATATAGTTAAGCACCTAGCTATTCTAGTCAAATTGACTTGAGAAGAAAATTTTACAATATCTTTCCAATATTCATTGTTATTATAGTAGAGATCTGAACCTAGTATAATTTTTGCACCTGGGCAATAGAAATTGAACGCCTTTTCCCAATATTTAGAAGCTTTTAATATATTTTCCCAATTACCTCCTAATTTTTTATTCAAGTAGCTATGCCAATCTGCTAAATAAATTGTGCAATCTATTCCTGCCTCAATTAAATCATTAACTTTTTCAGCACTGATTAGCGTGCCTAAATGAAGCAAGCCTGATATTTCAAAACCTATATAATGTTTAATTTTTTCATTTACCTTTAATTTATCTAGCAATTCTTTTTCAGTTATTATTTCTTCTGTAGGAGACCTTTTTATTATCTCTAACCTTGTTTCCGCATTCATCTTATCAAAAATATTTTAATACTAATTCTTCAATGCATAATATTAAAATATTAGTTTTGTTCTAACCAAGAATTTAACATAGGGCAATTAACAGGTGTGAGTTCTCCTTCATCACTACACTTGTAAATATCCGAGCATGGAAAACAAACTAAACCTTCTAATTGTTCTATGGGTAAAATTACAAGCTTATGTTTTGGTTGTGATATAATATATACCTTCTTACCATTAACATACGAAACGCTTTTAGAAACCTTTCCTTCATTAATTAGTTTTACTAAAACCCTTGTTCCTATTTTGCTATCTATTTTTAGCACTTTCCATAGATATTTTTGATTTATTCCATTGTTACTTTTTTCTATAGCTTGCAATATTTTTTCTCTAATTATGTTTTCATCTTTGATTTTTCTCTTTTTCACAAATTTATTTCAACGTTTAAGCTCCTAATAAGCTCTTTGCTTCTATTTCTAATTGTAACTTCTGTTACGTTAGCAACATCTGCTATTTGCCTTTGAGTTTTTTTGTTATTTGTTAATGAACAAGCTACATACACAGCAGCCGCTGCCAAACTCCTTGGCGATTTCCCAGCTATGATACCATTTTTCAATGCTTCTTGCAATATGTTTTTTGCAAAAATTTCAACTTCAGGACCTAGATTTAGCTTATTTATCAATTGCGGTATATATATCAATGAATTAGGTGTCTTTATTCTCGTTAAATATTCTTTAGGTAAAGTTTCTATCATTATTGAATAGCATCTTGAAACATTTTTTTTGCTTATTTTCAACAATTTCATTATTTTATCCAAAGATATCGGCAAATTTGAAATTTTACAACTGAAGTATATAGAGACAGCTAACATACCTCTTATCGATTTGCCTTTCATTCGATTACTTTTTATAGCTCTTCTGTAAATTAAAGCAGCAGTTTCTTTAACATCTTTTGGTAGATTTAGCATCGATGCAATATGCTCTAGTATCTCAAATGCATTATACAGATTTCTATCAACAGAATTTGTTATTCTAATTCTCTTTTGGAATTTTTGCAAATTTCTCATTCTTTCTAATTCTAATGAACTTAAATTATCGAAAACAGAAGTCTTTATATCCGTACCTATTCCTTTATCATGAATTGCTAAAGTTTCTGGAGCGCCAGTTCTAACTTTTGTCTCATATACTTCATTAAAGAAAACTCTCCATTCTCTGTCATAATCTATAGATTTACCTTGAGCAACTGTTCCACAATTTTTGCATATTATCGATGCAGTTTTATAATCAAATATGAAAGTAGTATTATTGCAATTCTCACATTTATCCATCGAGAAGTTGTAGTTAACCATTTTTAGTATTTTTTATGAAAATTTCTTTTCCAATTAGCTCTTCAAGACCTTCTTTTTTATTAGGCTTTATTGAAATATATGGTTCCTTTACAGGACCCAGAACATCGATTACTTTTCCAACTTCATTATTATTTTCATCGTAAACAGTAGTATTTAATTTAGGAATGACTATAGCTTTTACCAAAATCCTTTTTCTTCTTGATAAATGAGACACAACTCCAATTTTTCTCATAGGAAATAGGTATATTTCCATTGCATTTTTAATATATAAGACTTTCGGTACAATGAAAAATATTTATTTAGAAAATTTTTTCATTAAAAAAGGGAAAAGAATGTATATTTAAATATATTTTAATTTAATTATAAACAATTTTCGAATATTTTTACATCAAATTTTTTTTGCTCTTATAATTTTTATTTGATTACAAATTTTTTTCAATATAGCAATTTTTTTTTCATTAACATTTAAAATTTTGATACGACCTTTTTCCCACCATGTACGTGGATATGATTTATCTTCCTCTAATTCGTATTGAAATCCCAATGACTGTGCTGCAGAAGCTATCTCGGTTAACTTAACTTTCTCAATAGCAAGCTTCAAATTTACCTTTCTTCCTTCCTTTCTAGATTTTGAAGCGTCAATATAATTAGGCCATATAATTTTATAATTCCTTTTTTCCATTAACTTTTAATTAAAATGGCATTGAGTAAACCATTTTGACCCGGTCTAGATGTAATTTGTGCTAGACCAAATTTTGTTCTTACTATTGTCCCCTTAGTTATTATTTTCCTTCTATCATAATCTACATTAGCAGGGTTCTTAACCACTTCAATGATTTCAGTTTTGACGGTAGTTTTCTTTTCTGGAATTGCTAAATTTACAAATTTAGCTTTTGACAATTTTATTTTTACATTACCTCCTCTTCCTCTTTCAATAAATTTATCATCCTTTTCACCAACTGTTGTTAGAATTGGATACCCTCCAAGTTCATATCTTCTAGTTTTTCTACTACTTCCTTTTCTTCCTCCTGATGGCTTCTTTAAATCATTAGATTGTTTTAATACCACGTTTTAATTTTAATATAGAATCTTGTATTAAAAATTTTGCCTCGGCCGGGATTTGAACCCGGGATCCCTGGCTTGAGAGGCCAGTATTCTTATCCGGGCTAAACTACCGAGGCTCTTTCTTATAATATTGTTAACAATAAATAAAAAATTGCCCCCACCGGGATTTGAACCCGGGATCCCTGGCTCGAAAGGCCAGTATTCTTATCCGGGCTAAACTATGGGGGCATCATTAGCATAGTATTTTATTTAAGTAAAGTCTTAAAAAATGTTTTGTTTTTAATTCCCTATTAAAGATCTTTGTTTAACTAAAAAATCTTTAGCTTTGGTCAAAACTTTTCGAAGATTTTCCTTCAATCTAGGAATAGCTTCTTCGTATTTAACCCATTCATATCCCACATGTTCTGATGATATTCTAACATTGTTTTCTAAACTTTCAACTAAGAAATAAATAACTTCTTTCATTATCAGTTTATCTCCTCGCCTATAGAAGTAATTTATGCTCTCTTTAAAACCATTTATGAATTTAATATCTTTCAATCCACATTCTTCGAATATTTCTCTTCTTACAGTAGATTCTAAATCCTCATTCTTTTCTATTAAACCTTTAGGAAATTCCCAATAATCTGTTTTGTATTTAGCATGAAGTAATAAATAATATATCTCAGAATCCTTCTTTCTAAAAATAATAGCTCCAGCTGATTTTTCATTTAATACTTGCATATCTATTGAACATAAATATTTTTAAAAATATATGAGAATTATTAATGCATTACAACTCCTCCATCAGCTATAATAGTTTGCCCATTAACGAATGAAAAGTCATCTCTTGTTAATGCATAAATAAGTTTTGCAATTTCAATTGGTTCTCCCCATCTCTTTAAAGATGTTTCTTTAGCAAGCTGACTTTTCTCTAATTCAGTTAACTTATCATATGTTGAATTCGTTTTTATACTGCCCAAGGCTACAGTATAAGCTCTTATGTTATAAGCTCCATATTGTCTAGCTATGAATTTTGTTAAAGTTATGCAACAAGATTTAGAAAAGGCATATGCAGCACCTTCAATATCTCCATCTATTGCTGGAATTGAAGATATGTTTATAATTACTCCTTTTTTGTTTTTGATCATGTAAGGAATGCATTCTCTTACAAGTCTTAGTGAGCCAAAAAAATCTACGTGCATTATTTTAAGAATTTCATCATCTTTTAGTTCATGAACCATCTTTTTCCACAAACTAATATCCAGAGGATATCCTGCTAAATTTATTAGAAAATCTATTCCGCCTATTTTTTCAATAGCGTCTCTAATTTTATTTTCTATTTCAATTTGATTTGAAATATCAACTGACACAGGAACTGCTTTAATTTTATTTTTCTCTGTAAATTCGTTAGCTAGATTTTTTAAAGCTTCAAAATCTCTCGCTACCAAAATAAGATTTATTTTATTTTGTGCAAAATAAGCAGCTGTTTCTCTACCTATGCCTTTAGACGCACCTGAAATTAAAGCAGTTTCATTCGTTTTCACGATATTTAAAAAAATTATCAATAATATAATCTAATGGTAATTTTAACCATTCTGAAATTTTTTCATCCTTCAATGTTTCGTATATATTCAAAGGGTTGATAAATTTATATTCCATTATTTCATCGTAATTAGGCTTTATTTTCCCATTATAATTACACATAAACACTAAGCAATGCTCATTTTCTACTACGTTTGTATTATCAAATCTAACAAAATAATTAAACTCATAAATTTTCTTATAACTCAATTTTTCTTCTATTCCTAGTTCTCTTTTTAGTGTTCTATTTATAGCTTCTTCCCAAGATTCATTTTTAAATAGATGACTTGCCGGAAATTCCCAGTAAAAGGGAAATCTCTTATCTTTAGCCCTTTTTTGTATCAACACTTCATTTTTATTATTGAATATCGCTACAACAAATGCTAGATGCCTTTTTCCATTTCCTGTATGGCATTCTTCAACAGTTGCTTCTCCTATAACATTTCCTAATTCATCCGATAGTAGCAATAATTGCATTAAAATGTTTAATAACAAAAAAATTTAAATATATATCATTTGATGCGACCGCCGGGATTTGAACCCGGGTCCTCGGCTCGGGAAGCCGATATCCTACCTAGCTAGACTACGGTCGCTACTAATTAAAATAATATATTTATTTTTTATTATGAATTTTATTCGATAAAATCTTCTACTTTTGGTATTTCTAACTTAAGCCCTTTCCTTTCTCTTATTTTAGATATTACAGTCATTGCTAAGCTTTCTGGTACAGGAGCCCATCTTGCAAACTCTGTAGCCCAAAATGCTTTGCCTGCAGTTGAACTTCTAATTTCATCTGCCAAATCGGTTGATTCTGCTACTGGAATTTCTCCTCTAATTAGTACCATGTGTTCTTGTTGATCAACTGTTATGACTTTCCCTCTTTTGGTTGTAATAATTTTTAGAACATTACCCATGTAATCTTGGGTTGTTTTAATCTCTATTTTATAAATAGGTTCTAATAAAACAGGTTTTGCAGATAAGAAACCAGCCATTATTCCATTCTTGACTGCGGGCATCAATTGAGCAGGACCACGATGCACAGGATCTTCATGTATTGTTGCATCAAGTAGTCTTACCAAAATTCCCCTTATAGGTTCATGTGCCAATGGTCCTTCAGATACACTCCATCTAAAACCATTGATTAATGTATCTTTAACATCTTTTAGATATTGAACTCCTTTTGTATTATCTATAAATATGTTTAAGTTATCATCTATTGCCCATATGTTTCTAGCGTCATCAGCGTCCCATCCAGCTTCTTCTCTCAATATTTTAGCCCTTGTTCTCCATTCTTGATCCTCAGATACTTTACCTTCCGATAATAATCTTAGTGTCTCATCATTTAAAGGTTCAACAGATATAACAACTCTATTATGCCTATTTGGACTTTTAGTCTCAAAAGGTCTAGATTTATCTCTGATACTTTCCCTATAAATGACCAAAGGTTGACTTGTAACAAATTCTATATTTCCAGCCCTCTGTTTCAAATCCCATAATGCTATTTCTAGATGTAATGTTCCCATACCGCTAATTAAATACTCACCCGTTTCTTTGTTTATTTTAACCCTTAATGTTGGATCTTCTATTGCCATTCTTTGGAGTGTTTCAATTAATTTTACAAGATCTGCTGTTTTCTTTGGTTCGATGGAAATTGTTACAACTGGTTCACTTATATATTTAAGAGTTTCAAAAGGTACCATTTTATCTTGATATTGCTTTTCAACAATAGTTTCTCCTGCTCTTACAGACTCGATACCTAATAGAGCAGCTATATTTCCAGCAGAAATCTGAGGTATATTCTCTCTGTAAGGTCCCATGTACATTCCTACTTGCAATATTTTTTCAACCCTCCTAGCTCTTAAAAGATATACTTCTTGACTAGGATAAACTGTTCCGCTAAAGACTCTTCCTGTTGTAACAAGTCCAGCGTGAGGATCATCGATAACTTTAGTAACTCCTATCACTGTTGGACCGTTTGGATCACATTCTAATAAAGCTTTTCCTATATTGCTATTTATATCACCTTGCCATATCTTTTTAATTCTATACTTTTGAGCTACATCCGGAGGAGGAACATGTTCAATTACCATTCGTAATATTGCATCATAAAGAGGTGCAATTTTAGACAATTCTTCTATTCCTTCAGGTCCTTTATTATAAGCTTCAATTATATCGCTAAATTTAATACCCTTTTCTTGCGCAATAGGAATTGTTAAACCCCATTTATGTAGAGCAGCACCGAATGCGAGTTGTCCTTTCATTGGATCAATTCTCCATGCTCTCTTGAATTCAGGGTCAGCATATGTTTCAATAAGAGCGTTAAATTCTTTAATTATTTGTAGTAATCTCCTTTGAATTTCATCAGGTGTTAACCTTAATTCCTTAATTAATCTGTCAATTTTATTTATATACAATAAAGGTCTTACTCTTTCTTCTAATCCTTGTCTCAAAACAGTCTCAGTTTGTGTCATTATCCCTTCAACAGCATCAACAACGTTTATACTGCCATCCATAGCTCTTAAACTTCTAGTTACATGACCACTAAAATCTATGTGGCCTGGTGTATCGATTAAATTTATTACATAAGGTTTTCCTTCTAATTCATGATAAAGTGAAACATTTGCTGCTTTTACTGTCATTTGCCTTAATTGCTCAATTTGAACGTAATCTAATGCTAAGGCGGTACCTGCTACTTTAGGTGATATCATTCCAGCAGCTAATAAAAGTGAATCACTAAGTGTTGTCTTTCCATGATCTACATGAGCCAGAGTACCAATGTTTCTTATATTCTCTACATTTTTCATTAACTTGACCACTTCTTCCGTTTGCTTAAATCTTACCATTATTGTATGTATTGATTAAAGCAAAGTTTATTTAAAGTTTTATATGTTAAGATTTTATACGTGTGAAGGTTGTTGGATTAGATTTAAGCGGTAGTGAGTTTAGGCCTACAGGATTTTGCATTATGGATGATAATTTTAACGCAATTACAAAAGTCTTATTCAAAGATGAAGAAATAATTGAAGAAACAATAAGGAATAAACCAGATCTAATAGCCATAGATGCACCATTATCTTTACCCAAAGGCAGGTTTTCGTTAGAAGAAAGAAGTAATATTCATCTAAGGGAGTGTGATAGAGAACTTTTAAGATTGAAAATAAAATTTTTTCCTTTAACATTAGGTCCTATGAGAAAATTGACAGAAAGAGGCATAATGCTAAAAAATTTTTTCATATCGAAAGGCCTAAGGGTAATAGAAGCATATCCAGGTGGAGCTCAAGATATGTTAAAATTACCTAGAAAAAGCAAAGGAATAAATGAGCTAATTAAAGGATTAAAATCATTGAATATTAGAGGTATTAGAGACAATATAACCCATGATGAATTAGACGCAATTACATGTGCATATGTAGGTATAAAATATTTACAAGGAGAATACTTAGCTATCGGAGATCCAGAAGAAGGTCTAATAATACTTCCTAAATTTAGCAATACGAATAAGAAATGATAGAGGATGAATTTAACAAATTGGTTAATAATATAATAAATTGCAATCGCTGTCCTGAATTGATAAGTTATATAAGAAGTGTTGCTTTGAAAAAGAAAAAACAATACAAAGATTGGGATTATTGGGGAAAACCTGTTCCACCTTATGGAGATTTGAATGCTGAACTTGTAGTTTTAGGTCTTGCTCCTGCTGCTCATGGAGGCAATAGAACGGGACGAATGTTTACTGGTGATCATTCAGGAAATTTTTTAGTGAAAACTCTTCACAAATTTGGCTTCGCAAATCAACCGTATTCAATCGATAAAAATGATGGACTAAAGTTAATAAATTGCTACTTAACTGCATCCATAAAATGCGCGCCGCCTAAAAATAAACCTACAAAAGATGAGTTAAAAAATTGTTCAATTTATTTATTAAAGGAATTTGAGTTACTAAAAAAGTGTAAATGTGTATTAATATTGGGTGTAACTGCTTATGATAATTTTTTTGAACTGTTTGAAAAAATTTATGGTTTTAAAGTTAAAAAACCTAAATTTCAACATGGTTTAATTGTAAAATATGAACATTCTCCTTATATAGTACTTTCTTATCATCCAAGTAAACAAAATACACAAACTAAAAGATTAACACAGAATATGTTTGATGATATATTTAATAAGATTTTACAAATTCTAAAAGTAAATTAAATCAGATTAAGTATAAAAAGATCTTTTTCGATTGTATAATTCTATTACTCTGTCCAAAGTATCGATTTCATCTACATTTTTATCATATCTAATTCTTTTAATTCTCGGAAATCTTAGTGCAAATCCACTGTCATGCCTATCGCTTTTTTGTATAGAATCAAAGGCTACTTCTATTATAATCTCAGGTTTGACAATTATTTTATAGCCAAGATCTTTTATTGCAATTTCTTTAAGTCTTTTATTCATTTCTTCTATTTCATCATCCGTTAGTCCTGAGTAGGCTTTGCCAATTATCTTCAAGTCATCATTATCTTTAACAGCAAAAGTATAATCTGATAACACACCTGATCGTTTACCATGACCATATTCTGCAGCTACTATTACCACATCAAGTGTATTGAATTCCTTCTTTAGTTTTATCCAATATCTACCTCTTCTACCGGGTGTATACTTAGAATCAGGGTCTTTAATCATTAGACCTTCAAATCCTTTTGATATACTTTCATTAAACAAATCTTCTATTTCTTTCGAATTTTTAACCCAGAAATATTTTGCTTCTTCAGAATTTTCTCCAAATTTTATACACTTAATGATTTGTTTTCTATCCCTAAGTGGCAAATCAATGACACTATTATTATAGTACATTATATCGTAAACTATGGCTTTTACAGGAATACTTTCCATTATAGATTTTATTAAATATTTTCTATGCAATCTTTTTTGTATTTCTTGAAAAGGTAAAGGTTTTCCATCTTTAAAAGGTACTATTTCACAATCTAGGATAAAATTGTTAGCTATTTTTTTGAATTCATTTACTATTTCTGGTAAAAAATAGCTGATATCTTCAAATCTTCTTGAAAATAATTTTACTTTATCATCTTTTTTATGAACTTGACATCTTATTCCATCATATTTGTATTCGCAAATTAACTCTTTTTGGAAATAATTTATGATTTCGCTAGCTGTATCCATAAAATCTGCTAACATAAAATTTGTTGGCGTTAGTAATTCTATTGAAATTAAATGCATAGTATTATGCTTTGCATGATAAGCAATCAAGCTTAAATCTGGTAACAATAAATATGCATTCCTTACATCACCGCTTGACTTATTAAAAGCATAGGAAATCGCTTCTTCTATTAAACCTTCTGATAAACCTATTCTTAACTCATTAGTTATTATCTTTATAATGTACTTTATTTCAATGGGAGATGAATCGATGAATAATTGCTTAAGAAAATTCTTTCTAATAGTGTATGAACCTTCACCTTTCAAATCAGATATTTTATTTAGTATTTTGTAAACGTCAACTAAAGTTAATTTTTTAGTAAAGAAAGGTTTCTCGATCTTTTTATTTTTATATAGATATTCAGCAACTTCCCCTAAGTCTCCAAACTTGACTAATAAGCTAGAAATTGTTTTATCATCAGTTAATGTTAAATCTTTTAATAGTTTCACTAAGGTTGAATATCCAACCTGAAGTTCTTTATTTTCCCACGGAGGAAATACTTGAGAAGAAAGAAACTTGATTGCTATTTTTAAATCTTCATCATCTAATTCTTTAAGAAATTCTCCTAATATACTAATCTTATTTAATTTGCTCGAAGTAAGTTTAATTTTATCGCAAATTAAAGAAAAATCTTCGAAAAATCTACTCAATATCTTTTTGTAGCCTTGAATTTAATATATTTGCATGTGCTGCTGCTAATCTTGCAACGATTATTCTATAAGGAGATGCACTAACATAATCCAACGCTGCATTGTGGAAAAATTTAATGCTTTCAGGATCACCACCATGTTCTCCACATACTCCAATCTTTAATTTAGGATTTGCTTCCCTTCCTCTTCTAATTGCCCATTCTATTAATTTGCCAACACCTTTTACATCTAATGTTTCAAAAGGATTAACATCTAAAATTTTATTTTCTAGATAAAAGGGTAAAAATTTATTCTCTGCATCATCCCTGCTGAATGTGAATGTTGCTTGAGTTAGGTCATTTGTACCAAAGCTAAAGAAATCAGCTATTTTTGCAAGTTCATCAGCAACTAAGCAAGCTCTCACAACTTCAATCATAGTTCCAAATTTATATGGTACAGAAATTCCAGTTTCCTTTTCAACTTCTTCATATGCTTTTTCCACAACTTCTTCTTTAATTTTCTGTAACTCTCTAAATTCAGCAACCTGAGGAATCATTATTTCTACATCAATGGGTATCTTATTTTTGATTAGCTCGCTAGCTGCTAAAAATATAGCTTTAGCTTGAGCATAATATATTTCTGGATAAGTAATACCTACTCTAACACCTCTATGGCCCATCATAGGATTTGCCTCATTCATAGCTCTAACTATTTTATATAAGCTTTGCAACTCTTTCTTTCTTATTTCATCTTTTGTTTCATAAATTTCCTTTAATAAATCATCCGGTTTAGGTAAGAATTCATGTAAAGGTGGGTCGAATAATCTTATTGTGACAGGATAAGGTGACATAATCTGTAGAATTTCTTTAAAGTCCCTTTTAAGCATGGGCAATAATTCATTTAAGTATTTTAATCTTTCTTCTTTAGTTTGAGACATAATAACTGACTTAAAAACTTCCAATCTTCCTGGAGCTCTGAACATTCTCTCCGTTCTAAGTAAACCTATTCCTTCTGCACCATATTCTTTAGCTTTCATAGCATCATCCGGTGTGTCTGCGTTTGCTCTAACACCCAACTTTCTTACTTCATCAACCATTTTCATAAATTCTTCGAATTCTTTTGACTTACCGAGAATTACAGTTGGCTGTTCTCCTAAATACACATTCCCATTGAAACCATCGATTGAAATTATGTCCCCTTCTTTTACTAGAATATCACCTACCTTAAATAGTAATTTATCATAGTCTATTTTTATTTCTTCACATCCAACAACACAAGGTTTACCTATTGCTCTAGCAACCACAGCAGCGTGACTTGTCATTCCACCACGCGAAGTCAATATGCCTACAGATGCATAAAATCCATGAACATCATCAGGTTTCGTTTCTTCTCTGACTAAAATTACCTTTTCACCTTTTTTACTAAGTTCAACTGCTTTATCTGCACTAAAAACAACTTTTCCTGATACAGCGCCCGGTGAAGAAGGTAGACCTTTAGCAATAGGCTTACTCTTAACTTTACTTTCATCTATTCTTGGATATAATAATTGAAGTATATCCTTAGGTTTTATTCTCAATATCGCTTCTTCCTTAGTTATTATTCCTTCCTTATACATATCAATACTTGTTTTAACAAGTGCTATGGGACTCATTTTTGCATTCCTTGCTTGTAACATATAGAGCTTACCATCTTCAATTGTAAACTCAATATCCTGTACTTCTCTTTGGTCTTTTTCAAGGGTTTTAGCATACTTATATAGCTTATCATAGACTTCAGGCATAATTTTCTTAAGTTCATTGATATTCTTAGGTGTTCTAATTCCTGCTACGACGTCTTCACCTTGAGCAAGTTGAAGAAATTCACCGTATAATTCATTTTCTCCTGTAGATGGATTCCTTGAAAATAAAACTCCCGTAGCTGAATTTAGTGAAAGATTACCGAACACCATTGTTACAATGTTCACAGCAGTACCGTCGGCTATATCCGGTGTTATATTGTTTACTTGTCTGTAATAAATTGCTCTTGGAGAATTCCAAGAATCAAAAACGGCAGCAACGGACATTTCAAGCTGTTTCCATGGATTATTTAATATTTCTTTTGGATCTTCATCTTTAAACTCTGGGTTTAATCTCAATTCATCAACTATTAATTGTTTATAACGTTCGCATATTTCTTTCAATGCATCTTCATTTAAGTCAGCATCTGTTAATGCTTTAAATCTATTTTTTACTTCTTCAAACAAAATATTGAATTTTCTTTCATCTATTTTCAAAACGATTTTTCCAAACATTTGTAGAAATCTTCTATATGTATCATATGCAAATCTTGGCGAGATTTTTTTAGATAAACCATTAGCTACTTCATCATTTATACCTAAATTAAGAATTGTATCCATCATTCCAGGCATGGAAATAGGAGCTCCAGACCTAACAGAAACTAATAATGGATTATTCGGATCACCAAACTTTTTACCAGTTTTATCTTCTATGTATTTAATACCCTTTCTTATATCTTCTTTCAATTTTTCAGGTAATTTCCTCCCATTTTCGAAATAAATCTTACAAATTGTGGTAGGGATTATAAAACCTGGTGGAACATCAAAGCCAAGCTTGCTCATCAAAATTAAGCTACTTCCCTTTCCTCCGAATAATTTTTTATTGTATGGATCAGCTTCTTCGAATGTATAAACGAATTTTTCTACAGCAACCATATAGTATAATAAAGCCAAAATTTTTAAAAATTTAGTAGAAGAAAAATATAATTTTATTGATATATATAGACAAGCTTTATTAGCAATTAAATTTTTACCTTTATTATGAAAGCAATAGCTTTCGAATCATTTGGGCCACCTGACGTTCTTAAAGTTATGGATGTAGAAGATCCTAAAATTGAAGATAATGAAGTTCTTATAAAGGTATTTAATACATCATTGAATAGGTTAGATCTTTTAGTTAGAAGTGGTAAAGCAAGAGGTCAATTCACTCTACCCCATATTCCAGGACAGGATATAGTAGGTAAAATTGAGAAAGTTGGAAGTTCTGTCAAAAATTTCACTGAAGGTGAAATTGTCGTCGCAAATCCATTATGGGGGTGTGGGAAATGTGAATTCTGCTTATCTGGAAATGAGACGATGTGTCTAAACTGGAAAGGTGTAAGCTTGCATAGTAAAGGTAGTTATGCTGAATATATAAAGGTATATGAAAAAATGTTAATTCGGCCTCCTAAAAGGCTAAGTACAGTTGATTTAGCAGCTATGATTTTAACATATTCGACTGTATGGAGGGCCTTAGTAACGCTTGGTAATTTGAGGAGCGATATGACAGTCATGGTCTGGGGTGCCAGCGGAGGTGTTGGAAGCTTTGCAGTAAAGCTAGCAAAAAGTTTCAATGCTAAAGTAATAGCAAGTGTTGGTTCAGATTTTAAAAGAGAGATAATTAAAAAGTTAGGTCCTGATTTAATTGTGGATACTTATTCAGATAAAGCCGTCAATGAAATAATTGATTTTACAGAAGGAAGAGGTGTAGATATAGTTTTAGAAATATTTTCAGGCGCTAATTTAAATTGTTCGATTCAAATACTAAAGCCGGGGGGTAAAATAATAGTATTCGGAGTTTTACAAGGCATTAAATCAGAAATTGATGTTATGTATTTTTATAGAAGAGATTTAAGGATATTAGGAACGCATCATGCAAACAATTGGGAAATACTTAAGGCTCTTGAATACGCTGATAAAAATAATATAAAACCTCTGGTATACGATGTTGCAGATATCAAAAATGCTTCATACTATCATAAATTAATGGAAGAAAATAAAATTTATGGGAAAGTAATTTTTGATAATACGAAACTACATGAAACTTAAAGAATTAATATTAATAATATTACCTTCAATACTATGGTTTATTTCTTTCGGTATCTTCTATAATTTCTTTTTATACGGTATTTTTATTTCCACGATAATTTTAGGCCTGTATAGCATTGTTTATTTTAGGCATAATATTATATTAATCAGGAATAATTTCTCTAGACATAGAAGATACAATATCATTTTCTACGCATCAATTGGTATAATCCTTAGTTTTATCTTATATTTGATATTTTATGCAGGAGATATTCTTTTGAATATTCTTAATTTAGGATATTTTGTAAACGAAATTTATGCAGTAATACAATCCACTTATAAAATTTTGTTGATAATGTCATTGATTATAATAGGTCTATTTGAAGAAATTTACTGGAGAGGTTCATTGCAAGAATTTGTATCTAAAAGATTAAAAGGGAAATTTAGGGAAGGGTGGATCATTGTTGCCATTTATTATACGTTAGTTCATTTACCAAGCTTAAATTTTGCGTTATTAGCAGCAGCTTTTACAATTGGTTTTATCAATGGGTTTACAGCTAGTCGATTAGGGATTTTAACAACGATTATAACCCATATATTATGGTTAGAGTTAGTAATGGTTCTTTATCCACTTTAATATTTAATTATCACATTTACATTTGTTACTCCTGAAATAACTTTTTTTATTCTTTCTTCATATGCCTTTATAGCCTCTCTCATATTCTTAACAGTTATATTTTCATCAAATTCAACCTCAACTTCTGTGTGAATTATTGTACCTAAACGACGCATCCTAACATCTATAACTTTCGTAATATATGGTATTCCTTTGGCCAATTCGATTATTAAATTCCTAAGTTCAGGATTTTTGCATGCATCAAGTAGTATATATGTGCTTTCTTTCAAAACAAAGAAAGAAAGGGCTACGATTAAGCCTGAAATGATTATAGCAGCAATTGAGTCAAATATTGTGAATCCTATCGTAACAAAATAAAGGCCGATGATAGCAGTGATCGATCCTAATGAATCCTTAAATGAATTTATAGCATCAGCTTTTACTGATAAAAATCCGATTTTTTGAGCAAATTTAATTTTATAAATTGAAATAGCAAGAGAAGGTATAAAGGCTATAGCTACAACTGCTATAGCTAAGTTGCTATTATATACTATATGTTTCCCTACTATGGATAAAATAGAAAAATAAACAACATAACTGGCCATGATAATGCTAACGGATGCGGCCAAGAAAGAAGCTAAGTTTTCTACTTTATAATAACCAAAGTTAAACACATCATCAGGCCTTTTGTTTGACATAACTAATCCTATTAGAACAATAAAACTAACTATTGCATTTCCAATTGCATCAAAACCATCAGCTAATAATGCTAAGCTATCTGTGATTATAGAAGTTATAATTTCCAGTATAGCTATTGCCAATGAAATAATAATTGAGATTATTATTACTCTCTTAACATTGATTAGTATATTTTTACCATCCACTTCTACCCTTAAACAAGTTTTATTCTGTGAAGAATAATTAATAAATCTAATTCTTCTTAAATTAATTTAAATCAATTAATGTATCGAGGTCAATTAAAGAACATAAACGGAATTAACTTAGATTTAACTTTTAGGTCAGGTCAAATATTCAGATTCAAAAAGATAAGTACATATTGGATTGGAATTTATAAATTTTCCATTGTAGCTTTGAAGCAGGAAGATAAACAGATATCTTATAAGGTGGAGGGAATTATAAAAGAAGATGAATTAATTAATTTTCTAAGTTTAAATGATGACTTTTCTTCAATTTTTGATGAAATACCTAAAGATGATGTTATGTATCAAATTTATATTAAGAATAAGGGATTAGCGTTACTAAAACAAGATCCTTGGGAATGCTTATTATCTTATCTTTCTACAAGCTTAAATAACATCAAAAGAATAAACATAATTCTTGATAGGCTAGCATTTATGTATGGAAAGGAACTACGTATGGGAAATTTAAGATTAAGCACGTATCCTGCGATGGAGGATTTTTGCAAATTGAACTATGACGATTTTAAATCTATAGGTTTGGGTTTTAGAGCAAAATACTATGCATATTTAGTGAAGAAAATAAAAGAAGGCTTTGATATTTATTCTTTATCCAATCTAGAAACGTGCAACTTAAAAAAACAATTGCAAGCAATAAAAGGCATTGGTAAAAAAACAGCTGATTGTATTTGTCTTTATTCTTTTAATAGATTGGAGTGCTTTCCTCAAGATATTTGGATAAAGAAGGCAATTCTAAAATATTTTAAGAATGAGATTGATAAATACTTGGGTTTTAATATCTCTTTTAAAAATATTGAGAAAAAATATGAAGAAATATCTTCTTATTTTAATAAAAAATACAACAATTTAGCAGGTTATATTCAATTACTACTTTATAATTCAATTCGAAATAGCATAATTTAGTTGAAAAATCCTTATTTAGGATATAATGTATGTTTATATTAATATGGCGAAGTGTGTAGTTTGTAATATGGTTGTTTCAGAAAATACTCTACATAAAACAGTGTACAATGGCAAAACATACTATTTTTGTTCTAAAGAATGTCTCGATGAATTTAAATCCAATCCCAACGAGTACGTTTAACTTGCTAAAGCGTTCTTATAAAATTTTTTATATGTTCAAGGTTTTCTAATTCATTTATATTAATTTTTAAGTATGCAGCTTTTTCGTTAAAATAAGGAGGACCTTTTCTAGAAAATATTGTAACTACTTGACCAGCATGAGTTATATAATATCCTTGCCTAACTGCTTCATGTCCTCTAATTAAACATTTAAGATTATTCCTATGCAAAAACTTATAACTAATATCTGGTCCGAACAACATTCCAGCTCCCCTATATGATCTCTCAAATCCGTTTTCATCCATCGGGTCATTCCATAATATCTCTTCAAAAAATTTTCTCTTTGGATGAAGTTTCCTAGCATATGCTATATCGTCTAAATTGGATGCTTCTATAGGTATTCCACCATGCAGTGCAATAAATTTGCCTTTAACAACAAATGAAAGATATAATGTATCGAAAAGAGACTTAATCTTTTTATATACTTGGAATCCTTCTTGTCCAAACTTTTCAATCAGAAATAAAGGTAAATCATGAGGATATGCAAGTAAGTCATCTGTACCTTCATGGTTACCCCTAAGCATTATAAATCCATCAGGAAATTCTACTTTCAAATTTAATAGTAAATAATAAACATCTGGAGAATGCTCGCCTCTATCACCGTAGTCTCCTAAAAATATAGTTATAAGATGACCTTTTCTAATTTCTTCTTCAACGTTTTCTAATTTAAGAATGTTCACTAAAGTTTCTATATCGCCGTGAATATCACCTATAATTAAATAGTTATGATCAATTGAATCAGCAATTATTAAATCTTCAACTATCTTGAATTCTCTAATGGTTTGATTTTTTCTTTCTTGATGCATTATTTTAATAGCTTTTTCTATTATGGTAATAAATTGTTGAGCATTAGTTTCTTCAAATAATTTTAAAATTTCATCAATAATCATACCAAGATTTTTAGGTTAACATATAATTATATATTTGATTCTATTTATTCAATAATCTCAATAATGAGTTATTCAAAAATTATTCAAACAACGGATATAGCATTAAATTCTGCAATCCTCATACCTATATCGAACAAAGATAACCCAAAGTTTTATGAGATAAGTTGTAAAGGAATAGCTAAGAATAACGAGTTTTTATTATTACAGGAGTATGTAAAACCAGAAAAAGAGAATTATAAAAATTTACTAATTTATTTTCCAAACGTACTTTATCCAACATATAAGGGCAGACTTTTTGAAATAAAATGGAATTATGGAATACACTCAGATAAATCGGAAACTTTTGATGTGAAGTTACGTTCTCTTCTACCTTTCTCTACAAAAAATTTCTTTGATAAAAATTTAGAATTGCTAGTTGATAATGTAAATCTATTATTAAACTATGATAATATCGTTACATTAAAGTCACCTCACATAAGAGAATTAAATGAAGTCTCTTTATTAGTCGAAGAACGTGTAAATAAAAAAATCGCAGATAGCAATACAAATGAAATTATTTTAAACAAAAAGTTGTATTTTGATTTAGAAAATGACCAAATTAAGATTAAAATAAGGTTGAATGAAGATTATCCTACTGTGCATAATTCTATATTTTCATTAAGACATAGATTGGTATTGAAATTTAAGGATAGAATTGCTGAAGTACCATTGTACTTCTTTCAGAAAAGATTAGACGTTCAAAATTTACCAAGAACATCTTTGAAATATTTTATAATTAAATACTTAAACGATTATGGACCTATGAAAGTCGGTGAGCTCATCTCTACGATTTTTAAACAGGAGAAAATAAGGATAAAATCCACGCAAATGAGATCTGAATGTGAAGAGTTAATAAATCAAGGAGTTATAGTTTATCGAGGTTTAGGAATTCATGCCAGTAAGCTATTTCTGAGAAGTGGATGAGTTAATTGAAAGAATTAGGGATAAAGACTTTATTGAAACAAAAGAAGGTTTTTATCAAGTTACAGGTTATATTCATTCTTCACAAGGAATTGTTGCAATACCTAGATATTTTATAGTAAATTTTCCTACGTATTGGTATAAAGAAGGTAAATACTTTATGCGTGTTTTACCTGACTATGGTCCTGAAACTGTTGAAAAAGCTATAATTAGTTATTCTAGTAAATATCTTAAGTTTTATAATGAGTATGGAGTACGTGTTCCTGAAATTCCAATAAATAAGATTATTCAAGTTTACTATACAAATAAATACGATTTATCTACAAAGAAAGATTCATTATATAAAATATTTTTAGATATTATACGGCTTTTGAAGAGGGAAATAGGATTAGAAATGGAAAATTTAGGATTGACATCTACAATGCTTATAGGTATATCTAATCCAATGATCTCTGATATAGACATAGTGATCTATGGAAAAGAAAACGTTACTAAGTTAAAATCATTTTTGCAATCTTCTAAATTTGAAAAGATAAAAATTCAAAACTATACTTATGAATCAAATATAAGGAAAACTAATGAACATAGTCTAAAAATTATAAACAAGAGAAAATGGAATCGCCTAATTTATAAAAACAGAGAAATATCTTTCAATGCTGTTAAAACCTTTGATGAAATAAAAAAAGATGAAAAAATCAAAAAATGCGAAAATCTTGAATTTGTTGAAGCAAAGATTAAAGTTGTGGGAATTAAAAATCCTTATTTTTATCCGTTAGAATATATGGTAAAAATTGAAGAAGCGAATTTCGAATATGAAATAGATAGGTTAGTTATATTTAATGACTTTTTCATAGATTGCTTTGAAGAAGGTGATTTATTGAAAGTAAAAGGAATTATACAAAAAATAAACACTTCTTCTGGTTTATATTATAGATTAGCCTTTGGCGTCAGAGAACACTTTGCTGATCAAATGCTCATCTTTTTGGATTAAATCAATATAGGCAATTTTTCTTCGGTTAAATTATTCAGCTCTATATCGAATGTATATTTAACATGCTGGAAATTTTTTCTAAATTCAATTATCTCGTTCTTTATTGATTCTTTATCAACTTTTTTAATTAACGCTTTCTCCATCAATTCAGCTATATATTTCATCTCGCTCACACCGCATCCGTATCTTGTCATTTCTTGAACACCTAACCTTAAACCGCTTGGTTCTCTAACTTTATCTGGAGTATCTCCCGGTATCATATTTTTATTTGTAATAATATTGCACATTTCTAATTGTGTTGCTACATACGAACCACCTCCTAGATTTCTTACATCAATGACTACTTGATGAGATTCTGTGAATCCGTATTTCTCCGCTAAGACTTTAAAACCTAAAGAATGCAATTCTGAAGCTAAAGCTTTCGCGTTCTTTATTACGTTTTTAGCATATTCTTCTCCAAAATACTTCATTTCAATTGTAGTTGCCCATGTTGCTGCTAATCTATGCAAATGATGATTGGAAACGAATACTGGGAATATGTATCTTCTAAACTTTTTAAAAACTTCTTGATTATTTGACAATGCAACACCCCCTTGTGGGCCAGGAAATGTTTTATGTGTAGAACTTGTTACTAGATCTGCACCTTCTGCTAAAGGATCTTGGAATTGCTTACCTGCTATTAAGCCTAATACATGTGCTGCATCATAAATAATATAACTACCAACTTCATTAGCAACTTCTCTTAACTCCTTTACAGGTTGTCTAAATAATATAACCGAACCGCCAAGAATAATTATTTTAGGCTTTTTTTCTTTAATTCTTTTAATTGATGCATCAATATCTACTCTCATTTGTTCAGGATTGAATGGAAGCTCTTCTTCTTTAATACCCAGAGCACCTAGTATTCCATATTTTGTATGGCTAACATGAGACCCAGCATATACAGGTGCTACAAGAGCTGTATCATCTCTTTCACAAAGAGAAAAAAATGCAGCTCCGTTTGCAGAAGTTCCTGAGACAGGTCTTATATCAACAAATTTAGCTCTGAATAGTTCTCCTAAAGCTAAATTGGTTTTTTCTTCAATTTCATCAATATACCTAGTTCCTTGATAATATCTTTTCCATGGTAATCCTTCAGCATATCTATGCATACCATCATTCATATAAAGCATATCAACTAAAGGCGATGTTACATTTTCTGATGCAATTAGATTAATACACTCTTTTCTTCTCCATTTATTATGAGCTCTTACAAGTTCAACAATCCTATATATTTCTTCGTATGCCATTAAACTTTAATTTACTTTTTAAAATATATTCTTATTAATAAAATTCAAATGTAAATTAATGGAACCTATTTTGTTAAAAAATTGTAAGTTTATCGTTGATGCAATTAATCCATTGAGAAAGAATAAGGATATACTAATAAAAGATGGAAGAATAGAACAAATAGGAGAAAATCTTAGTACAAACGGATTTGTTCTTGATTGCAAAGATTGTTTAGTTATTCCTGGCATGATTAATGCACATACACATTCATCAATGAGCTTATTCAGAGGGATTGCTGAAGATTCAAAACTCGACGAATGGCTTAATAAAAAAATATGGCCTTTAGAAGCTAAACTAAACGCATATGATTGTTACGTTGGTACTAAATTATCCGTAATGGAAATGCTTTTTTCAGGATTTACCTGTGCGGTGGATATGTATTTTAATATGAAGGATGTAGCTAAAGCATATATTGAATTAAATTTTAGAGGTGTTTTAAGTGAAGGGCTTTTTGATTTTTTTAATGAAGAAGTGCTCGATGAAAAGCTAAAATATGCTGAAACTGCTTTTTTAGATTTAAAGAATATTAAATCTGAATTAATTAAGCCCTCATTTGGTCCTCATTCAACTTATACATGTTCAGATAAATTGCTTAAAGGAATTGCTGAAATATCTAATAAATATAATGCATTAGTACAAATACACGTCGCTGAGACGAAAGAAGAACAAGAACTTTGTATAAGAAGATATGGCTTGCGAGAAATAGAGCTATTGAAAAAATTGGGTTTGTGCAATAAAAGGTCAATATTGGCTCATGTAGTTTGGCTTAGTAATGAAGAAATTGCAATTCTTAAGAATACTGGCGCCATAGCAGTTCAAAATACAATTTCAAATTTAAAATTAGCTGTAGGTTCTACATGTGATATAAGAAAATTGCTCAATTCTAATGTAAATGTATCTTTAGGTACCGACGGACCAGCAAGCAATAATTCTTTAGATGCTTTTGAGATGTTGAAATTTTCAGCTCTCTTCTTGAAAAATATGTATCATGATCCTACTGTTATAACTTCAAGAGAAATATTTCGAATAGCTACTTATGATTCATACAAATTAATTTTACCTGAAATAAATGGAGGTTTGATTCGAGAAGGATATGTTGCTGATCTATCCGTTTTAAACCTTAATTCTTTTAAACTAAAACCGATTACAGAAGACTCAACGCATATAATTAACCATTTAGTGTACTCATGCTCAGGTCTAAGGGCCAAGCATGTTATAGTAAATGGAAAACCATCCATTTTAAACGGTAAATTATTTAATTCAAATGAAGAAGGGATAATAGAAGAATTTGAAAAAGTCTTTTATTCGTTACTTAATAGATAAAACATTCTTTAAAGCGAGGTTTATTTGCCACTTTTTTATACCTGAATTTAACAAATTGTTCAGTATTTCCTTTTCTGACATTCCTTCGTTTAGTAGCTTTTTTACTAACTTATTGAGAGTCTCGTTTATCTCATAAGGATATATTATCCATTTATCTATAACTCTAGTATAAAAGTCTGGAACAAATTTGGTCCAGGGTTTAATATAAACAGTAGCAACTTTTATTTCAGAAGGCTTATTATCGTTAATATATTTATAAGCTTTGTTTAAGGATTCTCCTGTATCGCTTACATCATCAACCAGCAATACTTTTTTATTTCTTACATCTTTACCTATAGTTTCAACAATAATTGGCTCTCTTAATGTTTCTGCTACGTTCGTATAAAACTTAATATGCATATCGGTAACATTAGGTTGATCCAACAAATCTGATAAAATTCTCCCTACAACCCATCCGCCTCTTGCGATTGCGACAATTATATCAGGTCTGAAGCCATATAATTTAATTTTATAAGATAAATTTATGATATCCTTGTACAATTGATTCCAGGTTGGGATGTAAAATTCTATTTTATTCACAATTCATTATATTTATATTATTTTTAAATTTTGAATTTGCTTATTATTTTTTAACATGAATAAAATTGAAGAAAGTTTCTATGCATATGGTCATGAAAAGATAAAATCTACTCATAAAACTACACTAGAAATAACAAAAGAAGACTATTTAACTGAAAAAGGAGATTGTATAGTAGCTATTAAATCTGAGAAATCCTGTGCTGACCTTAATAATGATTTGAAAAATGCTATAAGAAAAGATGGTTCA
Source organism: Thermoprotei archaeon (assembly GCA_017857595.1). Taxonomy (GTDB): domain Archaea; phylum Thermoproteota; class Thermoprotei; order Gearchaeales; family Gearchaeaceae; genus AAA261-N23. Next base: position 100,397 of record JAFMCU010000005.1, read on the forward strand.
AAAGTTTTAATAAAATTGGTAGTAGGCAATGAAATTGAGACAGTAGAAGCTTATGGTTCAAAAAAATTGATTTTAAATAATTCTACAAGCATGGTGATAAGAAAATCTGAATATATTGATGATCGAACTCTTGCAATTCGTTCGAATAAATCAGCGAATGATTTAAGAAGAGATTTTATCGATCTTTTAAAAGACAATAACGTCAAGATAAAGATAGTAATTGAAGTTTTAGTTTAATGCTAAATTTTAATTTCTTCAATTTCCTTTTTTGTTTCTTCATAGAAATAAATTCCTAAATCTTTCAAATCGTTAATAATTTCTTCAGTTTCTAACATTTCAGGTAAAACAACACCAGCACCTTTTAGCTTCCGTTCTGCCAACATTTTAATTACTTTTAATGGCAGATATGTAACTAAATATTCAGTCGCATTTTCATTAAATCTTTTAACTGCTTCTTGATGATCCAGGTATATGAAACTTTGACGAGATATTTTTTCGTCTTTTTTTGAACCAGTTATTTTAATAACTAATAACTCAAACCCACGCAGTTTATTATTATTTCTAATACTTGATAATGCTTTCAACTTATCAAATTTTACTTTATTGTTAATTTCAAATTCCTTAAAACCTTTTTCAATTGTATCTGGAATGTAATAACCGAAATTTACTTTCATGATTTTTTTACCTAAAAATTTTGGTAATGTTATAACTTCTTCATGAGAAACTATCTTTACTTTTTTATACCCTATATTAATTGGAAAATAAAAATTCTCTATTGACTCATTATGATTTAGTCTAATATAATTTCCATTCATGTATACTAAAGGTCTTTCAATTAATTCCTGAAAGAATACAATTGGAGAATATACGTAATAATTTCCTGTACCATCGTAAGAAACAGAACCATCTCTTATAAGAATTTCATCTAGCATGTCTAAATCTTTAGAAGCATGTTTAGCTAGAATATTTGTTAGTCCTGGATCCGCTCCATAACTAGGGAATGCAAAAATCCCCGCATCATGGAATATGTCATCATGATAAATTGTGAATAAGAGTGTATAATCACTAATTCCTAGGTCCATATAATGAGTACCTTCGTCTATGCATGCTCTTATTATATCGATTGACTTGCTACTAGGTGGTAAAGCCACAATTACTAAATCTGATCTCGAGATAAATTTGCGAATTCTATCAACTTCTTCTATAGAAGAATTATAAACAAATATTTTATCTCCTAACTTTTTGGTTTTTTTAAGCCTTGATTGTGATTTATCAATGACAGTTATTTTGTTTATACTTTCATCCTTAACTAGACCTTTGATGAGATTGTATCCTGCAAATCCAGCACCTAAAACAACAACATTCATAATCTCAATCCTCTTTTTAAAATTCTGCCAACTATATATTGTAAAAGAAAACTTTTAAGTTTTTCTTGTACATCTTTTATTTTGATATATGCTAGGGTGGCAGAGTGGCCATTGCGCCGGCCTCGAAAGCCGGTGGGCGTTATGCCCGTGTGGGTTCGAATCCCACCCCTAGCGCTTTTAGAAAAACTTTTATAAATA